>NZ_JACJPX010000057.1 GCF_014696315.1 Calothrix membranacea FACHB-236
ATCCGTTCTTGTTTCTCTTGGTTCATTGTCAGCGATCGCACAGGGTTATTTCCCTTTACATTTTCCCAGAAACGGTAAATCTTCCAAAACTGGATGCTCCCGACAATTAGATGGAAGAATTGATGCTGGTATTATAGACCCTCGCAACGGTAGACCACCTAAAGGAAAAGGTGGAAATTTGACAATTGAAACCAGAACATTAAGTTTAAGAAATGGTGCTGAAGTTTTTGCTCAAACTACAGGAGAAGGTGATGCAGGAAAAATCTTTATCCGTGCTAACGAATCTGTAAATGTTACAGGTATATCTACAGGTTCTCTAGAAAGGCAAAGAACTAGTAAAATTACTGCTTCTGCATCTGAAACAAGTACAGGTAATGGTGGAAGTTTAACAATTGAAACTCCACTATTGAATGTCGCAGAGGGTGGTTTTATCAGTAGTAGCAGCGATGGCAAAGGAATAGCAGGTGATATCAATATTAGTGGTGATATTACCCGCCTCAATAACGGTAAAATTATCGCTCAAACAGCTTCTACCGATGGCGGTGACATCAATTTCAACCTTTCTCAATACTTACTTCTACGCAACGGTAGCCAAATTTCCACCACCGCAGGCACAGCCCAAGCCGGAGGCAATGGCGGTAACATAACTATAAATACACCATTCATCGTTGCTGCACCCAACGAAAACAGCGATATTACAGCTAACGCCTTCTCTGGTGCAGGTGGTAATATTAACATTTTTACTCAGAATATTTTCGGTATTAATTCACGCCTCAAACCATCACCACAAACAAATGATATTACTGCGAGTTCTGAATTAGGGGTACAAGGACAAATTGAGATTCAGCAACCAGAAGTCCAACCAACGCAAGAACTAATTCAACTACCTAACGAATTCATTGACGCGAGTACTAAATTTTCGCAAATCTGCCCCACAGATCCCCAACCCGAAACCTTTAGGTAAATTTATTGTGACCGGACGTGGTAATTTACCACCTAGCCCTCTGGAATGGATGACAGGTACAAGTATTCACATTCCCCTAGCAACCCTAGAAGAGCAAAAAGCTACGTCAATAGATGGTGTAGTTGCGATAAGTAACAATGGAAGCCCGGAAATTATCGAAGCACAAGGTTGGATAAAAACTGCTACTGGTGAAATAGCTATGGTTACCAATACACCTCAAGCTACACCAACATCTCGCCTTGGTGCTGTTGTGTGTCCTGTGTCTAGGGAAAACTAAGCACTTATACACTCAATCAGGTTCGGTGTTGAAAATTGTTGATTACAACCAGATTGAGTGTGTTATTGGAGTATATTAAAGTACCATCGATGGATACAGGTGCGTTAGCCTACGGCATAACACACGCTACGTCTTATGAAGAATTACGAATGAACCTGTTGAACGATCGCTATCAAGTTATTCGCACTTTGGGTGCTGGTGGGTTTGGCGAAACCTTTCTAGCAGAAGATAGCTATATGCCTTCTAAGCGCCGTTGTGTAGTCAAACAGCTGAGACCTATTCAAAATAATCCGCAGATTTACCAACTAGTCAAAGAACGGTTTCAGCGGGAAGCGGCGATTTTAGAAGAACTCGGCGGTGCAACTGACCAAATACCCACGTTATATGCTTATTTTGAAGCAGCAGGGCAATTTTATCTGGTTCAAGAATGGGTAGAAGGTGATACCCTCACAGCAAGGTTACAGCAGCAGGGATTATTTAGCGAAAAAGCTATACAGGAATTATTGCTAAATTTGTTACCTGTGTTGGAATATGTCCACGGTAAGTATATTATTCATCGGGATATTAAACCAGATAACATTATTGTGCGACATCGAGACGGCAAACCTGTATTGATTGATTTTGGTGCGGTGCGTGAATCGATGGGAACGGTGGTGAATTCTCAAGGTTTACCTACCAGCTCGATTGTCATTGGTACACCCGGCTATATGTCCAGCGAACAGGCGACGGGGAGACCAGTTTATTCCAGCGATTTATATAGTGTGGGGATGACAGCAATTTATTTACTGACTGGGAGACAACCACAACAAATAGAAGCAGATCCCCAGACGGCGGATATTATGTGGCGACAATATGCTCCTCATCTGAGTCCAATGATGGCAGATATACTCGATCGCGCGATCGCCTATCATCCACGAGATCGCTTTCCCACAGCTAGAGCCATGCTGGATGCTTTGCAGAGTATAGCCAGTCCTATTCCACCAACACAACCAGTTTTCCATCAGCCGCCTGTTGTTACTGTACCACCGCCTACTGTTCCTGTATCGCCTCGCCCCACTGAACCGCCAAAAACTGAACCACCGAAACCAGAAACTAATCATCGCAATAATGGTTTGGTGATGGGTGGTTTAATTGCAGGTGGGTTAATTGGTGCGGCTGTCATTATTAGTCAGGTGTTACCAAAACCGACACCAACATCTTTAAATCAATCTACGCCTTCTGCAACTTCTCCAGCGCCAACCGCCTCTGCAAACGACACTCCTGTACCTCAGCAAACAGAAGTCAATTCTACACAGCCTAGTGCGTTTTATTTCCTTTCAGATTCAGCCTATGCTAAATTACCTGGGGCGAATCTGCGAGTGAAAGCTTTATACAATCAAGGTTACTCTCAAGCTGGTAGCTTTTGGTTACCAGACTATGCCAATTTATCAGGGCAACAATTATATGTAGTGTATGTGAGTCAGTTTAGCGATCGCAACAGTTGCATAGACCAACTCAAAACTTACGGACAAGCTAATCCTAACGCTTATTGTGCTTTTGCTAGTAAAAATGCCAATGTATCGGCGGATAGATTTTATTTTAAACAAATTGCTGGCACATCTACACCCGACCCTACGCCATCTACCGCAGCAGTTACTAATACTACAACCACTGATTACTCCTGGCTTTCCCAAAGATATGTCACCGATGCAGATTTGCAAGGTAAAGACGGGTTGGAATTAGATATTATGCGAAATTGGATATTTGCCGTTCATGGTCGGCGGTTTGACACTCCAGGTATACAGGATTATTTTAATCAGCAGTCGTGGTATGAACCAAGATATTCGCCTAAAGAATTTCCATCTAAATTACTTACAAAATTAGAACAGCAGAATGTAGATTATATTGCCAAATATCAAGACCGTTATGGTTTAAGACATTTTAAAAAATAAACTTTTTTTAACATAATTAAAATATCAGGGGTTTTTGAGCAAATTTTGCCCATATAGTGTTTTTCAACTCTGCATCCCATCCCCATTATTAAAAGATTAGTTGCCTTCCAGAATTGAGAAATTTTAGTTAGGCTATCTATTAGATTCACTTTCTACGCTTTTGCCATAGCTTGGAGATATGGGACTCAGTGATGAGTTCCTTAATAAGCGTGCTTTTCCTTAACTAAGAATTGCATAACGCTGTTCGCTTAAACCAAATCCGCGTCTTTAGCTTGTTAAGAAATGCCAAAAGCCAATTGAAAAGGTATAAATAACCACTATTTATATCAGTGGTGGTTTTGTTTGTGCCTTGGTACTAATAGCTGTGGAGTTTGGCAGTGAATGATGTTTATGCTATCGAATTATTTCTGTGGATGGTTCGCTCGCTCAATTCAGTGTGCCAATTCGCACATCTACAGCAGTTGCAGCCAACCTGAGTCTATTGTGTAAGTCCGTCCGGAATTTCTTTGACCTAGCAAGAGAAGGAATCAATAGTAATGGCACACCTGTTTGAACCATTTAGTATTCGTGATGTGACATTTCGTAACCGCATTGCCGTTTCACCTATGTGCCAATATTCTAGTACGAATGGTTTTGCTAATGATTGGCACAAAATTCATCTAGCTTCTCGTGCTGTTGGCGGTTCGGGGTTGGTGCTAACAGAAGCAGCAGCGGTAGAGGCGCGGGGACGTATTAGTCCGCAAGATTTGGGAATCTGGTCAGATGAACACATCGAAAATTTAGCTCAGATTGTGGAATTAATTCATAACTTTGGTGCTGTGGCGGGAATTCAACTGGCTCATGCGGGGAGAAAAGCCAGCACCGCCAAACCCAGCAAGGGAGGAAAATTTTTAGATGAATCCCAGGAGGGGTGGCGACCTCTTGTGTCCAGCAGTGCGATCGCTTTTAGTAAAGATGCTCCCATACCAGAAGCTTTGACTTTAGAAGGTATTCAACAAGTTACTCAAGCTTTTATCCAAGCGGCTCAACGTTCTTTGAAAGCCGGGTTTAAAGTTATTGAAATTCATGCAGCTCACGGCTACTTGCTGCACCAATTTCTCTCACCGCTAGCGAACACTCGTACAGATGATTACGGTGGTAGTTTTGAAAACCGGACTCGGTTGCTTCGGGAAGTAGTTCAAGGAGTACGAGAAGTCTGGCCGCAAAGCAATCCATTATTTGTACGAATTTCTGCTACTGATTGGGTCGATAAAGGTTGGGATATAGAGCAAAGTATCGCTTTAAGTGACAAATTAAAGTCTTTGGGTGTGGATCTTATTGACTGCTCATCTGGTGGTATTATCCCAGGAATTAATATTCCCTCAAAACCAGGTTATCAGACTCAGTTTGCCGAGCGTATCCGCCGAGAAGCCAAGATTGACACAGGAGCCGTTGGCTTAATTACATCTCCCGAACAAGCTGACAAAATTATTAGTACAGGAGCCGCCGACATAGTACTCTTAGGGAGAGAATTACTTCGCAATCCTTACTGGCCACACCTTGCAGCCAAACAGCTAGGATACGAAAAACTTTGGCCTGTGCAATACGATCGCGCTTGGTTGTAATCAAGATTTAATCCGCTTAAATCAGTATAAATTAAGCACAAAACCCATCTCTAACTCTTTGTGTTAAACAGCAAGAAATTAGGGGTGGGTATTTTCAAATTTCATAATTCTTCATCACTGTATTCATGTACTCCAGATATGTCATTCCCGAAACATAACTGTCACAAAAATGTCATATCTATAATACTTCTCTAGATATATATTTAATAAATCTCTTCTGATAATATTTTTCTTGACTTGTTCTTTCTCCAGCACAGTATGAAAAATTGGAGGATGAAAAGCTAGAAAATTTATCTCTAATTAAAGACTAAAACTACTTATTTACTTTCACTGACTAAGGAAAGGTTATTGATGATATGAATAAAAAATTCCTGCTCACTTTGCTTTCCAGCCCAACAGTATTTTCTATACTGATTCAGCCTGCTCATGCGGCGTTGCGGGTTACCCAAGTCATTTATACTCCAGATGGTCGTGCCTGTGTACATTCTCCTCATGGTAGCTATCCAACACCACTAGTTTGTATTCGCAGAACTAATAACAATAACAGTGTTGCTGCTAAATCTACACAAGTTTTAGCCTCAAATCAATCAACAGGTGGTGAGGCTGCCACTCTAGAATTTAGTGAAGAAGAAAGTAATGCAGCTATAAGTTTATTTGGTTGTGATTGCCCTGCTTGTGTCAGTGCTTTACGCAGTTTAAGAGGATTACCAGGCTTGCCAATGTAGAGTTATTTAATAATGATTTTTCAAGGAAATACTCACACAGAATTTAGCATTGTTAAATCTGGTAGGTAACTGAATTTTGGCAAAGTTAGCAAAAATCAAAGTTTTCAGATGCTGGCTACAAAGAGTTGATATTAAAAATTAATAGCGCCAAAATTTAACTGTTCAATAAAGTATTCCAGAAAAATTGCAAAATTACAGCAGATTACAAAGCACTGAAGTACAGATAATCGTAGGGGCATAATATATTGTGCCCCTATTTATTTTTTTCTGTCATTGATTTTTCCCCTGCTCACCAACGTGATTGATTATTTGTTTATGTGGAAATCCTCTATTGGGGCTTTGACCAATTTTTTAATTACTTCTCCTACTTAAAGCTGATGAACTTTCGTTTTAACTTCTTTAATATTGCTTTAATCCGCTTTCGCGCTTTCTAGCAATACAGTTTAATATTTCCCTCTTTCCCCAAATTAATGGAAAAGAAAAATGCTGACCTGACAAAACCTAGAACATCTGAATCAGCACAGGGAAAATTCTCAAAATCCCTTTTTGGAGGTAATAACGATGAGATCGCTAGTGAAACGAGAAACGCAAATGAAATATCGCCAGCTCGGTAACAGCGATTTGCGCGTTTCGGAAATTAGCCTTGGCTCATGGCTCACTTACGGGGGTGCGGTGGAGCAGCAAAACGCCGAGGCTTGTATTCACAAAGCTTTTGAAGTAGGAATCAACTTTTTAGATACTGCTAATGTTTACGCCACTGGTGGGGCTGAATCCTTTTTAGGCCAAGTCTTACAAGGAATTGACCGTTCCTCCTATATCTTAGCTACTAAGGTATTTTTCCCCATGTCACCTAATGACAGAGGACTATCAGCAGCCCAAATCCACAAACAAATCGATGCTTCGCTGCAACGTCTACGTACAGATTACGTTGACCTTTACCAATGTCATCGTTACGATGTCAACACACCCCTAGAAGAGACAATGACGGCACTCACTGAGGTAGTACGTCAAGGAAAGGCGCGTTACATTGGCTTTAGCGAGTGGAGTCCTGAGCAAATTCAAGCAGCATTAAATCTTTCTGGTGTTGAGCGCTTTGTTTCCAGTCAACCCCAATATTCTATGTTGTGGCGCAAACCAGAAGCTGAGGTGTTTCAATTATGTGCAGATAACGGTATAAGTCAGATTGTTTGGTCACCACTAGCTCAGGGCATACTTACCGGCAAATACCGCCCAGGAGAAGCGCCACCATCAGATTCTCGTGCAGGTAACGAGAAGATGAATATGTTTTTTAGCAAAGATTTATTTAGCGATCGCACCCTTTCTGCAGTACAACAACTCAAACCCATCGCCCAAGATTTAGGCTTGAGTATGCCACAGTTAGCTTTAGCTTGGGTACTGCGCGATCAACGCGTAGCTTCAGCAATTATCGGTGCTAGCCGTCCCGATCAAGTCGTTGATAATGCTGCTGCATCCGGTGTAGAACTAGATGCTGATGTACTAGCAGCGATTGATCAAGCACTTGCATCTGCGATTCAGAGGTAAGGTGGGAATGGGGCATTGGGCATTGGATAATGGGTAATTGGTAATTGGAATTTGTTATTTTTTCTGTCTCCCTCATCCTCCTCATCTCCCTCATCCCCAATCCCCAATCCCCATTCATGTTTAATTCCTCTAATTCATCCCCTGACGCTTCTTATACTCGCCCGCAGCGACGGGGAAAGCATAAAATATTCATTGGTATGGCTCCTGGTGTGGGCAAAACTTACAAAATGTTAGAAGAAGCACATCAGCTGAAGCAGGATGGTATTGATGTGGTAATTGGCATTTTGGAAACACACGGACGCAAAGATACTGCTCAGAAAGCCACTGGATTAGAGGTAATTCCTCGCAAAACCAGTATCCGCCAGAATATTACCTTAGAGGAAATGGATACAGAGGCTATTTTAGTGCGATCGCCTCAACTGGTTCTAGTGGATGAACTGGCTCACACTAATATCCCAGGTTCCCCAAGGGAAAAGCGCTACCAAGATGTAGAAGTAATTTTAAACGCTGGAATTGATGTTTACTCTACTGTCAATATTCAACATTTAGAAAGTTTGAATGATGTTGTCGCCAGAATTACTAGTGTAGTGGTGCGCGAACGGATTCCCGATCGCTTGCTTGAGGAAGCTGACGCTGTTGTGGTGATTGATGTTACGCCGGAAACTCTAGAAGAGCGCTTGCGAGAAGGTAAGATTTATGGAGCTAATAAAATCGAGCAATCTTTAGAAAACTTCTTTCAGCGTCGCAATTTGATTGCTTTACGGGAACTAGCTTTACGAGAAGTCGCAGACACAGTTGAAGAAGAAGCCAACACCTCTATCGTAGTTGGACAAACTTGTAATGTTCACGAACGAGTTTTAGTTTGTATTTCTACTTATCCAAATTCAGTGCAATTGCTGCGCCGAGGGGCGCGCATTGCCAATTATATGAATGCGCGGCTGTATGTTGTATTTGTCGCTGATCCTGAACGTTTTCTTACTAAAGAAGAAAGCTTACACATCGATACTTGTGAGCAACTGTGCCGCGAATTTGGCGGAGAATTTTTGCACGTTAAAAGTCAAAGTGTTGCCCAAACAATTGCTCAAGTTGCAGCAGATTATCACATCACACAAATAGTCATTGGTGAAAGCCAACAACCCAGATGGAGAAGATTCTTTAAAAGACCTTTTACTCAACGGTTAATGGAATTAATTCGGCAACAAAATATCGATTTACATATCATTGCTACCAAAAATTAATTAGCTGTTTATATTGATAAAAATAACCAGCTTCAATACTTGTTTATAAATATACATTTCATTTAAGAAAATTAATTGATAACAAAACCAAAAAACTAGTTATACCAATTCAAATAATGTTTGCGACACATCAATATATTCTAGAGGGCAAGGCAGTGCCTTGCCCCTACAATCTGTCACGTTCTTTTTTCAAATTGGTATTACTAAACAAAAAAACAGAACAATAATTTTGGAGGGGGTTTGGGGGACGCAACCGTCACCCAATCAGGGGTTTGGGGGAGAATCTCCCAATGCTGCTGGCTTTTTTAATCAGTGACAAATCAACCACTAAAGAGCTTAACCCAAGCGTATTGATTTATAAATGCAATCTCTTTACAGAAGATTGATATCAAGTCTGGCTAATTACTTACGGTATGCTTGGTCTTGTTGGTAATTGGTAAACTGTATTTTTCTTTCCTATTACTCATTACCCATTACCAACCCTCACAGATATGATAAGTGTTCAACCGGACATAATATTAAAGCCTCTTTCAGCTTGAATTTCACACAATGGCGTACAAATGTACTATAATGATAGTATAGCGCCCACAAAGCCTGTTTAAGTGCAAAATGGCTCTGTAGCAGTTTTCTGGAAGATGGATTAAAAATTCTATGATGAAGCACTACATTCTCAACCTCAATCCCACTGCTAAACATGAATGGGATCGGTGTATTTTGCGCGATCCACTCACTGCAAAACGTCCAGATATTGCCAAAATGATTGCTGATGCGGTTGGTGCTGATACAGGCAGTTATTTAGTGAGTGTGAACATCGAAGTAACTGTTTTGGAACAAGCTGCTGTACCACAAGCTGAACAACTATCGCTCTCATTCTCAGAGATGAATAATCAATCGCAATTACGAGAAGTGGCGTAATTACTGCGAAAGGCAAAGTGCTGAATTTTTACCCCTCATTTCTAATTATATAACAAGCACAAATTCTCGGTGAAAATTGGAGTTTGCTACCGCATATTTTCACCAATTTAGTAGTCAAGCTATAGCAATATAGCTAGCTTTTCGGTCAATATTTTTGGCAAGGAAGATTATTTGATGATGCAACTGAGTTATTATCCAGATGCAATAGTTCAAGCTGCCCAAAGAGTGAATGAAATAGACTCTCAGTTAATGGCAGTTCAACAGCAAATTAACCGATTTGAAGGCAATGCGGATCGTAGCGCCTCTTTTGATATGGATTTGAAAAACGATGCTCAACGCAAAGCGCGTCGCTTTGAAGTGCTGCTGGTAAATCAAGAATACCAAAAGGCAATCGATACCCAAATTAGATTAACTGCTGACAAAGCAAATGCGATCGCTCATTTGGAATACTTGCGTAACCAGTTTAGTGTCGCTAAGTTGGAAGCGAGATTAGCTATTGCTCAACAATTAACTGATTTTGAATCCCGCGAATTAGTTGGATTGTAATTAATTCAGCTAAATCCATCTAATTTGTAGCAAAAAAATGTAGGTTTGTTTGACGTAAGGAAACCCAACACTAATAATCTATGTTGGGTTTATTAAAGCTTCGATGCGTTACGAACTTTGTAACGCATCCTACTTTCATTTATAAATTAGGTAGCAGTGATGGTGATATTTCTTGAGGAAATTTAGATGATAATAGTTGAGCGATTTGTTGATTAATATTTGCCACATCAAAACGCTGACTAGCAATATTTCTCGCATGATTCGCCATAACTGTAATTTTATCTGTATCTTGCAGACAGATATGAATTACTTGTGCTAATTCCTCAACTTCCCCAGGATTAACTAAAAAACCATTAATTCCCGGTTCTACTAATTCTATTGCACCCCCAGCTTTGGCTGCAACTACAGGTGTGCCGCATAGCATCGCCTCAACAATGACTCTGCCAAAAGGTTCTGCAAAAGTGGAAGTATGAGCAACCAAGTTACAAGCTGCCATTAATTGCGGAATATCAGCACGAAACCCTAAAAATTTGATGCGATTTTCTAGCCCTAAATTAGCAACTTGTTGGTGTAATTGTTGCACATAATCTTGTTCACCAAAAAGCGCATCGCCTACTAAAATTGTTGTTACTTCTTCAGGACATTTGGCAATGGCATCAATTAAAATATGTTGCCCTTTCCAAGGTGATAGACGGCTGAAATGTCCTACAACAAATTTTCCTGTTAGCCCTAATTCTGCTTTTAATTTTTGCCGATCAGACTCACAGGTTTGATAAATTTTTGAGTCAAAGCCGTTATAGACAACTGCGGTAATATCTTCACGTCCGCCTGCTTCTATAAATGCTTTCTGGCTTGCTTGAGAATTAGCAATAACTAAAGATGCAAAATAATTAGCTAAATTCACAGCAATGCTGCGGTTAGTTTGGCTGAAATGCTCTTTGGACAGAATATCATGCAAATGATAGACCAGAGGACGACGAGCAAAAAAACTCGCGATCGCACCAATGACTAATGCCTTTTGAGTATTGGCATAAATAACATCATAATCTTGAGCTATCTTTACTACCTTCGCAATTAGAGGTATCAGTTGCTGGAAACTGGCTAATCCTTGCAGGAAACTGCTAGATTTTTGCACAGAGATAGCTTGATTGGTTAAAACTTCCACCGGAATCTGGTTTTGCTGGAGTAAAGTTTTAAAAGGCCCATCAGCAAATAAACCAACAAGAGAGCGATCGCGGTAAGGTTTAGCAATATCTATCAAACATAATTCTGCACCCCCTGGCTTACCACTTTGGTCTAAAAATAGAATTTTCATAATTGGGGTTTTTCATTTGTTATTTGTCATTTGTCATTTGTCATTTGGTAATGGGTAATGGGTAATTGGTAATTGGTAATTGGGATTTTTCCCCTGCTTTCTCATCTCCATCTACTTCCTTATCCCCAGTCCCCAGTCCCCAACCTTCCCTCACGCCAATAAAACTTCCCTCACTTGCTGGGCTATTTTTTGCCAGTTGAAATGCGTAGCGGCGTATTGGTGACAGGTTTCTCTTGAAGGGATTGGTAGCTTTTGCAGTAGCGCTTGTTCTAATTTTTCAGCAATGGCTGAGGCTGCGGTGGAAGAGGTAATTAAATCTGGTGAGAAGGATGATAGAATTTCTGGCATTCCGCCAACTGGAGTACAGATAACGGGAGTACCACAGGCTAAAGATTCTACAACTGCTAATCCAAATCCTTCAAAAGATTGGCTAGGCATAATTGTGAAATCAGCAGCTTGGTAAGCTAAGGGTAAATCCTCATCAGGAATGAAACCTAAAAATTTAACGTTATTCTCTAACCCTAATTCCGTAGCTTGCTGTTCTAGTGCAGCTTGTATATGTCCGCGCCCAGCGATCGCTAACCACACATCAGGTATTCTAGGCTTAATAGTTGCGATCGCTTCCAATAATTTATCTACCCCCACTCGATGAACTAAGCGACGGGATGTAAATAATATTGGACGGTTATCAGGCCAGCCTAATTTACTTCTAGCATCTTGCCGTGATAAATTGGCTTGAAATCGCTGAATATCCACGCCACCGGGAATAACGTGGATTTTGCTCCAGGGAATTTGATATTGTTGATGGAGAAGATTGCCAAAGGCTTTGCTGAGAACAATAAAGCGATCGCAACGTTTATATGTGCTTTGTTCTATCAGCCAGCGCTTTAATAAAACTCTCAACATTTGATTTCCTACTTCTTGCTGACTTTCAGAAGCCCAAGGCCCGTGAAAATTAAAAGTAATTGGTACTCCTTTTGGCAAAATATCTAAAATCGGAAAGCTATATAATGCAAAATGCAAATTAATAGCGTCCGGTTTGCCGATTCTAGTTTTGCGAAAATTAGTACGAATAGACCATAAACGTTGCCAAATTGGACTATCAGGTTCAGCTAAGTTAGTTAATTTTATAGGCAGATTTTCTGTATTTGGTAAACCAACTCCACATAATTCTACATTGTCTTGATTCGCTGCTAATTGATGAGTTAGTTCGTAAATATACCGTTCTAATCCTCCAGGTGTTTTGGGAAACCAGCCCATTCCCAGAGTGAGAATAGATGCTGAAGCGAAATTGTCTTTGTTACCTTCCACCTATGTTACTCCTGTGTTTTGTTGAACTGGCTTCCTCGCATTTTTATACCAAGCTCAACCCTGATTTTAAATTCAACAATAAATTGCTGCTGCTAGTACTGTTATTCGGTGCTTTAGCATATAATCAGTACTTTTCACTGCTATTAGCATGAAGATTTTTCAGCCAATTTATAACACAATTAAATTTGTTTTTAACAATTTTTTAAAAATCTGCCAATGATCAATCAAGAGTAATTTAGATAGAATTATCTGTTTTAAACTATATTGATTTTGCTGTCAATCAGTAAAATTTCATCGTGTTGTTATTAACTGTTTAACAGCATTGATGATGAATCTTATACTTTTATGGCGCGTGTATAATTCATTGTAAACATCGCCCAGATTAGAATTTTGATTTTTATAATCTCGGCAATATGTCATATTAATCACAATTAGAGTCAAATAACTTTGGGCTTGCGATTGCTTCTAAAGATAAATTTACTCATCACAGAATAATTACTCAATAGAGAAGTTATTTGCTATTTTTTGTATCTATTGATGCTTTTGTAAAAAATCTGTATTGGGTTTTACTAGATTTGCATCTAAAAGAGTAACTATTAATACTGCAAATAATTTGAGAAAATCACTGTTTCAATTAAATTAAAAAAATAATGTGTTTTTTATAAATTTTTGGTAAACCTCAAACTATTCTTGTCAGGTTTTCGTTATTTTTGTGTATATTCTTTTAAAGGAAGATTAATCATTATGCAGCAATAATCTATTCTTTATAGCTAAAGAAATTGAATTAATAGATTGCAAAATTAAAGAATCAATAATAGTTAATTTTCCACACATCTAAGTTAAACACGCCAGGGTTTTGACAATTAATTTTAATTGGTGCTGACCTATAACGCCGATTCAGCATTCGGGCAACCTTAGCAAATTTGAGAGTGGGTAATAATTCTTATCAGGGTGGGAACGAAATCTCTAGTTTTACCCAACAGATAATATGCCTGGGTTTTATTTATTAATCGGGGTTATAGTAGTCTGCCAACCCAAATTTATAAGCTTATTGTAAGTCAATTTATTTGCACTGATAAGCCGTAACGTGCTGACTATATAAATTTGAAAATTTCGTTATTAGATTACTGATTCAATATCTAATTATTTAGATAATTATGATTCAAAAAAGCAATGTATGAAATAGTACATTGCAGTTAGCTAATTTATAAATTTAGGTTTTAATTGCTAATTACTAGGTTGCAATATGTTCTGCCACGCTACAAATAAAACTTTATGCGCCAGCACAAGATACGATTGGAGATTTTATGAACTTTAGCTTCATGCAGACAATTAAACTCATCTGCTATCATTTTGCAAATTTTATTAAGACACTATTTCTACAACGTCATTCGCGACAGAGAAAAATGTTGACATTTTTACTCTGTCTCACTATGGGAGTTGTTTTCGCTTCTTTTAGCATGACAACACGTTGGACTGTGAGTGGTTCGCCAACCAGCACTTACAAAACAACGTGGATTGGTAATACTTTTGGAGGTGGAAAATATTGGGTACAAAATAATATAGATGCAATGTATGTTGCTGCTAATGGCACTGTATATACCAATAGTATTTGGGACGAAGCAGCCAGAGAAGCAGGAATATATAAAGATGGCAAAATCGTGGGTATGCTTGATGATACCCACGGTTGGAGTCGTCTTGGTGGTAAAGCCATCACAGTTAATAACAAATATATTTACTTAGCTATAACCCAAGGTTCTATAGGTAAAACTGAGAAAGATTATCCCCCAGATGGTACAAATTGGTACTGCGTTAGACGGTATGATTTATCTGGTAAACCTGCTCCATTTTCTGGGGGACGTGGTTGGGATAAAAGTATGCTAATTATCAGCCAAAAAGGCGAATTGACTGGATTAGCAACTTTTAAAAAAGAATTATATATAAGTGATGCTGCGGCAAATCGTATTCGCGTTTATAGTACCGAAACGATGAAAGAAATACGCAGCTTTAGCTTTGCTAGACCTGGTGGAATAACTGTCAATCGCCAAGGAAATCTGTGGATTATTCAAAATAAAAATGGTAGTAATCCTGCCAAAATTTTGCATTATTCTCAAAATGGCAAAAAACTGCCACAAGAAATTACAAAAGTTGTCGAACCAACTGCGATCGCACTCGATCCACAAGGCAGACTTTTAATAGCGGAAAATGGGCCACGTCAGCAAATATTGATTTACAACGTTACTGGAAAGCCAGCGCAGGTTGGGACTTTCGGTGCTAAAGGGGGTATTTTTGCAGGTAATCCTGGGGAAGTTCAAGATTTGAAACTTTACGGGATTACCGCAGTGGGTACAGATGCAGCCGGAAATATCTACGTTAGCAATAATGGTTTTCACAGACCAGGGACTGATTTAAGGAAGTTTTCACCCTCAGGAAAACTAATGTGGCAATTGTTGGGATTGCTATTTGTGGATAATGCAGATGCAGATCCTCAAACTGATGGCGTTGATGTGTTCGCCAAGCAAGAACACTTTGTCATGGACTACAGCCAGCCGGCTGGGAAGAAATGGACTTTCAAAAATTACACTCTCAATCCCTTCAAATATCCTCAAGATCCACGTCTGCATACATCCCCAGATGGCACTTTTATCAGGCGCATCCAAGGTAAGCGCTTTATGTTCCTGACAAATATGTATAGCAGCTTTTTGCAAATTTATCGTTTTGATAATAGCGACAAAAACAAAATCGCTATCCCATCGGGAATGTTGGTTGGGACTCACCCCGAAGGTAAACAATCAATTACTGGTAATTGGCCACCAAATCAACCGAAAAAAGGCGAATGGATTTGGCGCGATCGCAATGGTAATGGTGCCTTCGATTCAGGTGAGTATGATACTAGCGAAGATTATCCCTACTTTGGCGGCTGGTGGGTAGACAGTAAAGGCGATGTTTGGAAAACCTTGCGGACTCAAGATGGTATTGGTATTCGCCACTATCCGCTACAGGGACTAGATGAGCATGGCAACCCCATCTATACTTATAGTTCCATGCAAAAGTACAAAACTCCCAGTCTATTTACCGATTTGCGGCGGATTGAGTATTTCCCCGATACAGATACGATGTATTTGTCAGGCTTTACCGCAGATCATCCCCCAGTTGGTGACGATAGTGGGGTGGTTGGTTCTGAAATTGTCCGCTTTGATAATTGGAGTCAACAAAAAGACAATCCTACTCCCCGATGGCGCACCGTAGTACCTCATGACACCACAGGGAAGCGCGAAGTTTCTACAATGTCTATGAGTGTAGCAGGAGACTATGTGTTTGCTGTGACATTCAAGACCGCAGAAGTCCATGTATACAACGCCGCCACGGGAGTGCAAGTAAAACAGTTCAAACCCGGCCCAGAAGTTGCGGGTGAAAGCGGTTGGATTGATATACCCCACGGTATCCGAGCTTTTCGCCGTTCGGATGGTGAGTATTTAGTATTTGTGGAAGAAGATTGGAAAGGCAAAGTAATTATCTATCGTTTGCGCGGATAATATCAATTTGCATCTTCCACGTTTTTAGATACCCGACTTATTCCAAAAGTCGGGTATCTAGACCCCGCTAAATTTTACAAATTATGTACGACTTTTATATACATAATTTTCCCATTATATAAAACCCATATTTAATTTTTGAAGTTCAAGTAGGATGCGTTAGCGATAGCGTAACGTATTAATTCCAAAGCTTTTCTAATATAGAAATTGTCATAATTATTACAAAATTATATTAATATTACACATTTTATAGGACTCATATTTGATTTTGAAGTTCATGTAGGATGCGTTAGCGATAGCGTAACGCATTAATTCCAAAGCTTTTCGTGCTGAGATTTTTTCATAAATCAAACCGCATTTAAGTAAGTCGGTGGAAATAAACCAAACTATGTTACGAAACGTAAATAGCCTTGAAACCTTTACCAATGACCAATGACCTAGACGCTTTAGCGGCTTCCCGCAGGGTAGGACAAATGACAGCCCTGGGCAGTTATCTTTAATTGCACCGCCCTACTTATATATATCTATACTTTATAGAAATTATTGTGCTTAATTAGCTATTTTAAATTTTCTAAAAATGAGTAATATAAATGTTTATCATTTGCATTCAATATATTGATGTTTAAAATAACTTTATATTTTACTCTTTAGTAATTAAATTCTTTTTGAAAACAATAAATATATTTAATGACAAATAATTTGTATTTGGATTATGATTTTATAACAACACAAGCGAGACATAAGGAGTAATAAATCCTCCTAAAATACGAGAGTATTGACTTAATAATAACCAAATACCCAAAACTGTAACCATGAATTATAAAAGCATAAATCGAGTAAATTATTATGAGTATCAAAATCTATTTACAGCAATTACAAAAATTAATTCCCCATACTTGGCTTGAGCATATTCAAGATATGCACTCTAGCTTACTACTTCGATGGATTCTGCGAAAAGGCAGCCAGCCACTCGCATTAAGCCAAAAATCCGCTATGGTGTTTTCTCCTCACCAAGATGATGAAACATTTGGCTGTGGTGGGATGATTGCTCTAAAACGAGAACATAATATTCCAGTAGTAGTGACTTTTCTCACTGATGGGCAGGGAGCAGGAAATTCTGAGTTAAATACACCAGATAAAATTACCAAAATTCGCAAACAAGAAGCGGTAAAGGCATTAGAAATCTTAGGTGTTAAATCTTCAGAAATTCATTTTCTAGAAAAGCCTGATGGCACTTTACCTTATTTAGATGATTGCGAAAGAGAACAGACAATTACACAGGTAGCAACACTACTAAAGCATTATCAACCTGAAGAGGTTTATGTTCCTCATCGTAAAGATTGCCACCGGGATCATGAAGCGACTTATGAATTAGTCAAAGCTGCGATCGCACAAGCTGGCATCACAGTAGATCTGTTGCAATATCCAATTTGGTTATTTTGGAGAGCGCCGTTATTTATTTTGCTCAAATTACAGGATATAGCAGCAGCTTATTATCTCTCAATTGCATCAGTTCAGGATAAAAAGAATCAAGCAATCTCTTCATATTGTTCGCAAATCGAGCAACTTCCCCAAGGATTTATTCAGCGATTTTCTAGTTCGCATGAAATATTCTTTAAATCGGAATCCTAAACGCTGAGTATCAATATAGTTTTTAACTAAATACTACCCCTATTTTAATGGGTAGCAAACAATCACCATCTTCAGCATCAAAGACTATTGTCGTCTTTGTGCTACTTTTTTGCGCCACAAAAATCATCAATCAGCAACTAACACTTTCTGTGGAGAAAACTTCTATGCGGATACTACATATCACTAATCATGTACAACAAATCGGTAACGGAATTGTCAATGTTGCAGTAGACTTAGCTTGTTTACAAGCGAAAAATGGTCATTATGTTGCTGTTGCGTCATCTGGGGGAGAATACGAAACCTTACTAGCAAATCACGACGTGCAACACTTTCACCTCGATCAATCGAGAACACCCATCAATATAATTAAAGCGGCTTGGCGTTATCGCCAGATTATTCAAGAGTTTCAGCCCGATATTGTTCATGCACACATGATGACAGGAGTTGTATTAGCAGGACTTCTGAGAAAAGGTGCTGAATATAGTTTAGTTTCTACTGTACACAATGAGTTTCAGCGCAGCGCTATTTTGATGGGATTGGCGGATCGGGTAATTGCAGTTAGTAATGCTGTAGCTGATTCTATGGTACGGCGTGGGATATCTAAGAGTAAGTTACGCGTAGTAGCCAACGGTACATTAAACAGTCCCCGAAATCGTAGTATTAAAGATTGTCAACCCATACCTTTATGCCATCCAGCAATTACTACTGTAGCTGGAATGTACACCCGCAAAGGAATTGTGGAATTAATAGAAGCCTTCATCAAAATTGCTGCAGAAGTTCCGCAAGCACATTTATATTTAGTCGGAAATGGCCCCGATCGCGCTATGTTTGAGGCTATGGTACAAAATACCTCTTTTCGCCATCGCATTCATTTTGAAGGCTTCCAGTCAGAACCGCAACGCTATATGCTGTCCTCTGATATCTTTGTCCTCGCTTCTCACTGCGAATCCTTTGGATTAGTACTAACAGAAGCGCGAGAAGCAGGTTGTGCAATTATTGCTAGCGATGTCGATGGTATTCCAGAAACTTTGGATCGCGGACAAGCAGGTTTATTAGTACCACCAAAAGATAGTCAAACTCTGGCAAATGCTTTAATGTATTTGCTCAACGATCCACAACAACTACAAAAGTTGAAATCACAAGCCAAACAAAACCTCGAACGCTTCAGCGTTACGCGAGTTAATGAGGAAACGCTAAGTGTATACTATGAATTAATTAATAACTACAGTGCATTTAATTTTAGAACATCTCAAGAACTTGTAGTTAGTAAATAGATTCGTCAGACAATATTTGTCAAACATTTTTATGTTTTGTGTAACCCTTTCCTACCGAAAGCTACGCATCGTGTATTGCAGATAAAAGTTAGAGTTTGGCTTCCGACAATCTGAAATTTTTCAGCCTGATATTAAATTTACTCTACGGAACAATCCGGTGTTTTAGCCATTTGAAATTACTCATAAAAAGCAAGATTCCCAAGTTCGTCAATTGGGAATCTTGTAACTAAACTTATCTGGGCTTAAATACCTGAATACAAACTTTTTAAAAAGCTCCAATTCTACCAAATAGTACGTAGAATGTTTTGGCAATTAACAGCAAATCATACATTGGACTCCATCTGGCTTGATACTGTAAATCTAAGTCAACTATTTTCTCAAAATTAGTAACTTGGGAACGTCCGTTAACTTGCCATTCACCAGTTAAACCAGGTTTTACATCTAAACGCTTCCAATGTCTTTTTGTATATCTATTTACTTCATCACCTGTAGGTGGTCTTGTACCTACTAAGCTCATTTCATTGAGTAACACATTCCAAAATTGTGGTAGTTCATCTAAACTACTGCTTCTTAAAAAGCGACCTACTTTAGTGACTCGGAAATCGTTTTTATTTTTAAATATCAGTCCATTCGCTTCATTATTAACTAAAGTCTTTAATTCCTCTGCATCACTAACCATTGAGCGGAATTTATAAAGAAGAAAAGGTTTTCCTTGCAATCCATACCGTTCTTGAACGAAGAAAATTGGCCCGGGACTATCGATTTTAATTGCGATCGCAATCGGCACAAACAAGATGGCTAGAATCAACAGCCCTATCAAACTGCCTACAATGTCTAAACAGCGCTTAAATTTAGATTTTACTGAAGGATGGGGATTAGGCTCTAATTCCCAAGATAAAAAAGAGGGAGCTGGAAGAACTTTGTGTAATTGTGTTTGTTGCATTATCCTGCCTCAAGTGATGAAGGTAGAATTATTAACTTCTAATCTACGATTGTGAAAATTAACTTTTTTAAAAAGGAGAAAACCAAGTTTTTAATCTTTATGGGGATACAGAACTGTGTAGGGTAATTTCGGGAAATTGCTGAATATCCATCTATTTTTTTTACCTCTATATTGATCTGTACATATGTGCGTTGTGAAATTCTCAATCAAAATACTGGTTAGCTCAGGATAAAAAGGCAGTAGGAAATGGGGGAAACCTTTAACCTTTTCCCTATGCTAAATTCGGATCTGAAAAATCTTGAACCCAGCACTATTGGTTTTTAATCACCCTGTCTCTGAATCGCCCAATTGACAAGTCTCAAGACGCAAAAACAGAGCCACACATAATTCCCACCACGAAGCTGTTGCGATCGCACTATGCCATTCCCAAACACCTAACAGCTTGACACGCCAAACCTGTTCTAAAAAACCGAAATAGGGTAAATGTCCTATAGGTGCATCTCCTTGCCAGACTAGATTTTCATAATCAACCCATGAGTCTTTCAAACGCCAACCAACACGATTAGCAAAATCAATGCAGGTTTCGGAAGCAGCAACTTTGGCAGAGCCAATCATCAAAGCTAACAACGGATCGGTTGCAGAAGTATCTTTAATACTTTGCCAGATAAGTTGTTGAACACTAAAGCCAAAGTGCCCATAACTATAATTTACCCACAGATTATCAATTGTATAAAGGTCTTTACAAGAAAAATTTATTACATCCTTAATTTCAAGAAAACTTTCTTCTTTTCTTCCGGATGCTTTGAGTATAAGTTTTGTAGTCTCTTGATCCGCCTCTAACCACCTTTTATTTTTAAGTAAATCTCGCAAGTAAGTGTAATCAATTCCTAATGCTGAACTCAAATCATCAGGTTTGAAATTGTCAGTATTTTCTGGTTTGGTATGTAAATTTTCAACAGAAAATAAAGTTTTTCCTGGTAATATTTCTATAATTCCTTGAGAACCAGATAACCAAAAATATAATTTAATGTCAGTTTGTGTTAACTGCATTTGCAATTGTGTAATCCAAGCTGCGGCGGTGAGTCCTGTTGGCTGCATTCCTTGATTGAGGGTTTCTAGCAAAGTATGAGCAAATACTTCACTATCATTAGCTGGTACAGCAGCCGTAATTAAACACTGTCCTGCATCTAATCCAATTTGTAGTTCTTCTACCCAATCCCTTACTGATACTGTCCCAAACCCCTGCTGTTCTGGACAATCTAAAATAATAATTTGTTGCGATCTACATCGGCGGAGTTGTTTTCTTAACCATGAACGCTCAATAAAAATATCTTCGGACAGTACTAATCTTGCTTCTCCTACTTCTGTCTCGCAAATTTGCCCACGCAGATATAACAATACTGTTGTGGCTGCTTCGGGTGTAGTAGATTCCGCAAAAGATGGCGATAGCAAACACTTTTGGATAGCTTTGCGTACATCCGACTGGGGATTTTTGCCCCGCACAGTCCAATAATTAACTTCAAAGCTTCGCGTATTGCTGAGTATTTTACTCAAATCCAAGGAATGTTTACTTTTGGGGAGTCCTTCTACTATTAATGCTTGTCGCGGATGTTGGGAAAATGGTATTTGCTGAGGTTTTAGTCCTAAAATTACTTCTCCTACTCCTTCGACAATGCGCTTGGGTGTTTGTGAAGGATATTCGGAATGTATGGAATTGTCTCCCCGTCCTTTTTTTAGCTGATTAATGACTCGCAACTGCTGATTAGCTTTATCTATATATGTCAGTGTTTGGTGGTAAACATAGCGATAAAGTCCATCGGCTTCGATAACACCAACAGAGTCAGCAGCTTCTCCCCTTAGCCCTTGAATTAAATAATATGTAAATACACCATGCCCTAATTGCGGAAATTCCCAAGATTGCTGGCCGCGATCGCAAGATAATAAAGCATAAAATCCTTTTCTTTGGGCAGCTCGTTTTCGCAAAACTTCTACCAACTCTGGTGTCGGGTTGAGTTGGGGATCTGTTTCGCCTCTTGCACCCAACAGCGTCATTCCTCCGCTATGACAAGCATCTAATATTATTAGTTGCTGTTGAGCAGAACAATTTTCTAACAGTTGCAACAATTCCTGCAACTTTAAACCCGTGTCAGTTAATTGTTCTTTTTGAGTATCTTGGAGACACAGCACTACCTGCTGACTTAAAGAGTCCAGCATCCCATGCCCAGAAAAATAAAATATAACTGTGTCGATAGGTTTACTAGCCGCTGCAATTTGTTGAAGACTGGCGCGGATATTTTCTAATTTGGGTTGCTGTTCCCCAAAATCGTGATAAATCATCACCTCTTTTTGCGGAAATCCCTGTGTTGCGGCGTTTAATGCTTCCCCCAACCCTTGACAATCCAAAGCCGAATAATGCAAACCAGGTATTTGCTCATCCTCGTATTGGTTGACTCCCACTAGTAATAGCCAAAGTTTTGCTACACCAGTTTCTAAAGCATGAGTTGAGTGGCTAGTACGAACCCCAACAGGACACATCTAAAAAATTTAAAACCTTGTATAGTAAAGCAATTTAACTACTGACTGATGGTAAATTATCAAGCCAGCAGCTTTGATAAAAATGGTATCAGATTAAACTAGACGCGTTGGTCTTCAACTTAGTTCCGCATCAAGGAACACCAAAAATCAATCATTGATGCGTAGGGTGCATTAATGAAGAGTAACGCACCATGCTTTTATTCATGTTTTGAGAGGTCATTTATAAAGTAAAAATACAACTATTGTAGGGGAGCCAGTCGCGTGGGCAGGTTTCCCAACTTGAGCGGACTGCTGTGGAAACCCGCGCAATGCAGTGGCTCCCCTGCTTAAGATTTACTTTATAAATGGTCTCTAACTCCTCCAATTTACCTAAAAATAGATGGTATTAAACTAGGAGCTAACCACAATCCATAACCAATAAATGCAAATAATCCCGTAATAA
The DNA here is from genome assembly GCF_014696315.1 of Calothrix membranacea FACHB-236. Lineage (GTDB taxonomy): Bacteria > Cyanobacteriota > Cyanobacteriia > Cyanobacteriales > Nostocaceae > Aulosira > Aulosira membranacea. Next base: position 22,731 of record NZ_JACJPX010000057.1, read on the forward strand.
ATACAGTAATTACGTAGCTAATACACATCAATAAACCATCAGATTCAACTGTGGCAATTGCCAACAGTAAAATTCCGATAGTTGGGATGGGATTAGTTAAAGGAATGGGCGAGATTAGTAATAGTGTCAACCATGAAATACAAAACCCATTAAATCGCCAAGCCCAAGAACTCTTGGCAATTCTTGCTAACCGAGGCCGGGCAATTTTCTCTACTATTCTGGTGATTCGACGCAGGTTATGTAACAAAATATGGGCGAAGCGACGAGGAAATTTGTAGTTCGCCATTTTTTTGGGTAACCAAGGCGATCGCCTTCCCAAAACCATCTGCATTGACAATAACAAGCAAGCAGCACCAAATGGCCCTGTTAAACCCGGTGGCATAGGAAACAAAAAGGGCAAAACTAATAATGCAATGACCAAGCTAAAACCCCTCTCTGAGGTTTCTGCCAAAATATCTCCTAGAGTTAGCGGTTGTTCAGCTAAGTGTTGCAACAATGATTTAATTTCTTGAGAAAATCCTAAATGTATTTGGCTCGAGTCTATGCGATTTTCCACAATCCTCAGCTTTATCTCAGTAAACTCTGTTATAGATGTATACAATAGCTCTGCAAGTAATTCCGTAAAAAATTAAATTATCTTTAATTGCACATATATCAAATTCTCCCAAATCTATTACTTGTTATTAATTTAACAGCCACAAATTAACTTTGTGGTGCTGGAGGGACAAAAACACTTACAGCCCCAGGAATAACACGGAAATGGGCTGGAGTATATGTGGTGATTTCCCCATCAGTATTAATAGGACGTGGTTTTCGGGTATAAACCTCCATTTCTTGACCCTGATAGGCACGTACTTCTCGCCATTTTATGTGTTTTCCTTCCCGCATTGATGGCAGTAATAGTATAATTTGCCACCAATTTTTAATTTCTAAACTGTAGAGATCCAGCCTTTGATCGTCAATTGTCGCATCATGGACTACTGCCATACCACCGCCATAGTAGCGACCATTACCCACCGCAATCTGAACGGTTTTTACGCGAATAGATTCCCCATTCATGCGGATTTCTGCGCTAAATGGTCGAGACTCCCATATTACCTGCAATGCCGTGGCTACGTAAGCAAATACACCCCAGCGACGTTTCGCTTCTTTGGTTAGTCGTTCAGTAATTCTGACACTCAATCCCATACTCGCAACGTTGAAGAAATGCTTGCCATTCACCCACCCTAAGTCAATGCGTCGCTGTTCTCCAGCAGCAATGATTTTGCAGGCTTCAGGTAGGGAGTTGGGAATTCCTAAAGTTCTGGCTAAATCGTTAGCAGTTCCCAACGGTAAGATGCCTAAGGGCAATTGAGTATCAACTAAACCATCTACAGCGGCATTGAGTGTACCATCACCACCGCCCACAATTACTAAGTCCACTTGATTTCGGTAATGTTGAATTATCTCTGTCAAGCGTTTGGGATTTTCTGTTGATTCTTCAATCAAATCTAAGCCCCTTTCCTGGAGACATTGAATTGCTTCCGTGAGGCGCTTTTGCCCTTGGCGAGCATGATGATTGACTAACAGCAGTGCGCGGGGACTCATGGTGAGTACCTTTTATAGGTGAAATATGGCATTCTCAACGTAAAGATATTGTGCGTGGATTTCATGATCAATCCCTGTAATATATGTTATGAAAGTTACCAAAAATACAACTTTTAACCGCTTTTTATGTAGTTGCCACCATTATTTATTTCGAGGATGTTTATTTAGCTTATCTTTGTTAGCAATTGCTGTCTTCATACCTAGGAAATGGGGAACTCAGCCAAAAGATAAATGTGATTTGGAGATTTGCATTTCTAATACAGGTATTCATTCTAATATTATAGTGCCAACTAAAAATGATATTTTTGATTGGCATAAATATCTGCCTATTGATGAAATTGGTATAGATAATTTCTATGATTACAATTACTTAAGTTTTGGGTGGGGTGACCGGGATTTTTATATGTCAACTGCTACTGTGGCAGATTTAAGATTGTCTACGACTTTCAAAGCTTTATTTTTACCAACCCCTTCTGCAATTTATATTAAAGGTTATCAATTAATACCAAATAATCTCGATGTTAAATGTATTAATGTTGATAAAAATAACTATTTAAGTTTAGTCAAATTTATTCAATCTACTTTTAAGGTAGATGCCCAAGGTAAAGTAGTGCGTATTGGAAATGGTCATACTACTAATGCTGGCTTTTATGACGCAATTGGTAGTTATTCAATACTCAGAAATTGTAATAATTGGACAGGAGAAGCCTTGAGACAAGCTGATGTAAATACTCCTGTTTGGGATGGATTATCTGCTGCGATTGTTTGGCATTTAAGAAGTAGTTGTAAATAATAAAAGAATCTAGTTTAGTTAAATTACTGAAATTACCTGTTTAGCTAAGAAACAGTAAAAACGAATAAAGTAAGAGTACGGTAATTAGATAAATACAAAAAATACAGCGGATTGTATATTAACGATATATACCTATATTCTGCAAAATACCAACATTCCAAATTTCTCAAATTGCGTAAGTAATTTGAGTTTGTTTGAAGCTAACATCAAGCTGAGTGATGCATCAGAAAAAGGCACATATAATCAAATATAAATCTGTCTTAAGTCTGATGTAAAAAACCAGAATTAGTCATGCTCTCAGCTATACTATACGGTTAATAAAAATTAACAACATTTCTGTATAGCATCTCTAGTAATTTTGAAAAAACCAATTCATTTATAGATGCTTATTTCCTGATATATTCTTGCCTAAACTAGTAATTTTAAAGCTTTGAATTATCATTTGCGATCGCTTTTGACGGCTCAATAATTTGGGAATACTGAGATGGTAATCATATAAGGCCAAATCAGTGATTAATGCTATGATGTTGACGTTATTGAAAGACTTCTATTTAATCGGTTTCATTCCCCACGGACATTGTTATCTCTGGCAAACAGGGTTGGTATGGCTCAACATCATAGGTGATGCAACAATTGCTATAGCCTATTATTCAATTCCCTGCCTACTTGTTTACTTTATTTCCCAACGCAAAGATGTTCCTTTTAATGGAGTTTTTCTGCTGTTTGGTGCTTTTATTATTGCCTGTGGTACAGGACACCTAATGGATATTTGGACATTATGGTATCCAGACTATTGGATTGCAGCCGGACTGAAAGCCTTCACAGCTTTAATTTCCATATACACAGCATTTGCGTTAGTTTATCTGATTCCCCTAGCTTTAAAAATACCCAGTCCTGCACAGTTAGAAGCTGCTAATCAAGCGCTAAAAAGTGAAATTGTAGAGCGTAAGCGAATAGAGCAAGAGTTACGTATAGCAGAAGAAATTGCTACCAACTCTAGCCAAGCTAAAAGCGAATTTCTGGCTAATATGAGCCACGAACTACGTACACCTCTCAATGGCATTCTGGGTTATACACAAATTCTACAACGCACAGAATCCCTCACTGATAAGGGACACAAAGGGGTAGATATTATTCAGCAGTGTGGTTCCCACTTGTTGACTCTAATTAATGATGTACTGGATCTTGCCAAAATTGAAGCGAGAAAGCTGGAACTGAATCCAATTGATTTCTACTTTCCTGCATTTATTGACAGCGTGACAGAAATTTGTCGTATACGCGCAGAACAGAAAGGTATTGGTTTTAATGTGCAACTATCAGCAGATTTACCTGTAGGCATTCGTGCTGATGACAAACGTTTACGCCAAGTTTTAATCAACCTACTTGGTAACGCTATTAAGTTTACAGAAAAAGGTAGTGTCACTTTCAAAATTGAGGTTAAAGCTACCCAAGAAGAATTTCAGCAATTACCAATTCACAAAATTAGATTTGAGGTAACGGATACAGGAGTTGGGATGAACCCTGAGCAACTGCAAAAAATCTTTTTGCCTTTTGAACAAGTAGGAGAACAGAAACGCCAAGTTGAAGGTACAGGTTTAGGACTAGCAATCACCCACAAAATTATTACATTGATGGGTAGTCAAATAGAAGTACAAAGTGAGTTTGGTCAAGGTAGCAGTTTCTGGTTTGAGCTAGAAATACCAGAAGCTAAAGATTGGGCAAAAGCTTCGAGAGCAATTCGTCAAGGAACAGTTGTTGGCTATGAAGGGAAAAAGCGAACGATTTTAGTAGTTGATGACAAATGGCAAAACCGCTCGGTAGTTGTTAATTTACTAGAGCCAATTGGATTTGTAGTTATGGAAGCTAGTAACGGTAAGGAAGCACTGGCACAAGTAAGCACTTATCAACCAGACTTAATTATTACTGACTTAATGATGCCTTTAATGAATGGATTTGAATTTATTAATCGGTTACGTCAGTCTTCACAATTGGAGAAAACCGCCATTATTGCCTCTTCAGCTAGTGTTTTTGAAACTGATCAATATAAAAGCATAGATGCAGGTGCAAATGCATTTTTACCAAAACCCGTAGATGCTGAAATGTTGCTAGAGCTATTGCGAAAATATTTGTTATTAGAATGGATATATGATGATAAAAGCAATAAAAATATTGCGGTCGGTGCTGCAAATTCAGATAATCAAGAAGATATAACGCCTCCTAATAGTGAAGTTTTACTTCAATTACTAGAACTAGTAAAAGATGGCGATGTCGAAGGAATTTTAGCTATAGCGCAGCAAATTTCTAAATTAGATGATAAATTAAATAAATTTTCCCAACAAATTACTCACTTCGCCAGTAATTTCCAAATCCAACTTTTAGAAGAATTTGTACAACAATATCTACCTATAACTTGAAAATGGGTATGGGGCATAGGTCATTGATAAGGAAGTTTTTCTCCCCTGCTCCATGCCCCCTGCTTTTTCTTGCCCCTAGTCTCCAGTTCTCCAATCCCAAGCAGATATATAGTATAGGACTCATATTTGATTTCTAAAAAAAGTGAGTACACTCTTAATTCTTCTTATCTGTTCCCTGTATTCTCCCTATACAAATAATTTGATGAATCAAAACGGATTCCTATAGTATGACAACAACTTCAGAAACTGGATTTATTTTGATTGTTGATGACAACCCAACAAACTTATCCGTTCTTTCTGCCGCTTTAAGTAGTGCTGGGTTTAAATTCCGAGTAGCAGTTAATGGAGAAAGTGCGATCGCACAAGTCGAACGCAATCCTCCAGAGTTAATTTTGCTAGATGTCCAAATGCCAGGGATTGACGGATTTGAAACCTGTCGTCGCTTGAAAGCGAATCCGGCTAATCAAAATATTCCCATAATTTTTACCACGGCTTTGGCAGATATAGAGAGCAAAACCAAAGGCTTTTCTTTAGGTGCAGTCGATTATATTCCCAAACCGTTTTCCCAAGAGGAAGTTCTCGCCAGAGTACGGGTACATTTGCAACTGAAACGACTCACCGAATCTTTGGAACAACAACTGAGCGATCGCACTATTGCTTTACAACAAGCTCAAATTCAATTAGTGCAGCAAGAAAAACTTTCAACACTGGGAGAGTTAATCGCTGGAGTTGCTCACGAAATCAATAATCCGATTAGCTTTATCTCCAGCAATATCGAACATTTAGAAGAACATATTGCTGCTATTACCGAGATTTTGCGACTTTATCAACAAGAATATCTCCATCCCTCAGATCAAATTACGGATGCTAGTGAGGAATTGGATCTAGAATTTGCCCTGCAAGATATAGTAAAAATTATCGACTCATTCAAGTTAGGTACAGATAGACTGAGAAATCTTTCTTTCTCACTCCGCAACTTCTCCCGTGCGGATGTTGATACCAAACAACCAGCGGATTTACACCAAGGGCTTGATAGTACGTTGCTGATTTTACAACATCGCCTGAAAAGTGTAGGCGATCGCCCTTGCATCGAAGTTATCAAATCTTACGGTCAATTACCAGAGGTAAACTGTTATCCAGGGCAAATAAACCAGGTTTTCATGAATATTTTGGCAAATGCAATTGATGCCATTGATGAAGCTATGATGCATGGCAAAATGAGTGCTTCTATCCCCCAAATCCAAATTACAACAGAGATAGATGCTCAAAAGTGCGTCAACATCCGCATTGCTGACAATGGCATGGGTATCCCTGATTTAATTCAGGAGCGATTATTTGAACCTCTATTTACGACCAAGCCTGTCGGTAAAGGCACTGGACTGGGTTTATCAATCACCCATCAAATTATTGTAGAAAAACACAATGGCACGTTAGAAGTAAATTCTCAGCCCGGTCAGGGAACTGAATTTACAATCAAAATTCCTGTTAGGGACTAGGGATTGGGGATTGGTAATTGGCAATAATTTCTTCTTGTCTCCTTCTCCCTCATCTCCCTCATATCCAGTCCCCAGTACCCAGTCCCCAGTCCCCATTACCCAACCACTTGGTCATCATAAATAGACAACTGACTCCCAAGAACTACCAAACTAGCTGCAATTAGATCTAGGATCGTTTTAACAAAGCTAAAAAATACAATTTTAGGAAGTAGCTTTATAGTAGTGAGTTAGCTCAACTATAGACTAATTCCCCATCCTCTTAGTTAACTTACAGGTCTGAAACTATGGAACTGACGATTGACAACGTGGAAACAGTGTTGGACGAAATGCGCCCTTATTTAATTTCGGATGGCGGTAACGTAGAGCTTGTAGAACTTGATGGGCCTATCGTTAAATTGCGGTTGCAAGGAGCCTGCGGTTCTTGTCCCAGCTCTACCATGACTTTAAGAATGGGTATTGAACGTCGTCTGCGGGAAATGATTCCCGAAATTGCTGAAGTAGAGCAAGTTATCTAGGAATTAGGGGCTGGGGACTGGGGATTAGAAAAAGCAGGGGAGCAGGGAGCAGGGGAGAAAAACTTCCTTCCCAATGCCCAATGCCCAATTCCCCATGCCCCATTCCCAATTCCCAATGCCCATTACCCCGTAATTTCCTATGACCCAACCTCTGTACGTTGCCTTTATTTGGCATCAACATCAGCCGCTGTACAAATCTCCTGACAGCGGCGTTTCTTTATCTTCTAGTCAACAGTACCGCTTACCTTGGGTGAGGTTACATGGTACTAAAGATTATCTAGATTTGGTGTTACTTTTGGAGCGATATCCCAAGTTGCACCAAACTGTAAATTTAGTGCCATCTCTCATACTGCAACTGGAAGATTACATTGCTGGCACGGCTTTTGACCCTTATCTCACTGCCAGTTTGACACCAGTGGAACAATTGACTCCACAACAACTGGAATTTGTTGTTAAACATTTTTTTGATGCTAATCACCACACCTTGATTGACCCCCATCCGCGCTATGCCGAGTTGTATTACCAAAAGCAGGAAAAAGGGGAAGCTTGGTGTTTAGAGAATTGGCAACACAATGATTACAGCGATTTGCTGGCTTGGCACAATCTGGCGTGGATTGATCCGCTGTTTTGGGATGATCCAGAAATTGCTACTTGGTTAAATCAAGGTCGCAATTTTACTTTAAGCGATCGCCAGCGGATTTATTCTAAACAGAAGGAAATTCTCAGCCGCATTATTCCCCAACACCGCAAAATGCAAGCGGCTGGGCAGTTGGAAGTCACAACCACGCCTTACACTCACCCGATTCTGCCCTTACTGGCGGATACTAATTCCGGTCGGGTAGCTGTGCCTCAAATGAATTTACCACAGCAGCGTTTTCAGTGGGCAGAGGATATTCCTCGTCACTTAAATAAAGCCTGGGAGTTATATAAAGACCGCTTTGGACAAGAACCGCGTGGCTTATGGCCTTCGGAACAATCAGTTAGTCCAGCTATATTACCGTATATTATCAAACAAGGATTTAAGTGGATTTGCTCAGATGAAGCGGTTTTAGGCTGGACGCTGAAACATTTTTTCCATCGCGATGGGGCGGGGAATGTTGAGGAACCAGAATTACTCTACCGACCTTATAGCCTCCAAACTCCGGTCGGCGATGTCTCAATAGTTTTCCGCGATCACAGATTATCCGATTTGATTGGCTTTACCTATGGGGCGATGCCGACAAAACAAGCTGTAGCAGATTTAGTCGGACACCTGCAAGCGATCGCTAAAATGCAAAGAGATCGGCAAAGCGAACAACCTTGGTTAGTGACTATTGCCTTGGATGGCGAAAATTGCTGGGAATTTTATCCTCAAGATGGCAAACCTTTCTTAGAGGCTTTATATCAAACTCTCAGTAACGAACCTCATTTAAAACTCGTCACTGTCTCAGAATATCTCGAAAAGTTTCCTGCTACAGCCACTATTCCAGGAGAACAACTACATAGCGGTTCTTGGGTTGATGGTAGCTTTACCACCTGGATTGGCGACCCTGTGAAAAACCGCGCCTGGGATTACCTGACACAAGCTAGAAACATGCTTGCTAGTCACCCAGAAGCCACAGAAGAAAATAACCCAGAAGCATGGGAAGCTTTATATGCAGCCGAAGGTTCCGATTGGTTTTGGTGGTTTGGCGAAGGCCATTCCTCAAATCAAGATGCCATTTTTGACCAGTTATTTCGCGAACACCTTTATGGCATTTACAAAGCATTAAATGAACCGATACCACCTTATCTCAGACAACCATTAGAACTACACGCAGCCCGTACAGACCATAACCCCCAAGGGTTTATTCATCCCATTATTGATGGTAAGGGTGATGAACAGGATTGGGATAAAGCCGGACGCATAGAAATCGGTGGGGCAAGAGGTACAATGCACAACAGCAGCACCATCCAGCGACTTTGGTATGGAGTAGACCACCTGAATTTCTATTTGCGAATGGACGTAAAAAGCGGTGTTGCACCAGGGCAAGGTTTACCCACAGAGTTGAATTTACTGTGGTTTTATCCCAACAAAACCATGCACAATAGCCCTATTCCGTTGGCAGACTTGCCAGATGTAGCGCCAGTTAATTACTTGTTTCACCACCATCTAGAAATTAATTTACTGACGCAATCAGTTCAGTTTCGCGAAGCCGGAGAACATCTTCAATGGTATCCCCGTTTTAGCCGCGCGCAAGTAGCGTTTCAAAATTGTTTAGAAGTGGCAGTACCTTGGGCAGATTTACAAGTTCCACCCGATTATCCTCTGCGCCTAGTTTTTGTCTTGTCGGATGAAGGACGTTTCTGCAATTATTTACCGGAAAATGCTTTGATTCCGATTGAGGTTCCTTAGACACTAACAATAAAAAAAATATCTAAATTTGAGGGGCACAGTCTAGAAAGACTTTCGGTGAAACTGAACCGATAAATCTAGACTGTGCCCCTACTGTGTAGGCTATTAAACTAATAACTGCTATGTTTTATTCGGTAATTACTGAAATAATCAGTGAATTTTAGCATTTTTATGAAAAACTCATAATAATATAGGAATTTATTAAGTTATTTCTGGTAGGTTAATTGATTCATAGCTAGGACTTCAGTTTTGCAATTTTTAATCACTAAAGTGTTGTACCAAAATATCTGGAATTTTTCTCTTTTTCATCGGCTCTTTTTGAAATTTTTACGGGGTGTTTTGTATTTATACAGTGTCAAATATCATGATTTAGCAAAGATATAGTAATTCTACTAGCGCTAAGTTGCCTTTATCTGTAAATTAAAGGCTAGCAGAAAGTATTAGTTCTTGAGAGATGAATAAAATTTCCCCACAAATCAAGTATTTCCACGAGTCTATATTGCAGCAAACTCGGCTGAGTCAGATGTGCGGAACTCAAGAACTATTTTGCGATCGCTATGAAATTGTCAGAATTTTAGGTAGAGGTGGTTTTGGGATCACCTATTTAGCAAAAAATGCTATATTACCAGGTCAACCTTGGTGTGTAATTAAGCAACTTTCCCCTAAAGTAACTAACACTAGTATTTGGGAAAAAGCTTATCAGCGATTTGAAAAAGAAGCACAAACTTTGGCTAAACTGGGTAGTCATCCACAGATACCTATGCTGTTAGACTACTTTGAAGTTCATGGCACATTTTATTTAGTACAAGAGTATATACATGGTTATAATCTGGCCTACGATGTGAAACGTAATGGTCTAAAAAATGAAGCTGAAGTTAAACAGTTTCTCAAGGAAATATTGCCAGTATTAGAGTATTTGCATGAAAATCAGATCGTGCATCGTGATATCAAGCCTCAAAATTTATTGCGTTGCAAATATGACCAGCGGTTTGTGCTAATTGATTTCGGTGCAGTCAAAGAAGAATTGGCTGATGTTTGTAAAAATTCTCTTGATAGCGATGCCACTTGTACTTTTGTGGGGACGATAGGATTTGCACCGCCAGAACAGTTTTCTCTACGTTCCGTTTATGCTAGTGACATTTATGCACTAGGTATGACCTGTCTTTATTTATTAACTGGTAAAGGGCCTTTAGAATTTGCCTACGATCACAATACTGATGAAGTTTGCTGGCAAAAAGAAGTGAAAGTCAGCAACAGTTTTGCCAAAATTTTGGGTAAAATGCTGAAGATTTCCTTAAAAGAGCGTTTCCAAACAATTGACGAAGTGAAAAGAGCTTTAGATTTGGATGAGTATGTGCCATCTTTAACTCAATGTTTAACTATCCAATCGCCTAAAGTTAATAACAAAACTAAAGCACAAGAACCTAGTTCCCAGAGATATGTGCCATATATCCAAAGAACTGCGATCGCTATTCGTGAATGGAAAGAAAAGCGTCAGGCAAAAGAAGCATACAATAATTTCAAACAATACTTACATTAATTTGAGTCGTGCGATATGGTTACTGAATTTACTTGTGTAATCAGTAAACAGGGATGCATGAAAAAGATGTATAAAATTTTTTCATCCAAATTTAAAGGATATCTGACAGGTATTAAATATTTATTCTGTCTGCTGGTTGTAGTAAATAGAGCAGATTTGGAACAGTAATAAGTCTTCAATAATACAGCAAATATTTTTCAGCTATCCTTTAATACATTTTAGACATAAAATTATTATCTACCCAAGTAAAAACCGTTGTAACTTGTTTTCCTAAGAAAATAAAATTCTTAAGTAATCAAATATTGGCAAGTAAAAATTCTCTGACTTGCTTTTTTACAATATTGCAAAATTAGATTATTATATAATCGATAAATAATTCTGTTGGCTCTTGTAGTTTTCCCCAAATTGAGGAAAATTTACTATAATCTACAAACGCTGACTATATTAAGTAATTCCCCATTCCCAACACAGGGATTTTCTACCACAAGTACAAAAGAGCCAATCTACCAACCAGGGAAACTGCGGGTCAAACTTAGCATAAATTGTCATGCAGTAGCGCCTGTCACATCATGATCTGCTGCTTAAATCCCGATTGTTCAAATCCTTTAAATCCTGATGAAAATAAGTTTTGCCAAGCTTGTAATACTCCACTCATAAGCCTTTTAAGAAATCGCTTCCGTGTTATTCGAGTGCTTTCCGATGAGGGGGGATTTGGTAGAACTTACCTATCACAAGATGTAGATAAACTACATGAACGTTGTGTGATCAAGCAATTAGCTCCGAAGTTCCAAGGAACTTGGTCACAAAAAAAAGCGATGGAGTTATTTGCAGAAGAAGCTAAGCGATTGCAACAACTCGGAGAACATCCGCAAATTCCTACACTTTTAGCTTATTTTGAGCAAGATCACTGCCTATATTTAGTGCAGCAGTTTATCAATGGGCATAATTTGTTAACGGAGTTGCACAAACGCAAAACCTATAAAGATAAAGAAATTGTCGCAATTTTAACTGATTTACTCCCGATTCTGAAATTCATTCACGATCGCGGAGTCATTCATCGCGATCTCAAGCCAGAAAATATTATTCGCCGTCATCATGATGGACGCTTGTGTTTGATAGATTTTGGTTCCTCAAAGCAGTTAACAGCAAGAGTACAAAATAAAACTGGTACCTCTATTGGTTCTCATGGTTACTCACCAATTGAACAAATTAGAGATGGTAAAGCTTACCCAGCCAGTGATTTATTTGGACTGGGAACTACTTGCTTTCATCTGCTAACAGGAATTTCTCCCTTTCAATTGTGGACAGAACATGGATATTCTTGGGTGACCAATTGGCGACAATATTTGCGTAATCCCCTGAGTCCAGAATTGGATCGCTTGCTAGATAAGCTGTTACAAAAAGACATTCGCTCCCGCTATCAATCAGTTGATGAAGTCATCAAAGATTTGTCTTTTAAACAACCACTGCGATTGCTACCTTCAGTTAAATTAACTGGTAAGACCCCCAAAACTCAAACACAATACCTTCCTAAAAAATATAACTTCCTGCGAATTCTTGTCTTAGCATCTGCTGCCACTCTACTGTTTGGATTTGGCGAATCTTGGTATAAACAATTGTACAAACTGCAAACCAATTTATCTTCGCGCCTGACTCAATCTCAGAATCATCGCGATCAGAGCGATACAGTTTTAGAGCAGCCAAAGATGACTTTGGGTAACATTACTTTAGCTAATACCTTGGAAGCCAGTGACAATGGAATTTCATCTGTTGCGATTAGCCCCAATGGTCGATTGCTAGCAAGTAATAGCGATCGCACAATTCAAGTATGGAATATAGTCACCGGAAAAGAAGTTTCCCACTTGAAAGGCCACTCCCAAAGGGTAAATGTGGTGGCCATTAGTCCTAATGGCAAAATTCTGGTGAGTGGTAGTGAAGACAGCACTATTAAAGTTTGGAATTTGTCCACAGGTAAATTAATTCGTACCTTGGAAGGACATACAGATTCAGTTCATGCTTTAACGATTAGTTCAGACGGTAAAACCCTTGCCAGTGGTAGTGATGATAACACCATCAAACTGTGGAATCTGGAAACATGCAGACACATCCGTACATTAGTAGGACATGAATTTTGGGTACGGTCAATTGCTATGAGCCCAGATGGTCAAATTTTGGTGAGCGGTAGTTTTGATAAAACTATCAAAGTGTGGAATGTCTCGAAAGGATACGCAATTCGTACCCTTTTAGGAGACGGAAAAACGATTACATCACTTGCCATTAGTCCTGATGGAAAAATTTTGGCTAGTGCCAACCGCGATCGCACAATCAAACTCTGGAATTTATCTAGGGGAGAAGTAATTCGCACCTTAGTTGGTCATGTCAATACAGTTACATCCCTAGCTATGAGTCCAGATGGTAAAACCTTGGCTAGTGGGAGTCGCGATCGCACAATTAAATTGTGGAATTTATTTAATGGGGACAATATTTTAACACTAAAGGGGCATAACAATAACGTAAACTCTATTACTTTTAGCCCCAATGGTCAAAATATAATTAGTGGTAGTGAGGACAATACTATTAAGATTTGGTATATACGTAAGTAAAAAATCCGAGCTTACAATATAATACTCTTTTATACAGTCAGTAATTCTATCGAAATGCTTGCTATATTGTGCAGCATAAGGATAATGCCACTGGGAGATCTGCGATGTCTGTAAATAAAACTAACTCCGCACTGCGAGTCTTAACAGCCACAGTCTTCCTACTTTCGGGAGTTGGGGGAGTGTTGTCTTCGGAAGTTCCCTCATCTGCAACCGGCGAGACATCTTCTCCCAATTTACCAGCATCAGATGTCTTAACTCTCAAAGGAAATTCTGGATCGGTAAAGGGCGTTGCTGTCAGCCCCGATGGTCAAACCTTGGCTAGTGTCAGCACAGATAATCATATCAAACTGTGGAATCTAGCCACTGGCAAAGAAATCCGTACCCTAGAAGGTCATAGTAACTGGGTCAATTCCGTAGTATTTAGCCCAGATGGTAAAACTCTTGCTAGTGGTAGTTTAGATAAGACGATTAAGTTATGGGATGTAGCTAGTGGCAGAGAAATTCGCACTCTCAAAGGACATCTCTTATCTATTGAATCTGTATCCTTCAGCCGAGATGGCACTAAGTTAGCAAGTGGTAGTTGGGATCAAACCCTCAAAGTTTGGGATGTAGCAACCGGAGAAGTTATACGTACACTCAAAGGGCAGTGCGATATATTTAATTCTGTAGCTTTTAGCCCAGATGGGAACACTATTGCTAGTAGCAATCATTTTGATAAGAATATCAAACTGTGGAATCTTTCAAATGGAGAAGTTATACATACCCTCAACGGGCATACTGATGTAGTTAATTCAGTAGCTATTAGTCCAGATGGTAAAACTGTGGCTAGTGGTAGTTGGGATGGCACAATCAAACTGTGGAATGCCTCAACAGGCAGAGAAATTACTACCCTCAGGGGTGATAACAAAAGAGTTTGGTCTGTAGCCTTCAGTGCCGATAGTAAAAACCTTGTGAGTGGTGGCTGGGATGGTACTGTTAGAGTTTGGAATGTGCCTGAAAAGCAAGAAATACAGACTTTAACAGGACATAAAAGCAAAATTTGGGCTGTAGCCTTTAACCCCGATGGCAAGACTGTTGTTAGTGCTAGTAAAGACAAAACTATCAAAGTTTGGCCAGTAGTACAGTAGGAAGTTATTCTGGTTGGGTTTGGGTGTTAGGTATTGGTCATTTGCTGTTTAGTATTTGCACCTATCACCCATTACCCATTACCCAATCCCCTTAATACAGCGTTAAGCGATATCTACCACGTTCTTGGGGATTAGCAGAAACTACTACAACATAGTAAGTATCATCTCCAGGTAGCCTTGCTCGATCAATTAGTGCGCTATACTTACCATCTTTCGCATTATCCGCAGCAACAATTTTTCCTTGCGAATTTAATAAGACTAGATAAGGAGAAAATTCTTCAAAGACGCTATCTACACGAATACTAACTAGCTGATCTTTTTTCCCCTCAAACTTAGAAATATTGTAGGGGCTTTTATTTTGCTTAAGGGTAAGGCTTTGAGCAGTTAGTTCGCCAGATTCGTCTAAATTATAGCTAGCTCTGTCATTTCTAAGTGCTAAGCTATAGCGGCCTGTATCTCCTGGGTTGCTACTAGTAACAGCTATTGTATATGTACCTTGAACAGGTAGCCTAACAAATACAAATGCATCTTTAATCCCACCTGTTGCCTGAGCGCTACTGCGTTTGACAATAACATTATTATCAGGGTCAAGCAGAAACATATAAGGAGTAAGACTCAAGTTATTGGAACGGCGTGTATCAGTACTACCACCCAAGCGAATTTGGATCAGTTGGTTTTCTCTCCCTTCAAATTGGTAGAAGTGAAAGTATCTACCTTGAGACTGAAAATCACCTTTACCTAAAATACCAAAGGCAAAATCTACAAAGTTAATTGGCTTGTAATTCAGATTTTTGGGTAGAGAAACTGGTACTGGCTGACGATTTGGCCTGTTACCTGTCGATGGTTGAGTCCTGGGTTGATAACCGCTTGGGCTAGGACGGGTAGAACCATTATTAGAGGGTTGAGGGGTTGTCCCTGAATTCGTAGGTCTAGAAGGATTGGGAGTAGGTGCTGGTGTAGTATCTACTGGTTGGGAAGTCCTAGGTTTAGGAGTAGGTGCTGGTGCGGTATCTACTGGTTGAGATGGCCTAGGTTTAGGAGTAGGTGCTGGTGCGGTATCTACTGGTTGAGATGGACTAGGCTTAGAAGTAGGCGCTGGTACGGAATTTGTGGTTGCAGGCGGTACACGTGGAGGTATGGGTGAATCAATAGGTTGCTTAGGTTGTGAAGAAGATGCAGGTGGTGGAGTAGTAGGAATCTGTTCAATTCCTTGTTCTACAGCTTCTGGTTGCCTTTCATCTGGTGTTTTAGCAATGGTAAATTTTACTGTAGATTCGGGAATTGTTAAAGCACCAATAGGTAGAGAATAACTGGTTAGTAACAAGCTACTACTCAGTGAAAAAATTACACCTAAGTGCGATCGCAAAAGATATTTTTTATGATTTTTTTCTAGCATCTTTTCACTCCTCATTTATTGTCTCAATAAGCTTAGGGTAGGCACTACACATGATCTAAAAATCATTGCTCAACCGAAAAAATCTGAACGGTATAATCCATTCAAAATGCAAAATTGGTTCACCCTGAAATATTGAGAGTATATATGCTCATCCATAACCAGCTATAATTCAGCATTGAGGATGCTACTGGTAGTACTCTAAAAAGAATTTATTTTTTAATTCTAAATTGCTAAGTTACTTATAGATTACTTTCTGATTGCAAAAAAATAATTTTGGCAACTTAATAGCAAAATTAGATGTCATGAATTAATATATACACAACCTGCAAATGGGTTTCCAGTATGATCTGCTGTCTGAATCCCGATTGCCCCAATCCTCAAAATCCAGATCGGCAAGAAGTTTGCCTGAGTTGTAATCATCCATTGATATCGCTTTTAAGGGGCCGTTATCGTGTAATTAAAGTACTATCTGATGAAGGCGGATTTGGTAGAACCTATCTAGCGGAAGATGCGGATAAGCTAAACGAATGGTGTGTAGTTAAACAATTTGCACCTAAAATACAGGATACTTCTACATTAAAGAAAGCAGTTGAGCTATTTAAAGATGAAGCCAAACAACTGCAAAAATTAGGGGAACATCCGCAAATTCCTACGCTTTTAGCATACTTTGAACAAGATAATTATCTATTTTTAGTACAGCAGTATATCAATGGACATAATTTACTACAGGAATTACGAACAGGGGTAACTTATAACAAAAGTAAAATTGTTGAACTTTTACTAGATCTACTTCCCGTTCTCAAGTTTATTCATGAGCGCGGCGTAATTCATCGGGATATCAAACCACAAAATATTATTCGTCGTCAAAGTGATGGGCGATTAGTCTTAATTGATTTTGGTTCCTCAAAACAATTAACAGCAACAGTACATACTCAAATTGGCACAACCATTGGCTCACATGGTTATACTCCTATTGAACAAATGCAGGATGGTAAAGCTTATCCGTCCAGCGATTTGTTCAGTTTGGGTGTAACTTGTTTTCATTTACTCAGTGGGATTCGTCCCTCTCAACTGTGGATGCAAAAGGGGTACAGTTGGGTTAATTCTTGGCACGAGTATTTAGCAAATCAGGATAGGGATGGATTAGCTGCAAATGTAAATGTGGATATGGTTTTAGATAAACTGCTAAAAACAGAAATTCACCAGCGTTATCATTCTGCTGATGAAGTGATCAAAGACTTAACACATAAGCCTTCTCTAGTACCACCACCAACTATCATTGAACCATCTTCTCCTACCCGAAGTTTCTATTTTAAACATCGGTTATTAATTAATACTGCTATTTTACTCCTGGGATTAGGAGGAATTTGGTATTTACAATCTCGTTCCCAAGAAGTAACTAGATTAGCTAACCCTAGTCAACCGGCAAACATTACAGAAAATGCTGACCAACCTACAACTCTCAAAGGTCATTCTAGTGATGTTAATGCTGTCGCCTTCGCTAGTGATAGTATGACTTTAGCTAGTGGCAGTGATGACAATACAATTAAAGTTTGGCATCTAAAAACAAATCAGAAAGTTAGTACTCTCAAGGGACACAAAAAATGGATTTGGGCTGTTGCTTTTAGTCCAGATGGTAAAACATTAGCTAGTGGTAGTGCAGATAAGACTATTAAACTTTGGAATCTTGCTAATGGACAGGAAATTAATACCTTTAAAGGGCATAGTGAAGGAATCACATCTGTAGCTTTTAGTCCAGATGGAAAAACGCTAGCCACTAGCAGTATAGACAAGACAATTAACCTATGGAATCTCTCTAGTGGTCAGCTAATTCGCACCTTGAAAGGACATACACAAGCAGTTTCATCTGTGGCTTTTAGTCCCGATGGTAGCACCCTAGCTAGTGGCAGTTGGGACAAAAAAATTAAACTTTGGAACGTGGCGACAGGAAAAGAAATTCGGACTTTTGTAGGACATTCAGAATTAATTATTTCTGTGGCCTTTAGCCCCGATGGTATGACGTTGGCTAGTGGTAGTAAAGATAAGTCAATTAAATTATGGAATTTGGTAACAGGAGAAGCAATTCGCACTTTAAAAGGTCATAAAGATAAGGTAAATTCTGTAGTTTATATACCTAAAGGAGAAGATAGCAAAACAGCAAATAATTTTACTGTTGTCAGTGGTAGTAGCGATAACACTATCAAATTATGGAATACAATAACAGGGAAAGAAATTCGGACTTTGAAGCGAGATTCTGGTTATATTTATTCTGTGGCAATCAGCCCTGATGGTAAAACTATTGCTAGCGGTGGTAGCGCTGATAATATTATTAAGGTTTGGCATTTATCTCAAGATAAATAAACAGCCAATTAAAGCTAATAAACGAAGCTTTCAGGGGTTTTTGCTATTAAATCAACTGCTATGGAATGAAATAGATTGGTACTAATGCACAAAATTCCTGTGTCAGCCAGCTTTTGGTGCCTTGCGCTGCGCGACAATACACCCTACATCAGATAACTAAAAGACAATTCTCTTTAGTGCGCGTATAATCTGTGTGAAATGTAGACAAAAAATTATACTCAGTAGCACATCAATGCTGGAATTATTGCAAAGCTTTTTTAGTGATGGCTTATTTATCCCACATGGTCATTGTTACCTTTGGCAGCCGAAATTAGTATGGTTACACATCATATCTGATTCTTTAATTGCCATAGCCTATTATTCCATCCCTATTACTCTTGTTTACTTTGTAAAAAAACGAGAGGATTTCCCATTTAAATGGATACTTTTATTATTTGGAACATTTATTGTTTCTTGTGGCACAACCCATGTGATGGAAGTTTGGACACTATGGCATCCAACTTACTGGTTAGCTGGCGCTTTAAAATTTTTTACAGCTTCAGTTTCGGTTTATACAGCTATTATCTTAGTGCCAATCATTCCTCAAGCATTGGCTTTACCAAGTCCAGCACAATTAGCAGCAGCTAATTCTCAACTTAAAATGGAAATTATTGAGAGAAAAACAGCAGAAGAAGCACTTTTAAAAGCTAAACAAGAGTTAGAAATTAGAGTAGAAGAAAGGACATTTGAATTAAAAGCAGCTATGACACAATCTCAGGAAAATGCTGCTGTAGCTCAAGAGCAAGCTGCAAAGTTGCAAATTGCACTTCAGAAACTAGCTAATACTCAAGCACAATTAGTGCAAACTGAAAAAATGTCTTCTCTGGGACAATTAGTTGCAGGTGTTGCCCACGAAATTAATAATCCAGTGAATTTTATTTATGGCAATACTATTATTGCTAATGAATATGCTGAAAGCTTGATAAATTTGATTTCACTTTACCAAGAAAAGTATTCTCAACCTACAATAGAAATTCAAGATTATACTGATGAGATTGATTTAGATTTTATTCAAAAAGACCTACCCAGAGTCTTGTATTCTATGACTAATGGGGCAAACCGTATTAGTGAAATAGTTCAATCTTTAAGAACTTTTTCACGATTAGATGAAGCAGAACTCAAACAAGTTAATATTCATGATGGAATTGATAGTACACTGTTACTTTTAAAAAGTCACTTCAAAGGTAAAGCTGGCAAACCAGATATCCAAGTGATCAAACAATATGGTGATTTACCAAAAATAGAATGCTACCCCGGGCAACTGAATCAGGTATTTATGTATATTTTAAATAATGCTATTTATGCTATAAATACAGTAATGAAAACAACAATTAATGGTATAGAAACATATCAGGGAAAAATTACTGTGGCTACAGAAGCTTTAAATAGTGATGAGATTATAATTAGGATTATTGATAATGGTTGTGGCATGACCGAAGAGGTAAGACAAAAAGTATTTGATCCATTTTTTACTACTAAACCTGTAGGTTCGGGAACAGGTCTGGGAATGTCAGTAAGTTACCAAATTATTCAGATGCATAATGGTCATTTACACTGCGTTTCAGTACCAGATGAGGGTACAGAATTCCAGATTCAGATTCCGATTCAGATGAAATCTCCGGTTCAAAATTTATAAGGGGTTTGGTAATTGGTCATTGGTCATTGGTCATTGGTCATTGGTCATTGGTCATTGGTCATTGGTCATTGGTAATTGGTAATTGGTAATTGGTAATTGGTCATTGGTCATTGGTCATTGGTCATTGGTCATTAGTCATTGGTAATTGGTCATTGGTCATTGGTAATGGGAATTTGTTCCCTTGTTCCTTGATTACTAAGCTCTAGTTTTCTATACCCAATCCCCGTACTATTACGGAAGTTGAAGAGAATTTTATAAATACCATGTTAACTTTTGGAGAAATTTGGGCAATATAAAGTACCAAAAAATTTATTTGGTATAAATTGATGTTAACAATTGAGTTATCAACATCTGCTACAGCCTTAAAGCGTCGTTATGCTGGAGCGATCGCAGCTTTAATATTACTTAGCTTACTGTGTTCCTTGAGTGGATTACCGATTCATCAGTCAATTTCTAATTGCTGGGAAGGCTTGCTTTGGGGAATCGCAGATCCGGTAGTTAGTTTAAATAGTCTGGCTAGCCTTGTAGCCATTGGCTTATTCTGTGCTGGGATGAATCGTGGTGTATTGATTGCTGCATCTTTTTTGTCAGCATCAGTGTTGGGGATAGTGATTCATCTGTTCTATGTAAATTTAGTAGGTGCAGAAATCGGAATTGCAGCTTCCACCATTGCTGTTGGTACTATGTTAATGATGTCAATTCAACCGAATTGGCTGTTACTTTCAGTGCTGGGTGCGATCGCAGGGTTATTTCACGGTTATGCTGGTGCTGAATCTATCATTAATACAGAAATACTACCCTTAATTATTTACGTACTGGGCTTTACTGTAACTCAATGTGCAGTAATAATGAGTGCCAGAGAAATTTACCCTATGTTACTAAATAAAATTGGTTTCGTAGGATTAGCTGTTTGTGCCATCAGTATGGCATTTTTGAGCAATACATTTCACTCTGTAATTTTCTCATTCCTAGGCTAAAGCGAGTAGCACCTAAAAAATATTTTCATCTTTTAGGTGCTACTGAAGGACTGATAACTTTTACATCCTATCTGAAAATTAGCAGGCTCCGACTTTATGGAAAATTACATAAAATGTTTTTCCAATCAAGAATAAGTCGTAGAATAGATGCCAATTTTCTTGGTAACGCAGATCTAAATCAACAATTTGTTCAAAATCTGTGACTTGAGAACGACCGTTCACTTGCCATTCGCCAGTCAAACCAGGTTTGACATTTAAGCGTTGCCAATGGCGTGGTGTGTAGTTAACTACTTCATCATCAGTTGGTGGACGTGTACCCACTAAACTCATGTCACCAATGAGAACATTCCAAAATTGAGGCAATTCATCTAAGCTAGTACGTCTCAAAAAGCGCCCTACCTGAGTGACTCGAAAATCATTTTGATTTTTAAATATGAGTCCTTTTGCTTCATTTTTAACTAGAGATTTTAAATGTTCTGCATTAGTAACCATTGAGCGAAATTTGCGGATTATAAATGGTTTACCTCGCAGCCCATAGCGTTTCTGGGCGAAGAAAATTGGCCCTGGGCTATCGAGTTTGATAGCAATTGCTATTGGTACAAATACAATTGCTAAAATCAATAGCCCAACTAAGCTACCTAAAATGTCTAGACAACGTTTAAATTTAGATTTTAAAGATGGGTGAGGAATAAATTGTAATTCCCAAGCTTTTAAATTGTCACTATGACCAATGCTGTGTGAGGGTGTGGGGTGCATGATCCCGCCTAATACCTAGGTAAATAAAAGTAGAATTACTTAACCTTTATTTGAATATATACTTAAGTGTCTTTCAAATTTGTATTTTCCCGTAAATTTACTTAATCTTTAATCAGCTCGCTGATATTCTGATTTTTTATATTTTTGGGATAAAGTTGATTAAATCTCTTGAGTGTAATTTGAATAAATAATTATTACAATCCGGAATCAAGTTAATTCTCCCTGAATTAACAACCGAGTAAATACGTAAAGATTATCAATTATCTTTGAGAAAGTGGCTGATAGCTGGTGTTAATGCGTATATTAAATTATTCAATATCCGTAAGTATATGACGGTATTGGTTGATCAAAATTGGGGTGGTAAAGAAAATGATTTCAACAAGTGTGGAAGTTAAAATAACTCGCTTAGAATCGATTGTTGAACAAATCGGTGAAGCAGTACTTTCTACAACAGAGACAATTGAGAGTCTCGCGCAAAGACTGGAGACTCTCAGTGTACAAGTAGAAGAACAAGGAAAGCAGCTACAGCAACAGGGCTATCAAATTTTTGCATTGTGTGATGCTGTACAAACCTTGGCAGAATCTCAGGATGATTCCTTACAAAAACTCAGCCAACTGACACAAACTCTGGATAAACTTATGATTCTGTTACAAGGTTCAGATGATGAGTGATTGGGGACAAAGAGGCAGGGGAGCAGGGAGCAGGGAGCAGGGAGCAGGGGAGAAATATCTATTACCCATTACCAATTACCCATTACCCATTACCAAACCACAAAATTAAACTCTTAATTTGGTAACAGCAATGTTCCCAGAAAAACAGACATCGACATCGCTACCAGGGGTGCGATCGCGTTTGCCGTATTCGCCGACATAATAAAAATCGTCGCCTTCAGCTCGATAGTTAATTGGTAAAGCTTTGGTACAGGGTTGGCAAAAGACTACTTCTGGTTCTGGTTCTCCTGGTTGTAGATGTGGAAGATTAACGTTCCAAAAAGTTCCAGGTTCCAGGGGACGCTGGAGTAAATCAGCCAAAACTTCAGATGTTAACTTGGCTGCAAATTCCCAGTCAAAATTTTGCTTGGCTTTGCGATAGTGAGAAATTGCAATTCCCGGAATACCATTCATCGCCGCTTCGCGCACCGCCGCCACAGTACCAGAAATATAAGCATCTACGCCTAAGTTTCCCCCAGCATTGATTCCCGACAACACAAATTTAATATCTTCACTAATTTGTGATATGGCAATTCTCACACAATCAGCGGGAGTACCTGCGATCGCATATTCAGTTTCCGAACGTCGCTGGAGGGTGATGGGGCGAGTTGTGGTAACTTGATGTCCACAGCCAGATTGATGATCTCTTGGCGCAGCAATAATTACATTTTTGTCTTTGACAGCTTTGTGCAGCGCTTTAATTCCAGGAGCATCGATACCGTCGTCGTTAGTGAGGATGATAGTCATAAAATTTATCTGATGAGCCAAGCATCAATTGCTATGGAATTTTATCGCCAACCGCCGCTAGAGTCTAATCATCTCCTGCAACCGATTCCATTGCCTTACTTGTAAGCTATTCTGCTTTTAAGTTGCACAATCCATCGTGAGGGCTGTTGACGGTTGAGCGTTAACAGTCAACCGTCAACAGTTAACAACCTTGATTAGTATTTATGCAATTTAGGCGCGCATTAGCTTATCAGTTTCTTCATTTCAGACTTTAGACTTGATACTTTAGCCTTTTTTATTAGCTAAACTTGCAACTCAAACCCAGGTAATATATCTTCTCCAGAAAGAATTGCTGGCATTTGTAAAATTTCTACAGCTTGATTGAGGCGATAAATTTCTACTCTTGCGTCTTGAGGATTAATCAGCCAACCTAAACGCAAACCATTTTCTATGTATTCCTGCATTTTGTCTTGCAGAGTTTTTAGCCTATCTGTTTCAGAACGCAGTTCAATGGCAAAATCAGGTACAAGTGGCGGAAATTTTTTTCGCTGTTCTGGTGTTAAAGTTTCCCAGCGTTCCAACTTTATCCAAGCCACATCAGGGGAACGTTTGGCACCATTTGGCAGGATAAAAATAGTTGAAGAACTAAAAACTTTACCTAATTTAGCTTGACGGTTCCAATTATTCAAGTCTGTAATTAAGTCTGCTTCTTGATTTCCGCTTTCTCCTCCTACTGGTGGCACAATGATTAATTCTCCTGCTGCATTCATTTCTAAGCTTAAATCTTGATTAGCAATACATAATTGATAAAATTGCTCATCAGTTAAATGAGCAATCGGTTCGAGATTGAGGACAACAGTATTCATTAAACTTTTCCTCGTGCTTTTTTGCTAACGCTTAGTTGCCTTTAGCTACAAGTTTAGCAGTGTAAATTAATCTCTTTTTCTTCATTCACAGCTTTGCTAGAGTGAGGATGATTCGGCAACTTTGAGGATTGGCAAATGGTTAGAGAGTACTCACCCGAAATACAATCCAATTCGCCACAACGAAATCTACCACCGCTTCAAAGTGGAGATCGCCTGTCTCGCCCAGAATTTGAACGGCGTTAAAAGAAGTAAAAGAGCGATCGCTTCTATGTTGCTTCTCAAGTTTTGTTTCAATGTTGTAGTGTTTTCTCAAAAACATAGCAAAAAAGCACAAATCCTCACTCTCAGCAAAATGCAGATATTACATTGGTGAGGATTAAGCAGGCTAAAAGCCGCAAATATTAAATAAACTTAGCTATTTCACAATAAATGCCAATTACGTGATATTATGCCGTCATGGTTTGCAAATTCCGCCCAATTTTAGATAAATCCCTAAATTGGGCGGTGTTTCTTGTTGGTAGTTAGCTCGTAACTAAGCCACAAAAATTTCCTCAATAAAATCTATCTTTGGGGTGTAGCGAAAACTTCCCTATATAAAAACCTATCAACCAGGTGATTTTGACATTGGTTGTGTAGTATTTTTGGTGCAAGTCTGTCTTAAGGTTTATCCAATGAAACAGCTCCTCAACCAAGTACTTATCATCCAAAAATACCTGATTAGGCTACTTCTGCCACTAATTGCGATCGCTCTAGTTTCTTTTTTAGTTGTACCATCGGCGTTAGCTACTGGTGCATATCAAATACCTGATCTAGCTGCTGATAATAGCACCTGGGTAGTAGATGAAGCAGATGCGATTAGCCGGATCAATGAAGGTAAGATTAGCAGCACTTTATCGGATTTAGCAAAACAAACTGGATACGAAACCAGAATAGTCACCATCCGCCGACTTGACTATGGGGAAACACCAGAAAGTTTCGCCAAAGCGTTGTTTGAAAAGTGGTTTCCCAGCAAAGAAGCACAGGCCAATCAAACTTTATTGGTCATTGACACTGTAACAAATGGTACAGCAATTATTACAGGCGATAAAGTCAAGTCTTTGCTGACAGACTCTATTGCTGAGAGTGTAGCTTCTGAAACCCTAATGGCACCATTACGTGATGGTAACAAATACAACCAAGCATTTTTAGATGCGAGCGATCGCCTAGTCGCCGTTCTCTCTGGACAAACCGATCCCGGCCCGCCAAAAATCGTTGAGAATGTGCAGGTAGAAGGCACATTTAAGACAGCAGAAGAAACTAACAAAGATAAAGGTAATGCTACTGCTTGGGTGGTAGGGCTATTAATTGCCGCTACTGTGATCCCAATGGCAACTTACTATCTTTACCAAGTTAATCAACCATCGAATAATGGTTAATAGTTGACTGTTGACTGTTAACCGTCAATTGTTAACGGTCAACAATTAGCATTTTAGTTTAATCTTGAATGTACTCTTGCCCTGTCACTAAAGCGACCTCAGCGCGCACAAATTCTCTACCTAAATAGGCTGCATGGTCTAAAAAACTTACCGGACAGGGCTGAGTTTCTTCAAATATTTTGACGGAAAGTTCTTTGGCTGTTCTCCCACTAAATACAGTTGTATGAGTTCTTTGGACTTTGCCTTTAGCCGGAATTACCTTCCCGGTTTCGGGATCTACAGCTAAACCACGCTCATCAATTACATTTGTAAAATGCTTGGCATAAATTAACTTTGCTTCCCGATCCAAGTAGATAATGAAATATCCGCTAGGGTCAAGGTCAATATGACGCTGAGAAAGCTGATCGTCAATTACAGCCAAGTCTTCTACCATCAAATCCATAGTCATTTTTTAAATCAGATTTCTGCAAATTTTTTTCTACTTCATTTCCAGTGTAATTCTTCCGTTCATCACTTCCTGTAGATTCTGCGTAATTTTGCCATTTCTGATGGCTAATCATTTTGGTTACTAAAAGGTAACTCAGCATTCATCGCTTCAATTTCTTGCTGTTCGAGTTGATTAACTTCCCGAATATAAGGCAGTAAAATTTGCTCTAAACGGGCGTTGTAAAAGCGGTGCAAACTGTGATTTGGCTTGGCGGGAAAGCCGCGCCGTTTTTTGTGTCTTCCACCAGCGCCAGGATCAAACATTTGGATATCATGAGCGATCGCCCACTCAATCGGCGAGTAATAGCAAGCATCAAAATGTAGGCAATCTATCTCTTGAAAACTGCCCCAATAGCGACCATATAATCTATCACCTTTATATAAACAAAAAGACATTCCTAGGGGGTGACGATTATCTTGCTCGCTATAAGCAGGGAAAAACACGACTCGATGGCGATAATTGCTATGTAATTGCTCAAAAAAGCGTTTTGTCAGGTATTTACTACCCCACCAACCGAACTTATCACAGGTATCGGCATAGAACTGGTACATCAAGGGAAACAAAGAATGGGGAATTTCATCACCCGTCAGTGGTTGCAGTATTAAACCAGCTTTTTCAACTGCTTTGCGTTCCCGCTTAATATTGCGGCGTTGATTGGCGTTGAATACAGCTAGGTAATCATCAAAATTCTTAAATCCATCATTTTCCCAAATGTAACTGTGATGCAACCAACTGCTAAAACCTTGCCGTTCTAGCACAGCACGCCATTCGGGATCGACATAGAGAAAATGACACCCAGAGATGCGATTTTGGGAACAGAAAGAATCAATCTCATGCACCATCATGGCTGTAATTTCATCTTCATCTTCGCCAGGTGCAATTAAAAAGCGATAGCCTTCAGCTGGAGTAAATGGTGTCATGCCCAACAATTTTGGGTAATAGTCTACCCCAATACGTTCAGCTAAACTTGCCCACTGGTGATCGAAGACAAATTCCCCCGCACTATGTCCTTTCAAATAAAGTGGAGCTGCAGCAATCAGCGTTCTGTCGCGCCATAAAGTCAAGTGATTAGGTAACCAACCAGCTTTCCTGGTAGCGCTGTGGGATGTTTCTAGATTATTTAGCCACTCCCACTCTAAAAAAGGAGTTTTCAGTGGTAATGCTAAAGCATCCCAAGCTTCTTGAGGTATCTCAGCAATTTTGCTGATCCAAGCAATAGAATAGCGAGGTTTCAGTTTTTCTACCATCGTCTTAGGGAATGGGGACTGGGGGGTGGGGATTGGGGATCGGATACTGGGGACTGGGAACTGGGGATGAAGAAGATGAGGGAGATGAGGGAGATGAGGGAGATAGGAAAATTACCATTAGCAATTACCAATGCCCTATGCCCCATGCCCTATGCCCCATACCCAATTTCCAATACCCAATCTTTTTTAGGGTAATCTAAGATGCTGGTCGTTGCAGGCGATAGTGTAAAAACACTTCCTGATCGACCTGGTTAACCTCTAGAAGTTCGAGGCGGGGTGCTAAATTAGCAGGAAATCCAGTACTTTCCGCAGGTGTGGGTGCGGTAGCACCAGCCAAAATCAGTGGACATACGGTTAACCATAATTCATCTATTAAATCTAATTCCAACATTGAAGCTACTAATTCGCCGCCCCCCAGTATCACTAAGCGTGTTATATGTAGAAGTGCCAGGTGTTGCAACGCTGCCAGAAGGTCTATCTTGCCTTGTGGTGTTTCAAAAACTAAAATCTGCTCAAACTCTGAGCGTCCTCGCCAAAAACTTGCCCCGGCTGTAGTCGTGAGCAACCAACGTGGAACAGGTTGTTGAAAAAAGTGAATTTCCGGATTCAGGTTACTTGATTGTGTAATGACTATATGAACTGGCTGGGTAGATTTGCCCGCTTGTGTTCGATTTTGCAGCAATGTTGGATGTGATACGGTTAATGTAGTACCGTATGCACGGAGAGTCCCGGCACCGAAGAGAGTGGCATCAGAGGCAGCGATTTGTTTTTCCAGGTGTGCTTTATCAGCCTTTGAGCCGAAGCGAGCAGGCGATCGCCTAGAATCTGCTATCTTGCCATCTGCACTCATTGCCAAAACCACTGTGGTATGAGGACGATGTTGCACCATTTAGTTGCTTTGAAATTTAGAATTTTTTCTTGCTGTATGTTATTTACCAAAAATTCATATATGCAAGCTGTTGTTTAGTGATTTCCCTATTGTAGAGATATGCAACACAAGTCTTGTTTACATCTAACCTCCGGGGGTTTTGGTATACCAGGTTTCATTTTGCTGATGCGAACTTTGTTATTTTTAGAATTTGTCAATAAACTAGTCATAACTTAATGCAATGTCTCATATAGCTGGTTTAATTGCATATCTTTGGCTGTTGTGGTTTGCAGATGCGAAGTGAGACGTTAGATGGCTAAGTTCCGTCAATCATCCTTTCGGCGTATATTATTGACAAGAATTTTGCTGGTGTTTGTGCCAGTGTTGTTGATAGGTGAGATTGTCGCCTTAAATAAGGCGCGTAATAGCCTATTAAAAACTGCTAAACAAAATTTAACAGAAAGCGCTGTGATGAAAGGGGAGAAGATTGCAGATGCGATCGCTACCTTGAAGACTAGTTTGCTGATTATTAGCAAAACACAAGTTATACAGTCTGCTTTACCAATTGAGACGGAAGAATTTTTAACTAAAATATCACAACAACTACCAGCTAAAATTGATTGTATTCAATTAAAAAATGTGCAAACTAACAAAATAGTTGCTAGTAGTTGTGACGGCAAACCTATAGGAGAAGAAAATTTACTTGTACCTAGCCAAGGAGTTGATATTAAGGTAGTCTTACCGCCTAAGCTAGGAACAACTGGTACAAGAGATGCCAAAAATCAACTGCAACTATTACTGACCGCCCCAGTTTACGATAAAGGGGGTAAATTACTTTATAGCTTAAGTCTTCAGTCAGCATTGTACCAACAGACTGCTAATAAGCCGGGATCACTGACAGGCTCGATGGTAGTCATTGCTGAAGATGGCACAATTTTAGCGCACCCATCACCAGAAAGAGTGGGAAGTAATATCCAAGAGGATAGTAATGCGATCCAACTCCAAAACACAATCAAAAATGCTGCGATCGGGGAAACAGGCTCTACAAATTTGTCATTTAAAGAAGGTAAAGAACTAGTAGGTGGTTATACAGCAATTAGCAATCCTCTCCAACAAGAATCGCCACAAAAATGGATTGTTTTAGCTGTTACTACTACAGATAGCGCTCTTTTTGGTTTAGAAGAAATCAAACTTATCCTCATTGTTTTAACAGTTGGCTTAATAGGTGCCAGTTTATTAGCATCATTATATTTAGCACCTTATCTCGCCAATCCTGTAGAAGAATTACGCGATTACGCACTCAATATTTATAGCCACCACACCGCCCAACCAGTTCCGCATAACTTTAAAATTCGAGAGTTTAATCAATTAGCCCAAGCCCTAGACCAAATGGTTGAGAGGCTGAAAGCTTGGGCAGAAGAATTAGAAAGTGCATGGAAAGAAGCAAAAACTGCTAACCAAGTTAAAAGCCAATTTTTAGCCACAACTTCCCATGAATTGCGAAATCCACTAAATATTATTATTAATTGTGTGCGCCTGGTTCACGATGGTTTGTGTGATAACCGGGAAGAAGAAATGGAATTTCTCAAGCGTGCCGATGAAACAGCGATTCATTTATTAGGAATTATTAATGATTTGCTCGACATCTCAAAAATTGAAGCAGGCAAACTTTCTGTAGTTACAGAACCGCTTGATTTGCGAAAATTACTGCTGGAAGTGATCAATATCCAATCAGTAAATGTGCAACAAAGAGGCTTGCAATTAAAAACTAATTTGGGTAGCGAACAGATTCCCGTCAAAGCAGACGCAGCAAAACTCAAGCAAGTACTAATTAATGTTATTGGTAATGCTACTAAATTCACCGAACAAGGAAGCATTACTATCGCTTGTGAAATTCAATCAAGCAAAGACCAATCTCAAGTGTTAATTCATGTCACAGATACAGGCATGGGGATTGATCCCGCCCAACAGCACAAGCTATTTCGCCCTTTTGTGATGGTAGATGGTGCCAGTACGCGCAAGATAGAAGGTACAGGATTAGGGCTGGCAATTTCACGCAACTTAATCGAACTCATGAAAGGCAGCATTACTCTCACAAGTGCGGGACTTAATCAAGGTACAACAGTCACGATCGCGTTACCTTTAATTGATATTTCTCTATTATCTCCTCCAGAAGACAAAGGAAATTTAGAAGAGATTGAAATCCCCACCACAGATGAGGTAAAAAGCGAAGTCAACGGTTATGCTAACCTGCAAGCGGAACCGCTACTTGACCCTACAGAAATTGAAGACTCTTCCGCAACAGAGATAGACGACACCGAAGATAAACTGCCGCTTTTAGAAAATACTTGCCAACTGACTCTCTTAACTCCACAAAGTATCTTTTCCACCATATCCGCGGGAGAAGCTTGTGCTAAAAGTACCGCTGGGGAAAGGTAGGAATTGGGCATGGGGCATGGGGCATGGAATAAGAGTTGGAGAGACGCGATTAATCTTGTCTGTACTCAAAAGCCAAACAAAAGTTATACCAATTCAAATAATGTTTGCGACACATCAATATATTCTAGAGGGCAAGGCAGTGCCCTTGCCCCTACAATCTGTCGCGTTCTTTTTTCAAATTGGTATTAGATAATCATTCCAAGTTTTTCCCAATTACCAATTACCAATTACCAATTACCCAACAACATAGTACAGCACGGCGTAAATAAACCAACCATTATTGTGAGAAACTAAGAAAGTAGAGTCAAAACAGTTTAGGCGGAAAATAAGGGAACCGGGTGTGGCACG
>NZ_JACJPX010000058.1 GCF_014696315.1 Calothrix membranacea FACHB-236
CTATTACCAATGCCCCATGCCCCATGCCCCATGCCCCATGCCCCATGCCCCATCACCTTGCCATTTGCAAACAGTATCGAGTTTAACTTTACACTACAGGCTTTAGCCCTTTAAGCTGTTATGCTGATGGGCTGAGGGCTGATAGCGAATTTATGAAGCGTCGGACTTTTTTACAACGGATTGGTTCAACTCTCGCAGTTTTGGGTATAACTGAAGCTGAGTGGTTGAACTGGGGAAATCGCTATTACCAAGCGTTAGCACAACCTAGTCTGCGTAAATTGGCATTATTGGTTGGCATTAATCAATACTCCCAAAATCCTGCCCTGAGTGGGTGTTTGACTGATGTTGAACTGCAAAAAGAACTGCTAATGCATCGCTTTGGCTTCCCCGCAGCTAATATCCTCACGTTAACGGAGGAACAAGCTAATCGAGAATTTATCGAAGCGGCTTTTGTAGAACATCTGGGTAAGCAAGCGAGAACAGGTGATGTTGTGGTGTTTCACTTTAGCGGCTACGGTACTCGCATCAATGTAGAAGCCGATAAAGTGCAAAATGCTCTCATTGCAGTTAATACACAAAATAGCCAAAATAGCAATTATTTATTAGAAGAAACTTTATTATTATTGTTGCGATCGCTTTCTACAGATCGGGTCACTGCAGTATTAGATACTAGCTACTATGGGCCAAATAATACTGGGCTACCAGGATTAAGAGTGCGTAGCCGTCCGGAAATAGATAGTCAGCTAGCAACTGCAGAACTGGAATTTCTGAAACAGCTAAAAACGCAAAATTCTCTGATTAAAGGAGAAGTTACCCCACCGTTGCTATTGTCCGCTACAGGAGATTCTCAGCAAGCAGCGCGGGAAGTTTTGCTATCAGGTTTTAGCGCCGGGTTATTTACCTACGCTTTAACGCAATATTTATGGGAAGTGACACCAACTAAGACAATTCAAGTCAGCCTTTCTCAAGTAGAAACGGCGATGCATAAGCTGGGTAGCAAGCAGCAGCCAGCTTTAGTGAGTAGTAAGAAAAATCCCCAAGCGGCTTTAATTGCCGAGAATTTTGCCCCTGATATCTCAGTTGGGGGTGAAGGTGCAATTACAGCCATAGAAGAAGATGGCAAAACCGTAAGTCTATGGTTAGCTGGATTACCACCCCAAGTATTGGAAAACTACAGTATTAACTCCCGATTGAGCTTAGTTACCGGAGAACAGCTAATATTGCGATCGCGTACTGGGTTAACAGCCAAAGCACAACTCTCGGTTATAGATAGTACTAATCCTTTGCAAGTCGGGCAACTAGTGCAAGAAGCCGTGCGAGTTTTACCCCGCAATATTAGTTTAATTGTGGCTCTAGACACAGCACTAGAAAGAATTGAACGAGTAGATGCTACCAGCGCCTTCGCTTCAGTCGCCCATGTTTCCGCTGTCGTGGCGGGAGAACAACCAGCAGATTATCTATTTGGCAAACTGTCGCCAACACCTACTCGCTACAGTTTATTTTCTCTGAGTGGCGAAGCCATACCCAACATTGCTGGCGAACCCGGAGAAGCGGTAAAAATCGCAGTGCAAAGGTTAGGGCCGAAATTACCCACCTTGTTAGCTGCTAAATTATGGCGGCTTACCGAAAATGAAGGTTCTTCCCGGTTAGCCATCAAAGCCAGCCTCGAGATTATTAATACTTTATCGCCGCGTGTAGTCATGCAACGAGAAACCATGCGGACGCTGGGTAACGAAACAGCAACCAACAAATCACCTAGTACTGGGATTGTACCCATTGGCAGTAAATTGCAATATCGCTTACAAAATTTAGGCGATCGCGCCGTATATTTAATATTGTTGGGATTAAAGAATAACAGAAGTGCGATCGCATTTTATCCCTGGCAAACATCTTCAGAACCCGACAGTTCCCCAAGCAAACCCTTAGTGAAACAATTAGTTATAGCCCCAGGTCAAACATTCACCTTACCACAAAGCGCTGCGGCTGCTGAATGGGTAATTCCAGGCCCAGCTTATGAATGCGAACATCAACTAATTTTTAGCACCAGTCCCTTCAATGAAACCCTAACTACATTGGAAACCGCTAAAAATCAGACGACAGATCAACAACCCATCGGCCCATTATTAAATCCCTTAGAAGTTGCCCAAGCTTTACTACAAGATTTACATAATGCTAGTCCTGTGAAAGCAGAAATTAACGGTACTGCTGCTGACTCCTATGTATTAGATGTGAATAATTGGGCAACTCTCAGCTTTAATTTTCAAGTTGCTTAGTACAGTTTGCATGAATTTTTTTAAGCTGTTCTAATTGGTTCTTAATCACAAATTTAATATAAAAAAATTGGCATTTTGGTAGACAAATGGGTAGGGGCAAGGCACTGCCTTGCCCTCTAGAATATTTATTGATATCTCGCAAATATTATTTTATTTGGTATTATCTTGCTGAATTGGCATTATCAATAGCTAAAAAGAAGTGAACATAATTAGGATAAATATCCATAAAATAACTATGTTCTACGTATATCCCGCCACCAAGTTCTAAAAATTTGATTAATGGTTCATAAGGGTCAGGAAGCTCATTTTTAGGAACTGCATCCATTTCCTTGAGACGGCACCAACATAAATAATTATATAGTCCTTGAATAACATAACTTCTACCACGCCAAGGTCTTATCCGGTTGCTGTTTTTTAACTCTTGTAACCATTGCATTATGAAACACGGGAGTTCAATATCAGGGCGAATTTGGATAGCAAGATTTTGAAAAATATGCCTTTGCTCACTTTGCAAAAATTTTGCCCATTGTCTAACTCGCGACAGAAATTCTACCATTAATTCTGTTAGAGCTTCGTCTTTTTCTCCCATGCCCAGCCTATCCCATTGAATAGCCTGAAGCCTTGCAAAAGCATTATTCAAATCTTCGGAAACTGGATAATTACTAAACATAAAAATAATCAAATACTGATTAGTAAATAATTAAGTGAAAAAGGTAAAGGAAAAAGGCAGATAAAAACCTTTCACCCTTACCCTTTAACCTTTCCTCCAAACTATTATTTCTATCGCTGGCGTTCAGGCAAATTTCTCGGTGGGACTTCTCTCCCTTCGTAAAATCTTCTCTCCAACTTACCTAAACCAAACCAGATTCCGCCACCAAGCAAAGTAGCAACGCTAGAGATAGCAACAGTCATCGGAGAAACTTCACCCTGAATCAACATGACTAAAGGCAATAAACCCCAAATCAATGCTGTGACTACCGCTAATCCCAACCGCAACCTTTGTAAGTTTTTCAAAGCAGTACTGCAACTAGCGCAGTGTTTGGTATGAGAATGGTATCTATCGAGTAAAACTTCTTTGGGTAGCGGTGGCGCTAAACTTTCTCCTGGGAAAGATTCAGCACTATATTGATTTACCCAGGAACGCAACTGCGAGACAAAACTATCGGCTGTGGTTGGCAAATAAAATGCTTTATTAAAGTTAGCGCTACCACCAAGTTTTTCTAAATACCGTTCTTGATAATGCAAGAAAATTTGGTCATCTTCTAACACACCATTTTGACCAATGTGTGAGTACCAACGGGGAGTTAGCTTGAGGAATATCCCTGGTAATTTGGAAGAAAACTTGAAAGGAAAGCGGGCAAATAGCCGACATTCTCCCTTACGAATGGGAGTTGCATAAACTACTGTGAGTGTCCTGCCAAACTGCTTGGATGTCAAATCATGCCACATTAATCCAGGCGCAATAAAAGTAGTATCTTGTCGCCCTAAAGTTCCTTTGCGTGGGCCTTCTTCCCAAGTGCCTTTAAAACCCCACTTCCCAGATTCTACAACTTCTAATTCCACCGCCGAGACATTAGCGCGGTTACCGACAGTGCGGTGGTGGGTGTAAGGGATATGGCTGGAGTCGAGGACGTTTTCCATCAACGTCAAGGCATCATAAGGTATGTCTCGAAAAGTATTTAGACATACCCAGCCATCAGCATCTTCTTCTAAAACATCGACAACCGGAACTTTTGTCTGTGGCGCATTCTCAGGCTTACCAGGATAAACAAACAAAAGTCCTTGACGCACTGTGGTAGGTAGTGAAGTAGCGCAAGCGCGTTGCGACACTTCTGCTTTTCCTCCGGCTTTTTGCTGGGGAATTACCTCACACTTACCCGTTCCCGAAAAAGCCCAGCCATGATAGGGACATTCTATCCAGCCGTCTTCATTAATTCTGCCTTCGGAAAGTGGTGCTAAACGGTGTGGACATTGATCTTCAAACGCCCGCCAAGTATTTTCATTGTTATCCCACCACAACACTAAATCTCGTTCTAGCAAAGTAAAGCGAGTTAGCTGAGATTTATCTAAATCTTCAATGTAAGCGACAGGATACCAAACTTCCTGCCAGTCAAAGCGATTGGGATCGAGTCCACCAGCAGTCAGGTTTTGTGATACTTCGGGTTGAGAAATTACGTTTAGAGAATTTTCCTCTGAGTGTAAAACACTTTGAGACATGGTGGAATCTGTCAAAAATAAGGGTATATGGGGAGTAAGGATGGTGAAACTAGGTGTTTGTTGACTGTTAACGGTTAACTGTCAACGAAATTCCATATCGCTATACCCTTACGCCCCTTTTTCGTCAACAAAGATTTGTCTATCTATAAGAAATGTAACAATTTTTTTAACGATAATGCAGCCTAAAAATAGTAGTTCAATAGACAAATATTGACAGGTGTAGATTTGGGAAAGGGCAAAGGGGAAGGGTGAAGGGGGAAGGGTTTAAAGCTTTTACCCTCCCGCCTGTCAAAAAAACTTTGGCAGACTACTAGCAATAACAACTTTGGGAAAAGTTCTAATGATCACTTTTGCGCTGCAAAATTCTGGGGGAACGATGAGCCATTTTCGGGCGGGTTAATATTCCTTGGCTGGGACTGAATAAAAGTGCTAACAAAAATAGTACAGAAATAACTAAAACAATTGCTGCCCCTGATGGCACATTTAAATAGTAGCTAATATACATTCCAGTCACACTACCAATCACACCAATAATTGCGCCTAATAGCATCATTTGATGCAATTCTTTGACTAATAAATAAGCTGTTATAGCTGGCCCTATTAACAGTGATACTACCAACACCACACCTACAGCTTGCATACTAGCAATGATAGTGAGAGTAATAGCCGAAATTAAACCAATATGAATTAAATTTACAGGTAAGCCTATTGCTTGAGCCGCTAGAGAGTCAAAGGTGTAAAACAATAATTCTTTATAAAAAAGCTTGACACTCAATAACACAATCACTGTAATAATTAGAGTGCGCCAAATATCAGATGCGGTAACACCTAAAATATCGCCAAAGAGAAAGTGATGTAAATCTAGTTTGCTTTTAAGCAAAGTAATTAGCATAATCCCTAATGCCAAAAAACCAGAAAATACCATCGCCATTGCTACATCAACTTTTACCCGTGACTGAGATTGAATCCAAGCAATAATTAAGGTGCTGAGTGTCCCAGAAATGAATGCACCCAGAAAAATATCGACCCCGAAAAAAAAGGCGATCGCTAATCCTGGTAAAACTGCATGAGCAATCACATCTCCCAATAAACCCATGCGTTGCACAATCAAATAACTACCAACAACCGCACACAATACACCCAGCATCATCGCTGTAAACAATGCATTCCGCATAAACTCAAACTGCAGCGGTTCTAAAAGCAAATTCAACATATAGCAATATAGTTAGGGAACAGCTAAACAAGAATAAAAATATCCTGATTTTTCATTTAAATAAAATTTATATCTCAGTAATATGTAACTAAACCAATTGCTACTTTATATAGCAATCCCGAATGATTTGTGAAATATGATATCAAGGGTTGTTAACAGTCAACTGTCAACTGTCAACTGTCAACAGTTAAAACCACTATTTTTACAACTAAAATATGATTGCTATACTTCATACTTCATTTCCCGCTGCATTAAAAATATCCCATCACCATAAGCTTGTTGTAAATTTTTAGGAGTAATTACTTCCGCACTACAACCATCAGCAATAATTGTTTTATTAAGTAATAAAAATCGGTCATACCTGCGGGAAACTTCTCCCAAATCATGACCAATTACCATTAATATTTTATTTTGATATTTGAGTTCGTTAAATACTTCAAAAAGTATCGCTTCCGTTTTTTTATCAACGCCTACAAATGGCTCATCAAAAAAGAATAACTCAGCTTGTTGAGCAAGCGATCGCGCTAAAAATACCCGTTGCTGTTGTCCTCCCGATAATTCCCCTATCTGACGCTTTCTCAACTCCCACATTCCAACTCGTTCTAAAGATGTTCTGACTATTTCTTGAGATTGGCGAGAATGTGAGCGAAACCACCCTGTATGGCGAGTTCTAGCCATCATGACTACATTCCCAACTGTAATGGGATAGTCCCAGTCAATTTGGCTTCTCTGCGGTACATAAGCCACTTTTGCCAAATGTCTTTTCAAAGAGGCGTTACGAAATTTTATTACCCCACTTTCACAGGGAATTAAACCCAAAATCGCCTTCAGCATCGTGCTTTTCCCAGCACCATTGGGGCCTATTACGCCTACAATTTCTCCCGGTTGTAAGCGGAAATTGATATCAGCCAGCGCCGATACGCCTCGGTAACTGACGGCTAAATGACGAACTTCTAACATTACAAGTCGTTTTTATGATAATGATTATCATAACCAAAATATGAGCGAGCATCAAAAATGTTGCAAAATCTACACACCAAAAGTATTGCTGTATTAGCGCTGAGTCTCGGTTTGTGGGGGTGCGAGGCTACACCAACCAGCCAACAAAATCAATCCATCGATAGCGCCACTTCTATTGCCACAGCCACACCAGCAACAGAATCTAGCGAACTTCCTTTGGTAGTAGCTACCAACACAATCGTTTGTGATTTAACCAAGCAAATTGCTGCTACTACTGTGAATTTACAATGTCTAATTGAGCCAGGTTCCGATCCTCATGTTTACCAACCCAAGCCAGGCGATCGCAAAGCCATTGAACAAGCTAAGTTAATTTTGTATGGTGGCTATGACTTTGAACATGATTTGGTGAAGTTAATCACAGCCACCTCTAATCCCGCTAGCAAAGTTGCAGTTTATGAACTTGCTGTTCCCAATCCCCAAAAATTTGAGGAAGACGGCAAAACTGTCACCGATCCCCACGTTTGGCATAATGCTCAAAATGGTATAGCAATTGCCAAAGTCATTAACGAAAGCTTGAGTAAATTAAAACCCGAAAAAGCCCAAATTTATAGTGAAAATACGCAAAAAGTTACCAGCGAAATTAGCCAAATAGACAATTGGATTAAATCGGAAGTAGCGACAATTCCAGAAAAATCTCGCAAGTTAGTAACTACCCATGATGCTTTAGGTTATTATGCCAAAGCCTATGCAATACCTGTAGAAGAAGCATTAGGTGGTATTAGTACCGAAGAAGCACCCACAGCCGCACGAGTGAGTTCATTGGTGAAAGAACTCAAACAAACAGGTGTACCAACAATTTTTGCAGAAGTCACAATTAATCCCAAGCTAATTACAGCGGTTGCGAAAAGTGCAAATGTCAAAGTTGCCGACAGAGAACTGTATGCTGATGGTTTGGGAGAAAAAGGTAGTGAAGCCGAGACTTACCAAAAAATGTTGATTGCTAATACAAAATCAATTGTTGAGGGGTTGGGAGGGAAGTACACAGCGTTTTCCGCAAAATGACTCGTAGTTTGTTGAGGTGGGTAAAGGGGAAAGGGTAAAGGTTAAATGGCTCTTTCCCTCTACTAAAACAGAGATGGAACTGTGTGCAAAAGATATTCTCTAAGGTTTTATGATTAACAGAACTAGTGCGATCGCTGATGATGAATATTTTGATGTTGGATGACCTGCAACTGAATTTATCTAGTAATTGGCAAGAATGGGTAACTGTCTTCGGATACTTAGGTTTAACAGCCGTTGTCATCTGGGGTGTATTTACCGCACAAAAGAAATAAAAACTACTTCTTGAAGAAATTGCATATCAGATTACCAGGGTCTTGAGGCGTAAATGGCACAGTTTCTCCATCTTGTAAAATTTTAACTTGAGCGCGGCAGTTATAAACTGCCATAGGCTGTTTCACGCCATCCACACTAATGGTTGCTCTGTATTCCCAGTAATTTTTAGCGCTGCGTTGAATACTGAGAACGCAAATTTGATGTCCGTTGTAATTTCTGCATACAGACGCAGCTGCGGGAACGGCTATTGACAAAGAAAGTATCAATACCGCCAAAAGAGTTATGGATCTGCTCATGCTGATCTCAAATGTTATATGCGGGCAATCATATCACTTACCCAATACTTAACCAAAAAGTCTTGAGCTCATACCGAGCCTATATCCGGGAACTATGAGTATTTATGGCAAATTTTGTATCACTCCTAACATATTTTAAATTATGTTGAAATTAACGCATTAATATAATGCATTTTTTGAATATAAGGGTGTTAATATGACCCTAAAAAATGCGATCCTCGTGAGTGGGAATAAAGATGAACGCCCCTGGTAATTACCGGGGGCTTTTTGTTTGCTGATGCAAAAGCACTACATTAAAAGAGATTAAGCTTTAAACGTCAATACGGGACTCAACCGTGCGACTACATCCACCATATCCGCCTCTACCTGCACATCAATCACAGACTGAATAGGTTTGTAAGCGGCTGGTGCTTCTTCAATTCGGCGTTCTTCCCGTAAGGTAATGCAATCAACTCCAGTTAATCCCAATTCGGCTTCAGTGTGGGATGCGCCTTTGCGGTTCAGTTCAAAACGCGATCGCACTCTTCCTGCACCATGTGATGCAGAATTGCAAAATGCGGGATTACCTTTACCCACCATCAGGTAGGAATAAGCGCCCATAGAACCAGGGATAATTACAGGTTGTCCTGCATAGGCTGGACAAGCACCTTTGCGCGTTACCCACCTAGCGATTTTGGATTGGGAATTGGCTTGTTCTCCCGATTCTTCTGAAGGCAAAGTGATGTTGTGTGGTAAGTCGTAAACTAACGGTGCTTCTATATCGCCATATACTTCCCGCAAACGCAGACGTAGCAGTTCTGCTAACAATAGGCGGTTAATAAAACCATAGTTAGCAGCCGTTGCTTCCGCTGCTAAATAACTGGCGACTAGTTCCGGGTGAAAATGGGCAGAAAGGGGAAAAATATGAGATTCTGGGTATTTTAAACCTTGAGGCCAAGCAGCCTTGGCTCTATCTCGCCACATTCCACCAATGTACTTACCTACATTCCGGGAACCAGAGTGAATCATAAAAGCTAATTGTCCTTCACGCACACCCCAAGCGTGAGCAAGGGTGCGATTTTCGACTTTATCCACTCGTTGCACTTCGACAAAATGATTTCCCGAACCGATGGTTCCTAGTCCGCCATCGCGTACCAATCCATCATCGGAAACCAATTCTGCCGGCGCAAGTTTCCAGTTACCATTCATAGAGCCACCCAAGAAAATGCGATCGCTCTCTTGGGATAGCTGCTGTAAATCAGACTTAACTACACTCCCCGTAACGTTATCTAGCATCGCATCCAACCAACCGGGAACGCCATGCTGAAATAATGCACGCATTGCATGAGCAGTCATGGTGACATCGCGAGTACCAAAAAAGTAATCGCCTTTCATGCGTTCTACAAATAAATCGCGCTTTTTGAGGAATTCATCGATTGTCAAATCAGCAACATGGAGGCGCATCCCACAATTAATGTCAGAACCAACAGCACCAGGAATAACTTGATCGGCAGTTTCCACCACCGAACCAATAGCAACCCCAGCATCGCCAGGGTGAAAATCAGGGGTAGCACAAGCACGACAGACACATCCACCTGCGGGATGGCGTACGTTAGCAAGATTTGCCAACTGTTTCAGTGCTTTAGCTTCTACAGGAAAGCCTTCCGGCAACAGAACTTCTGCTGCTGGGGTATCAGGAGAATTAACAAGACGAACAGAGTATATGCGATTGCTATAAGTCACATCCAAACCCTGCCGTTTTAAAGCACGCAAGAGACGTTGAAGATTTTTTGGCTGCATGAAAAATTAACAGGAGTCTTTTTCAAGACTCTTGAGATTGAAGGGATTAAGAGACTGGGGTTCAGCAGCCGCGTCTCAAGTGTAGTAGGAGGATTTTTTCCGGATTCTTGGGGAAAATTATATTTTAATTCTTACTATATTCGAGAGTCAATATTGGTGGATGGGTTAAAGCTTCATGGCTGAACAATAATACTCTTGCTTTTTCAGCCTCCTTAACTTATCCGAACCGTATTGTATGTCTTACTGCTTATAGCCTGTGAGTATTTGCGTGTGGTGGTAATGCAACCATAAGAGCGATGTCTGACGGCAAGCCACTGTGTGTCTACGCTTCACCAAATTCCCTCATCTTTCGATATCCAACTAAAGTTGGAGACAGTTTGATTGAGATCCATCTTTTGGTAATCCAAACTATTTGCCGATGGCTTTCCTTTAGAAGATTTCCTACTATGAACACATGAAGCGAAACGAAAAGCGCAGCGAAAACAACCAAGATAAAACAAATTATAACCTGGTTAATCCAAGCTGCTAAATCTTAAAACATTACACAATTAACAAGGAAGTAAAGTCATGTCTAACGAAATCAAAAATATCGCTGCTGTTGAACTTTCTGAAGATGAATTAGATAACGTTGCTGGTGGTTTTGGTGGAATTGTTCTTGGTGGTGGTCAAAATCTTGATTTATTTACCAACAGTAGCTTCCAACAAAAGAATCTTGCAGTTGGTCAACAAACATTTGCTGGGCCTGGTGGGGCTGGTACTACCACCTTGGTTAACGCTCAAGAAATCTTCAGCAACGCTGGTCAAGGATTGTTTGTTGGTAACGCTTAGAATTAACAACCTGGTTTGGTCATAATTCCACAATACATCAACACCAGGTTATCTCTTCTACATCACATTGAAAATCACACATTAACTCATTAAATTGCAAGGAATAAAGTCATGTCTCACGAAATCAAAAATATCGCTGCTGTTGAACTTTCTGAAGATGAATTAGATAACGTTGCTGGTGGTTTTGGTGGAATTATTCTCGGTGGCGGTCAAACCCTAGGACTGACTACTGGCAGCACCTTTGAGCAAAAGAATCTTGCAGTCGGTCAACAAACAATTGCTGGGCCTGGTGGGGCTGGTACTACCACCTTGGTTAACGCTCAAGAAATCTTCAGCAACGCTGGTCAAGGATTGTTTGTTGGTAACGCTTAGAATTAACAACCTGGTTTGGTCATAATTCCACAATACATCAACACCAGGTTCTCTTTTCTACATCACATTGAAAATCACACATTAACTCATTAAATTACAAGGAAGTAAAGTCATGTCTAACGAAATCAAAAATATCTCTGCTGTTGAACTTTCTGAAGATGAACTAGATAACGTTGCTGGTGGTTTTGGTGGAATTGCTATTGGTGGTGGTCAAAATCTCGATTTATTTACCAACAGTAGCTTCCAACAAAAAAATCTCGCCGTTGGTCAACAAACAATTGCAGGCCCTGGTGGTGCTGGTACTACAACCTTAGTTAATGCTCAAGACATCTTCAGCAATGCTGGTCAAGGATTGTTTGTTGGTAACTAATTCTCTTCATTAACAACCTGGTTGGTTATTGGGGGAGGCTGAGGAGCAAAAGCATTATTGTTCAATGCCTTTTATGTCCGCCAGCCACCCCTGCTCCCCCAGTTCGCCTCAAAAAATCCATTTTTTAACCGAATAGTGAATCCGTATTTTAGTGTATACAGATAAAAAGACTTGGAGTTAAATAATTTATCTCCAAGTCTTAAAAGTAATTTTCTTTTATTAAATAATCTTTGTTACATAGTCAAAGATTGTGGATTAGTCTCAATCAACTTAGCTAAATCTTGCAAGAATGCAGCAGCATGAGCGCCGTAAATAATGCGATGGTCTGAAGTAATATTTACCTGCATTTGTTGACGTACCCCAAACAAACCATCAGGGGTTGCTACAACTTGCGGGCGGGATGCACCAATCGCTAAAATTGAACCTTGCCCAGGGGGTAAAATTGCATCAAATGTATCTACACCAAACATCCCCAAGTTGGACACGGTAAATGTGCCACTGTTGTATTCGTCTGGTTGCAGTTGTTTTGCTCTAGCACGTTCTACTAAAGACTTCCAACTGCGGGATAGGGAATAAAGATCTACTATGTCTGCATTCTTTAATACAGGTGTAATCAATCCGCCATCATCCATTGCTACAGCTACGGAAATGTTGATGTCAGAATGATAAACAATTCCTTGATCGGAATAGCTAGCATTGAGTAGTGGGTGTTTTTGCAACGTTACTGCTACGGCTTTTGCCAATAGCGCTGTCATTGTTACCCCTTTGGACTTAACCTGCTTATAGAGCTTGTCTAGTGCATCGGTGGTAATTGTGTAACCCACACGGAAAACAGGTACAGATAAGGTAGCTACCATGTTCCGTACCACTGCATTTTGGAAGGTAGTTAGAGGTACTACCTGACCAGGGACAGCGCTAGCTGCTGCGGGAACAGGCGCAGGTGCAGGTGCAGCCGTCTTAGATGGTGGTGCAACTGGGGCGGTTGTTGGTACAGATGGTGGCGGTGTAACTGGTGCGCTAGCGGCTGGCTTACCTTTATTTGCAGCAGCTTCCACATCTTCAGCAACAATACGACCGTAGGGGCCACTGCCTTGAAGCGTCTTTAAATCAACTTTTAACTCTTTTGCCAATTTGCGGGCTCGTGGAGAAACTACGAGCCTTCCTTCTTGATGGTTTGAGCCGTTTTGAGACGCTAAGACTGGTGTTCCAGCAGAAACAGTGGCGGCGACTGGCTGAGGCGCAGCAGGAGCAGGAGTAGCA
This sequence comes from Calothrix membranacea FACHB-236, assembly GCF_014696315.1. GTDB lineage: Bacteria > Cyanobacteriota > Cyanobacteriia > Cyanobacteriales > Nostocaceae > Aulosira > Aulosira membranacea. The sequence continues at coordinate 12,904 of NZ_JACJPX010000058.1, forward strand.
GCGCTACTAGAATTAGCAGCCGCCTTAGCAGCTTCGATTTCAGCTTCCGTTTCTACGATGAAAGCGATCGCATTTCCTACAGCCGCACTTTCACCAGCTTGCACTAAAATGTGAGCCAGATATCCTTCATAGAAGGATTCCACATCCATATCTGCCTTATCTGACTCGACAACCACCACTGTTTCGCCTTTTTCCACTTTATCGCCTGGAGACTTTACCCAAGAGACAATTTTGCCTTCGGTCATGGTGGAACTCAGCGCCGGCATAAATACTTCGTAAATGCTCATAGGGTGGTTTCAGAATCAATGAATTTTATGGACTTTAACAGCTTTCACCAGATCGAATTGTATCTTGGTGTGAGAATTTTCGGTTCAGGATTTTTGGAGATTGGGGATTAGGGACTGGGGATTGGGGAACTCGGGGCCCCATCTGGGGATAAGGGGTAATGGGGATTGGGGACTGGGGATTGGGGACTAGGAAAATGAGGGACAAGCTAATTACCTATTACCCATTACTCATTACCTATTACTCATTACCCATTACTCATTACCCATTACTCATTACCCATTACCCCTTACCCATTACCCATCCCCAGGAACTTAAATCTAAGACGAAGGTCTATATATAAATGCAATTCTCAAGGGTTTTTATATGATGCAATTGCGATCGCGTGAGTTGGTTATATATCTTTATTTTCAGCGGGATCGCTCACTAGAGCAAGAAGTTTGACCACAATCCCAAGGTAGAAGCTCAGCGGTGAGGCTTCCATTTACAATTCAAAATTGATAATTTACTGTTTGAAATTCTTGTTTAATTTTATGTCAGTAAAGTGGAAATTGTTCTTGATTTTGATACTCAGTATGTTTGCCACTACTGGCGCTGGAGTTTATCTTTTCCAAAACCAGCAATTTGCAACTAGTGTTGATATAAGTCATGGACAAACTCAGCAGGTAGCAGCAACTCAGATATCTCAGAATCTTGCAACTGAACCAGAGCGTATCCACTATAAAACTATACCTCTAGAAAGTATTAACTCGAATCTTCAAGGTAGCGATCCGGCTACATTGGCCCTGAATGCATTTGAGGAAACGGCATCAGATGTAGGAACGCGTAAAGTAGAAGTAGTATATCCGCAACGCAATCAGGCTTTAGTGACAATTACGCAAATTTCTCATAGTGATAATTTAGTTGGTGCAGTTAAATATCGGTTTGAGATGGCTACCTTCGGGCGATCGCTGTTAGTAAGTTCGCCTCCTGTATGGCAAATTGTCTGGGCTGGGTCTCAAGTACAATGTTTCAGTGGAAATAGCTCTAGAAAGAATTTCACTCAAACTTGTCAACCATCCTATCGAGAGCTCCGCAATTAGTATTTAGTCCGAAAAACTGCGTTAAACCCCTAACTTTTAGGTAGTAGAAGAGCAATCATACCAAAATAGCTAAATCGTTGAGAACAGGCTGAATTTACGGTATCAATAGCATCAAATTAATCAAGTTCAGCGTAAATCTCTGTTTGAGTAGTCGGCTACACAACTAGAAAATTGGCTAGACTATTCATTCCAGTTAAAAACTTACGATTTCTATGACTGCTCAACTTCAATTTAAGCGAACGGCTGGTATTCTAGCCCAAATTGCTGTTTCGTTGAGTATTGCTTCCTGTGCTGCTGACTCTAAAAACGTTAAGGCTGTTTCTCTAGTGGGCGCTGGAGCCAGCTTACCAGCACCTTTATACCAACGCTGGATTGCAGATTATCATCAAATAAATCCCCATGTAGAAATTAACTATCAATCTTTAGGAAGCAGTGTAGGAATACAACAACTCATCCAAGGTACTGTAGACTTTGCCGCCAGTGATGTGGGAATTACAAATGAACAAGCCGCTAAGGTAGAAAGGGAAGTGGTTGCTTTACCCATGACTGCCAGTTCAATAGTGCTAGCTTACAATATTCCCAATCTGCCAACTGTGCTGAAGCTATCACGCTCGGTGTACACAGATATCTTTTTAGGAAAAATTACCAATTGGAACGATCCTCAAATAGCAGTAGCTAATCCAGAAGTAACTTTGCCTAATCTGCCAATTCAATTAATACACCGAACCGATGGTAGTGGTACAACTAGCGTCTTGACACAACACCTAAGTGCTATTAGCCCAGAATGGAAAAACAAAGTTGGGGCTGGTAAATCTATACAATGGCCAGTAGGGATTGCGGCTAGGGGTAATGAAGGTATTACTGCTCAGATACAACAAACCCCAGGAGCTTTTGGCTATGTTGAGTATGTCTATGCCACAAAAAATAGATTATCTGTGGCAACGTTGGAAAATAAATCTGGTAATTATATTCAACCGACACCGGAGTCAGTAGCTAAAACTTTAGAATCGGTAAAATTGCCCACAGATACATTGATTGCTTTTATTGCTGATCCTACACATGCTCAGTCCTACCCAATTGTCACGTATACTTGGCTATTAACTTATAAAAAATATCAAGACTCAGCCAAAGCCCAAGTGCTGAAGAATTTTGTTAATTGGGCTGTGACTGAAGGACAAAAGTCTAGTTTAGAACTGGGATATATTCCGTTGTCTCAAAAAGTTGTAGTTCAGGTGCAGTCAGCAGCAAAGAAAATATCTCACTAAAAGATATTACTTCGCTAGCTTTTGATGGCGCACTTCCACTACTGTATGCACATTCCCACGGGGAGTAAAATCTGCTTTAACTGTGGCTTCTAAAGGATCGCAAGCTGCAACAAAATCATCAAGAATTTGATTAGCAGATTCTTCGTGGGAAATATAGCGATCGCGGTAACTGTTAATGTAAAGCTTGAGTGCTTTCAATTCAACCACGCGCTCATCAGGGATATAGCTTATATAAATTGTGGCAAAATCCGGATAACCAGAAAACGGACATTTACAGGTAAATTCCGGCAACGTAATATTAATGTCATATCTTCTACCCACACGCGGATTCGGAAATGTAATCAGTTGTCCTTCCGCAATCTCGCGTTCGCCATACTTCATTTCTGTAGTGTTATTTGTCATTTGTCATTTGTCATTTGTCATTTGGTAATGGGTAATTGGAATTTCTCCTCTGCTTCCTTATCCCCCTTATCTCCCTCATCCTCATTACTGCTCCCAGTCTGGACAATTATTATCATCCCAGCCTTGGGGATGCATGGCACAAACTAATAAATTACCACCATAAACTTGACCGTGGTAGTTAGTGCAACCGATGCAAGCGGGATTTTTTTCTGGTGTGGCTTCCATTGGATAAGGAAAACCTGGATCTACATCTGCCATGACATCTTCTAGTTCCCAATAAACTTCCATCATGGGTTCAGCCAAGTCATGTAAATACTGGTCAACCTCAGTGGCAATTGTTGTCTGTACTTGTTCTGTAATTTCTTCTGTCAGTTCCAGAAAGGAGTCTACCATTTCACTCATTCCTAGGAAAAACTGCTCCACTTCCACAGCCACGGTTTCCATGATGTCAATCAAATCTTTTTGCCACTTGTCCATAAACTTTATGCCTTTTCTGGCTATAAATAGAGCATTCAGTACGACTTTACTGGAAGCAATAGACTATACCCTAGGCCAAGTATATTCAAAAAATTGCTATGTTTTGCGTTGTTACTAAACTACTACTAGTTAGTTTTACTCATCACGTTGCAGCCGTTTTAACTCTTCTTGCAATTCTAAGACTTGATCGCGCAATGCATCTACATCATTAGTTGCAGAGGTTGCAGTGTTTTTCACTGTTGGCTCTTCATCGTCTTCTAAAATCTCAATGCGGCGGGGTTCAGCAGGTGGTGTTTTTTCTGTATCCACACCAGATGTTGGCGGCTGTTGAGCTTGCTTCATCATATCTTCGACAAAGCGACGGGCTTCATCCGTGTTCATTTCGCCCCGTGCCACCATTTCATCTGCCAGTTTTTGGACTTGCGATCGCACTTCGGCTAATTTTCCCCCCGCTTTCTCACCTGCGTAAGAAGCTAACCCAACACCGAGGTAAAAAGCTTTTTGAACAATATCTCCAAAACCAGGCATTGCTGCTGAACGCTCCTAAAAATAGGGCGACCCGGAGACTACGCCTACCACAAGCATCCCGTATTGCTGCTACCTTCCGGTCCTGACAAGATTTGGGCGTTGAAGTCGCATAGGTCCAGGTCTAAAAATTATCATAACATTAAAATTCAGTAATTTAATGTTATTCCATAACAATTCGCCATTCGTGTAACTGATATTTCACACAGCCATTTTTTACCAATGGGTCAAGGGCTACAATCGCTTGGGCTTCCGCCATTGATTCTGCCTCAAATAGCATCATCCCACCTCCCAGTTCTGCCCAATAACCAGTCTTGGCTTTGTGTCCTTTGGCGATTAAATCCTGAACGTAAGCTTTATGGGCAGGTACGTACTGATCAAAGGTAGGTTTATCAACTGTACCTTCTTCAATTTTCACAAAAGTTGGCATTTGCTTGCGACCACGAGAATTTTCTGTATCGTAATTTAGTAGGGATGGGGGATTGGGGACAAGGGATGAGGGAGATGAGGGAGACTGGAAAAAGCAAGGGGGCAGGGAGCAGGGGGAGAAATAATTAATGACAAACACCCAATTACCAATTACCCATTACCAATTACCCGATGCCCGATAACCTTTGACTTTTGACTCTTGTAAATGAATCTCTTTTTTATTGCTCTGCTACCACCGCAAGATATTCAAGATTACGCTAACCAAATCAAGCAATATTTTGCTGATAATTATGCCAGCCGACACGCGCAAAAGTCTCCCCCACACATTACCTTGCAACCACCGTTTAAATGGCCTAATAGCGATGTCTCACGGTTAGAAGCATCTGTGGCAGAATTGGCGATGAGAAAACAGCCAGTGCCGATTACTCTCAGTGGGTTTGCTGCTTTTGCACCCCGTGTCATCTATATAAATGTATTGAGAACGCCAGAATTGTTAAATTTGCAAGCCGATTTAATGGCTCATGTTGAAACAACTTTGGGTATTGTGGACAAGGTTGGTAAAACTCGACCTTTTGCACCCCACATGACAGTTGCATTTCGGGACTTAACAAGGCAGAATTTTCAAGCAGCTTGGACAGAATTTGAAAGTCGTCAATTACGTTTTGAGTTTATTGCCGACAAGTTAACACTATTAATGCATGACGGTAGACGATGGAATATTAAATCGGAGTTTGCTTTATTAACAGAGTAAATAGCAAAATTAATCAGCTAATATGCGCCTATATATAATATTCTTGTTATTGCTTTAGCGTAAAATCTTGATGGGGATTACATAATTTGCTGTAAATGCAATACAAATCCAGGTAGCACATCTTCACCTGATAAACTTTCAGGATTATCTAATATCTCTACATCTTTTCCTGGACGATAAATTTCTACCCGCTTATTTTTACGATCAATTAACCAACCTAGTCGAGCGCCATTTTCAATATATTCCCGCATTTTATCTTGCAAATCTTTGAGAGAATCGCTAGGGGAACGTAACTCGACTACAAAATCAGGACAGATGGGGGCAAATTTTTCTTGTTGTTCTGGGGTTAAAGCATTCCACCTCTCAATTTTTACCCAAGAAACATCTGGAGAACGTTCTGCACCATTAGGTAGAGTGAAGCCAGTTGAAGAGTCAAAACCTTTGCCTAATTTAGTCTGTTTATTCCAGATTCCTAACTCAACAACGATATCAAAGTTACGGTTACCAGTATCACTACCTGTAGGTGGCATAATTAATAACTCCCCTGATGCTGTGCGCTCAAATCGATAATCGCGGTTTTTCTGACACAACTGGAAAAATTGCTCGTCAGTCAAGTCGATTTTCAATATGAGGCTAGTAGGCAAAGTGATTGTAGCAGCGTTCATAAACTTACCTCAACATCTTACTTTCTAGTTTACGTGCTGTTTGGGGAGCGATCGCTTCTGACCAGCACTACCAAATAAACAGGAAAAGCATTCTCCCTATTGTTAGTCTCCGCTCAGGGGAAAAAGTGTCAGAATCGAGGAAGCGATCGCACTTGTTTGCGCTTGCACTGTTCCTCAAGGCAAACTCTGGAGGGTAAATTGCCTAAATCGATTCAATCTGTTCAACCACCGCTTAAATTTATCCCCCAAAGCTTGAACCGCGTTGTCCTCCAGATTGCTCAGTGGTTGTTACCATTTTTTCTGAGGTTTCGGACTCGCCCCTGGTTAGTGGCGGGTATTGTTGAGATTGAAGCTAAAAATGCTGAGGTGTTAGCCCAGCTTTATCAACAGTTTCAAGCTGGTAAAGTTCGCTTTTTGTTGGCGTTTCGACATCCAGAGGTAGACGATCCTCTGTGTATGCTCTATTTATTGTCTCGGGTTGTACCCAAGGTTGCGAAAGAGAAAGGGATAGCGTTGCAATACCCCGTCCACTCTCATTTTCTTTACGATCGCGGTATGACTTTGTGGGCTGGGGACTGGCTGGGTTGGTTTTTCTCGCGAATGGGAGGTTTGCCAATTCGTCGGGGTAGGCGATTAGATAGACAAGCCATCCAAACAGCACGGGAGTTGTTTGCTAATAGCAATATACCGATCGCAGTTGCACCGGAAGGCGGAAATAATGGTCATAGCGAGATTGTTAGCCCCTTAGAACCTGGTGTGGCGCAATTAGGGTTTTGGTGTGTAGAAGATTTACTCAAAGCCCAACGTTCTGAGACTGTTTTTATTGTCCCGGTTTCTCTTCAGTACCGCTTCATGAATCCACCTTGGGCAAAACTGCATCGGCTGTTGAGAAAATTGGAAATTGATAGTGGTTTGTCAGTGCAGTCAGTCGATCAATTGAGTGGCGAACCGCAAGAAATTGACTATCAACGCCTCTGTCGCCTCGCGGAATATGTGATTTCTGAGATGGAAGAGTTTTACCGCCGTTTCTATCATCAAAATTTGCCAGATGCACCGGAACTAGAAATAATTGAGCGACTACATCGCCTGATGGATACTGGTTTAAAGGTAACTGAGCAATATTTTAATATTCAGTCACAGGGAAATTTTATTGATCGCTGTCGCCGTTTGGAAGAGGTAGGCTGGAGTTATATTTATCGGGAAGATATAGCTGATATTAATGCTTTACCACCCTTCAAACGAGGATTAGCAGACTGGATTGCTGAAGAAGCAGATTTGCGGATGCGACATATGCGCTTAGTGGAAAGTTTTGTTGCTGTTACTGCTAGCTATATTAAAGAACAGCCAACTGCGGAACGGTTCGCAGAAACATTATTAGTCATCTTCGATATGCTATCTCGAATTAGCGATCGCAAAAAAATGCCTGCCCGTCCCCGATTAGGATGGCGAAAAGCCCAAATCACTATAGGTGAACCAATTTCGGTAAGCGATCGCTATTTAAATTCCCAAGGCGATCGCCAAGCAACTCGACAAGCTGTAAGCCAGTTAACAAAGGATTTAAAAGCTGAATTAGACCGCTTGATATAGTATACCAGTAAGGGCAGGGCATTGCCCGTGCCCCTACACTTCGCGATATAATTCTGTAGCGCATCTGAATGAGAAACGCTACAAATAATTTGTCTCTCCCTAGGCGTTGTACTCTTTGAATTTGTCCTAACCAACTAAAGAAACTACCATCGGGTATAGAATCAGAGTTAATCGTGGCATCGAATAGATCTAAGCCAAAACTAAATTGCGATCGCAATGCCCACGCACCTTCTACATCGCGTTTAATATAATCTTGCCCGAACTTCAGCACCCTGGTTCTAGTCTTACCTTCGCTATCAGAACCAATACCTACACGCATAAGAACACCATCAAAAATATAGGTATTGCGCCCATTCTGCAACGCAAATCCTAAAGATAAGGCAAATTCCTCACGAGGTGTTCTCACCAACGGTTGACGATAACTAATTTCATACAACTGGTTATCGCCCGTAATATTTAACTCGGAAAATGGAGCTTGAGTAATTTTACTATCGCTGGGAGAATAGCGTAGTTGCAATGTGCCATTCATGGCATTGACTGGTAATCGGTAGCTGAAGTCTAAGGAGTTGGAACCGCCAGTGATCGAACGATAATAGGAAGCACTGAATTCATCACCTAAGCCGCTAACATTGCGATCGCTAATTACTCCACCAAAACGGAATGAACCTACAGATGCAGATAAGTAGTTGTCTACTCCGACGTTACCACTAATGGGATTGGCTTCTTGAACTCGAACTGTCAAGATACTTTGACCGACATTAGTTCCTGGTGTAAGAATAGCTTCCACACTAGTAAATAAAGGATCTTGTTTGAGTAGTTGGAGTTGCTCCTCAATTTTATTGACTCTGAGGGGTTTCCCGGCTGCTAAGTTCACACGACTACGCACATACCCAGGATTAAGGTTTCGAGTCCCTGCGATTTCTATTTTTTCCAGAGAACCTTCGATAACTTGGATTTTTACTATACCGTTAGTAATTGTTTGTTCGGCAATAATTGCTCTAGATGTTAAATAACCTCGATTTAAGTAAAGCTGAGTAATACTGTCTGCAATACTTTGGATGTCTTTGAGAGTTATTGAACGTCCTTCTAAAGGTTTGGTAATTGAGGTAATTTCCTGTTCCCGAAGAATGGTACTACCGACAACTTCAATTTTACTGACGGGTATAGGAATATCTGGCTGTTCTGGTGTGGGTGTAGGCGCTGGTATTGGAATAGTTGGTTGTTCTTGGCTAGGTGGAAGCGGTTGCGGTATTGGTAAAGGTTGGGGAAACCTTTCAATATTGGGGTTTGGTTTGGTTTCTGTAGGGATGGGAGAGGTTTGAGCGATCGCGGGTGACATTAACAGCCAGAAGGTGAATAGAATATTTTTTGCGATCGCATAATTTCTCATGCCAATTATATTTTCTGTTGCCAATTTTAAGTTCATCAATGTCCTGAGCTTATTTGGTATTGTCTGCGTTCTCAAATATTTAGTCAGCAATTTTGCTTAAAGGAATTGATAATGTCGCCATCTCAGCAACTTGAATTGCTTTTTATGTGATGACATTACCTGAGCGGTCGCACTACTCACATTGCTGTTTTATTACCAAATATATTGAGTGAATGTAGCGACTACTAAGCCAACAAGTTGGAAAAAATTACGGCGTTGCATGAAGGTTGAGGTAATCTATTGCACTAATTAACAAAAATTTAGGCAACTATGAATTAAAAATATGAATCGATAACTCATTTACTGTGATTATACATTTATTCCTTAGGATTGATGCACAATAATCTTATATTTTTTATTTGAAAAATTTGGTTTTATCGCCATAGATATAAACATATATCTTGCTGTTTTAGTGAGAGTTTAAATACTTATCCAGAATATTAGATTTGCTTTTAATGTTTAGAGGTTGTTTCTAAGCCGCAAATCCTTTCATGGCCTTAACAAAACGCCACCTGCTATAAGGCGTGTAACCCGCGCAATGCAGTGGCTCCCCTACTTAAAATTTACTTAAAATATTTACTGAACTCTTAATTAATATGGTTAAAAAATCAAGGTTAAAGGAATTAATAGTTAGTAGCGCACAGCCTCCATGAAGCTTACAATAACCGCGTAAGCCTAGACACAGGCAGTTATTTATACGCTAGTATTGAGTTAATTATTATATTTTAAATTTTTATTATGCGTCCTATTATTAAAGCGTTTGGGCAGCTTTTTGCAAATACTTATAAGCGATTTGATCAAGCATTAGCCCATCCTGAGTTAACACAGCTATCTGTGCAGCAAGAGATTTGCGATCGCCTGATTGCTAGCGACTATGGCAAAGCCTTAAACATTCGTTCTATAGCTGATTGGCAAGATGTGCCAATTGTTGATTACGATGCATTGGAACCTTGGATTTTAGGAAAAGAAAAGCGTCAGCAAATACCCTTAACTACCGAAGCGATTTTATTTTATGAAAAAACCTCTGGTAGTAGTGGGGCGATAAAATGGATTCCCTACACTCAGTCTTTGCGACGCTCATTTAATCAAATGTTTTGTGTCTGGGCTTATGATTTAATTAAAAACGGCCCTAGATTTACTACTGGCAAAATTTACGCTTGTATATCGCCGCAATTAAATGTCACAGATACCTTATCTTTACAAGACGATTTAGATTATTTAGATGGCTGGTTACGGTGGTTGTTGCGTCCTTGGTTGGTGATGCCAAATAACCTCAATCGCCTAGACAATGCCCAAGAATTTAAACATCAGCTAGCGTTGGCTTTATTACAGGCAGAAAAATTAGAAATTATTTCGATTTGGAGTCCTAGCTTTCTGCAAGTACATTTAAAATACATCCAAGAAAATCAGGATTTATTACGGCAAGAATTACACCATAAAATATCACGCAATCGCCTGCAAATTTTGGGCGAAAATCCCATACCTTGGACGCAACTATGGCCACATTTAAAGCTGATTTCTTGTTGGGATAGCGCCAACGCCGCCGATCAAGCCAAGGGGTTGCGATCTGCTTTTAGCAGCAGCGCTTCGCTATCGCAGTTTCCGGGTGTGTTAGTTCAAGGTAAGGGATTGCTAGCCACCGAAGCACCGATGACGATTCCCTTAATCGCTGCGGTTGGTTATGTTCCGGTTTTGGATGAAGTGTTTTTTGAGTTTGAGGATGATAGCGGTTCGCTGTATCGCCTACATGAACTCAATCAGGGAGAGGAATACACAATAATTTTGTCTCAGAAAGGCGGTTTGTATCGTTATCGCATAGGCGATCGCGTCCGGGTGACGCATTTCTATCGCCAAACTCCCTGCTTAGAGTTTCTCGGACGACATCAAGCTGTCAGCGATTTGGTGGGGGAGAAGTTGCAATCAAATTTTGTGCATCACGCTTTACTTAGCCTGAATTTACCGGAAGGCTGTTTTAAAAGCTTAGTCAGTCTTGCCGAGCCACCACACTATATTCTATTACTCGATTCAGCACCAGAAACGCCAGAAATACTTGCTCAACAACTAGATGAGGCATTATCGCAGTCATATCATTATCAACGGGCGCGATCGCTTGGTCAACTCGCAGCACCCCAAGTTATCATTTCTCCTCAAATTCCAGAGATATTAGCTTTACATCGTCTCCGCAGTGGAAGTATTTGGGGAGGTATTAAGCATCCAATTTTAGCAACATCGCCTATTAGCACTGAACTTTTACAAGAATTGCAAAGAACATCATCATAGTGCCTACTTAGTTACTTAAGATGATTCTAAACTCAACTCTTTTGCCTTATGTGCAGTAAACGCTTTTACCACATTGGCTTTGAACAAGCAGATTTGGGTGCAAAACCGCCCACATTAGCGCTATTATCTGGCGATCCGGAACGTGCATCACTCATCGCCCACAATCATTTGCAAAATGTGAAATTGTTATCAGATAATCGGGGGCTGAATAGTTATTTAGGATATTTAGCCAACGGTTGCCCTATCTTATCAGCGACCAGTGGCATGGGTGCGCCTTCCTTAAGTATTGTAGTCAATGAATTAGTCCAGGTAGGAATCCGGCAAATTATTCGCGTTGGTACTTGCGGCTCAATTCAGCCTTATATAGCCGTTGGTAGTATTGTAATTAGCAATGCAGCATTGTGTCGCCAAGGTGCAGCTAATGATATTGCACCTATCGAGTATCCAGCCGCCGCCGATCCCTTTCTCACAGTCGCTTTAGTCAAAGCAGCACAAAAATTAGGCTTTGAGCATCATTTAGGCATTACAGCTTCCGTAGATACCTTTTATGAAGGACAGGAACGCATGGATTCAGCCAATCCATATTTAATGCGATCGCTACAGGGAATTACCGCAGAATATCGCCACCTCAATATCTTGAACTATGAAATGGAATGCGGCACACTATTTAAAATGGCAGGAGTTTACCAATTTGCTGCTGCTGCTGTTTGCGCTGTAGTTGCTCAACGTACTGTTTCCGAAAATATCATCTTCCCCAAGAGAGATATTGCCATTGAGAATGCGATCGCAACTGCTATTAATGCAGCCGAAACAGTTCTGAGTGCTGAGTGCTGAGTGCTGAGAGAAAATAAAATATATCGGTGTTTATCCCCTTCCATCTGCGGTTAATTTTTTATGGATGTACCTCACCAATATGGGAACCTCAATTACAAATTAAATCCCCATTGCCCAGGATTAACTTGATAATAACGTTGCAGCAACTCATACAATTGCGGATGCTGACTTAACAACTGATGAGGCTTCTCGAAGAAGGTTTCTGTGGCGACGGCGAAAAACTCAGCGGGATTAGTTGCACCATAGCTATTAATCACAGTTTTCACACCTTGCTGTACATCATTGCAGAGTTGTTGATATTCTGCGGTCATTACCTGCGCCCAAATTGGGTAATATGATTTATTAGGTAAAATCGGTACACCTTGGGTGTCACCATCTTCTTGATCTAATTGATGGGCAAATTCATGCAGCACGACATTATGTCCATCTTGCCAGTTTTGCGTGTCTTGTTCCACCTGTTCCCAAGAAAGTACGACTTGATCGCGACTCCAAGATTCACCTAATCTGGCTTCTCGCCTTTCTTCAACTACATACTCTCCAGTAGCGACGGTTTCAGTTACTAAATAAGCGCTGGGATAAACTAAAATTGAACGCAATTTTGAGAAGTATTCGCCTCGTTCATTGAGTAATAGCAAACAAGCCACAGATGCAATAGTTAATTTCATTTCTTCTGTGACTTGTAATCCTTTACAGCCAATGAATTGCTTTTCGGTTAAGAAGACTTGAATATGTCCCTGTAGTCTTCTGCGTTCTGGGGGCGAGAGTTGGAGATAAATCGGTAGGTTATTTTCAATAATGGCATTCCATAGAGGTGGAAAAGGACGAGACTTTAAACGTTGGCGGCGCTGTTTACTTAAAAGGGGACTGATTAAAATTACAGTGATAATTATGCCAATAATGAGAAAGGCAATTATTGCTGGTATCATTGGTTTTGAGAATTAATATTAAAATTTTATCTGAGTTTAAATGTCGGGTGTGTTGTCGCGTAGCGCAACGCACCGATGCAAGGAATACACCTTACAAACTATTTTGCTATCTGGGATAAATAATATAGGACTTACGCAAGTGTCACATTTTTTTCGTTGAGGCTGTCAAGAGTCAAGAGTCAAAAGTCCAAAAAACCTGAATTTTTGACCCTTGAACGCCACTTGCTCTACTTGGGGAAACCCCAAGACCGCAGTGGCTCCCCTTGACTGTTGACTCTTAAACCAAAAGATTGGTGTACCAGTTGCGTAAGTCCTGTAATATAGCGATAGTATTTTTTTACTTGGAAGTCCCTAATTGGTCAGGAAGCAGGAATTTTGAAGTTAGACCTTTTGATAGAGTCATCATTGCTAGCTGGAGTACAAGATTAAATCGTAGTTTCTGATTCGGCTTGTTTTATGGCAGTTAGTACGATGGAAACTTTGGCTACCCAGGTTGCGATCGCATCTTTGAATATATATCAAAAACATCTTTCCCCACGTAAAGGTTTCTCCTGTCCTCATCGCTTGCTATATGGAAGCGAATCTTGCTCAGACTACGTGAAGTACATTCTGGTTAACAAAGACTTGATGACAGCTATTAAAACAGCTCCCCAGCGATTTCAATCATGTAAAATAGCAGCGCAAACTCTCCAAACCAAAGCTGAGGGTGGATGTATTGTGGTTCCTTGCTGTATACCACTTTAATATTTATCGCGAAATTAAAGGTAACTGGCTGAGGCTGTCATTGGTCATTTGTCATTGGTCATTTGTCATTGGTCATTGGTAAGAATTTCAAGCCGATTTATGTTTCTTAACATAGTTGGGTTGATTTCCACTGACTGACTTAATGTTTACGACACATCTATATATTGTAGAGATATTCTAGAGGGCACGGCATTGCCGTGCCCCTACCCGGTTATCCCATTCTTGGTTTCAATTGGCATAAGTCTTAATTCATTCACAAGTATCTAAGACTCATTCATAACAAATGACCAATGACAACTGACAAATAACACGCGAAGCGCAATAAATTAGCGTACAATTATTCTCCATCCGGCATCTGCTACCCCCTTGACGCTCATGTATTGTGACTACCTGGTTCAAATTCTCACTGCCCGTGTATATGATGTTGCCCAGGAAACACCTTTAGAGTATGCGCCGAATCTGTCTCGCAGACTGAACAATAAGCTGTTGCTGAAGCGGGAAGATATGCAATCAGTATTTTCTTTTAAGCTGCGTGGCGCTTATAACAAGATGGTAAACCTGCCACCAGATTTATTAAAGCAAGGTGTAATCGCTGCATCGGCGGGAAACCATGCCCAAGGAGTCGCTTTATCTGCTAGTCGCTTGGGAACGCAAGCTATTATTGTCATGCCTGTAACCACACCCCAGGTAAAGGTGGATGCAGTCAAAGCGCGGGGTGGACATGTGGTATTGCATGGTAATACCTACGATGATGCTTATGCTTATGCGCGTCAACTGGAAGCCGAAAAGGGACTTACCTTCATCCACCCCTTTGACGATCCCGATGTCATAGCCGGACAGGGTACAATCGGCATGGAAATTTTACGGCAATATCAACAACCCATCCATGCAATTTTTGTGGCTATTGGTGGCGGCGGCTTAATTGCGGGGATTGCGGCTTATGTGAAGCGCTTGCGTCCAGAAATCAAGATAATTGGTGTGGAACCAGTAGATGCAGATGCGATGAGTCAATCGTTGAAAGCTGGACATCGGGTGAGATTATCTCAGGTGGGTTTATTTGCTGATGGGGTAGCAGTGCGGGAAGTGGGAGAGGAAACCTTTCACCTGTGTCAGCAATATGTAGATGAAATCATCTTGGTAGACACCGATGATACCTGCGCGGCGATTAAAGATGTATTTGAAGATACCCGTTCCATTTTAGAACCAGCGGGAGCATTGGCGATCGCAGCTGCTAAAGCCTACGCGGAACGAGAACAAATCGAGGGACAAACTTTAGTAGCTGTCGCCTGCGGTGCGAACATGAACTTCGACCGTTTACGCTTTGTCGCTGAACGCGCCGAACTGGGGGAACGTCGGGAAGCTATTTTTGCAGTTACCATTCCCGAAGAACGGGGAAGTCTACGGAAATTTTGTGAATGTATCGGCAATCGGAATTTAACTGAGTTTAACTATCGCATTGCCAGCGAACAAGAAGCACATATTTTCGTCGGCTTGCAAATTCAAAACCGTGCTGATGCGGTAAAGATGCGAGAAACCTTTGAAGGTTGCGGCTTTCAAACCATCGACCTCACCGACGACGAACTGACTAAACTGCATCTGCGCCACATGGTTGGCGGACATTCACCTTTAGCAGATCATGAATTACTCTACCGCTTTGAGTTCCCCGAACGTCCAGGGGCGTTAATGAAATTCGTCGGTTCCATGAGTCCCAACTGGAATATTAGTATGTTCCACTACCGTAATAATGGGGCAGATTACGGAAAGATTGTCGTCGGTATTCAAGTACCACCGCAAGAGATGGCAAAGTGGCAAGCATTTTTAGATACCCTTGGCTACCAGTATTGGGATGAAAACAAGAACCCCGCTTACAAGTTGTTTTTGGGATAGTAATCAATAGACGTATAAATCTTGTAGAGACGCGATTCATCGCGTCTGCTGCGGCACAACCGATTCATCGCGTCTGCACAATCCCGAAATCATGGCGAAAATTCTTAACAGAGGCTGGATGCGTTACGCTGATCGCTAACGCATCCTACGTTGGTGCAAAAATTATGGAAATCGATAGATATTTTTTTATTTCACAGTCCCTTATGTTTTAGCTTAGTTGTTGGTGGAAAATCTCACTCAAGGAGTTGCTGTGACTAGTTTTTTATTTGTAACTGATTTAGACCATACCTTTGTCGGTAATGATGAGGCACTTGTAGAATTAAGCGATCGCCTAGAGCAACATCGCCAAGCCTACGGTACTAAAATTGTCTATGCCACAGGGCGATCGCCACAGTTATACCGAGAACTGCAAATTGAAAAAAATTTGATGCAACCAGATGCCCTGGTCTCGTCTGTGGGTACGGAAATTTATCTTGATGGTAGTGATACGCCAGATTCCAGTTGGTCAGCTATTCTCTCGCCTGGTTGGGATCGGGAGATGATATTATCTATCACGCAAAACTATCCGGAGTTAATTCTACAACCAAATTCCGAACAGCGGCCCTTTAAAGTCAGTTTTTTCTTAGAACAACTAGTAGCACCTGGTATTTTATCGCAACTTGAGCTACAGTTGCAAAAACATAATTTACAGATAAAGTTAATCTACAGCAGTGGAATGGATCTTGACATTGTTCCCCTAACCAGCGATAAAGGTCAGGCAATGCAGTTTTTGCGTCAAAAGTGGAAATTTGCAGCCGAACAAACTGTTGTCTGTGGCGATTCAGGTAATGACATTGCTTTATTTGCTGTAGGCAACGAACGGGGAATTATTGTCGGGAATGCGCGCCCTGAGTTACTTCAGTGGCACAATGAGTATCCCGCTGATCACCGTTACCTAGCACGAGATTTTTGTGCAGGTGGCATTCTGGAAGGACTAAAATATTTTGGATTTTTAGAATGATTAGTTATCTCAAAGGTATCGTTGCTGGTGTTCAAACAATTGGAAGTAATCGCGTTATCTTGACTCTTGAGGTCAATAACATCGGGTATGATTTGCAAATTCCCCAACGACTGACTAAGTCTTTGCCAGAGTCGGGAGGAGTGGTGCAAATCTTTACCCACTATCAAGTCCGTGAAGAAGTACCCTTACTGTATGGCTTTGCTTCCCCAGCAGAACGGGACTTATTTCGGCACTTGCAAAGCGTCAGTGGTATTGGTGCAGCGTTAGCGATTACTTTATTAGACACCTTGGAATTACCCGATTTAGTCCAAGCAATTATCGCTGCCAATATCCAAATTCTTATTCAAGCCCCTGGTGTCGGTAAAAAAACCGCTGAACGCATTTGTTTAGAACTGAAAAGCAAACTAATCGAATGGCGCAAATCAGCTGGTTTCTTCGTCGCTACAGGCGGGCCAGCACCAGGTATTCTCGAAGAAGTGCAAATGACTCTCTTTGCTTTGGGTTATACCCCCCACGAAGTTAGCCACGCCTTGCACGTCGTTAGCGAAGACATTGGGCTACCAAAAGACGCTTATGTGGAAGACTGGATTAAACAAGCGATCGCTCATCTGAGCAGTCAAGCTGAGTGCTAAATTGTGAGTACTGAGTGTAAATATGGTGACAGATCCTTATGCTTGGCTAGAGCAGTCTTTAACAACTATTCGTAAGGCAGATTGGTATCGCTCAGTACAAACAATTTACGGAATTCCCGGTGCTACTGTGTCACTAGGGGGGCGAGAAGTAATTAATTTTGCCAGCAATGACTATTTAGGATTAGCAGGGGATCAGCGCTTAATTGATGCCGGGGTTGCAGCTACTCAAGAATTTGGGACAGGAAGCACAGGTTCTCGATTACTTAGCGGACATCGAGAATTACATAGACAATTAGAAAGTGCGATCGCATCTTTAAAACAAACAGAAGATGCCATAGTATTTAGTTCAGGGTATTTAGCCAATTTAGGTGCGATCGCAGCTTTGGTAGGTAAGCGCGATTTAATTCTCTCAGACCAGTACAATCACTCCAGCCTGAAAAATGGCGCAATTCTCAGTGGTGCGCTAGTAATTGAATATCCCCACTGTGATGTCATAGCTTTAAGAAATCAGTTAATTGAAAATAGACAAAATTACCGACGCTGTTTAATCCTCACCGATAGCGTTTTTAGTATGGATGGTGATTTATGTCCCTTACCCGAACTATTAGATTTAGCTGATGAATTTAGCTGTATGCTGCTAGTGGATGAAGCCCACGCTACAGGTGTACTAGGTAAAACTGGCGCAGGGTGTGTAGAACACTTTGGTTGTACAGGCCAGCAATTAATTCAAATTGGCACATTGAGTAAAGCTTTAGGTAGTTTAGGCGGATATGTGGCCGGGAGTGCCACCTTAATTGACTTTTTACGCAATCGCGCCCCCACTTGGATTTACACCACAGCCCTTTCACCCGCAGACACAGCCGCCGCCTTAGCCGCCATTGAGATAGTACAGCAAGAACCACAACGCCGCACCCAATTGTGGGCGAATGTCGATTATTTAAAAAAGTTAATGCAAGCACAGGTAGCTGAATTAAAATTACTACCTTCCGCATCACCTATATTATGTTTTCAATTGCCCAGCGCCGCCGCAGCGTTAGCAGTAGGTAAGTTTTTACAAGAGGCGGGAATTTTTGCCCCAGCCATTCGTCCCCCCACAGTCCCCACCAGCCGCATTCGCATATCTGCAATGGCAACCCATCAAGCAACGCATATTGATAAACTGGTAGCAGCATTGGGAGAATTCGTAATTCGTAATCAGGAGTAATTAGATCCCCGACTTTTTGGAAAAGTCGGGGATCTGCACCTTTGGCTTCAAATTACCTGTAAAAATCAACAAACACAAGACCAGATTTATCTGGTTGGTCACAAATGAGAGCTGGTTGGTTATGAAGGAGCCAATGTTCTCAACGAAGGAGCGCTCATTGATAGACAACCCGATCACGTTGGTCATGAACGAACCAATGTTCTCTATGGATGAGCGCTCATTGATAGACAACCCGATCACGTTGGTTATGAAGGAACCGATGTTCTCTATGGATGAGCGCTCATTGATAGACAACCCGATCACGTTGGTTATGAAGGAGCCAATGTTCTCTATGGATGAGCGCTCGTTGGTAACCAAAGCTGCTTTTCAAAGTGCGATCGCCCCCATATTGTCCCATAACCGTAGGGTGTGTTACGGCAGCGAAAATCTTTGCAACCTCACGTATATCTAGGTTCTGCCATAACGCACCTGCTAAAATATCTCAAAAAAGGCGTTAAACCATCAATTTGCCAAGCATGAGCCTGAATACCCAAAAAGAAGATTTCAGTTACGTTTATGTATATGCTGTCACCGCCACTGCTGGTTATTCCCTGCAAGCAGCCACCCGTAGATTAGATGATAGCGGTATCGACGCTACAATCACAGTACCAGGAAAACTTAACTCCAAGCGTCTGCCCCGATTTGATGTCCAAATTAAATCTACATCCCAAGATATTCTCAAGGAAACATCAATTAAATACCGACTCAACGCCAAAAACTATAATGAACTCCGGGAAGATGATCCTTTTGTGCCACAACTATTAATAGTTGTCTTGATACCGGAAGAAGTTAGCGACTGGTTATCTCAAACAGAAGAATCTCTATCTCTTCAACGTTGCGGTTACTGGATATCGTTGCGTGGACAACCGCTAATTGAGAACCAAACAACTATTACTATAGATATTCCTCGTCAAAATATATTTACTCCCCAAGCACTCAAAACCATCATGTCTCGCATCACCGTTGGAGAATCACTATGACAGCTATCTTCCCAGATGCAGAAAAATTTAAATATATCGAACCCCAACAAGTAGAAGCCTATTTATTAGCACATGGTTGGCAAATGCAGCAAAATCATGGCGATAAAGCTGCTATTTGGACTCTAGATGGTTTTGAAATTTTACTTCCACTGAAAACAGAAGTGATTGACTTTTCCCGCCGCATGGCGGAAGTCGTAGAAACCCTGGCGTTAGCTGAAACTAAATCCCAACTGGAGATTTTCGGAGATTTAATCACAAATGCACCTAACACCACCATCCAAGCAGTTGTCACACATATCGCCACACCCAACGCCGATCAACTAAGTGGAGAAATAACTCTTTTGGGTATTATTGTGAATAAACTGCGTCCTATTCATACAGAATTAGCTGACCGTGACTACATTCTTGCACTTAAAGCTTATCAAGAACGCTTACCAATTTACTGCACAGGCGACTTAATAAGAGAAAACGGTATATTTATTTTGAAGCATCCCCACAAGTTTTGCCTAGATGAGAGTAAACCCTAATTTAGCGAGTTTTAACAAGGAAAGAAAAGCAAGGCTGGCTGGATAATAAAAATGAAAAAACTTATTGTCTTAGACGAATAACAATAGAGGATTTGGCAATGGATAAATTAACTAAATATCGTGAAATTGTCAGGCAAATCCTCAATGAATATGCCAAGCATAATGCCAAATATTTGATGATTTATAATTATACATCAATTTCTCTACTTACCTTTCAGAGCTTTTTCTTTTATTCCTTTTATTAAGAATACTTGGAAAGTGACACAAGACGGGTAACTAGGTGTTGTTAGCTATATCCAAATACAGTTCAGTGAAGAAAATTAATTGATAACAAAACCAAAAAACTAGTTACTCAACAAAAAAAACAGAACAATAATTTTGGAGGGGGTTTGGGGGACGCAACCGTCACCCAATCGGGGGTTTGGGGGAGAATCCCCCAATGCTGCTGGCTTTTTTAATCAGTGACAAATCAATCGCTAATGAACTTATACCAATTCAAATAATGTTTGCCACACATCAATATATTCTAGAGGGAGCAAGAGATTTAGTTCTCCAACTCCTGGGGGAGAAGGGGTTAGGGGATGAGGGCGCGAGGTATTTGTATAACGCCCGCCCTATATCGCTTTTAGCTTAAGTTGACACCAATGTACTCATAGGCGCTAACCTTAGCACAATCTGCCCTAGAAATCCGGAAACGCCAACGTGAGCAGAACTTAGATTTTTCACGCCAATCAGTTGAACGGTTGCGACGCAAAGCAGGGGAATAATTTGTAATTCGTAATTCGTGCGTTTCTCCCTTTTCCTTTTCTCCTTTCCCCCTTCCCCAAAAAATAAAATCATCAACTTGAAGATTAATCATGACTAATTACACCCTACAAGCAAGCCGTGAATGGTGGTCACAAAGATGGCTCGATTTATTAGATTCCTATCGCTTTAAAAAACGTTTAGAACGTGCAAGAAACTATTCTCGTCAGGGCAATGTCCTCAGCATTGAATTTAAAGGTGCAAAGGTATTAGCTAGGGTACAAGGTAGCGAACCAGAACCTTATAAAGTTTCTCTTTCTTTAGACCCCTTTAGCGATGAAGAATGGAGTTATGTAATTGAAACCATGTCTAAAAAGGCAATTTTTGCCGCTAAGTTATTAGCCGGAGAAATGCCCCAAAATATTGAAGAAGTGTTTACAGCTAATGGACTTTCCTTATTTCCCTTTACCTTATCAGATGTCCGCAGTAAATGCTCTTGTCCTGATAAAGCGAATCCTTGTAAACACGTAGGTGCGGTGTATTATCAGTTAGGCGATCGCTTCAGCGAAGACCCGTTTGTATTATTTAAATTGCGCGGACGTACCAAAGAGCAAATTATCAGCGATTTACGCCAATTACGTAGCGCTAAAACTGAGGTTTCATCAACAGAAACATCTGATATTCAACAGCCAGTTACTAGTCATCAAAATACAATTAAATTTGATTCATTCTGGCAGTACAATGAACCCCTTGATTCTTCTTTAGTCGTCATTGCACCAAGTGGTAGCGAGACTGTATTAGATGTATTAGGCCCAATTCCCTTAGGTAAAGAAGAGGAGAATGTAGGTAATTTGACCTCTGGCGATGTGGTAATGAAATATTTGCAGACAGTTTACCAAGATGTTAAGCAAAAGGCGGTTTTAGCTGCCATGAATGTGGGAGGGACTTAATACAGCATTCTTCAATCGAGCTTGGAAATGGGCATGGGGCATTGGGCATGGGGCATGGAAAAGAGAGATTTCTATGCTTTGCATAAAAATTTTTCATTGGGACTGCTTTATTTTCAAGTGATACCAATTTGAAAAAAGAATACGACAGATTGTAGGGGCGGCACTGCCTTGCCCTCTAGAATATATTGATGTGTCGCAAACATAATTTGATTTGGTATGAGCTAATCATGGAAAAAACCCATACCCAACCATGAAAATCTGCCGTTCCCATGACAATAGTTGCCTCTCCTGTCGGAGACGCTACACGTAGCTTGCTTCCCCGCAGGGGTACAAGTCGGGGAAGCCGCCCACAGCACTGTATCCCCAATGCCCCATGCCCCACTACTGATAAAATGCGGATAGTGCGTTATACTTCGTTAACGCCCCTATAATAACCACAGGGGTGATTTTGGTTGATAAGTTTTCACCTCAGAAACCGAAAAATAATTTTATATTCGGGGTTGTATTTATTACAAGTGGTTGAATGGTATAAATTGCAGAGTAATCTGGTCAAACCCACATGGAAGCCCAAACTAAAGTTATTTCGGTAGAACTATCTGATGGTTCAAATGTAAGAGTCGAAGCTACCCTCATTGGTGAGCGTAAATTAAGTATCCCCACTCGACCTTTTAAAGAAGTTACTATTGCTATTGAATCCCTTAGCAGGGACATTGCAGAAGTAATACAGAAAGTTAACCCAGATAAGGCTAGCGTCAAATTTGGTATAGAAATTGCCCTCGAATCAGGTAAACTCACACCAGTATTAGTTAAAGGTAGTTCGACAGCCAATCTAGAAATTACTTTAGAATGGAGCCAAACCACGGTAGGGGAATTAAAAATTCCCACAAATTCAATAGTCAAGCAAGAATCCCCTATAAATATAGGCTAGTGTCTAGTACGGCTGCCCGGAATTCAAAATTAAGACAGCATCAGCATTTCATTGATTCATGATTTACTAGGGACTAGAATTTGATTACTGAAGACTCAGCACTCGGTACTCAGCACTGTTTATCTGTGGCTGAGGGATTCCTACAGGTTGGTTAGTTGAGTTTTATTGTCTTATTGTCCAAACTCCAACCGTGCTTTTTCAACCAGATCTGCTGTGATAATATCTTGCTTTGCTTGACGAGCTAGCTGCTCAATTCGCGCCTTTGCTTGTGTGCGAACAAAAAAGGGGATATTTTTTAATTTTTCTTTAGCTTCTGCTGTCCATCCCAATGAATCTGAAAACTTGGGTTCACTCATATTTAGTATCCTTTTATTCAGTAATACCAGGATATCAATACAAAGTAATAAGATAAATTTTCTACATATTCTCCTAATGAAATAGATTATGTCATGTTGCAGCAACAGCAAATAAAAATAAAATATAAAATGCCTAAGTGAATAAAGAGCATCAGGTTTGCTGCAATCAATCAATGTAAACCCTGTGATGTTTCTGGATGATTTCACTTACAGAATTTTTCAAGTGTATGAGGGAAGAAAAGAATTTTTAGATTAAATTCTCTCATTTTGTACCTCATTTGGTTTTGACATACTCCCCGCAATTTGCATATTCCAAGCGTAGATGCTGCGTGTAGCCAATACTGCTCGGTTAGGGATTTTAAACTCTTAATTTGGTTTGGGGAAAAGGTGAAAGGGTAAGGGTTAAAGGTTTTTTCTTACCCCTTTTACCCTTCCCCTTTTACCCTTAACCGACAAGTATTGTGCGTGTAGCTTGCTTTCCTATGGGAGTAAAGCAGAAAACCAGGCTTTTCGCATGATTCTGAAAGTCAATCGGTGTTCTAGGTACAATGTTGGCAGACAACCATAGCTGAATCCAACACAAACCAAAGGTAATTATGCGCTTACTTCATACAATGCTACGGGTGGGGAATCTTGAAGAGTCTTTGAAATTCTACATTGATGTCCTGGGAATGAAATTATTGCGGCGAAAAGATTATCCAGATGGAAAATTTACTCTAGCTTTTGTTGGCTATGGTGACGAAAGTGACAATACAGTCATAGAACTAACTTACAACTGGGGGGTGGAAAAGTACGAATTAGGCAATGCTTATGGTCATATTGCCATTGGCGTGAGTGATATTTATGCTACCTGTGAAGAAATTAGAAATCGTGGCGGTAAGGTAGTAAGAGAACCAGGGGCAATGAAACATGGTACTACAGTCATTGCTTTTGTTGAAGACCCAGACGGCTATAGGGTTGAACTCATTCAATTGGGTACTTTAGGAATCGAGGGTAAACAGGAATCACAAACACTGGTAACTAAGTAATTATTGGAATAAAAAACTTGAGCGATCGCCAATGCTTTAAGCTAAAAATCGATTTTTAGAAAATTGGATTTCTGATTAACCCGCATTGCGATCGCTTCCTTGACTATGATTAAAAAACAAATTGTATTACTTCTTACTTTTGAGTAAGTCAATTTACTGAATAGCCATAAATTCTCAGATAAGAGCTTTTTATTTAAAGATTTTCCGAGACGAGAACTGAAATACTTAATTGCTAACTAGTTCACCTTAAGATGGCATTATACTAATGCATTAATTAACAAATGCGATTTTCATGCCTATTGCCAGATCACCAATATCTTTAAGCTTTGCTATTGCTTAAAAAGTAGCAGTAGCTAAAGCTGGTGAAAAGCCTACACTGTATGCGATAGCATCAGTATATGAGCCAGTCACATAATCGCTTATTAATTACCAACTTTAAATTGCACCTAGAGATACAAGCCGATACATACCAATGATGTTTGGATATTTACTTGGGGGGAAAAAACGAGCAAGTGAGGAAGTATGAACTATGAAGCAGCAAAGTTGTAATTTTCGACTATGACAAGGACTAAGCCAAGTATCTTGAGCTTTTTATGCCTTTATCCTTCCCCAATCGGCAATTTCTAACCTAAAATCACGCCACATCCTACAAGTAAGGAAACTCTTCCACTGGCGGCAAAATTCTGAAATCTCAACCTGAAAATTATTAAAGATGCAACCTACAGATCCTAATAAATTTACTGATAAAGCCTGGGAAGCGATTGTTAAATCTCAGGATATAGTCCGTGCTTATCAACAACAGCAACTAGATGTTGAGCATTTAATGATTGCCTTGTTAGAAGAACCTACTAGCATTGCAATACGTATTCTCGCTCGAGCTGAGGTTGATCCAGTAGCCTTGCAAGAACCACTGGAAGCTTTTACGAAACGTCAACCCAAGGTGGGGAAAAGCGATCAACTTTATCTAGGACGTAGTTTAGATGTTCTACTCGATCGCGCGGAAGAAAGTCGAGTGCGGATGAAAGATGGCTTCATCTCCATAGAACATATGCTTCTGGGTTTTGCTGAGGACGATCGCGTCGGGCGGAAGCTCCTCCAACGCTTTAATGTTGATAGTAGTAAGTTAGAAGCAGCAATAAAAACTGTGCGCGGTAGCCAAAAAGTAACCGATCAAAATCCCGAGTCGCGCTACGAAGCCTTGCAAAAATTCGGACGAGATTTGACAGAACAGGCAAAAGCAGGGAAGCTTGATCCAGTAATTGGGCGAGATGACGAAATACGCCGCGTTATTCAGGTATTATCGCGCCGGAGTAAGAATAACCCCGTTTTAATCGGTGAACCTGGGGTAGGTAAAACTGCGATCGCGGAAGCTTTAGCACAGCGCATGGTAAACGGTGACGTTCCCGAATCCCTGAAAAACCGCCAGCTAATTTCTTTAGATATTGGTAGTTTAATTGCTGGAGCTAAATACCGAGGTGAGTTTGAAGACCGTTTAAAAGCTGTTTTGCGGGAAGTTACAGAATCAAACGGTCAAATAGTACTGTTTATTGACGAACTGCACACCGTTGTCGGTACAGGTTCCAACCAGCAAGGGGCAATGGATGCAGGAAATTTGCTCAAACCCATGCTGGCGCGGGGCGAATTACGCTGTATTGGGGCGACAACCTTAGATGAATTCCGCAAACACATTGAGAAAGACGCAGCTTTAGAACGGCGTTTTCAACAAGTATTTGTCGATCAGCCCAGTGTCGAAAATACCATCTCCATTTTGCGGGGGCTAAAAGAACGTTATGAAGTTCATCACAACGTCAAAATTTCTGATTCCGCACTCGTAGCCGCAGCTACATTGTCAGCGCGTTATATTTCTGACCGCTTTTTACCAGATAAAGCTATTGACTTAGTTGATGAAGCCGCAGCCCAGCTGAAAATGGAGATTACCTCCAAACCCGCAGAACTGGAAACTATTGACCGGCGCTTAATGCAGCTAGAAATGGAAAAGCTGTCATTAGCGGGGGAAGATAAAGGTACGGCGCAAACCAAAGAACGTTTGCAGCGTATTGAGCAAGAAATTACTACCTTGACAGCCAAGCAGCAAAAATTTAACGACCAATGGCAAGGTGAAAAGCAGATATTAGAAGCGATTAGTGCTTTAAAGAAAGAAGAAGACGCTTTGCGAGTCCAAATTGAGCAAGCCGAACGTGACTATGACCTCAACAAAGCGGCTCAATTGAAGTATGGCAAATTAGAGGGACTGCAGCGCGATCGCGAAGCTAAAGAAGCACAACTGTTAAAAATTCAAAGCTCAGGTTCTACCTTGCTGCGGGAACAAGTAACAGAAGCAGATATTGCGGAAATTGTCGCTAAATGGACAGGAATCCCCGTAAATCGCCTGATGGCATCGGAAAGGCAGAAATTGCTGCAATTAGAGCATCATTTACATCAACGCGTTATCGGTCAGCAAGAAGCTGTCGCCGCCGTCGCCGCCGCCATTCGTAGTGCTAGGGCGGGGATGAAAGACCCCGGTCGTCCTATTGGTTCATTTTTGTTCATGGGGCCGACAGGGGTAGGTAAAACTGAACTAGCCCGCGCTTTAGCACAGTTTCTCTTTGATTCGGATGATGCTTTGGTACGCCTGGATATGTCCGAGTATATGGAGAAACACTCGGTTTCTCGGTTGGTGGGTGCGCCTCCAGGGTATGTAGGCTATGAAGAAGGCGGTCAGCTTTCCGAAGTCGTGCGCCGTCATCCTTACTCAGTGGTGCTATTAGATGAAGTAGAAAAAGCTCACCCCGATGTCTTCAATATTTTGTTGCAAGTATTGGATGACGGTAGAATTACTGATTCCCAAGGCAGAACAGTGGATTTCCGCAACACTGTAATTGTCATGACCAGTAATATCGGTAGCGAACATATCCTGGATGTCTCTGGTGACGACTCCAAGTATGAAATGATGCAAAATCGGGTAACCGAAGCTTTGCGATCGCACTTCCGCCCCGAATTTATTAACCGTGTGGATGACATTATTATCTTCCACACCCTCAACCGTTCCGAAATGCGTCATATTATCCGCATTCAACTCAAACGCGTCGAAAATCTTCTCAAAGAGCAAAAAATCTCTTTTGATATCTCCGCAGCGGCTTGTGACTACCTCGTGGAAACAGGCTATGACCCAGTTTATGGCGCACGCCCCTTAAAACGGGCAATTAGGCGTGAAGTCGAAAACCCCATTGCTACCAAGTTACTAGAGAATACCTTTATTCCTGGAGACACAATTGTTATTGACAAGGGTGAAGCTGGACTCACTTTCAGCAAAAAACAGTCAGTTAAAGTAGCAGCGTCATCAGCTACGGTTCAGTTATTAGAACCTACCGCTGACATTTAATACCAATTTGAAAAAAGAATGTGACAGATTGTAGGGGCAAGGGTAATGCCTTGCCCTCCAGAATATATTAATGTGTCGCAAACATTATTTGAATTGGTATGAGATTGAAAACCTTGAATACAAATCTGTTTTCAGATTCTCAAAAAATAGTACTTATACAAATTTGGTAGAAAGTACAACAAGTAAACGGGTAGGGGCAGAAAATGTTGTACCTCTAATCTATTAACGCCATCCCAGTAAGCGCAGCCCAGGTACGATGAGATAATAACTCACACCTAGCCAAAAACTGAGCAAAATGCCCTCAAAAGCGAAATAAATCATTGGTGGCAATAATTCTGGCCATCGGGGTGGAGTAGAAAAGTGGAAGATAGTTGGTAATAACCCTAAGCGAATTAAAACCGCAAAAATTAGTGCTGTTCCCAAAGATGTAATGACAGCGTAGACTATGCGATGACTGCGAAGCCCTAAACTCAATGTCAGTAGGAATGTTG
Organism: Calothrix membranacea FACHB-236; assembly: GCF_014696315.1. Classification (GTDB taxonomy): domain Bacteria; phylum Cyanobacteriota; class Cyanobacteriia; order Cyanobacteriales; family Nostocaceae; genus Aulosira; species Aulosira membranacea. The sequence goes on from NZ_JACJPX010000058.1 coordinate 40,733, forward strand.
CAAACACAATTGAAACTACCAAGCCTTCATTGCTGTTTCTGGGGATAGTTAATTGCAACGCTAACCAGCCTAAACCATAGCTGATTGTACCCATCAACGACACCACCAAAAACCGCCTGCGTTGGGCAAAACCTCCAGCTAGCGTCACTCCCCATGCAGTACCTAAACCTGCGGCGGCAAAAATCAGCACTTCTGATGCTAAGACAGTTTGATTTTCGGGAAATAAGCCAGGTACTTGCAGAAAGATAAATTGCGCCACGCGATCGCCTAAAACTGTGCGGTAGGCTAAAAAGAAACCTGCGATCGCTCCTACGGCTGCACCCATTCCCGTTAATATCATCGCCCAAATTGTGATGATACAAGCGAGCAAAAATTGGGCGATCGCCTTGATAATTAAGAGCGTAGTTTTACTTACACTTTTAGTAAATTTTCCTACTGCTCTTTCTAAGGATTGTGTGATTAGAGTCAGCCTAGTAGATACCTGCTGATTAGTATTTTGCAGTAAAGAAGATAACTGCTGCTGTAGCGAAACAGAAGAAAGCTGCGTCAATCTTTTTTTAATGATATTTGCACTTGTAGGACGCGATCGCACATCCTCCTGCACCATCTCATCCAACAAATCTGCAAATTTGGGGTTAATATTCACCCGATTCCGCCATTGCAACGTCCCAGTTTGCACATCTTCTAATTCTGGCGGATACTTGCCTGTGAGTAACTCAATCATCGTTCTACCCAAGGCATAAAAATCAGCACTCGGCCCCACATTACCACCACTAACTTGTTCTGGGGGACTGTAACCCGAAGAAAATAAGCGAGTTGAACTTGATTGATAACGTGGCTGAGAATCTCTAAATTGTTTTGCTCCGCCAAAATCAATTAACACCAATTGATTCCCAACAGGTGAATTTGACAAAGAGTTGCGTAGCATCAAATTAGAAGGCTTGATATCCCGGTGAATAATCTGGCGTTTGTGCAATTCCTGCAAAATTTCCACAGCTTGCGTAAACCAGTTCAACACCATCTCTTCTGGACAGCCTTGAGGATAATTTTTGCGGATATCTTCTAAAGTCTGTCCATTAATTTTTTCCATCACCAAACAAGGTAGTTGGTGTTGTTGGGGATTAATCAAATTTATGAGGAAATACCCATCAGCATCTACTCGTGGTACTCCCGGATGCCGTAAATTAATTAAAACCGAGGCTTCTTGTCTAAACAAGTCCAGCGCCTTAGCGGAATTTTCCACTAACACCTTCAGCACCTTTTCTGTCTGAGTTTTAACATCCCAAACTGTATAAATTTGGGCAAATCCTCCCGATCCTAAAGGCTGAATTGGCACATAGCGGTCTAACAACTGTAGCGGTGCGCCACAGCTATTGCAAAATTTGTTTCCCCAAGGTTGGGGATAAGGACGTTGACAATCAGGATTTATGCAGTGAACCGTACTCTGCGTGATGTGGGACACAACCGCTACAATACAAAGGCTGAATTGATTTTAGCGTCTCTTTAGCTTTCTTGAAGTTAAAGCTAAGTAGAGCGGTGAAATTAAATATAGTTGGTCATTGGTCATTGGTCATTTGTCATTAGTTATTGGTAAGAGTTTCAAACCTATTGACGTTTCGTAACATAGTTTGGTTTCTTTCCAACGATTTAGTTTCCGGTAAGTAGACTATGCACTCAACAAGCAATGTTCCCTCTTGCTGAATTAGCAGAGAAAGCACAGGGAGAAAAGCGGAAATAAGCAATATTTAATTCCGAATACCTAAAACCAAATACCAAACAACAAATGACTAATGACAAATAACAACCTTAGCCAATTATTTTTAAATTCCGCCAACCTAATCAAAATGTTTGCAGCAAGTCAGCAAAACCATAGAGGCTAATTAAGAGCAAGAGTAATGCTGTGAATTGGGTAATTTTGCTTTGAGGTGAGGGAGCGATCGCTTCTCTGACTAAAATAGAAATCGATGCCCCAACTACCAAACTCAAACCCAGCACTAAATAAGGTGGACTTTCTGGCAAAATAGTCGCCATCCCTAGCATTGCGATCGCTAGCATTAACATTAATAACTCTACAAACCGGGGTGGGTTGTATTGGCTAGATACAATAAAGCTGTTTAACCAAAAATGCCAAAATCTCATAGCTTTTGAGTGCAGAGTTTTAATGAAGTGCTGAGTTCTGAGTTTTAATACCAATTTGAAAAAAGAATGCGACAGATTGTAGGGGCACGGGCATTGCCCTGCCCTCTAGAATATTATTGATGTGTCGCAAATATTATTTGATTTTGTATTACAGGCTGTAAGCTTAGACTTACATAATTAAATCTTTACTGCCCGCACAAGCGGGCTACTCTGCGGAAAGCTGATCTGGTGTCTATGCTTATTTAGCGACACCCTTCTAGTACAATCCAGCCTCAACAGAGTAACCATTTCAACTAGCCAAAAGTTTTGATATACAAACCTTTTGACTTTTGACTTTTGTACAGACGCGATTAATCGCGTCTCTACGACTTTTGACTTTTGTACAGACGCGATTAATCGTGTCTCTACGACTTTTGACTTTAACTCCTCGCCCCTAGCTTTTGACCAGTACCGTTCTTTTGGGCTGCATCACTTTCTGGAAGTTCCACACCAAAAACCCTAGCAAAAGCTTTTTCCACTTTGTAGCCAGAATCAATTGACTCTAAGGGGTCTTTCCGCAATCTGTGACGCAGACATAAGGTAATTACACGGCGGATATCATCAACTGTAACTTCGGTACGTCCTTCTAATGCGGTTAAAGCTTTGGCGGCGCGGTTGGTTACAATGTCGCCTCGCAAGCCGTCTACATCGAGTTCCGAACAAATTTCCGAAATTTTCACCCGCAAATCATAGTCGCTGGTAACTTGGGGTAACAAGTTTTGAGCCGATACAATTTTCTGTTGTAGTGCTTCTTGTTCGGATTGGTACTTCTCAAGAAACCCTGGGGGATTTTGGTCAAATTCTGACCTTTGCTCTACGATTTGCACCCGCAAAGCTGGTTCTTTGACTGTGTGGATTTCTGCGTGCATCCCAAAGCGGTCGAGGAGTTGAGGACGCAGTTCACCTTCTTCAGGGTTACCAGAACCGACAAGTACAAATCTGGCGGGGTGGCGGATAGAAATACCTTCCCGTTCGACAGTGTTCCAACCACTAGCGGCGGAGTCCAGCAATACGTCTACTAAGTGGTCATCTAGTAAGTTCACTTCATCCACATAGAGAATACCCCGGTTAGCTTTGGCTAAAAGTCCTGGTTCAAAGGCTTTCACACCTTCAGACAAAGCTTTTTCGATATCGATGGTGCCGCAAACCCGGTCTTCTGTAGCGCCTAAAGGTAAGTCTACCATTTGCACTTTTTTCGGAACTGTGGGGATTTCTACCCCTTGTTCGAGCATTTGGCGGACTTCATCGCTCATCAAGTCGGGGTCGCCGGGGTCACTGTTGAAGGGATCATTAGCAACAACAGAGATTTCTGGTAGCAGATCGGCCAGGGCCCGGATAGTTGTGGATTTACCAGTACCGCGATCGCCCATAATCATCACACCACCAATTTTGGGGTCAATCACGTTCAGCAGCAGGGCCAGTTTCATTTCTTCCTGACCAACAATAGCTGTAAACGGAAATACCACACGTCGCGTACTCGCTGTGGTTTGAGCAGTAGGACTCACTAAATTACCTTATCAATATTTTTCTTATTACCGTTCTTTATTGTGCCATAGCTAGGGCTATAGAAAGTTAGAGCGATCGCTAAAGACGATCTGGTGTGAAAATTCTTTAGAATCATTCCTATAAATTTAATGGCTAAGCTTCATTGACCGTGATACCAACAAAATGGCAAATCAAAGTTAACCATCAAAAAGCACCTTAAGAAAGGCGCTATGACAATCAATCCAGTATTATTTACAAGCCTTCTTATCTGACCTCAGTGGTGTAAGTGGTAGCTCTGGGTTTGCGCGCACCAGCAACAGCGCCAATTAACGAAGCTAATAAACCTAACAAAGAACCAAATACAAACCACCACAAGCCTCTGGAAGTAGCTGCAGCAATATCACGAGCTTGTTCTGCAGTTACGTTAGGAACATTTTGTGGCACATTATTAATCGATTGTTGGGTTTGGTTGAGAACTGCTGCTGCATTAGAAGCCGCAACACCAAAAGCACCTGATACGCCACTTGCTAATAACCAAGAACTAAGTGCTAAAGTGGTTGCCCAAAGAATTGCACCATTAAGCAAGGCGGTATTACGGTTCATCGGGCCACAAGCGCGAGTTGTTACCCAACCACCAGTAAATAGTGAAATCAACAAAGCGATTGTTGACCAAAGACCTACATTACCTGCAACACTAGGCGCAATAGTTCTTGGTGCGCCTGAACCTGCAACGTTGCCAGCACCAATCGCACCAAATAATGCACTCAAAATCAATTGTGTAACTAAGGCAACTAATACGCCAGAGATAATTGGGCCCCAACGAACCAGATCGTGATAATCAGCTGATCTACCAGTGACCACTTGCTCAGGCGGAATTACTTGGTCGCCTACTCGATTTGCATATGACATAGACTATCTTCTCCCTTAATGCTTCAGTAAAGCTTTTTCCAGGTATATTTGCACTTGATGTTTATAAATTAAATTACTAAATATAATTTTTTCTATCTATCAACAGAAAGAGTTATGTACTCTATCTTTGGTAGGAATAAATGTGGCGTAATTGCTATAAATAATCAAGATAAATCTTTTCTTTATTGCCGATTTTTGCTACAGAAAAATTAATAATTATTTGGAATAATTAATGCCTAGCGAAAGAATAAAAAGATTATAAATTTAAAAGAATAATTCAATCATCTTCATCTAGCTTATCAAACTAGAAAAGCACAGATTCCCGAAATTATCTAAAACATCGAGAATCTTTGTTCTGCAGTCTTCTCAATGAAACTTACACTAACGCATCTTCACCGCTGTACCTGTGGCAGTAATTAATAACAGTACACCCGATTGATCGACATTAATAGTACCAGTATCAATTTCAATACCAATCACAGCGTCCGCCCCTAAACGCATTGCACGTTGCTGTAATTCTTCTAATGCTTTGCGTTGTCCCTGTTCAAAAAGACGTTCATAGCTGCCGGTGCGTCCGCCAACAATATCACGAATGCTAGCTAAAAAATCTCTTAAAAAATTGCTGCCATATACAACTTCTGCTGTAACAATACCTAAATATGACTGAATAACAGCTCCTTGAATCACATCAGTTGTTGTTAAAATCATAAATTTTGCCTCAAAAATAGTCTCAGATAATTTTAGACCAAGCATAGTCTTGAGCATTCAACCAGAAATGCAGGAACATTTTGGAGTTTAGATAGATCTGATCTAGCAATGACTCGATGAGGATAAGTATCAACACCCAGAAAATTATCAGTCCTGAATAATGAAATAAAGCCTAAAATTCCCCAGATAAAGCAATGATTGAAGCATAGTTTTATACATTGTTTAATTTTTTAGACAAGGTATAAATATTTTCTCACTCACTACTACAAGATGTAAGATTTTTAGCTCAAGATTGGTTTTGATTTAAAGGCTTGCCGTCAGCGTTAGCTAAACGGTAAAAGAGTAAGGGTTGAAAGTTTTTTCTTTTTTCTTCATAGAGCAGTATAAGACTCTGCGAGTTTTGGCTTTCAATTGTTTAATATACCTACAATTTATCGCCAACGTATAATTTTAGCCTCTTCCTTTCAATATAGAGGTCTATTACCCGCCTCAATATATATGTGGAAATACCTGTATTTAGATACTTCATCTTCAAAAATTACGTAAAATCTCGGTTTCTTCTCACTGATACTCGGATTATTTATGTGCAATTATTAATATTTTATAAAATGGCATAAATACAGTTTTCAAAAAGGAATATTTCTGTTTTAATGTACAAGAAAAAAGTTCCCTATGAATTCAGGAAATTTACTGTGTACAAACGAATATCATTTATAGTAAGTCTGCTGCTATTAGGAAGTTTTGTCGTTCCTATATCTCCTGCGGCTCAAGCGCAAGTTTTGTTAACTCAAACCAGAAGTCCAGAAGTTAAGCAATTGCTAGAAGAAGGACGGAGGCTAGTAGATACTGGTGATTATAATGGGGCAATCTCCGTTTATCAACAAGCAGCAAGCCTTGAACCTAAAAATGCCAAGATTCATTCAGGAATTGGCTATTTATATGCTCAACAAGGAAATTTTCAGGCAGCACTAGCAGCTTATCGTCGCGCCCTAGCTATCAACCCCAACAACGGCGATTTTTATTATGCTGTTGGTTACATCAAAGGTAATATGGGTGATACTCCTGGTGCAAAAGAAGCTTATCGTCGTGCTATTCAATTAAACCGTAACAATCTTAATGCTTATTTAGGATTAGCTGTAACTCAGGCTCGTCTGGGAGACTATGAAGCAGCGAGCTGGGCATACGAACAAGCAATTAATATTGATCGCAACAATGCCCAAACCTATGAGTTAATGGGTTCAATGTATAAGCAAAGACGGCAAACCAAACAAGCTACTAACTTACTCAAAAAAGCTCGTGATTTATACCAAAGACGGAATGACTTTGATGGTGTAGGTAGGGTAGAAGCATTGTTACGAGATTTGGGAGGATAAGGAATTTAAGCATATCTTTCATGGCGAACAAATTAAATAGTGATAGATAATCGCTAAAATCCTTTCCGTAAGTAGATTCTGTAACAAGCATCTATGTGAAGTAGACATGAAAAGGCATTGAATAATTATCCAAACAATTTAAGTGGAAATTGAAATATTACTGTTTCGTTTTTACCTTCTGGGGAGATTTGAGAAGGTAGGAAGTAGAAATATTGTGATATTTCCAATCAACAATTAAGGGTTTTCGTTTTTCATTTAGGTTTCTAGTCCCTTTGAGAAAATATTGATCGTAGACAGCAGCCGAATATTGGAGAATCCAAAGCATTTATGCTCCAAAAAATTTCCGAAATATTTACCAATAAACTGCTGTAATTGCAATTGAGTGAGGCACAGATAATTGTAGGGGCAAATATGTTGACCCCTACCGATATACTTCATTTGCTTGGAACATCACATATAGAGCTAAAATACTATTTGACTTACCGGATTAATTTATTTTTTTACTTAGACAAATACTGTTTTATCCAAATCCGGAAAGCTTTAAGGGTTGCATTTCTACCTGCTATTTTACTGGTTTCGAGATATTGGGGAATTATTTCACTCAAAGGTAGATTGGGAAAATTTAAACTTGACTGAGACTCTACATAATTCCCATCTTCTAAAATATTAATTTTTAATATACCTTTTTCAAAACGCCACAGTTCCGGCACTTTTAAAGCTTGATAGATATGAGGATAGGTACGGGAAGTAATATCAATTTCTAAGGCTAGATCGGGTGGTGGATCAACTGTTAAATCTAGTCGCTTTTTGCCACGAATTAAAGCTTCATTTTTGATATAAAAACATTGATCGGGTTCGATACCATGAACCATCGATTGATTTTTGAACGTAGTAGATCCAAGACATCTAAATTCAATATCTAATTCTTCTAATAATGCTTTGATTAAATCACTGATAATTTCTTTATAGTCCTCCTGTTCTGGCAATGGAGCCATAATTTCTAAGATTCCCTTGTCATAAGCAATTCGCGCTGCACGATGTTCGCCCAACTCTTCAATAATTGTTTCTAATTCTTGCCAAGTAACATCTTGCAATAATACTTTTTGCCCTGGTGGAAGATAGATGCGCTTTAACTCCAATAACATCTTTCTAGCTCCTTGCAGTTTAAAGACTTCAACTCCAACTCATAAATTCTATGGCTACATAAACAGTGATAATCAGATTCTCTCAAATTTATTGGGCAAAATGCGATCGCTCATCTGTGGTAAATCAAGATGATGGCTAGGTAATCAATTTCACCAATGTATCAGCGCTGAATGCAAAAAGCCTGCTAATGCAGGCTTTTCACGTTATGTTATGAACGAAGTGGGTAGATAAAAACGACCTCTACAAATTACCGTTTTGCTAACTTCTTCGCCATCTTCCGCAGACGAATTGATTTTGGTGTAACTTCCACCAATTCATCAGGGCCAATGTATTCCAAAGCACGTTCTAAACTCATGTCTATCGGTGCTTGCAGCTGCACTAGTTCATCACCACCAGCAGCCCGGTGGTTAGTCAACTGCTTGGTTTTACAAACATTCAGTTCTAAGTCTTGGGGACGATTGTGTTCGCCCACAATCATGCCTCTGTAAACTTTAGTACCAGGTGTAATAAAGAATGCGCCTCTATCTTCCGCGTTCTTCATGGCGTAGAAGGTAGAAACACCTTCTTCAAAGGAGATTAAAACGCCTTTGTTACGAGCTTCAATATCGCCAGACAATGGACGGTAATCCAAGAAGCTGTGGTTCATGATGCCTTCACCACGAGTCATCCGCATGAATTCACCGCGGAAACCAATCAATCCCCGTGCAGGAATGACAAACTCTAACTGAGTGCGATCGCCACTACCTGGTTGCATGTCTTGCATTTCGCCTTTGCGTTGTCCCAAGCGTTCAATACAGCTACCCACCGCATCACCAGGAATATCTAACACCAGGAGTTCGTAAGGTTCACATGGTTGACCGCTGACTTCGCGGTAAATTACCTGTGGCTGAGATACCTGAAACTCAAAGCCTTCGCGACGCATGGTTTCAATTAAGATACCCAGATGAAGTTCACCACGACCAGAAACGAGGAATTTATCGGGAGAATCGGTTTCTTCAACCCGCAAAGCCACGTTGGTTTCCAGTTCGCGGAACAGGCGATCGCGCACTTGGCGTGAAGTCACCAACTTTCCTTCTTGACCTGCAAAGGGCGAATCATTAACCCAGAAGGTCATTTGTAATGTTGGTTCATCCACTTTAATTAGTGGTAAAGCTTGCGGTTCATTGGGATCTGTAATTGTTTCTCCAATGTAAGCATCAGCGAAACCAGCCACCGCCACAATATAACCTGCTGTGGCTTCTTCCATTTCCACCCGTTTCAGGCCTTCAAAGCCCATCAACTTGGTGATTTTGGACTTGATAATTGTGCCACTTTCTGTAATTAGCGCCGCTTGTTGTCCAGCCCGGATAGTACCGTTATGAATTCTGCCAATTACAATCCGTCCTAGGTATTCAGAATAATCTAGGGTTGTGACTTGCAATTGCAGGGGCTTGTTAACGTCGCCTACTGGTGGTGGAACGTGTTGCAGAATTGCATTAAACAGGGGTTGCATATCTACCGCTTCTGCTTCCATGCTTTCCTTGGCATAACCTCCCATACCGGAGGCAAACAGATAGGTAAAGTCACACTGGTCTTCATCTGCCCCTAATTCCAAGAACAGATCCAAAACTTTATCAACAGCAATATGGGGATCAGCGTTAGTACGATCGATTTTGTTGATGACAACGATGGGGCGCAGACCTTTTTCTAACGCTTTTTTAAGTACAAAGCGTGTTTGGGGCATAGGGCCTTCATTGGCATCGACAATTAAAAGACATCCGTCAACCATGCCAAGTACGCGTTCAACTTCGCCACCGAAGTCAGCGTGTCCAGGTGTATCAACAATATTGATCAGCGTATCTTTGTAGCGAACCGCTGTATTTTTAGAGAGAATTGTAATTCCCCGTTCTCGTTCCAAGGCATTGGAGTCCATGACGCAATCCGGAACGTCTTCCCCTTCGCGGAAAATGCCGGATTGTTTAAGGAGTGCATCAACCAGGGTGGTTTTGCCGTGGTCAACGTGGGCAATAATGGCGACGTTACGAATTGGGAGCGTCATAGAAGCTTTACTGTGAACTGTAGAGGGGGTTATTAGGTGTACATTTCGATGCGAGGATTCTAGTACCGCTGGGCGGAAATCAAAAGAAGCCACTGCTTGCAGCAATTGGCATTCAAAAGTCAAAAGGGGCCAGTGCGTTGCTTTGATTCCAAAGTTTGAGCAACTGGCGTTCAAAATTCAAAAAGCTTATAGCATAGGCTTTTCGCGGGTTTTGAATAGTTGCTTTAGTTGCGCCTTGCTGTACTAGGCTGTTTTAACAGAATTGAGGATGAAGTTCAAATTCTGTAAAGAACCTTTAACAATTCTAGCGTAATCGTCACAATTGCGGCGACTTTTGCGATCGCTGCCTAGCCAGAAAATTAGGCAGGTTATGCCATTTTGGATTTTAGATTTTAGATTTTGGATTCTAAAAGATTGATTGACCTAGCTTTTGGGCGATCCATATATCGCATTCTTTATTTGGATTTTCAATATTTACTCACTCGTTAAGCTGCATTTTTCGCAAAATTCTGGAATTTAGTTACCTATACTCACTTTTACTATTTTGGAATCTAGGCCATCCCGAACAAAGGACATTGATTTGTTGTTATGCCAAAATTGACACCAGCGTTGTTAACTTGAGCATCATGACTTGGGCATCAGGAAAGCAGTTGCAAGGCGGAAAGTATAAGATTGAAAAAGAATTAGGTGCAGGTGGCTTTGGTATCACTTATTGCGCTAAAGATATTCATGGGCGCTATGTGGTGATTAAAACTTTGAATAAGCAAGTGCAACGTCGCCCTGACTTTAACAAGTTTCAGCAAGACTTTCTCAATGAGGCGATAAAACTCGCTAAATGCACTCATCCCCATATTGCGCGGATTGATGAAGTAATTCATGAGGATGGCTTATGGTGCATTGTCATGGAATACATTGATGGCGAAAATTTAGCTTATCGAGTTGAAAACCGAGGAGTTTTGCTCGAGGCGGAAGCTTTACAATACATTCAACAGATTGGTGAGGCGCTAACTCTGGTTCACAATCACGGCTTATTGCATCGGGATGTGAAACCGCAAAATATCATGTTGCGTGCTAATGAAGCAGAAGCAGTATTAATTGATTTTGGGATTGCGCGGGAATTTTCCCAGAATTTGACTCAAACTCATACACAAATGCTAGCTGATGGCTTTTCGCCTATTGAGCAATATGACAAGCGTGCCAAACGCGGTGCTTTCACAGATGTTTATGCTTTAGCTGCAACACTTTATTCTTTGCTAACTGGAGAAGTACCTACAATGGCTCCCATTAGAGCAATTGGTACACCATTGGAAGAACCGAAAAATTTTAATTTTAATATTAGTGAAAAAGTTAATCAGGCAATTCTCAAGGGAATGGAGATAAAGCCAGAAAATCGTCCTCAGTCAATACAAGAATTTTTGGTCTCTTTAGATATAGAACCCATTTGACATCTTTACAATTATCATCTAAGGTTCTCATACCCGTTGAATCTAACTGCTATGAGCTATTCCACCAGCCTTACTGATGAAGAGT
>NZ_JACJPX010000059.1 GCF_014696315.1 Calothrix membranacea FACHB-236
TATTGCTTGGCAGCCGTCGGCTGGCACAAACTCACACCCCCCTACAACGATTATCATTCTTATTCGGTTTCATATTTAATTCTATGAAAGTCCTGTGTAGTGCAGTGTTGAGGAATTCCAGCTTGATTCTCGCTCTTTAATATTTAGATGCGTTTGCCCTAGGAGTAGAACCGACCAAGCCAATAGACTCACCAGCTTTAGTGTGTGTAATTATACTAAATTTATACATAATTTTTAGGAGATTTAGGTAGGCTGTGCTAGACAAAAAAGCTGAATCTCAAAATTTGTTTGACAGGTGTTATTGATACTTAGTATTTGCCAATAAAACTTAACCAAATCTATCTCTTAACCTAGATTAAATTTATTTTTAACCTATATATCATAAATAGATCAAATTAGCTTGAGCAAGACGCAATTCCGAGATAGTAGATTCAGTATAAAGAATTTATTACAAATAATTTTATCAGGGTACAGACTGTTATGGGTAAAACTAAAAAGAATCACAAAGATATTAATTTTAATAAGTCTCAGTATTATTTTAATCGTGAACTTAGCTGGCTAGAATTTAATCGTCGAGTTTTATATGAGGCTTTAGATCCCCGCACTCCATTATTAGAAAGATTAAAATTTACTGCTATCTTCAGTTCTAATTTAGATGAATTCTTTATGGTGCGTGTAGCATTTCTTAAAGAACAAGTTAAAGCACAGTTAAGCCAGCAAAGTATTGATGGACGCACGCCACAACAACAATTAGAAGAAATCTATCAATGCCTACATCCAATTGTAATGGAACAGCATCGTTACTTTGAGGAAGTGCTACGCAAGGAAATGACATCGCATGGTATTTACCTTTTGAATTACATTGATATTACTCCCGAACAGCATAGTTACCTGCAACAAATATTTCAAAAAAAGATTTTTCCAGTTCTGACTCCTCTATCAGTTGATCCTAGCCATCCTTTCCCATTAATGGCTAATCTCAGCTTGAATTTAGCCGTGGTAGTCAAAGCTCCCAACACCGGAGAAGAAAAGTTTGCCAGAGTCAAAGTCCCAAATATTCTACCGCGTTTTATTTCCTTACCTCAAGAATTACAGTTAAATAATGGCAAGTCAAATTATTGGACAGGTGTTGCTATCGAGCAAGTGATTGCTCACAATTTAGAAGCTTTATTTCCAGGGATGATTATTAAGGAATATCATCTCTTCCGTCTCACTCGTGATGCTGATTTAGAATTAGCAGAAGATGAAGCTGATGATTTGTTATTAGCAATTCAGCAAGAATTACGCAAGCGTCACTTTGGTGGTTCTGCGGTGCGATTAGAAATACAACCATCAATGCCTCACTCAGTTAAACAGATGTTGATGGCAGAAATGGAACTAACTAAGAGTGATATTTATGAAATAGACGGCTTATTAAATTTGAAAGATTTAATGTCGTTTATGAAGTTGTCCTTGCCTAACTTAAAAGATCCAAATTGGACACCAGTTATTCCACCTCGTTTACGTCACTTCCATCAACCTAGTAAATTCGCCAATCTAGATGGAGAAGCAAGCAATATTTTTGCTGTGATTCAGCAAAAAGACTTGCTAGTACATCATCCCTACGAATCTTTTAGCGGTTCTGTCGAATTATTTATTGCTCAAGCTGCTCGCGATCCTCATGTATTAGCGATTAAGATGACACTTTATCGCACCTCTGGAGATTCTGAAATTATCAGTTCTCTAATTACTGCTGCTGAAAGTGGTAAACAAGTTGCAGCAATTGTCGAACTTAAAGCCCGTTTTGATGAAGAAAATAATATCACTTGGGCTACTAAATTAGAAAAATCTGGTGTACATGTAGTCTATGGATTAGTAGGACTCAAGACGCATACTAAAATTGTGTTAGTGGTGCGTCAAGAAGGAGAAGAAATCCGGCGTTATGTCCACATCGGTACCGGAAATTATAATGCCAAAACAGCCAACTTATATACAGATGTAGGATTACTAAGCTGTCGAGAAGATTTAGGAGCAGATTTAACTGATTTATTTAATTATTTAACAGGCTATTCCTGCCAAGAATCTTACCGCAAGTTGCTAGTATCTCCAGTCAGTATGCGTACTGGTATTATTGACTTAATTCACAGAGAAATCACACATTGCAAAAACGGCAATAAAGGCCATATTATCGCGAAAATGAATTCTTTAGTTGATGCCGAAATTATTGCCGCTCTCTACGAAGCTTCTCAAGCTGGGGTAAAAATTGACTTAATTATCCGAGGCATTTGTTGTTTACGTCCCGGAGTGCCCGAAATTAGTGAAAATATCCGTGTTATTAGTATTATCGGTAGGTTTTTAGAACATTCGCGGATATTTCACTTTTATAATAATGAACAAAATGAAGTATATATTGGTAGTGCAGATTGGATGCCACGGAATTTAGATCGTCGGGTAGAGGCTGTTACCCCAATTGACGATACTGATATTATCCAAAATTTAAAAAATATTCTCGAAATAATGTTACAAGATAATCGCCAAGCTTGGGAACTACAAGCAGACGGTTCTTATATTCAACTTCAACCTGCTGCAGATGAGCCAGAACAAAGTGCTCAAAATATTCTGATGAAAAAGATAAATTAAATCAGGAAACTCCAGAAAATAAATTATTTCGCTTTGAGCCATTGACTGTTGACTGTTAACAGTCAACAGTCAACAGTTAACAAAATAATTTTTCCTGTAGGGATCGTAAGTAATTGTAGCGCCTGTATCTTTTTTAAATTAGTCGCTTCAAAGTACTCTAATTTAGGTACTAAATGCTGAATACAGCAAAGTGCTTTCTAGGGTGCAACCAGGTGATAGCCATGCAGTTAAAATACGACTTGTTCTTCTGGCATAAAGAATTAACTGAAGAGCAAATATGGGCATATTTTGGTTATGGTTCTTCAGATGATTCAGAGAACCACCAAGATGTAATGGATATCCAAATTCCAGACAGTACATTAGAACATGAGATAGAAATTAACTCGAAGTGTGATGTTGAATTTAGTAATAATCCTGCTAAACAATCTAGTGAGCAGCAAAGGAGCAATATAGATTTAAATCCAAAAAAACAACCCAGAAGGCAACGTAGAAGCAAACCCAACGTATTAATATAATTTAGCAATATTTTTAGACGATTTTAGGTTAATCAATTTAGGCATTTGAGATTGTTTAACTTACGCTGTTTTACAGCGATAAATTCGAGAGCATTTCTAGCGATAGGTTAAGAAATGGTTGTTGAATAATTAGCAGCTTCTACAGTAATCTAGCAAACATCAATTTATTTACCCTCATGAGTAATTGAATATGTTAAAGCCTATATTAGGGATTTTTACCTCTGCAATCCTCACTTTCGGATTTGCATCTATAGCTATTGCTGCAACTTCCCGTCCTAGTTGGGTAGAAAATGAAATTTATCAATACAATCATCCGTTTGCTGCTCAACTAACTCAAGAATTAGCAACAAAGATGCAAAAAATGGCTGTTAGTCCGTTCGCCTTTTATCGGGGAACATCTCACATCTTTTATCGTGATATGCAGACATTACCAAGTTCAGCATTTGTTAACTCTGCTACCACAGCCATCTGGTTAGAGGGAGATATGCATATGCAGAATCTTGGCGGGATGAGAGATAACAATGGCAATAATGTATTTGACACCACAGATTTTGATGAAGGTTATTTAGGCCCCTACGTTTGGGATTTGCGACGAATGGCAGTATCCATTCTTTTAGCAGCTAAAGAAAATGGTCTCAGTTCCTCTGACGCTCAAGATGTTGTCCGTAATTTTTTAGATACTTATCTCAACAAGATGAGTGACTTTAAAGGCACAAATGACGAATTGTCTTATCGTTTAGAAACTAGTAATACCAACGGTGTAGTTAAGGATGTAATTCAAGCGGCTGCAAACAAAAGCCGTTCAAGCTTATTGAGCAAGTACACATTGGTTAATAATAATGGCGATCGCGTCTTTCAAACAACTTCCGAATTGCAACCTCTATCTAGCAGTACCTACTCAAATATTGCTGCTGCAATGAGTAGTTATATCGCTTCAATTCCTAGTAGTAAGCGCTACATTAATAGTTACTACAATCTTAAAGATATTCGCCTGAAATTAGGTTCGGGAACTGGTAGTCTGGGTAGATATCGATATTTCTTGCTGATTGAAGGCCCCACTTCTGCAACCGACGACGATCGCATTTTAGAAATGAAGCAAGAAACTAGTAGCGCAGTTGCGATCGCAGTTCCGGGTTTGTTGTCGAGTTCTGTATATAGCAACGATGAAGGCGCAAGAGTGACAATCGCAATGAAGGCCATGCTTGCTAATACCGATCCTTTAGTTGGCTACACTACAGTCAATAACATACCCTTCATGCTGCATGAGAAATCCCCTTACCAAGAGGACTTTGATTACACCTTGCTCACAACCAAAACGAAATTTATGGATGCGATGGGTTATGCAGGAAAAGTTGTAGCCAAAAATCATGCTATATCTGATCAAGATTATAATGCTGCGATCGTTCCTTACAGTGTAGACAAACAAGTCACAGATATTGTGAGTGGTAATAAAGCTGCATTTAAGAATGAAATTGTCAATTTTGCCATAGACTATGCAACGCAGGTTGAATACGACTATGCCAGTTTTGTTGATTCTTATAATCGAGGCGTGCCACTTTACTAAAAATTAAACACATGAGCCGATGTTAGTAGGACTCATTTACTGATTTATTAACTGAATTGCATAATTACTCCATAGATATTTGACCGGTTACAGTTAACTGTGAACGGTCAACAATATTAAATATGCTTTTTTAAAAAATGTGGAAAAACTTTTTATTTATGAATTTAATCGAAACATAAAGTTGATTTAAACAAGCGAGTAAATAACATAGTTATGTAAACTCGCTGAGATTAAATTGCTTGGTATGCGCGTACTTATCATCATTAGTGTAGGCTTCTTGCTATCTCTAGGACTGAATTTACCTGCAATGTCTGAATACCCTCTAGAGACAGCACAATTGTTTGCTAATAATAACTTGAATTTCAGACGATTAAAATTTAATCGTAATTTGTGGAATCAGCAAAATATTCTCAACTATCGTTATACATTTAGCAATGGTTGCTTCTGTATACCTGACGCTAGAGGGCCAGTAGTAATTGAAGTACGTAATGGTCAAACAGTTTCTATTACTTCTGTTGCTACTGGACAACCAGTTGATCCGCAATTTTTTCAAAACTATAATACAATTCCCAAACTATTTAATGTGATTCAGGATGCCATTAATAGAAAAGCTTCTAGCCTGAATGTTAAATATGATAATAGGTTGGGATATCCAACTCAAATCGATATAGATTATAACGCTCAAATAGCTGACGAAGAAATATATCTGACAATTGAGAATTTTCAGATTATTCAATAGATAATCAGCTATTTTGACTTCATGTCTAAGCAATTAGAAAGCTCCTTACCATTTTCTGGACTAGCTTTCTATTTAAATAATTTGTTTATTTTTACTACTTAGATTTTTAATAATAAACATCTAAAGCGTATACCTTACTCGTTAACTCTTAAATATCTATCTTGCTCCTGATTTTTTTTACTAATCTCAAGGAGAAACCAAATGCTTTTTAAAAAGTTTGTTCTGATGCTTGTGGGAGTAATTTTAGCAATATTAGTTAGCAGTTTTACAGAATTAAAAGTAATTGCTCAATCTCCTAGCGATTTAGATTTAGCTCTTTACCATGCGCCAATTCACTATCAAGATACAGATAGCACTAAGTACAGCGGAGATTATATTACAAAGTTTAACTATGATGGAGATTGGCGCGGGACAAATAATTGGGACAATCTTCAACTCTTTGCGTTGAACGCTCATGCTTACTATTCTGTAGTCGAGACTTGTACTCATTGGTTCATTACATATTCTTTTTTTCATCCACAAGACTGGACAGACATTCCCTTCGACCAAGAGCATGAAAATGATTTAGAGGGGGAATTGGCGATCGTTCGCAAGGATGGTTCAACCTTTGGTAAGCTTGAAGGTATTGTGACTGCATTCCATAGAGATCTCTACTCATATACCCCATCTGCTAGCTCTTTGCGAAGTGGTGCAGAAAATATTGATGGGACGCTCACCATGAGCAACTATAACGGTTCTCTACATCAATTGACGACTCAGGAAGCTAAAGGTCATGGACTAAAAGCTTGGCCATATGCGGGGAATTTTGAAGGAGCCAGCAGTGAGGATGGGATTATTTACTATCCTTCTACAACTACTTCTGAAGTTCCTGCGTCTGGAAATGACCGGGATGTCAAATATTTGTTGCTTGATGTATTTGCTGCTAGTGGAATGTGGCAGCATCAATTAGATGAAGCCTCTGTATTAAGTTCCACTGCATTGACCTACGCTGGTTGGGGAACTTTCAAGGGTGACTCTAGTGGTAGCTGTGGTGCTGGTACACCAACTTTGTAGTAATAATTCCGCTAATACACCTTGGGGTTGGGATGATTCTAATGATGGTGCAGTATATAAAGGTGAAATGGCTTTAGACCCAGCTCATCTAACTGATGTTTACTTTGATGGTCTTGGTAATTTTGACACAACCTACATCCGTAACCGATTTATTCAGAATTTAAGAGATAGGGGCTATAATTCAGCCAATCTTCCTCTAGGCTGGCCTACTCAACTCAATCTTAATTCTCTGATTGGTAAGCTTAAAACCCAATGTTTCTAAATGCATTGTTTATGATTGAAGAAATTACTAAAAAACTCAGGCAAGCTTCTGATAATTTGCTAATGATTAGTGAATCAGAATATCCCTTTGAAGTTTTTTTATGGTCTGGGCAAAGTAAACAATCTCTAACAAATCAAAAGCTTTTACAGTTAACAGGTCATACTCAAGATACAGCAATTGAAATTGTAGAATTAGACTATTTCTTGAGGAATTATTCTCAAGAGCAAGAATGGCACGATGAAATTCAAAAACAAAATGTTCAAAAGTTTCAGTTACTCATTAAGACACTCAAAGATAATTTGACCGATATTAAAGTTTATCGTTTAGGTACAGTGAATATTGATGTCTATATTGTTGGTCAAACTCTTTCTCAAGAATTAACCGGAATTTCAACAAAAGTTGTGGAGACCTAGTTAAAAAATCACAAGCCTGTCTATATTTGTAGACAGGCTTTAGTTTTAATTAATAACCTTTACAAAGTATCAACTCTCGCCTCAATTGTACTTTGAACAGATGTAGAGACATTAGAAAGCAAATTGTAACCAGTGGTCAATTCAATAGAATCAACACTAACTCTGTAATTTTTCCAATTTGCAGTTCTCACACCTTGTGTATTAGGCGTATTGACAGCAATTACTCTTGTACTATTAGTTACACTACTAGCTCCAGAATTTGGCCTATCTAAGACTACAATTACCTTCCAAATTCTGGACGGGACTGTAACATTACCATTAGCTATTGTGGTTTTTGTTCCATTTGATCCTGTTCCACCGGTGCCATAAGAACCAGAAATAATGTAAAGCCCTTTACCTTGATTGACCACCAAATCTCTACAATAATTTTCTAGATTTGCCCATAATCCCTGATTATTATCAGGTGATTGGGGGATGATATTGGTCATTAAAAATGTAGCTGAGTTATTGGCGATTGTATTTGTTCTATCTGCGGAGGGAGTCATGTGGCCACGGTCAAAACCACTGCCTGTATAATCAGACGAACTGACTCGATAGCAAGATGAAGGTAATGTAGTATCTGCACGAAAATCATCTTGGCGAGGTGCATTACCTAACCATGATGAATTTAATTGCCAACTTACCCAATTTGGTGTCCCTCGATAGCAGTTATAAGAAACCGCATACTGAGGTTTACTTAATAAATAATTATTGTAACTATTGCCAGCACCGCTAGGATTTCCCATAGTCAAATGAACACTTGAAGTTTGGGCTGTGATGGGCTTTAGCAAATAATTAAGCAGAGTCAAAACTACTGTTGTACTAGTAATCGATATAACAGAGACGGAAATTTTGGACTTCTTCATTTGTTTAAAACTGGTTCAATTATTTCTGTATAAATTACAGAAATGAGTTAAATTTTGACAGTCAAAATTTAACTCTACGTTTAATAAACGAAAGTAAAGAATATATAAAGATGTTATTAAAATAAATCTCTGTCAACGGTTAACTTCAATAACCCTTGTGTAGTGTTTTGCAAATCATTACTTTAATAATTGAATTTTGCTACACATAACCTATTCATAACCTATCTATTATTGACAATCCGGTAGGCTAAAATTCCTGACTCAAATGCTATGGGTAAAAACTAATTGCCTAAAATGCATCTGCAGATTCAAAAATAGTTGAGGGTATCATGAAAAAGCTTGGCTACTCAATGCTTCAACGTATTGTTACTACAGGTTTACTGCGGAATATTTGTTTACTCGGTCTGACTTTACCTTTCCTTGCATCTGCTACGAGTTTGGTAATTGCTGGAGAGAATGAGAATGAAAATAGGAATGCGCCCTATACAATCGGACTCTGGGGCGATTTACCCTACTCCGAAGCGCAGGAGGTTGGCGTAAATAGACTAATCGAAGACATGAATTCCCAGAGACTTAGTTTTACCGTCCATGATGGCGATCTCAAAGCGGGTTCTAACAGTCTTTGCGATAATGCTCTATATGCCAAAGCTCTTAACTACTTCAACTCCCTAGAAGCACCAGCAGCTTTCACACCAGGTGATAACGATTGGACTGACTGCGATCGCCCTTCCAGTGGTGGATATAACTCTCTCGAACGCCTTGACTATGAGCGGATGTTATTCTTCAGCAAGAATTTTTCTCTAGGACAGCGTCGGTTAGCCCAAGAAGTTCAGAAAGAGCCTCTATGTCTTGGTGTGAAGGGCCCAATGCCTTGTGTAGAAAACCGTCGTTGGACAGTTGGTAGGGTTACTTATGGGACGCTTAATATCCAGGGTTCCTGCAATAATTTATGCGATACCGCACCCGATCCACAAGAGTACAAAGCGCGAAATGCGGCCAATATTGCATGGATGAAAGAGACATTTAGAGTAGCAAAAGAACGCAAATCGGCGGCGGTGATGTTGATTTCTCAAGCAAATCCAGGCTGGGATTTGAGCGATCCTACCAGAGCACCTCTACGCGATCCCAAGACACTTGTACAAACCGATGGACAACCTGATGGTTTCAAGGACTTTTTATTAGCGTTACGCGATGAGGTAATTGCGTTCCGTAAGCCAGTGGCCTATGTTCATGGTGACTCGCATTATTACCGTATTGACAAGCCATTTTTAGATGCTCAAGGTAGAAGGCTCGAGAACTTTACTCGCGTTGAGACATTTGGTAATAATCAGGCGAACGGCACTAATGACGTACAGTGGATCAAAGTTACTGTTGATCCTCGTAGTCGAGAAGTATTTTCTTATCAGCCACAGATTGTTCCTAGCAATCGAGTAGCGGTTCCGGCTCCGTAATAAGGATTGTGTTAAGTTAGCTATTACCGCTGCCAAGTAAGCCAAAATTTGAAGAGACGCGATTAATCGCGTCTGTACACAAAAGTCAAAATAATTTTATTCTAGAAATCCGCTCTTCTCAGGTTAAATAAATTGATAAAACAAATTTGAGCAGTATGGAATTCCCTCAAGGAATCTAATATCTCTGCTGAGAATAAAAATTTGTATTTATTCATGTGGTCTGCAAAATGGTCAGATGAAGCTCTTGATAACCAGAATTTCAATTATGAGATATTGCACTACATCAATTTTCCCTATCAACTACTAAATCAATTGCAGAACGTAGGATGCGTTTGACAGGCTACTGATTATCTGATGTACTGAATAAGTTGTTTGGAAACTCAATTCACTTTTGGATAAATATAATCAAGATGAGAATAATAAAAGTGCTTGATAATGTTTAAAACTCATCAAGCACTAAAAATAGCTGAAAATTTTGGCATTTATCATAAACATCATACAGTCTTATATGTGTGAAATAAAGCGATTATATAGTAATCAAGAAAATAATTTCTATCAAAACCTTGCTTAATTTTGCTATGTAATTTACCTTTCTAGACTATATATGATATCTATGCTTTAGTTCTTTATATTCTGGTTAAGCTTTCTTTTTTTACGAAGTAAAACCCATACTCATGAGGTATGGGCTTTGTTAGGGATTTATATGTAAGAGGAAAGAAATCCTACACAAAGTCACTCTTTAACCTTTGTAGGATAGTTCTTTTTTATACATTACAAATAGTATATAAGTAATTACTTTAGTTCGTTATATCCTGGTTAAGCTTTGTCTTTTTCTGAAAAGTATTGCTCGCTCATTAAAGCTTAAACATAAATAACCCAAACCTGCTAATGAGGTATGGGCTTGGGTAATTATAGCTATGAGATATAGAAGAAGAACGTCCTATGTAGTTATTATTTAACTCTCTAGGACATTGTGTTTTTGTCTTCTATGAATATATAAGATTGATTTCTGAAATAAGTTATCTTTTGGTTAATTCTTTTTTATATGTTGCAAAGACTAATTGAGTATTAGATATTAGGGTATAAAAAACATACAGCAGATTTCATGTTTATGAGGTACAGCAACTAATTGAAAAAAGTAATGAGTAATAAGTCGTGAGTAATAAGTAAATTTCCTACTCATTACTCATTACTCATGATGTACCTCACTTACGTCAAAAGCGCTGTAACTCCATAGGAATATACATTTGATTGTCCGGTTAATATGACTATATACAAGGGATTTCTCTAACAAGTTAATAAGCTAATGCACGTCTAAATTGCATAACTACTAATCAAGGCTGTTAACGGTCAACTGTCCTCACAATGGATTGTGCAACTTAAAAGCAGAATACCTTAAAAGATTAATTCTTGAAGCGATCGCCTGATTAGACGAAGCATAAAAAGGTATATATCCTAACAACCAAATATAGAATTTTAAGCTTGGTAATAAAACTTATTGTCACCATTTATTTATATGGATCGCCTGAGCGTGGATTCCAAAGCCAAATTTTGTTGTCAGAACTACAACTAGCGAGGATTGTACCATCAGGGCTGATAGCTCCTTCTACCAAGATTTGCACCAGCGATCACTCAAGTCAATGACGCTTGGCAAGAGATTGTAACAGAAGCCAAGGCTGAACTTGCCGAAAAGCCGATGAAGTCAGCTCAACCCATAGAAAGCAACTTTCTATCTTAAATTTGGAAAGAGAATGCAACAAATGAATAAGGACACAAACCATTTTGTGTCCTTCATATAATTTATTTGATTAAACAATGCCAAGGAATCACCACAGCCAAATTAGTGTTAATTATCAAATTGGAGATTCCCCGTTTCTAGAGACTCATTGACATCATCTAGTTGTTGCAAAAGTGTTTTGATTTGTGTATATGCCTCTAGACAGTGGATTTTACCTCCAGTTTCTAGGCAACAGATATAATCGACCTTATTGGCAAATTCTTGTAATGTGGCACTAAATAACAGATTTTGTGCCACATTATCGCCATGATTGTAACTGCTGGAATCTAACAACTCTTGTTTACCTGTCATTGTTTTGCCCTCATTCAGCAATAAATATCTTGACAATCTCTATATATTGATAGAGTAAGGGTGTAGTGTAAATGTGGTATCTATTACAAAATTAACACAGCGTTTGAGTAGATTGAGTTTCTTATTTTCGACCCAAGCCTAATATGTGTTGATTGGATTTGCTGTGACTAAGATGATGAGGTAGGCTCATTATTAGTTTCTGGAGTTGGTTTTATTGCTATAGGTTGGTTAGATTCAGCCAGTTCTGCTATCATGTCTTCCCAACTTTCACCAAGTTATGCTAACACGCCTCGGCTTTTTTCATAGGCGACAATCCCACCTTTAATTAAAGACTTGGCTATTGGTTTTCCAATTCCAGCTGCAATGTATATAATTTACGCCTCAAAATTGATTTATTACGAGGATTTAATATTACATTTATCTCAATACCTTAGCCAAAATAAGAGGATGAAGAGAGGCCCGATGTAATAGACTTATTGTCTTCAATACCTTCGCCAAAAAAAGAGTATGAACAAAGAGGACTGATGTAGTAAAGATCGGCTGGAATCGTTAAAAAATGACCAAATAAAAAATACCACCTTTTCAATACTGTGGCCAAAAAAAGAGTATAAAAAGAGGGCTGATGTAGTAGAGTTATAGTCTTGCAAAACCACAACTCGAAAGCCACACACAGCCCATGTTCAACATCCTAGCACTGTTGCAATGCCTACTGCCAGAAATAAAAGTGACGACGATGCGGCAGTTGAGCCAAATTATCATAGCCATGTTAGCCATGAGCGGACGAGTCACAATGTTGGGAATATGCCGTTGGGCGGAAACTGGTGGTAGTTATCGGACAGTGAGGAGATTCTTTCATACAGTCATACCGTGGGCAACGGTGTTCTGGGTGTTTTTTCGGCGGCATTTGTTTTGTCCAAATGATGTTTATTTGTTGGCAGGAGACGAAGTAGTAATAAGCAAAGCCGGAAAAAATACCTATGGATTAGATAGGTTCTTTTCCAGTCTAATAAGTAAACCAATATCGGGTCTTTCTTTCTTTACATTATCATTAGTAAGTGTTCAACAAAGACACTCATTTCCGATTCAAATAGAACAGGTAATCAAGAGCGATGGAGAAAAAGGTATTGTATCACCAAGTCCAGAAATAAAAACTCAAGAAAAGCGTGGGCGCGGACGACCAAAAGGGAGTAAGAACAAAAATAAACAGGAAGTGGTTTTTACAGATGAATTACTAAGAATTCAGAAGATGATTAATCAGCTATTTAAGTTAATAGCTAACTTTATTCCCCTCACTTACTTAGTCGTAGATGGTCATTTTGGGAACAATAACGCTTTACAGATGGCTAGGCAGGTAAAGTTACACATAATTTCCAAGTTACGCCACGATGCGGCATTATATATACCTTATCAAAATCCTGACCCCAATCATCGTTCTCGTCGTAAATACGGTGATAAGCTGGACTGGCGTAATATTCCCCAAGAATATTTGCGTCAAATTAGTATTGAGTCAGATATCCTTGCCTGTACTTATCAAGCTACTTTACTGCACAAAGAATTCGCCCAGCCTCTGAATGTAGTGATTTTGGTAAAAACCAATCTGAATACTCATGCTCGCAGTCACATAATTCTGTTTTCTAGTGACCTAACTTTATCATATGAGAAAATAATCGACTACTATAAACTGCGCTTCCAAATCGAATTTAATTTTCGTGATGCCAAACAATTTTGGGGCTTGGAAGATTTTATGAATAGGGGTCAAACGGCGGTAACTAATGCTGCCAATCTTTCTTTTTTCATGGTCAATTTATCCCATTATCTTTTAGCTCAGTTTCGTGAAAACAATCCCGGTTCTGGCATTGTTGATCTTCGGGCTTACTGTCGGGGTTTTCGATATGTTCGGGAAATGTTAAAAATGCTTCCGCAACAGCCAGATCCTATTTTATTAGCCCAGATTTTTGCCAAGCTCACCTCTCTTGGTCGTATTCACAATGCTTCTACAGCCGTTGAACCCTCTTAATTTGGCTACAGTATTGTTATCTGTTAAATAATTTCTCACGTATGGTTCCGGATTGCAATAGCTGTAACTCATTCTTGAAAAATATTCCCCATGCCAAAAACTTCATCCCCTTGTGGGTGGAGTTTTTTATTATTGGCTACATGCTTTGGGTCAACAATAGAGCATTTATAGCTATAATCTCCGTCAAATAACCTACAGATGAGTTTTTAATTTTGTGTTTTAATTGGTAACAAAATTGCAAACTCTGTTCCTTGCCCAACTTCCGAAGCCAATTCTATTCTACCTTTATGCTTGTCGATTATCTGATAGCAGATGCTTAGACCTAGACCAGTACCTTTACCGACTGGTTTAGTTGTGAAGAAAGGGTCAAACAACTTATTTCTAATCTCTGGCGGAATGCCAGGGCCATTATCTCTAATCCCTACCTTAATATAAGTATCATCTAACTTGGATGTTTCTATAAAAATGTGTTTACTAGTTTGAGATTCTAATTCTAATAAAGCATCTATGGCATTACTCAAAATATTCATAAATACCTGATTAATTTGAGATGGATAGCATTCAACTAAAGGTAAATCTCTATAGTTTGTTAAAACTTTAATATCTGATTTAATTCTGTGAGATAAAATTAATAGTGTATTGTCAATACCTTCATGAATATCTACTTCTTTAATATCGGCTTCATCTAATCGAGAAAAATTACGCAAAGATAACACAATTTCTCGAATACGTTCAGCACCTATTTTCATAGAATCTAGCAAATTTAATAAGTCTTTCTTGAGGAAATTCAAATCAATATCTTCTATTCTCTCTTTTATAATGCAGTTAGATTCTGGATATTGTTGCTCGTATAAATTTACAAGGTTGAGTAAATCTTGAATATACTCATCTGCACATCGAATATTTCCATAAATGAAGTTAATAGGATTATTAATTTCATGTGCTACACCTGCAACCATTTGTCCCAAAGACGACATTTTTTCTGTTTGAATTAATTGTGCCTGAGTTGCTTTTAAGTCTTGGAGTGCTTGTTTTAGTTCCTGAGTTCGTTCTTCTACTCTTTGTTCTAAAGTTTGGTGTGAATGTTGAAGTTCTTGAGTTCGTTCTTCTACTCTTTGCTCTAAATGTTGACGAGCCAACTCTAATTCCTGAGTGTAATCTCCTACCCATCCTACTAATTGATTAAGTGAGGTAGCTAATGTTCCTACTTCATCTTTGCTAGTGACATTAGCTCTTAGTTGAAAATTAGACTCTTGGATAATTTTTCTAGCAACTTGAGTAACTACTTCTAAGGGATGGGCAATTAACTTACTAGTATATAGTGCAAGTGCCGCTGCGATCGCAGATGACAAAATCATACTGCCAAAAATAACTTTAATCCGCAGTTTTTGAACATTCTCAAAGCTTGTATTGGCTTGCTGCTTTTGAATTTCAGCTTGTCCTATAAGTCGAATCAACTCGTCTGAAAGTTGCTCAAATTGTACAGAAAGGTTAATTTTTTTTTCCTCTTTAAATAAAAAAAATAATTGTTCTTGATAATCTGATTTTGCTTTCGGCGATAATTGATTTTTTTCAATTTGCTGCCAGTAAAACTGGACTATTTGATTGTATATCTCTATATTTTTCTGATAACTTTTCAATAAGTTTAAAATTTCTGCACTGTTTAATGCTAAGTCATTAGGATAAGCATGGATAAATTTTTCTATCTCCAATAACTGCTGATTAACTTGACTAAGTTCATCGAGGAACTTATTTTTTTCAAATTCTAACCAGACAGAATCATCTAATACAGTAACTAATCTTTGCGGATGTAATCTGATTCTCGTTACTGCATTTTCTAAATCTTTGAGTAAATATTGCTGCTGATAGGATAAATTTAACTGCTTTTGGGCATTTGTTTCATATTGTGCTGCATGTAACAAACCAGTTATCGTACCAATAAAACCAATGCTAATAGCTACAGTATAACCATAACTAATCTTTTGAGCAATATTCCAGCTATTACTTAAATTGCTAAACCAGAGAGAAATTCTTTTAACAGGCTTTCTTTTAATAACTGCCATTAACTTAGAATCAATACTCTTATAAAAAGCTTCCTTGTCCAATTTTTTGATAAACTTCACGAATCATATTATAGTCAGCATCATTTGCTGAAATAAATTTAGCATCTTTATACTTTTGGTTAGCTTGAGCTGTTAAAAGGCTTTGGATTAGTTTATCTTGATGCTCAAACATACGGGCTCGTACATCTTCTACAAAGCTAGATGCCAGTAGGTTACTAGCAACAAATATATCACCTGGGAGTAATGGGCCTTTTAGGATGATAGAAAAATCCTTTTCCGACAACCCTTCAGCTTCTAAGATATTATGGTATCGATCAAATGAGGTTGCCCAAGCATCCACTTCACCTTTTTTTAAAGCTTTTGCTCCTTGATCGTCTAACAAGACAATTTTTAAGTCAGTATTTGGATTCAACCCAGCATCTATTACTAGTTTTGTAGGAGCAATATGGCCAGAGGTTGAGCCAATTTTTCGCATAGCAATTGTTTTACCTCTCAATTGAGCTAATGATTTAATTTTGCTATCTGCACGAACAACAAATATGGGATGATAGTTATTACGCCTGATAGCAATTATTGGGATAGCCTTAGCTCTGGAATTTAAAATTAAGTATTCTGAAGGGCCTGCAAATACAATGTCTACCTTTCCTGACAGTAATGCAGGCGCTGCCGCTGTAGGATTTTCTACAGGAAAAAAATCAATTTTTATGCCTAATATTTCTTCTAATACAGCCCGGAATGCTCCATAATCTCGTTGTAAATCTTCAATTCCAGCAACATCGGTAACTGTAAAATTTAATTTTTTAGGTGATGATATTGCCAAGTTACCTGAATTATTTTTCGGATTAGTTCCTGTTGTACAGCCAGCAATAAATAATAGCGAATACCAAAGTATATTTCGCCGTTTCATATATTTAAAAAATATTAGAATGAAAGAAAAATAATATTAACTATTTCACTTGTTAAGTATATTGTTTTTTTATAGCTAAAACTTCTGTGTATTTACGCAAATTTATTGCATATATGTAGAAAATTTTTAGATATTAAAAAATACTTTGATTATTTGGTTTATGTATTTACATAACTTTGTAAGATTAAGAAAAGGTTATTAATTGCAACCTTTAACAACTTCGACTCATAAGTTTT
Organism: Calothrix membranacea FACHB-236; assembly: GCF_014696315.1. GTDB lineage: Bacteria > Cyanobacteriota > Cyanobacteriia > Cyanobacteriales > Nostocaceae > Aulosira > Aulosira membranacea. The sequence continues at coordinate 16,834 of NZ_JACJPX010000059.1, forward strand.
GCCATCAATGCAAGTATCATTAGCCAATTAATTACAAACATTTCCCCGCTATAAAATCTACCTTTTGAAGTAACCTGACCTTACCTTTTTCTTAACCAAAACAAAAGAGAATCTGCACTGTAGGCGAGAAATTTGATGTTTGAGAGAAGCAAATGCGAAATTTCAAGCGTAAACGATATCTTCTACTCAGCCTCCTAGTAGCAGCAGTAGTTGTAATAAGTGGTATACAGTTAGCTAGTGCTGTATTGGCTAATAACCCTGTAGGTGAGCTTCCTGAAGGTGGGGCATTGTTACCTACAGGTCAAATAATCACGCCCGCAGCAGCCCCAGGCTCAACTTTTGCAGCCTTAAAAACAGGTTTGCGTACAGATAATAATGCTGATGCTGCTGAAGCTGTAACTACAGCCCTCAGCCCAGATGGTAAAACTTTACTAGTGCTAACTAGTGGCTATAACCAGAATTTCAAGAATGAAAAGACTGGTGCAGATTTAACTTATCCTGTGTTAGACCCGTTAACCGGCAAACCCAGTAGTATCAACACCCGAAAAGCAGAATGGGTGTTTGTCTACGATGTCAGCAATGGTAAGTTGGTCAAACGGCAGCAGATCAACATTCCCAATACCTACAATGGTTTAGCGTGGGCAAAAGATGGTACACGCTTTTATGTATCAGGAGGCATTGACGATCGCATTTATGTTTATGCCTTAAATAGCGGTAACTATGTACCTGATGCTCCTTTTATTCTTCTAGGTCATAATTCTAATCAAACGGCTCCTCTTCCTAGCTACGATGGTGGTTTGTTGAAAAACACCCCAGCAGATGCTCTAGCAACCGGAGCAGTTGTAGCTGGTCTTGCAGTTAGTCAAGATGGTAATACTTTAGTAGCTGCAAATTTTGAAAATGACTCCATCTCTATTGTGAATACTGCTACCCGTCAGGTAATCAGAGAAATTAAATTCTTTGTACCTGGAGGTAAAGAAGCAACAGGGGAATTTCCTTTTGATGTTGCTCTTAAAAGTACAAGCAATGGTGCAGCAGCGAAAGTCTTTATTAGTAGCCAGCGAGATAACGAAGTGCTAGCTGTTGGTATTGCTTCTGGGGAAATCACTCGTATTCCAGTAGGTAGCCAGCCAAACAAGATACTACTGTCGCGTGACCAAAATCGGCTGTATGTAGCTAACGGTAATAGCGACTCAGTTTCAGTGATTGACACCAACGGTAATACTGTTGTTGAGACTATCTCGCTATCTCGTCCTCGAGATCAATACAAGGGTGCAAATCCTAACTCATTGGCTCTTAGCCCAGATGAACGCACATTGTATGTGACCTTAGGCGGGGAAAACGCTGTTGCTGTCGTAGACTTGCGGCCCGGTCGGGTGAGTGGACGTATACCAACAGGTTGGTATCCTAATTCTGTAAGTGTTAGTCGAGACGGTCAAACACTCTACGTAGTCAATGCCAAGAGTAATTCCGGCCCCAACCCCTCAAATAGCCGCACAACTGCAGCCGGAACAGCTCGTAACACCACGTTTAGAAATGAGTACAATTGGGCCTTAGAAAAAGCTGGAATTTCAGTAATTCCAGTTCCCAGACGCGGAACCTTAGCAAGACTTTCCGACCAAGTAGACAGAAATAACGGTTTTGACAATCGTCGTCCAGACCGGATGATGAAGTTTCTCCAGAAAAAAATTAAGCACGTTATCTATGTAGTTAAAGAAAACCGCACCTATGACCAAGTACTTGGAGATTTACCTGTTGGTAATGGTGATCCCGCACTAACTTTATTTCCCCAAGCTATTTCACCCAACCATCACAAACTAGCACTGGACTTTGTAACTTTTGATAACTTCTACGATTCTGGTGAGTCAAGTGGTGTGGGCTGGAACTGGTCAACTTATGCACGAACTACAGATTACACTGAAAAAACTCAGTCGGTACTGTATGGTAATGCTGGGTTTAATGGTCTGACCTACGACTATGAAGGTCTGAATCGTAACATCAACATCGTTCTCCCACAAACATCCTCTAATCCTTCGCAATTTATTACAAGGGTAACCGGAGTTTTAGATCCCTCTGGTCAATCTGCGATTTTGCCTGGGGATAGGGATGTCAATGCTCCCGAAGGTGATGGTGAAATTACACCAAATACAATTGGTGGTTTTCTTTGGGATACTGCATTACGTGCTGGTAAGACTGTACGTAATTACGGTTTCTTCGTTGACGGTAACTACAGCACTGCTCAAGTAGATCCTACTAAACCAGATCCCACCAATCCACTTTACATTCCCATTACTCCCAACCCTGCTGCTGATAATATTCCTCAAGCTGTAGCAGCTAAAACTGTATTGTTGGATAAAACTGACATCTACTTCCGGGGTTACGACCAAAAGAATGCAGATATCTATCTCTATAATGAGTGGGTACGAGACATTGATAGATATTTAGCGAGGAATGAACTGCCTAACTTATCGTTGGTACGTTTACCACACGACCACTTTGGAGACTTTAACAACGCTGTGGCTGGTTTAAATACAGCCCCACTGCAAATGGCAGATAATGATTATGCAGTTGGTCTACTCGTAGAAAAAATCTCCAAATCTCCGCTTTGGAAAGATACTGCGATCGTGATCATTGAGGATGATTGCCAAAATGGCCCCGATCATGTTGATAGTCATCGCTCGATCGCCTACATTATTTCTCCTTACACCAAGCGCAATGCCTTAATCAGCACTAACTACACTACTGTTAGCATACTGCGAACAATAGAAGACTTACTGGGTATTGACTATTTAGGGATGAATGATGCTAATGCCAAGCCGATGTCAGATGCATTCAGCAAAAAACCCAACTTTACCCCTTATACAGCCGTTGTACCTGGCAATTTATGCGCCAATCCTGTAGATCCAAATCTTGTACCAGCTTGTAAGGATTCTAATGTAGACAAGACTACTGCCATTCCATCCCTGCATAACAAACAGTGGTGGGCACAAGCAACTAAGGATTTCTATTTTGAGGTTGAAGATAAGTTAGATCCTGAACAATTCAACCGCGTACTTTGGACTGGTATTAAAGGTGAAGATTTGCCTTATCCCACAGAACGCAATCATCTTGACCTCCGTCAAAATCGGGCTGAATTGCTCGATAAATGGCATTTAAGTTCAAATTACCTCACTGCCCAAGCAAACTAATGAATAGTTGTGGTGCATGAAAAATATATATTTTTCATGCACCACAAAAATTTGTAATAAAAATTTTAGTTTGTGAAATATCCAAATCTCTATCATTATTTTCCGGTTAAAGGTACAATAGTGATACGAAATAGTAAAGTTTTAAAGGGTAAATTTTCATCTTTTACTCCAAATAATTTTCAATTTCAAAATTAACTATCATATTACTAAATATCCTTGTATAAAGATTGGTATTTTTTTGCTTTATTGCTATAAAAATAAATAGTCTATTAGCAAGATCATCAAAATGTTAGTTCCTCCAGAGAATCATCAACAAGAATTACTTAATTCTCAATCTGATAATTCTTTATTAGAAGTAGACTCTGATGAATCAGAATTACGGATAGCAGAATTAGTAGGTTTGTCAGTAGAAGCTTTATCTGTTGATGCTGGGGTAGTAGCAGAATCAACTCAACGGCAAACATCTTTATCTCAACCTTCAGAAATTAAAACTGAGCAATCATTATCATCTAATCCCTTTGCTAAGTTAGGCTTAGTTGGTACTGCTACTTTAGCTGTAGTATTAATTGCTGGTGGATTTTTAACGCAGTTGATGAATAGTAATAATCAACCAGCAGAAAAAAATAATACTGTTTCTCTAGAAATTGAAAAACCAACCGCAACAGAACCGAGTTCTCAATATTTAGAGGGAAACATAGAAAACCTAAAAACAAAATTAGCCCTCCAAGAACAATTAGAGACTGTAAAATCAGCACAACAAGAGTTAAGAGGTGTAAAACTCAAATCAACTTCTCAGCCAGATGTTTCTGGAAAGCGACAAACGGTGAGCGAAAGAATCCCAACACCGATGTCAACAGTTTACGTACCTCGAATAGTTACAGTTGAGCGTGTTATTAGAACTCCTAATTATCAACCAAAACCTCTGGTTCAAGCTTCACTAATACCCCAACCAATAAGTAGAAAACCAACACCTCAACCATTAATCAAGATAACTCCATCACCTACACCAAAATCACTCCCAGAAGGTACAAATTCACCACAATTAAGTAACGATAAACAAGCGGCTGTAACTCCTCAACCTACTAGTCCGCCTAATGTTAATATCAATACTCGAAAATACCAAGAAGATGACGAAGATTCACAAAGCTCAATCAATTCTCAGCCTGAATCCACGCCTAAACAACAACCTTCTGCGATGAACCAAGGAGTACAGCAGAGTCCAAAATCTGTAGCAGTTGGTAGTCGTGCAAAAGCTGTGTTGGCAACAGCGATATTTGGTGAGACGATGAAGTCTAAAAATAACGATGAAGATGGCGATGACAACAATATATTTGTAGTTCGTTTAACAGAACCCTTAAAAGCTGTAGATGGTGCGATCGCTATTCCTGCTAATACTGAATTTTTAGTACAAATTCGCTCGCTTTCGGAACAAGGTTTGCTACAACTCAAGGTGAGCAAAATGATTGTCTCAACCAATGGCAACCTGACAGAAAAAAGTTTAGCAGAAAATGCGATTACGATTCATGCACCTCAAGGTACACCTATAATTGCCAGCCAATTTCCCAATCGAGGTGGATCTATTTTCAGTATGGATTTAGGGCTATTTGTCTTAGGTGGTGTTGGTAAAGCCGCAGAGTTAGTTAACCGTAGTGAGTCGCAAGTTGTCACTACAACTGCGGGTGGTACTATTGTTAGCAATAACAACCCCGATCGTAATATCTCGGCTGGACTTGTAGAAGGTGGGATAAATACAGTAGTTCCCCAAATTGTCCAACGTAATCAACAAGCAATTTCCCAAATGAGTCAACGAACTAATGTTTGGTTTCTCAAAGCTGGGACAGCAGTGGAAATTTATGTTAATCAAGCTATGCAATTTTAGCTAATTGGAAATATATAGGGAAGATTTGTTGACGGTTGACGGTTGATTGTTATTTTCAGAAAAATATCTCGCTGAGGTAAGTTGGGGAGTAAAGATGAAAGGGTAAGGGGAAAGGTTGTTTATCCTTTACCCTTTTTCCACATTGCTAGATTAACTGACAATTTCTTCTGGTTTCTGTAAACCAACTCGCCAACGCAAAAGCAATGCAGAAATCGCCATTAAGCAACCCCAAGCAAAAGGTAACCAGACAATTGCCCAGTCGCCACCGGGTAATTCTAGATTTAATCCTTCACTTAGCCAGTAAATACCAAATCCCATCAGCAGCATAGCGGCGGTAAATTTCATCGGCTTGACAGGTACTTGATTGAGTGGGGTACGGAATAAAAATGCTACCACAACCAAACCAAATGCTGCGGCGGTAGCACCGCCAACTGCTTCTAGCCATTTGCTACCAGCAGCGCCTAAGGTAACAACTGCGATCGCAACTTCTACACTATCTAACAGCGCACTTTTAAAGGTAGTCACCACAGCAAACCAGTTCCAGCCGGGTTGACTACCTTCTTTAGTTAGTTCGGCTTCTAGTTTGTCTTCATCATCTTTGCGCTTTTTGGGGATACCTGCGTAATACTTGATGATTGAACGTGTCCACCCTTGCCCAAAAGCTAGTAAAAAACCACCCGCGACAATTCTCAGGATATCTACGGGGATGAGTGTCAAACTTTTACCCAAAATTAGGGAGACTAGCAAGGTTAAACCGATACCGCTACCTGCACCAACTAAAGCATTCTGCCAACCTGCTAACCTACCAACAACAAGAACTATACCCAAAATCTCTACTAATTCAATTAGAGAACCAGCAAAACTAGCCAGAAAAATTTCCCAATTCATGAACTATAATTCCTTTGATTTATGAATGATTGCGTTGCCCCCATTGCTAGTTTCAGCAATGAGGAAATAATCTCAACGTTTGTCTTTTAACAAACAGCTGCACCCTTGTACCAATTGGTAATTCTAAGGAGGATCTTATGCGTGCATATAGCTTTTTTCCTGAGGTAGTCCGTAAACAGTAGCGGTACTCATGGCCTAAAAAGTGGCGTGCGGCGATCGCCACTGCACCATTGTTATCAGGTTGTAAAGTGATATCTTCTTCACGGATCATCAAATCTCCTTTATCTTCTTCAGGATTTTGATTTGGGAGAGAAAAGCATCCGATTTCTGTTTCCCAGAGATCACCTCTGCGTTTAGCACTAATAAAATTGGTTTGGCTGACAAACTCAGCCACAAACCGAGAAGCAGGTTGAGTATAAATTTCTCTTGGTGTGCCGATTTGTTCAATTGTGCCTTGGTGCATCACAGCTACTAGATCAGCGATCGCTAGTGCTTCTTGCTGGTCGTGGGTGACAAAAATACCAGAAATTCCCTGCTTTTTCAGAATTTCTGAGACTTCTTCTCGCAAGCGCGATCGCACTTGCACATCTAAATTACTAAGTGGTTCATCTAATAGCAGCAGTTTAGGCTGTGGTGCTAACGCACGGGCTAAAGCTACCCGTTGTTGCTGACCTCCAGAAAGTTCATGAGGATAGCGTTTTTCTAATCCTGTTAATCCAACCAGTTCCAACAACTGAGATACTTGTTCTTGGCGCATTCTCGCTTTTACAGACCGTAAGCCAAAAGCAATATTCTCTGCCACAGATAAATGTGGAAATAAAGCATAGTCTTGAAATACCATGCCAATTTGTCGCTGTTCTGGTGTTAGCCAATGACCATTACCTGCAACTAACTTTCCAGCTATTTCTACGGTTCCTATTTGTGGTGATTCAAACCCAGCAATTATCCGCAGGAGCGTAGTTTTTCCACATCCAGAAGGCCCAAGTAATCCTAATATATTTCCTGGCGCTAATACTAAACTTACTCCAAGCACAGATGGAACTGTCATTTGGGAAAACTGAAGTGTGACATTCTCCAAGCGTAAAATTGCTAACATAAGTTATTTGTTATTGGTCATTGGTCATTGGTCATTTGTCAAATTCCCTAATCAACCTCCCGTTGCAAACTCCGACGTGCTTCTATGGAAAGTGTTTTGTAACGGCTTTGAGACAATACCAATAATGTGGAACTCATGGAAATCACTAGGATAAATATTGCAGCAGCTGCAGCATCGCTGTAGGAAACACTTTCGGTTGCTTTCCAAATATGTGTGGCTAAGGTACTGAAGCCAATGGGTGCTAATAATAAGGTTGCTGGTAATTCCCTAATGGCGGTGAGGAAGACTAACGCGGCTCCCCCCAAAACTCCCGGAAGCACTAGCGGTAAAGTTATAGCTGTGAAAGTCTGCCAAGGTGTTCGTCCTAAAATTCGGGCAGATTCTTCTGATTGGGGATTCACTTGTAAAAGAGAACTCCGCACTGTGCCTATAGATTGAGAGACAAATAATACTATGTATGCAAATATCAGCATAGGCAAAGTCTGATATACCCAGGGTAAGTAATTAGCTCCCCAAAATACCAACGATATGGCGACAACAATTCCTGGTAAACCAAAGCCAATATAACTACAACGCTCAATGACCGTGGTAAAGCGGCTAGGAAAACGTACCGAGAGGATAGCTACAGGTAAGGCGCAAACCGTGGCTGCGATCGCAGCTAATCCAGCTGCTAATATTGAGTGCCAAGCTAATTGCAGGAGTTTTGGTAAAGCTACAATTTCACTGACACCTGTAGTTGTTAAACCCCGCACTAGCCAGAAGCAAGTCACACTGATTGGTAAGACTAAACTTAGGCAAGTTACAAGACAACAAAATAAAATTGCTGGGAGTTTCCATGCACCTAGGCGAACTAACGCAGATGAACTCAACAACCTCATGTGACGGCTGTAATAAGCAGCACGCGATCGCGCTTTGTGTTCCAACCACAAAACCAGCAATACCACACAAACTAACATCAACCCCAATGCTGCTGCTTGATGGCGATCAAATGTATATCTGTATTGCAGGAAAATTGCCCTGGTAAAGGTATCAAACCGCATTACAGAAGTTGTGCCAAAATCTTGCAAGGCATTTAACGCTACTAATAATCCTCCGGCGACAATGGACGGACGGAGAATCGGTAGCACAATCCGCAAAAAAGTTTGGCGTTGATTGTACCCTAAACTTTTAGCAGCTTCTTCCATTGCTGGGTCAATACCTTGCAACCCTGCTTGCACACTCAACAATATATAAGGATAGGAAAATAAAGTCAGTCCTAAAATTGCTCCTGTCCAACCATAGATTTCTGGTAATTCCTGCACTCCTAAAGGTTCTAGCCACAGTTGCAACCAACTACCTTTGGGGCCAAAAGCGGCAATCAAAGCGAAACTACCTACATAATCGGGTATTGCTAGGGGTAAAGTGGTAGCAATCAGCCAAAATCGTCGCCCAGGTAAATCAGTTCGCAAGGTGAGAAATGCTAATGGTAAGGCGATCGCTATTGCCAACATCGTGCTAGCCGCAGCCACGCCTAAACTATTGCACAACAACATTAGGGTACGAGGACGCGATACCAAAGCCCATAACTTATCTGTACCTAAACCAGCCGTGCGGATGATTAAGTAAGCTAAGGGTAAAGCGATCGCCATTGCTGTGAATCCTCCCATAGTTAAAAGAAACCAAGGCGGGCGATCGCTCCTGGGAGAATAGACACTGCGAACGATTGTGAACGGTGGCGGACTGAAGTTCATGAGCGACTAAGACTTTTGCACTTGTGGCTGATATATGCAAACAAGATAGGAGCAGCGATTACGCTTTTAAATTAGATCTTTCCAGTCAACCGTCAACCGTCAACCCCACCTTATCTTTTGATTTACAACAAACCAGCTTCTTGCAGTAAGGCAAGTGTTCCCTTGAGGTCGGATAATTTACTGAGATCCATTTGGGGAGATTGCAACTTATTTAATGGCATTTGCTGTTGTGCTACAGGAATCCCTCTGACCAAAGGATATTCGTAAAACTGTTGAGTCAGGTACTTTTGCACTTCTGGTCTCAGCATATAAGCGATAAACTTCTCTGCATCGCTTTTCTGGTCAGTGGTATTTAGCACTGCTAAACCTGCAACATTAATTAACGCACCAGCATCACCTTTTGTATGGTGAATTGCAACCGGAAAATTAGGATTAGTTTTGGTAAATCGATACAGGTAATAGTTATTGACTAAACCCAGGGCGATTTCTCCTTTACCCAAAGCTTCAACAATGGCGCTATTACCGCTATAAGCTTTGGCTTGATTGTTTTTCATGGCTTTTAACCACTCTAAGGTTTTTTGATCCCCCTGCATTAAACGCATTGCGGTTACAAATGATTGAAACGAGCCGTTAGTCGGAGACCAGCCTACTTTACCCCGCCACTTGGGATCAGTCAGTTGCATAACACTGGTGGGAAGTTCGTTCTTTTTCACCAGTTTGGTGTTGTAATCAATCACCCGCGCCCGCCCGGAGATCCCAATCCATTGACCTGCAGGAGAGCGAAATTTTTGATCGACTTGATTTAGTAGCTTACTTGGTAAAGGTACTGTTCTTCCTTCTTTGGCGACAGCACCCAAAGATCCAGCATCCTGAGCATAAAAAATATCTGCTCGGCTATTTTTACCTTCTTCAATGAGAGCGATCGCTAATTCTGTTGAGTCACCATAGCGGACTTCAATTGGTATCCCCAAATCTTTTTTCGCCTTTTCAATTAGGGGAGCCATGATTTTTTCTTCTCGCCCCGAATAAATTGTTAAGGTTTTTGACTGAGCTAATGCTGAAGTTTTCACCCCCAAGCCGACAAATATACCTGCTAGTAAAAATGAGATTTGTCCTACTCGAATTGGCATCATACAACTAACCTTCGATGATGAATTAGAGACAAATATTCTGCAAAATTGTGTCAATTGATAAACATGTGTTACTTATCAACTTTTTTGAGTAATTAAAGGTTAGGTTAAGGGATGATTTAGTTTAAATTTAGGTAATCAAGAGATTAAATTGGCTAGATACCAGGACTTTTAAGCCTATTTTTAGGCTATATCTCTAAAAATTTTAGAACATAAATATTTTACTATTGTTCAATAAAAAGCAACAACCAACGCTGCAATACTTGGCTTCTAATTTAAAATCAACAGATAAGCTATTCCACTAAAACTTGCCTAATATTGTTAATTGTTGACTGTTAACGGTTAACAAATTCTACAATTAATCCTGCAATGGATATGTGTTTTAGCTGATTAGTTAATGATGCTTCCAAGGAAAAATAACATGGAAAAGCGCAAAAGCAGCTACCACGGTCATTTAGAAATTAATAGCCTAATTGATGATGCTGTCAATAATGCGATCGCCCGCCGGAATGAAAGCTTAAATTCTGAAGATGCTTTGTTAGATGTATCTGCTGAAGAAGCTAAAAATGTTGCAGGTGGTTTAACATCTGCAAAAACAATTGGTTTAATTGCTAAACCCCCGATTATTCTCGGACGCATCATTACAACAGGCATCATCATAGCTCCCACTGAAACTATTTAGCCAGAAGATTTTTGTTGCTGAGGCTAAATTGATGGAAAATATTGCTGTTGATAAAACTACACTTTGCCCCAGCGCTAGACCTGAATCTGAGGATAGTGTAGTTTTCGGCATCATCAGTGGAACAGTGGCAGAACCCCGTGTGGCTTATTTAAAACAGCCACAACAACTCACAGATGAACTGATAGCTAAAGCTAGTCCCGTTACACCATCTGAAATTTTTCGTACAGCTGCACCTTGTGCCACAAAAGGTTGTCAGCATTTTGATGGACAAGATTGTCGTTTAGCTACACGCATTGTAGAAAAATTACCTGCGATCGCACAAGAATTACCCCCTTGTTCTATCCGCCGAGATTGTCGGTGGTGGAAGCAGGAAGGTAAGGCTGCTTGTATGCGTTGTCCGCAAGTAATTACAGATAACTATAATGCCTCTGAACTAGCAATTGAAGTAGCAATGCCAACTGCTATTTAAGTAATCTCAGGAGCAGATTATGTCTTTAGAAAATGTTAGAGCTTTCTATGAAAGACTAGCATCTGATGAAGCTTTTCGTACCCAAATTCAAGAGGTGGAAAGCAAAGAAGCTGGTAGAGAAATTTTGCACAATGCTGGTTTTAATTTTACCAAAGAAGAGTTTGAAGAATACACGGCTCAATTATTAGAATCCGAAAATGAACTGCAAGATGTAGATGCCACAGAACTTGCATCTGTTGTGGGCGGATTAGTTGGGTTGTATCCCAGACTTTTCTTAATTTATGGTGCGCCTAGTGGTCTTTGGAATTACACCAATATCTTGTTTTAATCAAGCAAAATCTGCTTTTTAACTGGAATGACTTGTAAATAGCAATTACTGCAAGGAATTAGTTTATGTCTTTAGAAAATGTCAGAGACTTTTACAAAAAGCTCGCAAATGATGAGGCTTTTCGTAATCAAATGCAAGCTGTTGAAAGTAAAGATGAATGTAGCCAAGTTGTCAAGAATGCTGGCTTTAATTTCACTCAAGAAGAGTTTGAAGAATATACAACTCAATTAATAGAATCAAACGCTAACGAAAACGATCTGCAAGATTTAGGAGAAAAAGAATTAGAAGCAGTTTTTGGTGGCATTTTGGGCAAGCCTATTATACAGCCTTTATATGGAGTGATTGTGTGGCCTCCTATTAAATGGCCGCCTATTGTACAGCCTTTATATGGGGTTGTGACAACCACTGATATATAACGTTGTGGACTGTTGACTGTTGACTGCTAACTGTTAACAGTCCACAATTTTAGATTATGGATTAACCTCTCCTCGTAAAGAAGAGGCTTAAATATTGAATTTTTTTGTTTTTTTCTTCGTAAACCCAGAGGCTTGAAACCATTTTTTGGATTCTAGATTGAGATTTAATCCAAAATCTAAAATCCAAAATTGTCTCGGTCAACAGTTAACAATTTTTATAAAACTTAATTGAGGGAGTTGACTCTAATGGCCTATCGCAGAATTAGTTATGCGGTTTGGGAAATTACCTTAAAGTGCAACCTTGCTTGTCAGCACTGTGGTTCTCGCGCTGGTCATACAAGAACACAAGAATTATCTACCGCCGAAGCCTTGGATTTAGTTAAACAAATGGCGGACGTTGGGATTACAGAAGTAACATTAATTGGTGGTGAAGCTTTTCTGCGTCCTGATTGGCTAGAGATTGCCAAAGCCATTAACAAAGCTGGAATGCTTTGTGGGATGACCACTGGGGGCTATGGTATTACTCTAGACACAGCACACAAAATGAAGGAAGCAGGAATTAATGTAGTTTCTGTGTCTGTTGATGGCTTAGAGACAACTCACGATCGCATCCGTGGTAGACAAGGTTCATGGCAATGGGCATTTAAAACCATGAGTCACCTCAAGCAAGCAGGAATTTCCTTTGGTTGCAATACCCAAATTAATCGCCTATCTGCACCAGAATTTCCCCGTATTTATGAATATCTGCGCGATGCGGGAATCTTTGCTTGGCAAATTCAATTAACTGTACCAATGGGGAATGCAGCCGATAATAATGAAATTTTACTGCAACCCTATGAATTACTGGATGTATACCCCATGATTGCCCGTGTTGCTCAACGAGCCAAGCGAGAAGGTGTACAGTTACAGCCAGGAAATAATATCGGCTACTATGGCCCCTATGAGCGATTTTTACGGGGTGGTGATGCTTGGTCGTTTTGGCAAGGTTGCAGTGCGGGATTGTCGGCTTTAGGTATTGAAGCGGATGGCGCAATTAAAGGTTGTCCCTCACTGCCAACTACAGCTTACACTGGGGGAAATATCCGCGATCGCTCTTTACGCAGCATCATTGAAGAAACCGAAGAACTGCGGTTTAACTTAGGCGCTGGTACTCCCAAAGGTACAGAACATTTATGGGGTTTCTGCAAAACTTGCGAATTTGCTGAACTCTGTCGAGGTGGTTGCAGTTGGACTGCACATGTCTTTTTTGATAAGCGAGGTAACAATCCCTACTGTCATCATCGCGCCCTAACTCAACAAAAACAAGGCATCCGCGAGAGAGTATTTCTGCAACGCCAAGCAGACGGAAATCCTTTTGATAATGGAGAGTTTGCTTTGATTGAGGAACCAATTAATCATCCTTGGCCAGAAAACGATCCATTACATTTTACTGCTGACCGCATTCAATGGCCAGAAGGTTGGCAAGAAGAATTAGAGTTAGTCCCATCTTTGGCAAAAGTTTAACTCATCGAAGGCGGAGGGAAACCCACTCTCTTTAACACCGTTAACTGATGACTGTTAACCGTCAACCGTCAACGTGAAATCCTATCCCCGGAGGCTGGGATGAGCTTAACTTGTTTTTTATCCGTTAATACAGATTAAATTGCCATACAAATAATATGCCCACTGATTATTTACCTCCAGCAGAATCATCTCCTAATCAATCTCCAGATGAGTTAGAATCTCAAGAACCTTTGTTACCTCGTTTAGCTTGGAATAGTCAAATCGCTTATTTACGAGTTGTTTTTAAAGCAAAAAAAGCTTTAGACCGCATTGAGAAGGAAGCATTTGGTTGATTGTTGACGGTTCAAAGTTAACGGTCATAGAATTTGAAAATTTGCGGAAAGTTGAGCTAGTGAGCCCTTACACCCATGAAAATCTCTCTTTCCAGTCAACTGTCAAAACTATTCACTGTCTATTTTCTCTGTAGCAACTTCTGCTTTATCTAAAGCAACTTTTGCTTTAACGTTTACAGGTTTTGCTCAAGCTAAAGCAGCTTTTGCTTTAACGTTTCCGTGTTTCGCGCAAGCCAGAGCAGCTTTTATTTTAACATTTCCGTGTTTCGCGCAAGCCAGAGCAGCTTTTGTTTTAACGTTTACAGGTTTTGCTCAAGCTAAAGCAGCTTTTGCTTTAACGTTTCCGTGTTTCGCGCAAGCTAAAGCAGCTTTTGCTTTAACGTTTCCGTGTTTCGCGCAAGCCAGAGCAGCTTTTGCTTTGACATTTTCGTGTTTCGCTGATCAAATCAGCCCCCAATGAACACCAATAAATTGTTAATGCACAGTTGAATTGTGCAGCCAAACTTGAAAAAGAGATTCTAAAATATTTTCCCTAGCTGAATTAGTTAACTCAGGATGTAACCACTTTTCAACTCTTAAAATGTGATGCCCAAGTTTGGTAGATACTGGCCCAATTAATTCTCCTGCTACAGTATCGGTAATGGCTTGCACAATTTCTGGCATCAATTCTACTAGCAATCGCACGCCCACAAAACCGCCATTTTCTTGAGATTGTTTACCTTTTGAATACTCTACAGCCAGGGCAGCAAAAGAAGTATTTTCTTGTTCAATTAAATGCACAATTTTTACAGCATCAGACAAATCTGGTACTAATATCTGAGATAGCATAACTCGTCGATAGCGATCGCGGTTATTCATGTAATCAGCATCGACTTCCATTCCAAAGAGATATTCTTTCAGCTTTTTGGTCAGCAGTTCAATTTTGATCCCTAAAGACCAATCTTCCACAGAAATTCGCTGCTGAGATAGCCAGTTGAGGGTTTCTGATGCGCCCAAAAGCTTATATTCTAAACGAAATGCATCTCCAGCTCCTTGTAATTCTGCATCGCTAACTGTAATTTCAAACTTCTCGCAAGCCCTTAAGACTATGCTATCTCGTTCTGCTTTAGCACCAATATCAGCAATTTGGTGAGTACGGCGCAGGTAAGCCAAAATTTCTGCATCTGTCGCCGGGGAAATTGATGAAGCTTTTCTCTGGCTTTGTACCATGAATTTATCCTTTGTTGAAGGTTGACTGTTGACTGTTAACAGGAAACCAAAATCGGCTAAACTTTCTGCAAAATCTAAAATCCAAAATCTAAAATCTAAAATTGTAAAGGGTGGGTAACCCTCGACTCTACTATCGGTAAATCAACTTTTCTGGGGGAATCTCACCAATTTTTAGGCAATCGCGGTGTAAATCTCCGTAGAGATTGAGGTATTCTATTTCATCAGTAGTTAGTTTACCTTGTTGTACAGATGCGATCGCGGCATCAATTTCTCCTCGATGCTGCAAACCCATAAGACAAACATCAACACAGTTTTGAGATAAGGAGTAGCGGTATAAATCTGGTACATGAGGTCGCCAGCAATTATCAGGTAAACTAGCTGGAGGTTCCCACAATGCACCAGAATGGGAACCTGTAGATTTAAAAGTAACAATCCCCGGACGCTGGGAATCTGCGGCGTTTAAGCAATTAAAAACTTGATGTTGCGCCGAACGGTGAGCTACATTATGACGCACCATCACCACATCTAACAAAGGGCTATTTAACCACTGATGCGCTAAATTGAGGTCATGGAAAGAAGCCCCAATATAGCGGACTGCTCCCATTTTTTTCAACCGTTCCGAAACACCAAATACTCTTTCAATTGTGCGCTGATAAACGCTATTTGCACCTCTTAAATCTGGAGAAAGCTGTAAGCAATTATTCAAGGCTGAATGATCATTTTCTCCCACCCAACCCCAATGTAGGATATCAATGTAATCAATGCCCAATTCTTGAAACTGGTCGAATAAAGCTGAAAGGATGATTTCTGGATTTTTAATATAAGTGACTGTTGCTAGTACAACTTTCTCCCGCACCGAAGAACCACGTCCACAAAGTTGACGCAAAGCATCAGCCATTGAACGGTACAAAAAATGATGTAAATCGCTAGAGTAAAAAAAATAATTAATTCCTTGCTCAAAAGCGTAAAGCGTATCTTCGCTAGAAATCGCCCCTCCACCACCTAAACCCAAACAACTTACTGTTAAATCAGTTCGCCCTAGTTGGCGATAAAAAGGAATATCTGATTCCGGGAATTTTGCGATTAATGGTTGTGATTCGCCTAGCAGAGTTGTTGATTGTCCAGATAAATCGGCTATACGCATAATTTCACTGAGGTATAAATCAATACTTTTATTTAAAAATAAATTGACAACAAAACAATAATTTTGGAGGGGGTTTGGGGGACGCAACCGTCACCCAATCGGGGGTTTGGGGGATTCTCCCCCAATTGAGTTAGCTGTTTCCACAACTGACAAATCAATCACTAATTATCTTCTCTGAACTGTATTGGGGTATAAATGTCCTCTGAGTTAGCGTTTAAGTAAGGATTTGCTAATTTCACCCCTAAAGCCGCAAATTCTTCTAAAATTAAATTGATTCTCGTATCTGCGGACTCATCACCTAATCGTTGCGCTGCTAACAACCCATTGCTGATAATCTGACAGCGATGCATGCCAAAACTTTCTTGCTCCGAAAATTTATGATTTGGTTCTTCTGCAAGTCCTAATCCTGGTGCGAGAAACTTGGTAAATAAAGGTATTTCTCTGCGGAAATGGCAGCGCTGTTGAGCATACACTGTATGTAATACTTGGTGCACTAATTCATAATGGCAGCGCTCAAAATAGAGAACACCAGAATCAAAGCGGGTATAGTCTGCTGGGTTGTAGAGAACTTTAAAAGAAAAGACGATTGCAGCTGCATTCAGTTGCTCGGTTAAACTTTTCATGACAGGCGGTGCGCCTTCAGGAGCTAAGTTAAAATAAACTCGCACTAGCTGAGAATGCTTGCTGTGCTGTCGGTTACTATCTGTTCCCCCATTCCCAACAGCTACATAAAAGCCATTTTGAATCAGATTTTTTGGCAAGCGAATCGCCACAATATCGCCAATATTAGCAGATTGTTCTGGGCATTGCAGATGGCGATCGCGGTTAATATGTAGTTTCAATCCGCCTTTCGTCACAACCAGACTACCATCAATTTCTCGCTTTAATACCTGCCAACCGGGGTCAAAATAACCTGCGCCTGTATTACTTTCATGTAAGCGCTGATAAAATTCCCAATCTACACCCAGTAAAGTATTATTTTCTAAATTTTGTTGCAACAACAAATTGCTGGAACTTTCTCCTAAAGCTAAAGTATTTCGCAGGGAACCATTATAATAAATGCCGTAGATAAAGCTGCGTAATTGCAGACTTAAATACTTAGTTTGCAGTTCTAAAGGTACATTTTGAAACCGCGTCACCACTTCTTCTGGTAACTCTAAAGGCTTGTATGCAGGATGACAGATAGAGAAATTAGATTGAAACTGAATATTGCGTGCAATGTCTTGAATTGCATTCAGTGCATTCTGGGGAGCATCAACTAATAATCGATGTTGCAGAGAATCTAGTAATTGCATAAAAAATTTGGTTAAATAACAAGATTCAGACATCAATCAACTTGGGATTTTTAAGGGTAAAATTATCCAATCCCAAATCTACAATTTTAAATCTAAAATTCTTGGAGAATGGCTTGCTTGCATCAATTCCGATTCTGTCATACCAAACACCGTTGATATCGCTTGTTCTGGACGACACAGCAAAGATTTGGCAACTTGCAACATACAAATACCCATATTGCCAAAGGATTTTTGATATTGAATCATTGCCTGAATCTGTTGAATTAAAGCCAATCCAGCAAACTGAATAGCAAGTTTTAAAAAGTCTGGACGATGCTCTATAATTTCTGGAAATTTCCGAAAATAAGCTTTAATAAAAGCTGTAATTGAAGGTTGGAGATATTCTAAAGGTACTATAGCTAGGCGCAACGCTTCTTGAATATCTAGAGATTGGCTAATTACTAAACTACTCAGCCATATTTGCAGATAGCTAGCAATCATGGTTCCCAAATCATAAGCAGGATCTCCCCAAGCAGAGCGTTCCCAGTCTATGATCCGAATTGTACCCGCACTATCTAAGGATTCCTCCCAGCCATTACGCAGTAAAATGTTATTTAACTTCAAGTCATTGTGAGTTAAACAGCAAGGCTTATAAGCTTGAGAAAGTTGTGCTATTCCTTGACCAAGACTGTCATAACGCTGGTAAAGTACAAAAAACTTGAGAGCATCTGCAGGAACCAAACCAAATATTTCTGGTTCAACGCGCTCTAAACCCAGGGTAAAATTAGGAGATGGTAAATTTGCTTGCTCACCCAAACTATCAACAAGAAATTCCTGGTATTTTTGATTATTAATGGTGGTGCGATGTACAGTTGCTAAGATTCCGGCAATTAAGGTAGCAACTTCAGGCGGAAAAATATTTGTTTTGATGTAAAAATCGTTTAAATCACGATAATCACTCAGGTAATTGAAAACAATGATTGAATCATAAGCATTAAAATGTACAGCTTCCGAAAGCGACGAACGAAGACATCTCAACTCAGGAAATTTTTGTAGTAACTCTTGAATGCGCCATTCCTTAACAAACTCACCAGCAGTTTTTCCATCTGGGGTGCGTCGTTCTTGCTTAACTAAAAGCTGAGAGCCATTCTGCCACTTTAATAATAAATTAAAGTTTTTCGCAACCTTAATTTCAATACTGCTGGGTGGTTTTTCTCGGTGACAGAGTTTGTGTGTAACTAAATAATCAAAAACGTTTTGAGAACTTAAAGAAAATGTCATCATTTATTCTCTATCTAGCAACGTAATCTCTGTGTAACTGAAGCAAAAATAAACTCACAAAACCAATCATTGTAGCCCAAGCCAAAATCACATCTGGTCGGTTCAAATTGCTCATATTAGAAGAACCAACTTTATTAACTAGAAATGTTGCCGATCCATAGCATAGCCACACACCAGCAGCTAGATAGTCAGATAATATTAAAAATGTCATACCTATAAGTAAAGCAACCACAGACATAACAGAAGGAAAGTCATTGAAATTCATCATAACCTCCGCGCAAGTTAAGGCTAAATATCGAGAAAAGCAATCATCACTCTCAAAACAAGATAAACTATAGTAATCATCAATGGTTCGTAAAAGCTTGCATAAAGGTTTGTTAACTGTTAACCGTCAACCGTCAACAGTCAACAAACTTAAATCAGATTGCTATAGTAAATGAACAGACAATTTTTTTGATGTATTACTGTCTATTCAATTAAATTTTTTAGAAAAACTTGTTCTTAAGTTCAGTAGCGATTTTACTCAAGTTGTAGCTTAGTACAAAAGCACCGCTAACTGCAAGAGAGCCAGCAACAGTTGGAGTGATACCACCTTTAGCAGCATCTAACTCATCATGAGAAAGCTCATTGAGATAAGTTTCATCATCAAAAAATAGCTCAGAACCAGCTACTCTGATATCTTGAATGTTAATTATTGACATGATTTTTCTCCGTTATCTTGAGTGATTTAATTTGAGGGATAATTTGGTTGAGAGTCTATCTCAATTACCAATAAATGATGGCACCAACAATACCACCAGCAACAGCAGCACCAATAAACCACTTAGTAGCAATAGTAGTAATTAATGGTGATGCTCCACCGTTGATTTCAGCGAGTTCGCTATCAGTCAATGCATCCATAAAGCTCTCAGCATCCATGAATAAATCAGAGCCAAGTGGACGAAGATTAGAAACTGTAATGGAAGCCATTTGAACACTCCTAACAATTTTAGTTTTTAGTGATTGCTGGAAATTAACCAGGTTATTGTTTAATTCCAGTTTTATTTTCTATAAATAAAACCCATAAAACAAGCATTTAAAATCTTATAAATGGATATAACTGTTACAGTTGTTTTATTTACATAATTGATTGCTCTAGGCTGAATTTAGGAGCATATTGACTACTTTACTTATCTAACTAAATAGTAATCAAGCATAAACATAGAGATAAGCCATACAAAACTGCATCATTTTTGTTCATTATTTAAAAGTAAATGACTGATTAAACAGCCAAATTCCCAAAGTTGTAGGATGCGTTATGCGAAGCTAACGCATCTTTTAATGAACCTAAAATGTAAAAATCACTTTTAAGCATTGACGGTTAACTGTGAACAGTCAACCGTCAACAAACTTCATCCCAATAACTTATGTTTGAAGTTCCCTTACACTCTTGTATTCATTTACTGAGTGGAAATGGAGTCTGTACACCCGGAATCAACACATCCACTTCTACTTGCTGAATTTGTTGTTTTAGCCATTCATTAAATAAATCTAAGAGTATCTGATAACGCAACTTATTATCTAATTCAGTTTTCAGAATTTCCTCAACTAAAATTAGATGTACTCCTTGAGAGGTAATGATTGGTTTTAGAACTTGAGGAGGAGTAGCAGCAAAAACAGCAGCAGAAATTTCTGCACTCAAATCTTGGCGACGCACTAACCCGCAATATCCTCCCTTACGCCGTAACTCTGTATCTTGAATATATTTATGCGCCACATCATAATAACTCATTTCACCTTCTTGAATAAGGTAGAAAAGTTCTAATGCTAAATCTTCATCATCTAAGACAAATTCATAAATAACAGCACCGGTATAAGCTAGTTGATGTTCAAAATAATAAGGTTCAACTTTATTAGCTAAGAGGCTGGTAGTTAACTTGCCAGAAATCACAGTACCATATACTATTTCTTCAAAATCATCGAGAGAAAGACCATGTTTTTCTAACCACAACCAAGTCTCATCTGCACTATCAAGATGATTACTTAACCTAATTTGATCCGCCACCTTTTGCAATTCTTCAACCTCTACTGTGAGACCAGCTGCTTCCGCAGCAGCTATAATCACCTTGCGGCTGACAATCTGCTCAATGATTTCGGGTATTTTGCAAGATAGCTTAACTTGATGCAAAATATCTTCGCTAGTAATAGTAATGGTTTGCGACATGGTTTATTCCTATTTTATTTGTAAATAAAACTCTCAAAATTAGGCGATAGGCAATGCTATAATTGCACACCACCCTGTTGCAACTTCTTAAACGGATCGAGTAGAAAATCAATAATCCGGCGCTGGCGCACAATTACTTCTGCTGTTGCTGTATCTCCTGGATTTAAGGATATACATTTATTCCCAGAGACAATACAATTATTTTTTAAGCTAATTTCTAAGTTATAAGCTGCGACTTTACCATTAGGCGTATCAATCTCTGTAGTAGTAGGTGAAATTTTAATTAACTCACCTGAAACCACACCATAATCCTGAAATGGATAAGCATCAAATTTTATTTTTACGGGTAATCCTGTTTGCAAAAAACCACTTTCACTAGTTGCCATTTGCGCCCGAATTATTAACGGTGAATCTAGAGGCGCAATTTCTGCTACCATTGTGCCAGATTGCACCACAGAGCCAGCTTTTTGAATTGGTAACTGAAACAGTTTACCACTGACTGGGGCTTTTATTTCTCGTTGTCCCATCTGAAAATTTAACGATGCAATCTGACTTTTACTTTGAGCAATTTCTGCTTGTAGAGACGTAATTTCTGTCTCTAAACTTTTCTGCTGCTCTGTAATTTTTAGCACAGCTAATTGACCAGAACGGGTTAAAGTCTGATAACCTCTTTCTTGCTCTTTGAGCCGCAATTGTGCTTGTGCAATATCAGCATTAGCTTGGCGAAGATTGCGCTCATAACTACTCTGTTGTTCTGCTAAACGTAACTTAGCTTGTGCAATATCGGATTTACTTTGCTCATATAACTTTTGCTTGTCTTTAGCCAAATCTTGCTTTTCCACAAGGTTAATTTCTGGAATAATTCCTTCTCTTTTCAGCTTTTGATAACGTTCTACCTCTCTGTGACTACTTGCTAAAGTACTTGCCATTAAATTACTCACAGTTTGGCTATGCTCAAGAGTTTGCCGTGCTTGATTGACTTGAGATAGTTTCTCATCTTTTTGTAAATCATAGGCATTTTTTAAAGTAAAAATATTCTGTCTTGCTTGGTCAACTTGAGCTTGCTTTTCTAACTGTTGAGATTGATTTTGTTGTTGCTGGGTTGTCAAAGAGACAATTAACTGATTTTTAGCTGAATTTAACTGTGAAAGCCGATTTAATTGTCCTTCTAATTTATCTTGAGCTTGACGCAATTCTGCTTTGACTAATTCCGATTCTAACAGCAATAAACTTTGCCCAGCTTTCACTGCATCGCCTTCTTTCACGAGAATTTCGGCAACTGTTCCAGCCACAGGAGCATCAAGTTTAATTGTTTTATCTATAGGCTCAATTCTGCCTCTAGCAGTACCAGTTTCATCTACCTTAGATAATGCTGCCCAAGGTAAGATAATTGATACAAAAATCACTAAAAAATATAGTAATCCTCTTGTCCAAACTTGAGGTAAGCTTTCAAGGGATTCTTTGGTTATTTCCGACCAATCATCTTTTGTTGTTACTGGTGGTGGGGCTTGAGGTGGTAAATTATCTGGATGGGATACATCTTCTATGAATGGATTTTTTACCCGTCCATTTAATACATCTGTCATGAGTTTGCTTGCTCAGAATTTTTACATGAGGATATTAGTAAAAAATGGGCATTGACCACCCTATTTTTAAGATACACCTTGCAATTGCTGTTGATTTAGATAAAAGTAATGCCCTCGCTTCGCCATTAGTTCTGCATGAGTTCCGCTTTCAATTAATATGCCTTTATCTAGTACCAAAATCATATCTGCATTTTGTACAGTAGAAAGGCGATGAGCAATTACTAAAGTAGTTCTTCCCTTGAGGATTGTATTCAAATTTTGCTGAATAATCCTTTCTGATTCTGTATCTAAATGGGAAGTAGCCTCATCTAATATTAGCAATCGGGGATTACCTAATAAGGCTCTAGCAATAGCTATTCGTTGACGTTGTCCACCAGATAATAAGCCGCCACCTTCACCAATTTGGGTTTCATATCCCATTGGTAATTTCTTAATAAAATCATCAGCACCCGCTAATTTTGCGGCTTCGATAACTTCGGTTAAAGGTACACCGGGATGTCCTAAGCTAATATTTTCGCGAATTGTACCGCCAAATAAAAAGGTATCTTGGTCAACTACCCCAACTTCTTGGCGTAAGGAACGTAGAGAAATGCTGGTAATATCCTGCCCATCAATTAAAACTTTACCATCCGTAGGCGGATATAAGCCTAAAACCAACTTAGAAATAGTTGTTTTCCCAGAGCCACTACGCCCAACTAGCGCTACCATTTGCCCAGGCTTTACTTCAAAGCTGAGGTTTTCTAAGATATTAATATCACTCTCTGGATGATAGCGAAATGTGACATTTTCAAAGCGAATATTGCCTTGAATATATGGTAAACTTTGCCGTGCCTGGTGTTGTAAATCTTCCTCTGGTTCAGCATCCAGAACATCATTAATGCGTTCGACTGCAATCACTACTTCCTGGAATTGGTTCCACAATACAATTAAGCGTTGGAAAGGTGTAATAATATTGCCTAACAGCATATTAAAAGCCACCAACTGCCCAATAGTTAACTGATTTTCAATTACTAAATGTGCGCCAAACCATAACAAGGCTGTGGTTACTACTGCTTCAATGGTATTGCTGAAGATTTGCAAGCGATTGCTAATAACTTGCCCGGAAAAGTTAGTTCTAATTTCTTTATTTAATAACTCTTCCCAATGCCAACGCACTGTATGTTCTACTGCCGTAGCTTTCACAGTCCGGACTCCAGTGAGAGCTTCGATTAAGTAACTACTTTCATTAGCTACAGCATTAAAGATTTCACGGGAAATTCTTTGTAAAAAAGGCGTGGCAATTAATGCTAATAAAGCAAACGGCGGTACAATTACCAGCACGAGTAACGCCATCTTCCAACTGTACCAAAACATTAATCCTACATAGATAAATACTGTGAGTAAATCTAGGAAAATGGATAATGCTTCACCAGAAAGAAAGCGTTGAATTTTTCGGTTTTCTTGGACGCGGGAGATGATATCTCCTACATAACGAGACTCAAAGAAACTTAAGGGTAAGCGCAGGGTATGGCGAATAAAACCAACGATTAATGCTAGATCTATGCGATTAGCTGTGTGATCAAGCAGATATTGCCTTAACCCGGTCATCGCTACCCGGAAAAGACTAAAAATCAGCAATCCGATACCGACGGCAGTTAATGTGAGTTGCGATCGCTGTACAACTACTCGGTCTAAAATTAACTGGGTAAAAAGTGGTGTAATCAGCCCAAATATCTGAATGAATACCGAAGCAATAAATACTTCCAGCATTACCAAACCATGAGGCTTGAGTAATTCAAAGAATTGCCAAAAGGGGGTAGAGGTTTCTTTGGCATCTTTGAGCATAGCTGTGGGTTGTAGCAGCAATGTATAACCAGTCCAGCCAGCTTGAAACTCTGCGTGACTGAGGGTGCGTTGACCAATTCCTGGGTCGGCAACAATGACCTGTTTCGGGGTAATTTCGTAGACTACGATGTAATGTTTGCCTTCCCAATGAACAATTGCAGGTAATTTTTGCTTGGCTAACTGATTCAGACTCGCCTTGACAGGTCTAGTTGCAAAGCCTAAGCTTTCCGCCGTTGTTAATAAACCCCGCAACGATGCACCATTGCGGTCTACATTGGCAATATCCCGCAAACGATTGACACTAAAGCGTTTCCCCCAATAGCGAGACACCATCACCAAACAAGCTGCACCGCAGTCTGAGGCGCTTTGCTGGGCGAAAAATGGATAGCGGCGAGTCACCCGTTGCCATAAATGCCCAACTTGCTGGGTAGGTTTGGGAAAATAGGCTTTACTAATCTTTTTTTGTGGTGGTTCTGGGGTAGAGATTGCAGAAATAGCTGTTTGATGATTTAGAGTTGATGCGTAGGCGTAGCCCGTCGTAGACATCGCAGTTACAGCAAAATTATCTGGTTCTACTTGTAGAGAATTACGAGATAGTGCTTGTTGCCATAGATGTTCTTGAATTTGGGAATAATTAGCCATCAATCGCTGCAACAATTCACCCGGAACAAAGCACAACTGCAAATTCATCGAAGCTCTAGCAGCATAAGATTTTAACTTAGCTTTCGGGAACAAGGTAAATTCCCCAAATGCACTTCCCAACTCCAAAGTCGTAATTAACTCACCTGCTTCATTGAGCAACCTCACCTTACCAGCAAGCACAATGTAAATACCAGGTTCAACGTCAGTTCCTTGCCAAAATTTACCCACTTTGGGGTTGATAAATTTAAATTGTGGCAGACAGCGTTGAAATTCTACCTCGGAAAGCGAATATCCCAAAATATTGCTGAACTGTTCTAGAGACACTAACGGATCTGATAGATTTTGCACCATGAATCTCTGAGTCTGTTCCTAATTTTGCAAAGTTAAGAGGCAAAAATTCAGCTTTATCTGCTATATTTGCGGCTTTGAGGTCGCCAATTAAAATTTTGGCATTATTGGTTTTTTCTGCTGTTATATTCTCAGCAATGCTAGCTTTTGGTCGAATTGATAACCCCATTTGCTTCAGCAATCGATTGATGTGATGACCGCTGACTTTAATCCCCAATTCTTTCGCTAACTGTTGACTCAACCAGTTACCTGTCCAACGCCGAAAAGAATAGCCGTAATCACGAGGGCTATGACTCACAAGTTCTTTTAAACGTTCTAAATATTCTTCATTTACTGCTTTAGGACGACCAATTGCACAATCTTGCCATTGATGTGCCATTCCAGTACGTGCTATATGCATCCAATGCCTAGCGGTTGCTGGACAGCATCCCAACGTCTGACAAATTATGGTTTGAGATTTTCCTTCATCTGTCAGTAACATAATTTCAATCCGCTGACGGTAAGATTCAGGTAGATTTTCTTGTAAACTCTTTTGCAAAATTTTGCGCTGAAAAGGTGTTAAACATAAACATTTTCCATCAAAGTTACCCGAATATTTAGTGCCAGTTTCTGTTTGGTAGTACGTCATATCTAACTAGCTATCTTCTAAGGTTCTCGGTGAGTAAGTCGAGTTCTATCATCGCTCATTCATAAATCAATTGAGATTTAAAAGAGCTTTATCCTTGCAAAATTGTTTGATAATTACTAGTTAAATCCAGATGACTGCATATTGATTGCAGTCTTAATTCTACCTTTCAAGCATTACTTTTAAGGCAAGTATAAGTCCAGTATTGATAGCTCATGATAGAAGACATGTAAGTATTTACTCCGCTTGTATTTAAGAAACTTAATATATTAACAATTAGAAATACTTTAAAGTAAAGGGATGGTTAAAGAGTAATTGTTTACTGTTTAAAAATTTGTTGTTTATATTTAAATTAATGAATATAAGAAATGGTTAAGAATCATCAATATTCAATATTTATTGAGAGGTATTAAAAAAATATAAAGTAATTGTGAAATTTGAAGAGGCGGTATAGCTATGTTGCTATACCGCCTCCGTTCATGTGGTTAACTTCATAAATAGAATTATACCGTCACGAAATCAACCGCTGTAATTAAGTTTGTTTGAACGCCAATTAAAGTCGCCAGTAGCTCATTTGTTTCTGTAACGCGGATCAGGGTGTTGTTGGCATTGCCTTGGATCGTCAGTTGACCGAATGTGAGACTACCGGACAGAGCAATCAAGTCTGTGCTGTCTTTGAAGTCCTGAATCGTATCTGAGCCTGCGCCAATTGCCAATACAAAGCGATCGCTGCCACTACCACCAAGCAGCGTATCCTGTCCCTGACCGCCATCTAGCCAGTCATCGCCATTGCCACCGTTGAGGATATCGTTACTAACCTGACCAAGCAAAATGTCATTGCCATTGCCACCGTTGAGGGTGTCGTTGCCATTGCTGCCGCTGAGGGTGTCGTT
Organism: Calothrix membranacea FACHB-236; assembly: GCF_014696315.1. GTDB lineage: Bacteria > Cyanobacteriota > Cyanobacteriia > Cyanobacteriales > Nostocaceae > Aulosira > Aulosira membranacea. The sequence goes on from NZ_JACJPX010000059.1 coordinate 43,504, forward strand.
GCCATTACCGCCATTGAGTTCATCTCTGCCAGAGGTGCCAGTAAGGGTATCTTCTTTGTTGCTACCATTAAACACGCTGAGGGTACTAGTCAATTCTGCGCCGATGAGAACGGGGTCGTGATCTGAGGAACGATAGGGGGTTGGCTGATATAGTCCAGGGGGGTTAAATTCTTGGTTATAATCCAGAATTCTGGGTTCGTCGGCGTTGATATGCCATTCAGTTGCTCCGGTTATCTGAGTACTTAGGCTGGCAGTACTCAGAGCATGATCTAGTCTTCCAGACTGCCCATCAAAGACATAAGAGTAGGGGTTTTGAATATATCTGCCGAGTTCATCTACCAGTCCGCCATTTCTCAGCACATCGATGGGATCTTCTTCGCCATAGGCATTAAGATCCCCAAGGACTAATACATCGCTGTCTCCTGTCGTGGTCTTCAGCTGATTGACAAAACCAAGCAAGGCTTCTGCCTGTTGAACTCGCGTGAAATTAAAAGCACCCTGTCCATCACCCTGGTCTGCATCTGCCCCTGTGCTTGTACCGCTCTTTGACTTGAAATGATTAATTACAGGGGTAAAAGTCTCGCCGTTGGAGTTCAGCACAAAGGTCTGAGCAACAGGTTGGCGATTGTAAACAGCGTCAGGATCGCTGAGAGAAGAACCAACTGGGGTGACTGTTCCTGGCTTGTAAATAAAGGCAACTTTAATTTCGTCAGTCCCTACCCCTGTGGCAGGATCGCGAATGTAGTCATAGACTTTTGTACCTAAAAATGTATTCAGCCGATCGACCAGTTCCGCGATCGCAGATTCAGTTCCATCGCCATCATTCTCAACTTCAATTAAACCCACCACATTGGCATCGAGAGATGCGATCGCGCTAACAATCTTGGCACTTTGTCGCTCAAACTCTGCCAAGTTTGTAGCTCCCCGCGAGGTCGGAAAGCCTCCACCCATACCGTCGCCATTGAAGTAGTTCAGTACGTTAAAGCTAGCAACCTTAACGTTACCACCCACCGCTTCGGGTGCAGCCGTCCGAGGATTAGAATCGACAAAATTGGGTGTTACTATGGGTTGCAGTCGGTAGCTACCAAATCCAAAGCCCAGCACACCTGTAAGCGATGTAACTGTACTGCCCACGCGCAGCGTGCCGTCCTGATTTACAAAGGGGACAGTTGCCGGATTCTGGGTGTTGCTGCCATCGTCGAGTAGAATTTCACGCAGGTTGTTTGTGTTTTGCTGTTGTGTGACTGCTGCAACATTATTTTCGTCGTTCTCGGTTTCAGCAGTGGGAATATCGGTAGGATCGAGGAAATTTGTGGGGTTAAACAACCGTCCTTCTGAAGACAGCAACACCTCGCCAAACCGACCCAGGTTAAAGTTTTCAGTGACCGTCAAGGTTTCGGGGAAGGTGACTAACATTCCCTCATAGCGTTCTAGGTCTGTCGTTGCGGTGACAGGCAGATCAACTGCTATAGGAGCAATTGAGCCTGAACCCACCACAGTCAGTCCGTTAATATTGCTAATCTGAGTTTGATTAAAGTTTTCTCCAACTATTCCAGTCAGCCGCACCGTCTGACCCACACTCACGTCTATACTGTTAGGCGCAAAGATAAAGATACCATCTGAGGTTGCAGCATCGCCATCGCCAACAGCCTCCTGCACAAAAAAGCCATTCAGCCGACTGCTACCCTGAAAGTCTCCCACAACAACTGCTTCGATTGTCACCGTCTGGCCGACCTGAGAACTGGCTGTACCACTGCCTTGAATTTCGTAAATCTTGCTGAGAGCAACATCATTGTCAATGATATTAACGTTGATGTTGGGAATAGGTGTAAGTGTGTTGGAGTATGCCGCATCAGAACTGCTGGCGATCGCATGGGTAATCACTCCTGTATGAGCAGATGTTTCTACATCTAAGTCATTTACCGCTCTGACAGTAATTGTTTGGGGATTGGTATCCGTCAAGCTGAGGGTGACAGAGTTAAAGAAATTTGTTCCATCTGTACTTATTTGCGTTTCGCCATCGGCGGCGATCGCTATATTTACAGCATCCGTTGGTGTAGTCTTGAGAGCGATCGTGTAAATATCAGTTGTCTCACCCTGTTCATTCACCTCGGTACTGTTACCAGATTGAGTGATAATTACTCCTGCGCCAGTTCCGGGATTCGCAGTGTAGCTTCCCAATCCATCAAAGGTATCAGTAGCAAAGCCATCCCACTGCAAACTCGGATCAAACGCATCATTAGGATTGGTATCGCCAGTAGTAATACTACTTTTGCGCCGTAGGGTATTGTCTGCGGTGCTGGTTAGACCAGTTCCCCACTCAGTACCGGGATCAAAGCCAATCTGACCAATCGAATCAAGGATTGTCCCACTTGCGCCGCCTTGGCGCAGCACGATCGTATCATCTCCATTAAACCAACCCGCACCGTTGGTCTGGTCTGCCTGTGCCAAAATCGTTGCGTTGGCGCTGCTTTGCGCTAGCACAAATATATCACCAGGAGCAATTGTGCCTGTTAAAGCAATGGTTAATCCTGCCGTATTACTGCCATTAAAGTAGAACTGAACCACATAGTTTCCAGCGGTTAAATCAATCGCCGCACCTGTGCCGTTAAAAATTTCTAGGGCTTTATTGTTGCTGCTACCCTCAATATATTCTGAGAAAAGTAATGCCATTGGAATCTCCGTAAAATTTGCAGATTTCAGGTCAAGCGATCAGGTGAAAGGACATCATTAACGAATTCAAGCTAGACGCTCATGTAATAAATCAGACAACAAGGACATGAAGATTTCTCTTCTTAGTCAATAGTTAACCGTCAACAGTCAACATTATTTTTAAGCTAGGCGTTGCATCTAGCAGATTTGCCTGTTATGCCTTTTGGGCACCTGGGCGGCCATTCTCCACCACAAAAGAAGCAAAAGTGTATACAGGTGCATCTGAACGGCTCACAGTTGTCACAATACGCAGATCGGTCTGCCAACGCTCATAGTTAAGGTTGACTCGGAAGTAGCCGCGGCGATCGCCGTCAAAAAACTTGATGTGTGGGTTTTCTGGAATCATCGGGCCATAGTAGGGGCCGTAGACATTTGCATCACCATTGCTAGAAATTGAGGGAGTCACAAACTCAGTCGCAATTGTGGGAGAGTTAGCCTTGAAGTCAAGCTTGAGGTCATTGACAAATGTAGAGTGCCAATCTCCAGTAATCACAACTGGGTTAGATATCCCACGATTAGCGATGTGGCTTAAAACACGGTTACGTGCAAGGGGATATCCGTCCCATGAGTCGTTCCAAAAGATTTCGCCTGACCCGATTTTATGATCTAGTTCTGCCATCAGCACCTGTTGGGCAAGTATATTCCAACGTGCTTGAGAACGGTTAAGACCATCAAGCAGCCAGCGTTCCTGCTGAGTACCAAGCATAGTTTTCGATGGATCTAGCGCTGCTGGGCAACGGGGTGTTTCACCGTCACCGCATGGCTGATCGCTGCGGTACTGGCGGCTATCAAGTACGCTAAACTCAGCCAGATTACCGAAGGTCAACCGCTGGTATAGTCGCATATCTGCCCCCTTGGGTCGGGAAAATTCCCGCAGTGGCATATGCTCATAATAAGCCTGATAAGCAGCTGCACGCCTTTTGAGAAACTGTTTGACTGGATCGTTGTTTTCTGAAATCTCATCAGTATAGTCATTTTCAACTTCGTGGTCGTCCCAGGTGACTGTGAAGGGAAATAAGGCATGAGCTTTTTGTAAATCTGGGTCAGTTTTATATAAAGCATATCGAAGGCGGTATTGCTCAAGCGTATTTGTTTCTTTCCTGAACTCCTCAGGTAAAGATACATTGCGTACACCACCTGTCGTAGGGATGCCGTATTCGTAAATGTAGTCACCCAAGTGGAAAACCAAGTCTAAATCTTCTTCAGCTAGGCGACGATAAGCCGAATAGTAACCATCCTCCCACTTTTGACAAGTGACAAATGCAAAGTTGAGTTGATTTAACCTAGTGCCAATAGCTGGAGCAGTACGGGTACGACCAATCGGACTAACTTCATTGCCTACCTTGAATTGATACCAATACCAACGGTTAGGGTCTAAACCACGTACATCCACATGAATAGAATGCGCCAATTCAGGGGTTGCCATTGCCACGCCCCCTAGCACAACTTTTCTCATGTTTTCGTCCTTAGCAACTTGCCACTGCACTGGCACATTCACATAGGGCATACCACCGGCATTCAATGGATCTGGAGCCAGCCGCGTCCATAGCACTACACTATCTGGTAAGGGATCGCCAGAAGCAACACCAAGGCTAAAGGGGTACCCGGAAAATTTTGGCTGTGCTACAACTCTATGAGTCCAAAGACTGGCAATAGTGCCTGCAGTCACTGTCCCAGCAACCAGCAAAAACCGTCGCCGCTTTGCTTTAGTAGATAGCAAGCGCTCGAAATTAACATGCTCCATAACAATCCTTGTTGATATTTCTACAAAAAAGAGTAGAAAAGTGAAATAATAACGAATTTGTTGTTAACCAGATTAATTATCAAATCGTGTTTAATTAAGGCTTAAGAAGTTATTAATAAATGAGCCTGATTATTTCGATGTGGGAAGCGGCAGACCCTTCCTCTCAATTTTTGTATTAATGTGGGTTCGTCTGCTAAGTGAAATCGAATGAACGCAAGGATAAGTGTGCTGTCGTTCAACAAATTATTTGTCGCCTTAACAAATTAATGTTCTCCTATCAGAAACTACCAAACTCAAATCACCTCAATAAGTTGTATTTTTTTGAGCATTCCTCACAAAGCGCGAATTAGAGAGCACATTAATAATTGAAAACCTTAAATCCTATGGGTTTCTCTTGCGATTAAATCAATCTGTTAAGTCGGCATATAATCTGTTAATCGACAAATGTTAAAAAGATTAATTGTGTTGAGAGTTTGAGAATACCAATAAAAGTGAAGAAGGTTTATAGTATAGATTTATTACGTTGGCGCTCTAAAAACGTTACTACTTCTAAAGGGGTACAGAGTATTTGGGGTACATCGCCAACAATTAATAGCCATCTTTCTTCATCAGCTATCCGCAATTTCCATCGTTCTTGAGGATTTTGAGGCAAAATAACAGACTTTCCATAACTATCAAATTCGCAGTTAAATCCCCAAGCTTGCGCTTTCTTAAGAAGCTTTTTTTTATCCATTTTTCTCGCAGTTTTTTACATAATGCCATAAGCTTTTTTGAGTGTCTAAATACAGTAATTCGCGTTCATTTACCCTTCAAGGTCTGAAGTTAGAACCAAGCATGATATGAAGGTTCAATAAAAGCAGTCCCAAGCTTTTACGAATCACCTGACGCTGTAACTGGTAGTAATGAGTTCAGCGATAAAATTAGTCAAGCGTGTGTAACCGTGCTGAGATAGCTGATGTTGTGGTAATACCGTCATCAAATCTCTAAAGGGAACAACCTCTAAAACTTTTTTATATTCATATTGCAACTACCATCATACTTAGGGATGAAATGTGATCGCATTGGGGAAGGTACATTAACAGCCAACAAGCCAAGCAATTTAAAATATTTGTTATTGTGGCATCTAAGGTTAATCAAAATTTAATTAAAGGTTAAATATTGGTTAATAAAAATAGTAATTAACTAAAAAACCTTATTATAAATTTCTTTCTTAAGACACAAGGACGTTCCCTATGAAAGAGAGAAAATATATATAGTTTCTTGTTTAAAAGAAACTATAACTAGACAGCAATTTTGTCACAATGCCCAGCACTGATACACTATGCTAGTCAAAAAGAATCGTTTAAATCACAATTATTGTTCATAACAATCTGTAATTAAAAGTTTTTTGACCAAGTTTTAAAATTTATTTCATCCACATTAATAGTTGTTGATTTTTTTGAGAAATGAGAGGAGCAACTTCATTTTTTTTAGTTATTGCTCTCGTGTTTATTAGACTCATCCAACGTTTGAGTAAACCTAGCATTATTGAGGATATCATGTTGTTATCACAGCAATTTCATCACAGAATACTCAAATTCCTGGTTACGGGTATTCTAGTGTTAACGCTTGTTATAGCGCCCTCGATAAGAGATAAAAACTTAGAATTTAGTCAGTCAATATCGGTGGCTGTAGCGCAAGAAATACAACAGAAAAATAACAGCGAGGTTAAAAAACCTACATCATCTTCCGCAGCGGGAAATAATCAAAATAGTGAGAATGAAAGCAAACAAGAGGGACTAGATATTTTCAAAATAGCCACAGGAGCGCTAGCGGGACTGGTGCTATTTTTGTATGGTGTCACGCGAATGGCTGAGGGGCTAAAAGCAATCGCAGGCGATCGCGCCAAAAATCTAATTAGCAAGTTTACAACCAATCGATATGCTGGAGTAGCTACTGGCACGGTAGCCACCACAATATTAGATTCTTCTAGTGTCACGATTATCATTGTGATTGCAATGGTTAGCGCTGGATTGCTATCGTTTGTACAATCTCTTGGTGTGGTATTAGGTGCCAACATCGGTACGACCATCGGTGCTCAAATCGTTGCTTTTAAAATTAATGAGTATGCACCAATAGCAATGTTCGTTGGCTTGTTGTTAATTCTTTTAGGGAAGACAGACCGTTGGAAGTCTGTTGGTTTGGTGGCATTAGGGATAGGCTTACTCTTTTTTGGGTTGGACACAATTGAGAATGCAATGGAACCATTCAAGGACTACCAACCGTTTCTTAAATGGATGGAAACCTTAGGAGACAATACGCTTTTAGGCGCTTTAGTAGGAGCATTATTTACAATTTTGATTCAATCCTCCTCAGCTACTGTTGCCATTGTTGTGACCCTAGCTAGTCAAGGATTGGTTTCATTACCCGCAGGTGTTGCTTTGGTGTTGGGCGCTGAAGTTGGCACTTGCGCTGATACACTCGTGGCCACTCTTGGACGGGAACGTTCAGCAGTACGGACAGGTGTATTTCATTTGCTGTTTAATATTGTTTGCGCTGCTATAGGGATTTTATTTGCCAGTCAATTAGCAGTAATTGCCCAGTGGGTTACTCAGATAGTCGGGACGGGGGATGATGTGGCTCGGGAAATTGCTAATGCACAGTTGATATTTAATCTAGCTGGTGTGGCGTTAGTCATCGGATTTTTGCCTTTGATTGCCCGTGGACTGGAACGGCTGATACCTGATAAAAAAGCAAATCAGCAACCCGAAGCTATCAAAGGTTAAATAATTGCAAGCATCTGTTCAATTAGCTGACTTTACTATTCAAAGGGCGAGAGAGTACATCTCGCCCTTTTGATTATTTGGGACTGGTTAGATGCAATCAGTATCGTCATGATTTCACTTAAACACAGACTTCTCGCCCGAATCCTTCTTTTTCCTCCATTTAGCAACAGCTTTTTATGCCATTGGCTTTCAAACGCCTTACAGAAATCATATACATGGCAGAATAAAGATTCTAAACTAAACATAGTACAGGTGCGGGATTTGACGTTATTTTCAGCTTACTACCTGTCTTTTTACTTATCCCGAACTCAGGTTAAGCAAAGTTTGTATGGTGACAAGCTCTTTCTCACAGTTTCTAGTGTACGCAGTGCATTATGCCTACTTAGATATTGATATTTTGAGGAATCTTGGAAGGTAGCAAATACTCATAAGCTAATAACCTTTCGCTACTTTGATTACGTTGCCGAATTTGCTGCTCTATCGTGCTTGAGATGATGATGCGCCACAGACAGGAGTACCTAAACACTGCTTCACAAAATTATTAACGCTTGTGGAAAATTTTCCTCAACCGTCTTTTTGCAACAGAATGAATATGGTTAGCTGAGTTCCGGAAGTAAATAGGAACTCAACCGGAACTTTAACGCTCAAAACATAGACCTGACAAAGAAATTTAAGCGCTGCTTAATTACGTCTGGCTAATATCAAGATTTATGAAAACTGCAAAACCAGGCAAAATTACTTCAATACAACTTTTAGGTCAAATCAACACCCCACTGAATTCAAATCAGGTAGGGTTGGAATAAAACAAGCACAAAATCTGCCAACGAAAAGAAAAAGTACTATTCAACATCGCATAAGTAAGTCGGCATAAAAAAACCAAACTATGTGAAGATAAGTAAATACGTAGAATATATCTACTAAGGTCACTTGTATATGGGCGCTCGTTTAAGGGTAT
>NZ_JACJPX010000006.1 GCF_014696315.1 Calothrix membranacea FACHB-236
CCCCATGTTTGGGCAACAGTTACAAAATATGGTGCAATTGCTAGTTCGTTTGAAGCTGCACGCACTATTTTAACAGATTGGGGAATAAGCATTAGTCTAAAGCGAATAGAACGCATCACATATCATTTTGGTAAGATTGCCCTAAATTTACGCCAATCTAAATTAAAAAGTTTAGAAAAGGGTAATTTACCTACTCTTAATGTTCTCAAAGACCAACGTGTTGTCATTGCTGTAGATGGTGGAAGAACGAGAGTGAGGATTAATAAAAAGGGTAGACGCTCCCTCAAGACTAATCGTCTAGGCTTTACTGGAGAATGGGTAGAGCCAAAATTATTAACTATTTATACAGTAGATGAACATGGTAAAAAAATTAGGACATCATCTCTACCTATCACTAATGATGGTACATATTTAGGTTATGAAGCATTTCTCCTCATCTTAGAGATGTATCTAGTTAATTTGGGGATAAGTCAAGCTAAACAGGTTTTATTAGTGGCTGATGGGGCTGAGTGGATTTGGAAACATATTCCGCCTTTATTAGAGAAAGTAAAAGGCCCAACTGCCACTTATAAGCTATTAGATTTTTATCACGCTGCTTCCCATCTACAAGATTTTGCTAATGCTGCTTTTACTACAGACGATGAGCGGCAATCGTGGTTTAAAAATGCTCGAAAAACTTTAAAGAAAGGTCAAGCTCTCAATTTAATGAGAAATATGGATGAATTTATTTCAACAGCAACTGGCGAGCGTTGTAAGATTTTAGTGCGAGAGCGTAATTACATTCTCAAAGCTTACCGTAGGCGACTATTAAACTATCACTTAGTCGCAGCACATCAGCTACCTCTGGGTAGCGGTGCAGTTGAAAGTTTAATTCGTCAAGCTGTTAACTTACGCATGAAGGGAAACAGTAAATTTTGGCTTCCAGATAATGCAGAGATTATGTTACATCTGCGATGTCAATGGATCGCTGGCAGTTGGGACAATTTTTGTAATTCTATTTTTTGTTCTTTCCTTAATCCCAGCAGTACCTAAACATTTTATACATTTTACTTGAATCTATGTTTTAGCGATCGCCTGACCTTGGAGTGGCGCATTGTCACTTGTTTTTGCCCGACTTCAGAAAATCGCGTTGCTCCCGCTAAAACCGTGGATTTTTCTACATTTAAGCTGTCAACGATATGGTCATGAGCCATTAATTCAACCTAACTATAATCGTGATATATCTGTACTAATAGGAATGAATGAGGAACGCCTAACTGGTTATGGAATAGATTCAACACTTATACGTCTGACCATTGAGAATAATGGCAGAGAAAATAGTAATCAGTGGAAATTTCAATTACCAAATTTGTTAGCAGCATTCAAAGCACGTCCATTGCAAACAACAGAGAACATTTTTCAAAATCCTGCGAGATGTGGAAATTTAGATAATAATTCTAACTGGAATCAAGATGAATATTATTTAGTTCATGCTGAGGGATACAAGTATGAACATGAAAATCATAAAAGAGGACACAGCATTAAACCTGGATTTAGTTTGCAAGAACGGGGTGACATAGTTGCTCAAGTATTAAATCTTTTAAACGGAGTTTTAATACCAGATAATCCAATGCAAAGCGATATTCCGGCTCCCTCTGGTCTAAAAACACCTTTGGCAATGCGCGATTATGAATATATTTCTAAACTTCTAACATTCACAAAAGAACAAAAACAGAGGTTAAGTGAAATAGAAATTAAGCAACGTGTAGATAAGCATCATCATGAACGACAAACAATCATTGCTAATTCTATTGAGCGCGCGTTGTCAGGAAAACCTATGCATATTTTTCTCTTGTGGCGCGAGCGAGATACCTGTGATGTAATTTACCAAACTTTGCGTGATGCTTTCCTACTCAATGAAGGAGAAAATTTTCCTGAGCATATCAAAGTATCATCTGTGTGGATTGATGATGCAACTCTTTTACAGCCACTTGATACAGCCGGATTTGTTCCTAAAGATGGTCAAGAGTTTGACAAACAAATCCGCAAGCAACATCAAATTAAACTTGATGCATGGCGTAGCTTTTTAAAACAGAAATTTATTCCTTTAATTGATTCCAGCACTAAACCTTACTGCTTCGCAATTGTTGAAATTGGACAAACAAAAAAGAAAGGAGTTCACCCTAAACAAAGCATTTACAGATCAGTTCGAGAAGCTTGTGTGTTAGAAAACATTGGTTCTCAGATGGTGCAAACTGTTAAACCAAAATCAGCCGATAAAGAATTTGAAAACACAAACGCATCGCCTTCTTATAGTAAGAAAACAACAGGACGTATTTTAAATGCTGTTTTAGATGTGTCACTACGCCAGATTGGGGTACTCTATGGACTGCCTTTAGAAGTCTATGAACGAGCGGGAATACCCCAAGAAATCGCACCAAATCTCGATGTAATTGCCCTTTGTCGGCGAAAAAGTCATCTAGGGCAAGATAATCTTCACTATGCCCTTGCTGTGCGTCTGCGGGCAACAGGTGCAGTCGATGTATTATTTCCTGAAAGTCAGGCTTGGATACCTTACCCACGAGCAGGGATTGAACTTGGGCAGATTTTCTCACGAGCAAGACGCGATCGCAATTATCTCAAAACAGTTCAGTTAAAGGGAATAGATTTAGCAAAATTTGCGGCGGATGTCATCACCCAAGTAGGCGAACGCCCGACTATTGTATTGATTGAAGCTGATGTATGGCGTAATGAACGTGGCGAAGAAAATGGAGGTCAAGTTTGGTTTCAACTCAAAAATGAAAATATTCTTGCAAAGCGGGATGTGTTGGATTTCCAACACGTTCCAGGCCATGCTTGTATATATACTTGTGACCATAGTCAGCTCAAAAACTTGCTGGGAATTATTCGCTTCCGCACTGGGGACGAAACCACCCAATACATTACTAATCGACAAGCTTGGCATGAAAATTCCCTAGCGCGAGATTTAATTCGCCTAAGTGGCTTTTACGATAATTCCATACCTGATTTGTTACATTACTTTTCTGTTGGAAAATTACCGGAAACACAGAAAGCACAAGATACGCCAACAGTACGCGAACTCTACATCCTCGACTCTCAAAATGACGAATACGGTGCAAATATTGCATTCAAGCAGCAGCAGATACTAGAAATCGTACCCTTTTTTGTGCATCCAGATTTTCAAAAGACCGAAGAAAGCCTAAAATCTCTTTGCCGAGTGCCACACTACTTAAGATACTCCCCAGCATGGTCTATGGGTAATCTTCTCTTTCCATATCCGATGCATTTAGGTAAACAGCTAATAGAGGATCACTTATGTATCCTTGGTGTAGAAGTCTGATTTTCTTAGAGAAAATTCACCAACCTATAGTAAAATGACTCACCATTGTTCTCAATACTTGATATTTCCATGACCAGGTTTGTCTTACCAGTTAGACGATGGAGGAGGATGACGCAATTCCTCTCTTTATTCTGTCTATGTTTACTATTTGTTGTGAGTTGCAGTCCTCGCCAACAGACAACTACTTCTACTAGTTCTCCCAACTCTGCTACAGGGGATGGCAGGATTACTATCGGGACGACATCCAAGCCAAGAACCCTAGATCCAGCAGATGCTTACGAGTTGGCATCGTTGGGTTTAGTATTTAATATGAGCGATCGCCTCTATACTTATGAGCCTGGTAGCACAGAAATTAAGCCCCAGCTGGCGACAGCATTACCCAAAGTTAGTGCAGATGGTTTAACTTATACCATTCCTTTACGCCAAGGAGTAGTTTTTCACGATGGAACTCCCTTTAATGCGGAAGCAATGGCGTTTACGATCAAGCGCTTCATTGAAAATAAGGGTAAACCCTCCTTCTTGTTAGCTGATACAGTAGATTCTGTGAAAGCTACCAGTGAATCTGAGTTAACTATCAAGCTGAAAAAACCTTTTGCGGCGTTTCCTTCTCTACTGGCGTTTTCTGGGGTTTGTCCAGTTTCACCAAAAGCTTATGAACTGGGTGCAGGTAAATTTAAGCCAGAGACTTTTGTAGGAACTGGCCCTTACAAATTAGCAGCCTATGGTACTGATTCGCTGCGTTTAGATGTATTTGATAAATATTGGGGCGAAAAACCTGCGAATCAGGGCGTTAATGTCCAAATTCAGACTAGCCCAGTAAATTTATTTAATGCTTTCCGTACAGGTGCAGTAGATGTAGCTTACCTTTCTTTGCAACCAGATCAAATTCGCAGCTTGGAAGAAGGCGCAAAAAAAGGAGATTGGCAAGCGATTACCGCCCAAGGTAGCGTAGTCAGCTATATGGTGCTGAACCGGAATCAGAAACCTTTAGATAAACCAGAGGTAAGACAAGCGATCGCTTCTCTAATTGATCGTCCACTCTTAAATCAGCGAGTCTTGTTTAATCAAGCTGATCCCCTTTACAGCATGATTCCTACGACATTTAATGTTTCCCAACCCTTATTTAAAGATCAATATGGGGATGGTAATGTTGATAAAGCAAAACAACTATTAACAGCTGCAGGTTTTTCTAAAGATAATCCAGCAAAAGTAGAAGTTTGGTATCCCGCTAGTTCACCTACCCGAAGTTTGGCAGCACAGACAATAAAATCACTAGTCGATCAAAAAATGGAAGGCATACTAGTACTGGAAGCCAAAACTGTTGAGGGTGCTACCTTCTTTAAAGAAATTGGTAAGGGCTTGTATCCATCAGCTTTGCTTGATTGGTACCCAGACTTTTTAGATCCTGATAATTACGTGCAACCGTTTTTGGCTTGTCAAAAAGGTTCTGTTGCCAAGGGATGCGAAGATGGGGGAAGCCAAACGCAAGGTTCTTTCTATTACAACGAAGCGGTCAATAAACTAATTGATCAACAACGGAAAGAACAAAATCCAGAGGCGCGTAAGCAAATATTTACTCAAATTCAAACACAAGTTTCAAATGATGTACCTTACGTTCCCTTATGGCAAAACAAAGATTATGTATTTGCCCAAAAAGGTGTCAGTAATGTTCAACTTGACCCCACGCAAAATTTAGTTTATAAGCCGATTAAAAAGTAATTATGAGTCAAGAGTCAAAAGTCCATAGTCCAGAATCTCATGAGTATTGACTATTGACTCTTCATTTTGACTCTTGACCTTTTACCCTTGACTCTTGACTTTATAAATATGTCTCGATCCAAAGCTTTACAATATTACATTGCTTCGCGGTTACTATTAGCACCACTCCAGCTATTAACTATTATCACTATCGTATTTCTCTTACTCAGAGCAACACCAGGCGATCCTGCAGATGCAATTCTGGGCGGACGTGCGCCAGAAAGCGCAAAAGCGGAATTACGCAAACAACTGGGTTTAGATTTACCTTTGTGGTTACAGTATTTAAATTATTTAGGAAACTTACTGCGCTTTGATTTAGGAACTTCTTTAACAAGTCGGGGACAAAATGTTGGGGATATTATTGGGCAATATTTTCCCGCGACAGTAGAGTTAGCTGTATGTAGTATGGCAGTTGCTTTAATTGTGGGAATTGTAGTTGGGACGCTTTCGGCTTCTCGTCCTGGAACAGCTGTTGATGCTGGCGGACGTTTATTTGGAATTATTACTTATGCTCTCCCAATGTTTTGGGCGGGAATGATTCTGCAGTTAATTTTCTCAGTCCAACTACGCTGGTTTCCCAATTCCAACCGCTTTCCACCAAATCTTCCGGCTCCTACTCATATTACTGGGTTGTATACCCTGGATAGCTTACTTGCTGGTAACTTCAGCCAATTTTTTACATCATTACACCATATTGCCCTTCCTAGCTTGACTCTGGGAATTTTGTTGAGTGGAATTTTTGAACGGATAGTGCGCGTCAATTTAAAGCAGACTCTACAAGCAGATTATGTAGAAGCTGCTAGAGCCAGAGGTATTCCAGAAAACAAAATTTTAGTTTCCCATGCTTTGAAAAATGCTTTGATTCCAGTAATTACAGTTTTAGGGCTAACCTTTGCTTCTTTGTTAGGTGGAGCAATTTTAACTGAAGTTACATTTTCTTGGCCTGGGTTAGCCAACCGACTATATCAAGCAATTTCCGATCGCGATTATCCTACAGTTCAGGGAGTACTAGTATTTTTTGGTGCGATCGTTGTCAGTGCCAGTATTTTAATTGATATTTTAAACGCTTATGTCGATCCACGGATTCGTTATTAAGAATTAGATTTTGATGAGTAAATCACTAGCTAAAAAAAGCAAGTTATATATCATCAAAAAAAGATATTTGTAAGTTGATTAACATGAAAATTTTCACTGCTATCATCGAACGTGATACTGAAACAAATCTTTATGTTGGTTATATCCCTGGATTTGCAGGAGCTCATTCTCAAAGTGAAACATTAGATGAATTACAGGAAAATCTTCGAGAAGTAATTGAAATGCTTTTAGAAGATGAAAATGTTTCATTTACTACTCATTTTGTAGGCACACAACAAATTGTGTTGCAATAAATTATGAGTAATATTCCCGTCTTGAAACCACAAGAAGTTTTACGCATCCTTGAAAAATTGGGTTTTGTGGAGGTGCGTCAAAGGGTTTCCCATAAACAATTTCGTCATGAGGATGGACGTGGAACAACCGTTCCGTTTCACAAAGGTTGCGATATTTCACCAAGGTTATTACGTCAAATTGCCAGTGATATTAATTTAACAGTAGAAGAAATTTTGGAGTTTCTTTAACAACACGCTATTCATCCCCGCCCTATGAGTACATTGAGGGTGGGGATGAATAGCGGGGGTTAAGAATTTTTTCGTTACATAGTTTGGTTCTTTTCTCGCCGACTTACCTATCTGATAAATAAGATTATTTACCGCCAATCATCCCAGTTTTGGTTAAAAATTGAGGTATCAGGAAAGGCCGTAGGATTACCATTTTGTTCTAAAAGCCGTTTCAGCGCTTGTAGTTGCGGTTCTTGTTTGGGTAAATCATCTACTAATTGGTATGGCGCTACAGCATTTTTAAGGGCAAAAGCTGCTACTGTTCCCGCAGCTGCACCAGCTGACCATTCAAAAGAGTGGACTCGATAAGCAGCAGCAGCAATGTGACTGGTAGCAATACTTTTACCACCAACGATTAAATTGTCTATTTTCTGGGGAATCATAGCCCGCAATGCTATTTGGAAAGGATAAGCTTGACCTGCACCCCGTCTTTCACCAGCACGTTCTGTATTACCAGGTGTTTCTGGTGGACTTTGGGTCATACAGGGGTGAAAGTCGATAGCATAGTGACCAATACCGATAGAATCAGGGAAGATAGTAGAACGAGTTCGCCGCATGGCTTTATCTGGAGAAATTTGCCCAGAAATTACCGATGTTGCTTCTAAACCTGCTAGCGCTGCTCTTAACTGTTTATACATATCTGCTGGCAGCGTCTTACGGTAATATTCGTCATTGTAGTCACGTCGAGAAATATCAATTTCCCATATGCCAAAACCAGAAGCTTGTCCCCAGCTAGGACGGCCAATAATGCGCCGTCCTTCTCGCATATAAGGGTATTTTGACAAACCAGATACCGTCCCCATTGGGGAATCTAGCCCAGATAACAAACGGTGGTTTGGGTATGGCTGCTTGACACCGTTCCCTAGTTGAGAATCTGTGGTTCCAGCAACTAACCAGTAGTAATAGGAAAGGGCATTTTCCTCTCCTTTCCGCAAAGTGTCTGTTCTGAGTCCTCCCATCCAACCACCAGGCTGCAACTGTCCCGTACTTTCTAACTGTTGGCGAGTATAAATTAAGTTATCAGCAGCAGTTCCCGGGCGATAGTCGTTACCCCATGTCCAGTTTTGCATGGAAATGTCACCGGGTGAGGAAGCAGTAAAATTAATACCACCAAATTTTGTTGGTTGTCCTTTTGTAGGACTCCAAATGCGACGGTAGGTAAAAACTAAATCAAAGTTTGCCAACCGCTGTAATTCATAGCTGAAATACGGTGCATATTGGGGATAATATGGGGGCATTGTTTGGGGTTGTGCTTCCTTAGTCGCCTCCATTGCAAACGTGTAGGTAAAACCTTGAGTACAATATGGGTCTTTTTGGGAATTGGAAGCAGAAGGTTCTAGATAGGAAAGAGCATCAATACCTAATCGGTAGGAAACATCAGCTAGTCCAATGATTTCTCCAGTTTCACTAGCATCTACAACATACCAATTTGGAGATGTTTGTTGATTGGCTTTAGGTACAAAGCGAATAATTGTTTTAGTAAGCCGAGATGAATTGCCGTAAGTATAGGCATCTTCAATAGTTTGAGATAAAGGATAAGTATTGAGAGGGGGTGCGCCTTTTGCTGGTTGATGTTGAATGGCGATCGCACTATTGATGATTTTGCCATCAGCACTAATTTCTAAGTCTTTAATTACTGTATTGCCAAACCATTGCAACTTGCCTTTGCCTTTACTTTCGGCATCTTTGAGCATCTGAGTCAAAATGGTGTGAGCATCACGGGGTAAAAAGCAAGAGTCACTTACCCAGCAATTACCAGGATTGAGTTTACCGTACTTGCGCTGAATGCGATCGCGTAATTCCAAATAACCGCGAGAATAGAATTGCCGCGCTCTTTGGGTAGGTCGTTCGTCTAATGCAGAGGTTCCTTGAGAAGAAATTTGTCCCCCCAACCAGTCAGTAATTTCTGTTAAACAGACAGTTCTTCCTGCAAGTAATCCTTCGTAAGCTGTGGCGACACCAGACAATCCACCCCCCACAATTAACATTTCACAATTTACAGTTTTATCTGGGTTTCTCGGTGGTGCAGCAATTAATGCCGAATACGGTGCAAGCAAGGCGGATATTAAGCTGAAACTTATGAGTGAATGCTGTCTATAAGCCAGTTTTAGTCTACATTTCATATTGGAGATCCCTGCAAATGCTTTTCACCTGTAGACGGTAGCATTTAGGAAATGTTTTACTCAAGGTTTTCAGCAAAGAAATTCGGGATTAGTGACTGGGTATTAGGTATTGGGTATTGGGAAATTTGTGCTAGGGGTAAAAAATCAAACCACAAGGCAGGAAAATAGGAAGAAAAAAAGTTTTGATTAGTTTGGAGATATGCTGTTTAGTGCAGCTTAATGAAAAACAATATTTGCAATAGCGCAATTATTAACAGAAATCAATACACCAAAATATAGAGATTTTAGATATCACAATTGTGTGTATCTTGATGAAGTGGGGGCGGACAATATGTCCGTCCCACAAAAGTATCAACTGTGAGCAATACCTTCTTGACGCGCTGCTTGTTGCACAGCCGCCGCTACAGATGAGGCGACTCGCTCATCAAAAACTGAAGGAATAATATGTTCCCGATTTAAGTCTGAAGGCTTAACTAAAGATGCGATCGCATGTGCAGCTTCTAAATACATAGTGGTGGTAATTGTCTTAGCTTGACAATCTAATGCACCGCGAAATACTCCCGGGAAAGCCAAAACGTTGTTAATTTGATTGGGGTAATCACTGCGTCCTGTAGCAATTACAGCTACATCGTTTGTGACTAATTCTGGTTGAATCTCGGGAATTGGATTAGCCATTGCAAACACGATCGCATCTTTTGTCATTGATTGCACCATTTCTGGTGTCAAAACTCCCGGTGCGCTTACACCAATAAATACATCTGCGCCTTGCAATGCACCAGCTAATGTACCTTGGGCTTTAACTGCAAATTCGCGCTTTTCTTCAGTCAAATCAGTACGGCTGATGGATATAATCCCTTTAGAGTCGCACATCCAGATTTTTTCTGCCCCAGCTTTGCGGAGTAAGCGTGCGATCGCTACTCCAGCAGCGCCAGCACCATTAATCACAATGCGGATTTCTGCTAGTGATTTATTTACCAGTTTCAAAGCGTTAAACAATGCTGCCAAGGTGACAATTGCTGTACCATGCTGGTCATCGTGAAAAACAGGTATATCTAATTCCTGACGCAGCCTTCTTTCAATTTCAAAGCACCGCGGAGCTGCTATATCTTCAAGATTCACACCACCAAAAACCGGAGCGAGATTTTTGACTGTCCGCACAATCTCATCGGTATCTTGGGTTGCCAAGCAGATGGGGAAAGCATCAATACCTGCAAATTCTTTGAACAGCATCGCTTTCCCTTCCATGACTGGGAGAGCAGCCGCCGGGCCGAGATTTCCTAAACCTAAAACCGCACTACCATCGGTAACAATAGCCACCGTATTTTTTTTGATGGTGAGGTTATAGACTTCATCTGGATTTTCAGCGATCGCTGTACAAATGCGACCTACTCCCGGCGTATAAGCCATTGCTAAGTCAGAAACACTCTTCAGCGGAATCCTGCTAGCGATGCTGATTTTACCGCCACGATGCAAATTAAAGGTGCGATCATACACACTGAGCAAGTGAATGTGTGGTAGTGCTTTGACTGCTTGCACAATAGTTTCTGCGTGTTCAGTACTAGCCGCATCTACTGTAATATCGCGGGTAGACTCTTTGCGGGTTTGCTCGATTAAATCAATTTGTCCGAGTAGTCCACCACTAGCTGCGATCGCCTGAGTAACTGAAGCCAACATCCCAACGCGATTGGGAATCTGCAAGCGCAGAGTCAAACTAAAACTAGAATTAGGAGTAAGGTCTGCCATTGTGATTTTTAGATTTTAAATTTCACATCTTATATTGAATTGATTATTAAAAACCTATTGCAAATCTTAAATGTCATATTTTACTAACTGTTAACAAATTGCAAGCTCGTAAATATACTCAGCAACACCAGATATTTTTGCTATCTCATATTCTCAACTGCTACGCAGGCAATAGAGAACGCTGCCATCAAAGGCTTTGGTTAGAGTAAATACATTTGTGATGCCAATAAAAAAGCGCTCTCTCAATCGAGAACGCTATTAATTTATATTAACCCCAGATTAACCATGCGTAACTAGAGCCTCCAAAGCTACAGGTATGAATTCACCAGCAGCCAAATCGAGGGGGAAGTTGTGAGCATTACGTTCGTGCATCACTTCTATACCTAAGTTGGCACGATTGACAACATCGGCCCATGTACTAACTACACGACCTTGAGAATCTAGCACCGATTGGTTAAAGTTAAATCCATTCAAGTTGAATGCCATTGTGCTTATACCCAAAGCCGTCAACCAGATACAAACTACAGGCCAAGCAGCTAAGAAAAAGTGCAGCGAACGAGAGTTGTTAAAGCTAGCATATTGCCAGATCAAGCGTCCAAAATAACCGTGAGCCGCTACAATGCTGTAGGTTTCTTGTTCTTGACCAAATCTGTATCCATAGTTAATCGATTCAACTTCAGTCGTCTCCCTTACTAGCGAGGAAGACACCAAAGAACCATGCATTGCACAGAATAAAGAACCGCCGAAAACACCTGCTACCCCAAACATATGGAAGGGGTGGAACAGAATATTATGTTCTGCTTGGAATACAAGCATAAAGTTAAACGTGCCGCTAATACCTAGAGGCATCCCGTCAGAAAAGCTACCTTGACCAATGGGATAAATTAAGAACACTGAGGTCGCCGCAGCTACGGGTGCTGAGTAAGCAACACAAATCCAGGGACGCATCCCTAAACGAAAACTTAGTTCCCATTGTCTGCCGAGCCAACAGAAAATACCAATGAGAAAATGCAAAACAATTAGCTGATAAGGGCCGCCGTTGTAGAGCCATTCATCCATAGAGGCCGCTTCCCAAAGAGGGTAGAAGTGCAAACCAATAGCATTGGATGTCGGCACAACAGCACCAGTAATGATGTTATTACCGTAAAGTAAAGAACCAGCAACAGGCTCTCGAATACCGTCAATATCAACTGGTGGTGCAGCAATAAAGGCAATAATGAAACAAATGGTTGCAGTTAACAAAGTGGGAATCATTAACACACCAAACCAGCCGATATAAAGCCGATTTTCAGTGCTAGTAATCCATTGCGAGAATCGATCCCACTGATTACCGCTTTCGCCTCTTCTGAGAGTTGTGGTCATGGCTGTATTGTTGATAAATCACTAAAATCAACCTTCTCAATTTTTTAATTGAGAATAAAGCTGTTTTCAAAGACTTTTGCCAAATACCTTCTCCCTAATCACCGGGATTTTCTGAAATTGCCTCACACCATATAACAATTACTCAATCAATTTCCCAGGGAGACGGTGTGAACAAGGGGGGAAGTTTTCCCGGCTCTTATTATCAGTTTTTACATAAACTCTTTGTATTTATCAATAATGTTTTTATAAAGTTTGATTGCAAGTACTACCTAACCTCTTGTTACAGCAGAATTTTAATATTTCAAAATAAGGGCTTTAAGTATTTTTCACAAACAACGTTTTATCTGGACGCAAATTTACTTAAAAATTGGTAAAAACTGGCTGATACTCTATCAGAAATAGGTTCTCAATTTATCCAGTGGCATTACTCAAGCTATTAAATAAAAAGTCTAATTAAAATATATATACCGATTTTTTTCTAATAGTTTCTAATTGATATAGCAAATAATATTACTTAGATTATTTATGTAATATTAAAAACCAAGCAGTTAGTAACAGTCAATATATTGACTGCAAAAAATTAGGGTATGCACTGCCACAGACTTCAACAGGGTACTGCTGAGTACTCTGAATACTTCCAGTTCAAAATTTGGTTAGATGGAAAAATCCATGCTGAGTGATCATAAAAACATTTCCATTCATCAATTAGTGGAATTTCAGGTGTCACAAACCCCTGATGCTGTAGCGGTAATTTTTCAAAATGAGCAATTAACATATAGAGAACTGAATCAAAAAGCCAATCAATTAGCGCATCACCTCAGAACTCTAGGCGTAAAACCAGAAACCTTAGTAGGGGTTTGTATAGAGCGATCGCTAGAAATGTTCATTGGGTTACTAGGAATACTAAAAGCTGGAGGAGCTTATATTCCTCTTGACCCTACCTATCCCCAAGATCGCTTGGAATTTATGTTAGAAGACTCTCAGATGCCAATTATTGTGACTCAAAAGCATCTGATTGAGCAATTACCAAGTTTAGACACTAGGCAAGTCGTGTGTATTGATACAGATTGGGCAGTAATTTCGCAATACACCCAAGAGAATATCGATACTAGAGTCACTAGCGAAAATTTAGCTTATACCATCTATACTTCAGGCTCTACAGGTACGCCTAAAGGTGTCCAGATTACGCACCGCTCTGTAGTTAACCTGTTAAATTCGATGCAGAGAGAACCAGGGCTAACTGCAGAAGATACATTACTCGCCATTACAACAATTTCTTTTGACATGGCAGTGCCAGACCTATATTTACCTTTGGTTGTAGGTGCTCGTATTAAGCTAATGGCACGACAAGTAGCATCAGACGCAGCAGAACTTGCCAAAGTTTTATCTGAGCCAGAAGTCACCTTTGTACAGGCGACTCCAGCAACATGGCAACTAGTTTTAGCAACAGGCTGGCAAGGAAATAAACGACTCAAAATATTATGTGGTGGAGAGGCCTTGATGAGATCTCTAGCCAATCAGTTGTTAGAGAAAGCAGGCTCCCTTTGGCATATGTATGGCCCTACAGAGACTACTGTATGGTCAATGGTCTACAAAGTAGAACCTGGTATTAACTCTGTACCTCTTGGTCGTCCTATTGCTAACACACAAATCTATTTATTAGAGCAACCAGCACGTCGCAAGAATGATCCCATCAAAATAGCTCCTATTGGCATTCCTGGTGAAGTTTATATAGGTGGGGATGGAGTAGCGCGAGGTTACCTGAACCGTCCAGACTTAAATCGTGACAGGTTTGTCTATAACCCCTTCAGTCAAGATCCTGAAGCACGTCTTTACAAAACTGGCGATTTAGCTCGCTATTTACCTGATGGAAATCTTGAATTTATTGGTCGGATTGATAATCAAGTAAAGATCCGTGGCTTCCGTGTGGAATTAGGAGATATTGAAACAACCTTGAGCCAACACCCACAAATCAGAGAGGTTGCTGTTATTGCTAAAGAAGATAATTTTGCCAGCCAACGTCTGGTTGCATACGTAGTTCCCAAAAATCACTCTTATGATTTGGAAGTGCCTGTTCAATTAGAACAATTAGTTACTGAACAACTCCAACAATGGAAAAAAATATGGAGCAGTTTCTATGTTCAATACTTTGAAGATTGGGCTGGTTGTAATGATAGTTTTACAGGTCTACCCTTTCGAGCCGATGAGGTTCGTGAATGGGTTGATGGTACTGTTGAGCGGATTCTTTCTCTGCGTCCACAGCGAGTATTAGAGATTGGATGCGGCAAAGGGTTACTTCTATTTAAGATTGCTCCTCACTGTAGCCACTATTTAGGTATCGACATCTCATCTGAAGCTATCTCTCACATTGAACAGCAATTGCACAATAATCCGGAAGATTGGTCAAAAAATGTAAATGTCCTCCAAAGAGCTGCCCATGAACTAGAAGCATTAGAACCTGCAAGTTTTGACACAGTGGTGATCAACTCAGTTATTCAATACTTTCCTAGTGTGGATTATTTATTGCAGGTTATCGAGAAGTGCATCAAGTTGGTTAAATCAGGAGGACAAATCTTTATTGGTGACGTTCGTAACTTACCTTTACTGGAAGTTTTTCATACCGCAGTTCAAATAAGTCAATCTGCGGCTTCTCTTTCCAAGCATCAACTCCAACAGCTTATCAGAGAAAGAATTGCTCAAGATAAAGAACTTGTACTACATCCAGACTTTTTCCTGGCTTTAAAGCAGCATATTCCGCAAATTAGCCATGTTCAAACCCAACTAAAACGAGGTCATTCAAAAAATGAGCTTATTCAGTTCCGTTCAGATGTTGTCCTTTATATAGAAGCTCATATATATCAAAATTTAGATACAGTTTGCTGGGATTGGCAACAACAGGATCTATCATTATTAAAAATTTGCCAATATTTAGAAAGTAGTCAGCCCAAAGCTTTGCAAATTAACAATGTACCTAATGTGCGGATTTTCTCAGAGGTGAAAACGGTAGAAATTTTAGCGAGTTCAAGAAGCTTTAAAACTGTAGGAGAATTAAGAGAATTTATACAGCAGATTACTGAAGACAAAGGGGTAGATCCTGAAGAATTCTGGAGTCTAAGTCAATATCTACCTTATAGCGTTTATATTACTTGGTCAGATTCCAGTAATTCTGGTAAATATAATGTAGTTCTGCAACAGCAATCAAATGTTACAGCCCAAGAAAATATTACAGAATTTTCTGATAAAGCATTAGAATTAAAACCTTGGGCTGCCTATACTAATAATCCTTTACAGTTTAAAGAAAAGATTAGCATAGTGCCGCAAATACGGACATTCTTGAAAGAAAAGCTACCAGAATATATGGTGCCTTCAGGATTTGTCATCATAGAAAGTTTACCTCTAACTCCAAATGGAAAAATTGATCGGCGAGCGCTTCCTGAACCTAGAAAAGACAGACCTATTTTAAGCGATGAATACGTTGCACCTTCAACTCCCTTGGAAAAGCAACTTGCTGAAATTTGGTCTCAAGTATTAGACGTTGAGCCCATTGGAAGCTACGACAACTTCTTTGATTTGGGAGGTCATTCTCTGCTAGTAGCGCAGATGCTGGCTCAAGTAAAAGAAGCAATTCAAGTAGATTTACCCCTGTTTTACTTACTCAAAGAACCAACCATAGCCGGATTAATTAAAGCAATTGATGCTGTTTGGCGTTTGGGACATTCTTCCTCCTTCCAGGAAGAAATCAAGGTTGACTTACAAGCTGAAGCTGTTCTAGATCAGAAAATTAGTCCTGATGGATTATTTTTGGAATTAACTAATGAGTCAGAAAATATTTTATTAACAGGAGCAACAGGTTTTGTTGGTGCTTTTCTCCTGTATGAGCTGCTACAACAAACTACAGCAACTGTATATTGCCTTGTTCGTGCTTCTAATTTTGAAGAAGGTCGGCAAAAAATTCAAACCAATCTCAAGCGTTATATGCTTTGGAGTGGTGAGTTAAGTTCTAGAGTTGTTCCCATCATAGGAGATTTATCCCAGCCTTTATTAGGATTAACTGCCGAACATTTTGATAATTTAGCAGGCTCACTTAACCGAATTTATCATGCTGGTGCATTTGTTAACTTAGTTTATCCATATAGTGCATTACGAACTACTAATGTACTAGGAACTCATGAAATTTTAAAATTAGCTAGTCATGGCAAAGTCACTCCTGTCCATTTCATTTCGACCATAGACGTATTCCAATCTCCGACATACTTTGGAATGAAATCTATCAGAGAGGATCAGGTTCTTGACCATGCTCAAGACTTAGACAACGGATATGCCCAAAGTAAATGGGTAGCTGAGAAGTTAATAGCGACCGCTCAATCTAGAGGTATTCCTGCATGCATATACAGATTAGGTATGATGTCAGGACATAGTCAAACAGGTGCGTCCCAAACAAACGACCTGATGTGTCGCATCATTAAAGGTATGGTTCAATTAGAGATTGCACCGGATATAGAGCAATTTATCAATATAACTCCGATAGATTACGCTAGCAAAGTTATAGTTCATCTATCAAAACAGCCAGAATCTTTAGGGAAAGCCTTCCATATTATCAATCCTCTAACTGTGCCTTGGAAGCAGTTTGTGAGTGAAATCTGCCGTTTTGGCTACCCCATTAATTTGATAACACATAAACAATGGCAAGAAGAGTTACTCCAGCTGGGTAGCTTCCAAAGTAATGCCATAGGTCCAATTCTGCCTCTATTAACCCAGAAGAATCCCGAGACACAAATGACTTATCTTGAAATCTTCTTACAGACAGCCCAGGCCTTTGAATGCCAAAACACACTTGATGGGCTTTTGGGTACTTCAATAATTTGCCCATCTTTAGATACCAAGCTAATTCATACTTACCTTTCATACTTTACACGGACTGGTTTCCTAGAAACTCCACTGGAGAATGTAGAAAACAGTAATTTGTACCAAATACAACGAAGAGGACAACAAACAAGCACATGGGATGATGCACAAATAACACCAACAACACAGATGAAGCTGATTTCTCAAACTTCAAAGCAAGTATAAGAAATTTTATGTATCTGTATTATTTGCTAGCATCTTCAGGATTCTTCGTGACAATGTTCTCTATTAAATAATTTTGGGAATTATTAATTATGAGTAATCAGTACATACATAAATATCATCATGAAATTGAAGTAGGATACTACTTTGAAGAATTATGAAACATCCTATACGCAAATCTATCGGATCAAGATTATTTCTTTATGTCTTAGGCGGTGCTTTAGTAGGCTTGGGAAGTATGTCCTACTTTTTCTATCAGGCTCTAGAAAGTAGAGCTAAAGATGAAATTAAAGGTAGTCTAAGTACACAGGTTAAATCTATTGAAGCTCAATTGGCTAGAGTAGAACAATCTTTGCAAAACTTGTCTGCAACAGTTACAACATTAAATAGTAGAGAAATTCAAGATCCAGAAACTTATAAAGAATTGGTTTTTGGGCTTTTTCAGCAACGCTCATCTTTGACTACAGGTTTTGGTTTTGGTCAAGCTCCCTTCCAAGTGGTGAAAACTCGTCAATGGTATTGGCCCTACTTTTATCTAGATAATAATACTCCTGGTCAGTTAGGAGATAAACTACCATATCCTTACCAAAATATGGGTTATGCAGATGTGTCTAAAGATGAATACTATCAGAAAGATTATTATACAGGGGTGGTAGCAACAGGAAAAAATAAGTGGCTAGAACCTTATCAATGGTATGGGATTACGATGACAACTTATACAGGTCCCATCTACAATGACCATAATCAGCTGCTTGGTGTGGCTGGATTAGATATAAATGTTACAGCCATAGCAGAACAAACTACCTCTTCTGTGACTAGGGGAGGAGGTTATTTCGTAATTTTAAGCGAAAAGGGTAATTTACTAGCATATCCACCTGATCCAATAAAAGCTAAGGCGCTAGCAACTTATAAAGATATACCAGAACTCAAAAATGTTTGGCAGAAAATCATAAATGATAATGATGGCTTCTTGCAATCACATGGCAAATACTGGGTATTTCAAAAAATTCAAGGGACTAACTGGTTTTTACTAGCAGTAGTACCTCAGTCAGTAGTCTTAGTTCCAGTATTATCCATTGCAGTTGGTGGAGCCTTAGGTGCTGGTACAGTACTAGCATTAGTTATCACAGTGTTTATTCGTAGGCTAAATAAACGCTTGCAACCAATTCTCGAAGAATGTCAGAAGTTAGCAGAAGTTGATGCTCAAAGGGCACTTCGTTTAAGCCAAGATTCTGGGGTATTAGTTAATAGCAAACAAAACTATCAATCTGATTTACAAAATGCAGATGAAATCGAAATATTGACACAGTCTTTTACTCAGATGGCAAGCCAGTTAAAAGATTCATTTGATGAGTTGGAACTGCGAGTACAAGAACGCACATCTGAACTACAAGAAGCTAAAGAATTAGCTGATAGTGCCAACAGAGCGAAAAGCGAATTCCTGGCTAACATGAGCCATGAACTTCGCACACCACTCAATGGAATTTTAGGTTATGCTCAAATTCTCCAAAGTTCAAAAAATATGACAGATAAGCAGCATAAAGGTATCACAATTATTAACCAATGTGGTTCCCATCTGCTGACCCTAATTAACGATATTCTTGACCTTTCTAAAATCGAAGCCAGGAAAATGGAGTTACATCCAACAAATTTTCATTTTCCCTCCTTCCTCCAAGCTGTCGCTGAAATTTGTAGAATTAAAGCAGAACAAAAAGGGATAAACTTTATTTATCAACCAGATACTCAACTACCAATGGGTATCCATCTTGATGAGAAGCGGTTACGTCAAGTTTTAATTAATTTACTAGGTAACGCTATTAAATTTACTGAAAAAGGTAGCGTAAATTTTATAGTAAAAATTCAGCAAATTAAAAATATTTCTTTACAAGAACCAGCCATTTATCAAATTCGCTTCCAAGTGGAAGATACTGGTGTGGGGATTAGTAGTGAGCAAATCGAGCAAATATTTTTACCTTTTGAGCAGGTAGGTAACATCAAAAAACAATCAGAAGGAACAGGTTTAGGATTAGCTATTAGTCAAAAAATTGTTGAGATGATGGGTGGTAATATCCAAGTTCAAAGCCAACCCGAAAAAGGTAGTATTTTTTGGTTTGATGCCGATATACCTGAATCTTTAGAATGGGCAGATAAATCTAAAGTTACTCAACAAGGATCTATAACTGGTTTTAAAGGCAAAAAGCAAAAGATTCTAGTAGTAGATGATCGTTGGGAAAATCGCTCTGTACTCATGAATTTACTGGAACCAATTGGTTTTGAAATTGTAGAGGCAGAAGATGGTAAAGAAGGATTAGCTAAAGCAGTTAATTTTCAACCTAACTTAATAATTACTGATATTACTATGCCAGTGATGAATGGATTAGAAATGATTCAAAATCTACGTAATTTACCAGAGTATCAAGATATCAAGATTATTGTTTCATCAGCTAGTGTTTTTGATACTGACAAACAGAAGAGTTTAGATGCAGGTGCTGATGACTTTATGCCCAAGCCTGTGCAAGCTTCTGACCTAATTGAAAAGTTACAGGCTCATCTAGAAATCGAATGGAACTATGAAGAAGAGAATAACTCATCATTACCACTTAACCAAGAAATAGTAGTGCCGTCAACAGAAGAATTAAATCGCTTACATGAATTAGCTTTAAAAGGACGAATAAAAGCTTTACAAAATCAATTATCTGAAATAGAAAAATCTGATCATAGATTTGTGCCATTTGTTCAGGAAATTCAAGCATTAACTCAGAGTTTTCAAATAGAAAAAATTCAAAATCTTATTGAGAATTATATCAAATCTTCTTAGCTTTAATGCTTTACTAGTTAAAATACAGCTATTTAAATCAAGAATTAAAAATCAGCATAATGCAGAATTCAGAAACCAATCTAATCTTGATAGTTGATGATACTCCTACAAATCTAGAAGTACTTTCAGAAGCTTTAACTGATGCGGGATTTGATGTTGCCGTTGCAACTACTGGTGAAAGTGCTATTAGGCAAATCGAATACGATCCACCAGAATTGATTTTGTTAGATGTAATGATGCCAGGGATTGACGGATTTGAAACTTGCAATCGACTAAAGGCAAATCCTAAAACTAAAAATATTCCCATCATTTTTATGACTGCTCTGAGTGACACAGTAGATAAGGTCAAAGGCCTTTCTTTAGGTGCTGTGGACTATATCACTAAGCCATTTCAGCAAGCAGAAGCACTAGCCCGTATTCAAGTTCATTTGAAGCTGCAAAATATCAGTGCAGCAATGGAAAAACAAAATGTGCGTCTTAAACAAGAAATTGCAGAACGTGCTAATGCTGAAGCTGCATTGCAAAGGTTAACTCAAGAATTAGAGCTAAGGGTTACAGAAAGAACAAAGGAACTATCACAAGCACTGCAAGATTTACAAAATGCCCAAGTTCAACTGATTCAAACAGAAAAATTAGCCACACTAGGCCAGTTGGTAGCTGGCGTAGCACACGAAATTAACAATCCTATCAACTTTATACATGGCAATCTTGATCACGCCAGTTCTTACATTGATGAATTGTTAGAACTGCTCAAACTCTATCAGACTCAGTTTCCTCATCCCACTCCAGAGATTGCTCAAAAATCAAAGGAAATTGATCTAGATTTTCTCAGAGCTGATTTACCCAAAATTATCTCTTCAATGGCAGTAGGTACACAACGAATTCAGGAAATTGTGCAATCTTTCCGCAATTTCTCACGCCATGACGAGGCAGAAGTTAAAGAAGTCGATATCCATGATGGATTAGACAGTACACTAATGATGATTGACCATCGGTTGAAAACCAATACAGAATATCCACCAATTCAGGTGGTTAAGGAGTATGGAAACTTACCACCTATAGAATGCTTTGCGGGACAAATGAACCAAGTATTTATGAATGTCCTCAGTAATGCAATTGATGCTTTGGAAGAGTTAATGGGAGAAGGACACAGTTATTGTAGTTTATCACCCATGATTCGGATTCAGACGGAAGTTATGGGGGCTAATCGTATTGCTATTCGGATTGCTGATAATGGGCCAGGGATACCAAAGGAAGTTCAAAAACGAGTATTTGACCCCTTCTTTACAACTAAGCCAGCGGGGAAAGGAACAGGATTAGGGATGTCCATTAGTCATCAAATTATCACAGAAAAACATGGTGGTTTACTGTCCTGTATTTCCAACCCAGGCAAAGGTGCAGAGTTCATCATTGAAATTCCGATTCAACTGCTAAAGTTTTCTAATACAAACTGGTGGCAGTCTCAAGACATAACAACAAACCCTATGCAAAGTCAATCATTTCCTCATCATCGTAAAGATATAGCTATTCTCAATGAACTGTAAACATCTTTGATGATTTCTGCATATCACGAGGACTCTGATCCATGCAGGTAAATATTCATGACAATCAGCTTCCCCGAACTTATATTATTAATCACTACTATTTATTTGCGATACAATCGTCCATTGCGGACTTGTACTACCGGATGATTACATCTACGTACCAGTTGTTCATCATGAGTAGTGACAATTACAGTAGCCCCAAAGGAATTCAACTTTTGGAGAATCTGCATGACTTGCCAAGAATTATCTGGATCGAGGTTTCCTGTTGGTTCATCTGCAAAAAGCAGTGGTGGAGTGGCCACAATTGCTCGTGCAATGCTTACTCGCTGTTGTTCTCCGCCTGAGAGTTGATCTGGAAAGCAGTCAGCTTTAGAAAGCAACCCTACTAGCTTTAATGTTGGCTCTAAACGTCGTTGAATTTCTTTTCTGGTATAACCTTGAGCCTGCAACACAAGGGTAATATTTTCTGATACTGTCCGTTGGCGAATCAGCTTATAATCTTGAAAAACAATACCAATGCGCCGCCGCAACAATGACAAGCGATCGCCCCTTAAAGAAGCCATATTGAATTTATCAACAATCACTTCTCCTTGTGTTGCTAACTCTTCACCATACAGCAACTTTAAGAGAGTTGATTTACCAGAACCACTAGGGCCTGTGATAAATAAAAATTCTTTTTCTTTTACCTCTAAGTTCACATCTAATAAAGCGTGACAGCCATTGGCATAGGTTTTTGTTACAGAAGATAATCGTAAGATTGCTGATGCATTACTACTTTGCTTTCGAGTTTCAGTGTCCGGTTGATGAACAAATGGGTTCTGCGTTTCTTTAGTAGTTAATACTGGCATTGCTGAATTGTTAAGTACAGATTGAGATTTAAATATTGAAAAATTCCATACAAAATAATGATTCCCAGGTTTTCCTGGGAATCACCAATATAAAAGCAAAAATCTCAATTTTCTTTGAGTATCTCAATACTAAGTATTTATTACCAGTGAAAGCTGATGACTCAAAACTTGTATCGCTAACTAATGGCACCTCTTGCAGTCAAGTGGTACACAAAAGCTTTTAAGGCAAACTCTGGCAAAGCCAACATCCGCCGCCAGCGCCAAGGCTCTTGATAAAGCCGATACAGCCATTCTAAATTATTATTTCCTAACCAAGCCGGAGCGCGATTTTTTGCACCAGACCAAATATCAAAACTGCCACCGACACCAATCCAGATTGAGTGGGGACACAAATGACGATTTTCAGCAATCCATAACTCTTGTCGTGGTACCCCCAAACCAACAAAGATGACTTGTGGCTGCAATTGGCTAAGAGTTTGTCTTAATTCTTCTTCTTCTTCTTTGGAATGGTAACCGGAGTGAGTACCTGCTATGGTCAAACCTGGGATTTGATGCTGGCAAAACTCTGCTGCTTTTGCAGCGACACCAGGCGCTCCTCCATAGAAAAATACCTTTGCATCTGGCTGCTTTTGTCCCAAGTCTCGCAATAGTGTTTCTGCTAGTTCAATACCCGGACAACGTTGCACTTTTTGCCATAACAGCCAGCGTAAATACAAAACGACTCCTGCGCCATCGGGAATGACTAAATCGGCATCTTGAATGACCTTAGCTAGGGAACCGTTACGCTCTGCTTGCATAGTCATTTCTGCATTGAGCGTTACTACATGAGTACCTTTGCCTTGTTTCAAGCATTCAAGCAGCCAAGCTGGGTAGTTAGTCATCACGTGAACTGGTATTCCCAACACTGAAAATGCTCTAGTCTGTTTAGACATAACCAATTCTTCCTTAACCTCTCACCACAATTTATTGAACGTTAGTCTATCAAATTTTTTAATATATTGCCTGTTGTAATTTTAGCAACAACGAATAGGTTTTTAACATCGATAAAACTCGGTAAATTATCTTCTAGACTTGATTTAAAACATAAGATGAAGACACTATTTTAAATATTTAACTTCATAAAAATTTCTTATATTAAATTTGTAGCAGTCATAAATTACGTACACCAACGGATGAAAAAGCAAGTTGGGGCTAGAGGTTAGAGTTAGTAGTTTTTACTCAGTACAACTACTAGGGTAGCTTTGCTAGACCAACCTTACACCTGACTTTGGGAACAAAAAAGCTGTGACTTACACAAACAATAGCTGAAACCCTAATTTTCTGTAGGGGGAAATTTATAGATTTCTCCAGAACGCTTATATTTTTGTGTAAGCATTCAAAGCATGAAAATCCTTTTTGCTAATGTTTGGTATTTGCTTGGGGTCAACCCCTGTTGATTCTATTATTGAATTGTATTGTTCCCTTAGAGAATGAATGCCTGTGGCTCGGCCCACACCCTTAAGTGTTAGCCTTAGTCAAAAAGCACTTCTACATTTGTAGGTAAGTATCTTACAACTGCATCTCTAACAACTTTTGAACTTTTCAGTAAACTCGATTTTACAGTTAAGGTAGTGTAACGGGCGGAACTTGGCTATGAGTAAAATTCGTATTGCTCTTATTGAAGATCATGACCTCACCCGTGTGGGTATTAGGACAGCACTACTGCAAAAAGAAGAAATTGAGGTTGTAGGAGAAGCTGCCAATGCTGCGGAAGGTCTAAAAATGCTAAAAATGCTACAACCGGATATTGCGATTGTAGATATTGGTTTACCAGATAAAGATGGTATCGAGCTGACGCGAGAGTTGAAATCTACTAGTAATGGAGAAGATTTAAGAACAAAGGTGTTAATTCTGACACTAAGAGATAATAAGGAAGCCGTGCTGGCAGCTTTTGCCGCTGGGGCTGATTCATACTGCATGAAAGATATCAAATTCGATAATTTACTGGAAGCAGTGCGGGTAACATACAATGGCAACGCTTGGATTGATCCAGCGATCGCGCGGATTGTATTACAACAAGCACAACAAAATCCTCCTAAACAGGATAAAGTATCGCTAGACACCAGAAATTCTTTTAATACCTTTGAGTCTGGAGAAAATCCAGAGCATATAGATGCTTATACGCTGACAGAAAGGGAATTAGAAGTGTTACAGTTGATTGTCGAAGGTTGTAGCAATGCAGTCATCGCCGAGAGACTTTATATCACAGTCGGTACAGTAAAAACTCACGTTCGGAATATTTTGAACAAGCTATGTGCTGATGATCGTACTCAAGCCGCAGTTCGTGCCTTGCGTTCTGGATTAGTAGGATAAAGTTGATTTTAGCTGTAGCTCTCAGTAAAGAAACTTAAAGATAAAGAGAAATTTACAACTTTGACCAAATTATTAACTTCAAAGTGGGTAACTTCTCTTTATAGGTAATTTTTTGATTATGTCATGATTTATTATGTGTGATAAAAATTACACTATTTTGCTATTGCAGTATCTAAAAAGTTAAAGTCAAATATGACTGAAATAGAAATATGCAAACTTAAGCTCATGGTGGTAGATGATGAGCCGGATAACTTAGACTTACTCTACCGCACTTTTAGACGAGATTTTGAAGTATATCAAGCTAATCATGCTCGTGCTGCCCTAGAAATATTAGACAAAGAAGGCGAGATGGCTGTGATTATTTCTGATCAAAGAATGCCAGAAATGAATGGCACGGAATTTCTCAGTCGGACAGTAGAACGCTTTCCCGATACGATTCGGATTTTGCTGACTGGTTTTACGGATGTCGAAGACTTAGTAGATGCAATTAACTCTGGTCAGGTATTCAAGTACATCACCAAACCCTGGAACCCGCAAAGATTAAAAGCATTAGTAGAACAAGCCACTGATACTTATCGTTTGGTGAAAAAGCGTACCCAAGAGTTGCGGCGTGCTTTGCGGCGAGAATCTTTGTTTAATGCAGTCACCACAGCAATTCGGGAGTCTTTAGACTACGATAGTATGCTGCAAAAGATTGTTGCTACTATCGGTGAAACATTTGAAGCTACTTGTTGCTTCCTCAGACCAGTAGAGGGCGATTGTCTAACATCAGATTTATTTTCCTATCAAGATCCCCAATACAATCCATCAAATGCTATTTTCGATCCCAGTGAGTTAATCGAAAAAGTCCTTGCAACTCATCAATACCAGCTGACTCAGGGTACAGATGATGGTAATCCCTGCCACCAATTAGTTGTGCCATTATCTTATCAGCAACACTTGCTGGCTATTTTGGCTCTTTACCAAAGAGGTAGCGTTCATTCTTGGCAAGATGAAGATATCCAACTAATTGCAGGTGTGGCGGAACAAGCAGCTTTAGCCCTTTCCCAGGCAAAACTATACCAGCGCCTTCAAGAAAAACAGCAGCAAATTCGCGCTGAATTAGAAGTGGCTCGCCAAATTCAAAATAACTTGCTCAGGCAAAGTTTACCAGATATCAAGGGTGTCAAAGTGCAAGCTTGCTGCTATGCAGCCAGGGAAGTAGGAGGAGATTTTTTTGAAGTTTTTGTTCATCCCAAAGGTGACCTGTGGTTAGCAGTGGGTGATGTTTCTGGTAAAGGAGTTCCAGCGGCTTTGTTTATGGCTAGCGCCATTTCGGTTTTACGTCGGGAATTGTCTCAAGAAACACCAGCTGAGCCGAATGTGGTCATGCAGAACTTGAATCACGCTATGTCTGATGACTTGATTGGCAATAATTGCTTTATCACTCTTGTCTTAGCCTGTTACACCCCTAGCACTAGGGAACTAGTTTATGCTAACGCTGGTCACATTTATCCCTTACTCTGGTCATCGCCTACCACTGCTAACGAACAACCGCATTACCTGAAAGTACGCAGCGTTCCCTTAGGTATTTTACCTAAGTGGCAAGCACAGTCTGGTCGTTTAGTGTTAAATCCTCAAGATACCTTGCTCCTCGCCAGTGATGGAATTACAGAAGCAATGGTATCAAGTAATGTATTTAGTAGTGATAATACTGGGAATGGTAGTCAAGGATTTAGCCGTTCTATGCTAAATCAAGATGGTCTTTGGCAACTCTTACAACAGGAACCAAAACCACTTTCTCTTGCCCATCTGCTAACTCGCATCCAGGCAAACAACCAAGTTCAAGAAGATGACCAAACTATACTCTCATTGGAGGTTTTATAACTAATGAAAAGTGAGTTACACGTACCCAGTGATTTAAATTTTTTAAACATCGTTGAAAACTGGTTGCTGGGATGCCTGAAAATCCAGCTAGGAGAATCAGTTGATTGGTCGCGGCAATCAAGTCGTTTGCGGCTAGCTCTGGTTGAAGCCTACTCTAATGTAGTACGTCATGCCCATAAGGAACAGCCCAATTTGCCAGTTTTACTACGTTTGGAACTCAAAGAACGGGATCTGGCTTTAGAAGTTTGGGACTATGGTGAAGGCTTTGATATGTCTACTTACTTCCCACCCAACCCTGTAGCCAAACAAGAAGGTGGGTATGGTTGGCTAATTATGAATCGGTTAATGGATAAAGTAGAGTACCAGTTGCAAGTAGATGGTGCTAACTGCCTCAAGTTAGAAGCTACATTGCCAGAACTTGTACAAAAAAGCTGAGTTATATTTGCGTAGAATCTCGGATAGAAGCAAGTTAAAGAATGATAACAAAGGGCTGCTATAGTAAGCATTCAACCGAATTTTTCCGGATCTTAAATGCTTTAGCTGCTGAAGATTTATATTGCTGTTCCCTAATTTTTAATCTCAGTATTTTTGTTTGTATGAAGCTGCTTGCTATTTCCTAAGCAGAGCAGATTATACGATTATGGATGCCTAAATTTTGCCTGGGGTTTCCCTAAAACTGGAGAAAAAATTTGGCGCATTAGAATAGACAATGATTTGAGATATGCTGCTGGAGTTGAAGCGATCGCATATTTTCTCCACAGAATCATGTGATATCAACACTAAGTGGTTCCCAGCCACAGGCTAGAAACCAATCAGCACCAAAGATATTTACCTGTAATATTGAGTTACTTCATCCGCAGATTAGTATCTTTGCCATCTCTGACTACTAAAGTAGGGGTAGGGATGCTTTGCGCTGACGAGGTATTTTTTAAAGCTTCCCAGCTACTAGCAATTGGCATTCGCCAACCAGTACCAAAAGCGCGATCGGTGATTTTTAAACCAGGGGGTGCTTGTCGGCGTTTAAATTCTGCACGGGCTAGCATTTGAATTACTCGGTCTACAATGACTGCATCATGTCCGGCACTGACAATTTCGGCTGCTGATTGGTGTTTATGAATCAAGCGCTCTAAGATATCATCGAGAATTTCGTAGGGTGGAAGAGAATCTTGATCGACTTGCCCAGGTTTGAGTTCAGCGCTTGGTGCTTTAGTGAGAACATTTTGGGGAATAATTTCGCCGTTGCGATTTAACCAATGGCAAATTGAATAAACTCTGGTTTTGGGAACATCCGCAATTACTGCTAACCCACCATTCATATCTCCGTAAAGGGTACAGTACCCAACTGCCATTTCTGACTTATTACCAGTGGATAACAGGAGGTAGCCAAATTTATTGGCGATCGCCATTAATAAATTACCCCGAATTCGAGATTGCAGATTCTCTTCAGCAATACCAAACTCAGTACCTGCAAACAACTCAGCTAAGGAGTTGTCAAAGCATTGCATAGGTTCGGCAATGGGTAATGTAGTGGTTTTTATGCCCAAATTCTCCCCTAATGCCAAAGCATCGCTGATGGAATGTTCGGAACTATAGGGAGAAGGCATTAACACACCGAAGACATTCTCCTTACCAAGTGCAGCCACTGCGATCGCAGCTACCAATGAAGAATCAATCCCCCCACTTAAACCCAGCACTACTTTAGAAAAGCCACACTTACGGGCGTAATCACGCACGCCTAAAACCAAAGCTTGCCAAATTTCTGCGTCTTCAGACTCATAAATAGGCGCTAATTTACCTAACTTAAAATCTCGCTGTTTTTCATCAAATTCTACTATGAGCAAATCGGCTTCAAAGCCACGGGCACGAGATACAATTTCACCTTGACGGCTTAAGGCAAAACTGCAACCATCAAATATCAAGTCATCATTGCCACCGATTTGGTTAGCATAGATCAACGGCTGCTGAAAACGTACTGCACTATGCTTGAGCATAGCTTCGCGGAACTGCTGCTTACCGACACTGTAAGGTGAAGCAGACAAATTGACAATTAAATCCACGCCCAAAATTGCTAAATCCGCGATCGGGTTAACTGCATAACTGCGTTTACCCCAGAATTCCTCATCATTCCATAAGTCTTCACAAACAGTGACACCAATATGCAGATCGTCCAAGGTGAAATAATTAGCTTGTAATCCTGGTTCAAAATAGCGGTGTTCGTCAAACACATCATAGGTAGGCAAAAGCCGCTTATGAAAAACTTGTTTTACCTGTCCACCTTGTAACAAAGCGATGCTATTAAATAAAGATTTACCGCCTGTGGTGTGGGCTTTGAAATTTTCTTCTACAGTCCCTACCAAAACTGCTAAATTTGGCGGTAAATCTCTAGCTAATTGTTTCAAAGTTGTACCCATCGCCGCGATAAAACTGGGATTTAGCAATAAATCCCTTGGCGGATAACCACACAAAGAAAGTTCTGGTGTTAATAACAACCGCACCCCAGATGCTACTGCTTTGTGTGCTGCTTGGAGAATTTGCCCAGCATTTCCAGGTAAATCACCAATTTTGGGATTGAGTTGAGCGATCGCAATTTTCATATTAGTTATTTGTCATTGGTCATTGGTCATTTGACTTTTGACTTTGCAAAGTTGGTTGTTAAATAAATACCAACGGCTTATCTTTGAAAGGTGCAAAAGCCTCGGCATCAAACTTATACAAGCTGGCTGGACGACCAGCGCCACGTGATACCTTAATTCCGGTATCGCACAAAAAACCTAACTTGAGTAGACGGGCGCGAAAGTTAGAATAATCAGAAAAGTTTTCCCCTAAAACTGTGGTGTATAACTGATATAAATCATTGAGAGTAAACATTTCTGGTAAAACTTCAAAAGCCACCGGACTGTACTCTAATTTATTCCGCAAACGCCTATGTCCATAGCTGAGAATTTGATTGTGGTCAAAGGCTAATTTTGGTAATTCTTTTAGTGGATACCAAGCTATACCTGTGACTCCATCAGCAATTAATTCTGCTTCCTCAAACCGCACTAAGGCAAAGTAACTGACGGAGAGATAACGCACACCGTAACTATCGGTGGCTTCCCGTGGATCACGATGGGGGCCGCCAAAAGTATATAACTGTTCTAAATAGAGATTGTTAACTCTGATTTTTTCAGCCATGATGCGATAGGCAGCATCTTCTAAAGATTCTCCTTGACGCACCAAAGTACCAGGAAGACTCCAACAATTTAAAAATGGCTCTTGCTGCCGCATTACCAACAGCACGAGCAGTCGATTTTGGGCAGTATCTACAGAAAAAATTACATTATCAACACCAACCTTGAAATCAGCCAAAGGTTGTTGATTTAAAGGAGTTGAAAACTTTTTGTGGTTGCGTCCTGGCATTTGTACAAATGCTCTTGATTAATATAGGCAACTATAGGGGGAGTGAGGGCTTGGGAATCTCCATGTTCGCGATAGGCTGTTGAGGAAATATCTAGTCCAGTCAAGCTGGCGATCGCAATTTTCCCGCCTAGCTGTTGCACTCCCTCTAAACTAGACTCATCTATCGCATATCCCGGTCGCGGCACTACTAATAATTGCACTTGCCGCAACAAATCTTCAACTTTATACCATCGGGGTAGCTGATTTAGCAAATCGGAACCAATCACCAAAGTATATTCGGGATTTTCTCCCCAACGCATTTTTGCTTTTTTTAGAGTTTCTAGAGTGCGGAAGCTACTCAATTCTTGTTCCAAAGCAATATTGTGCCGTGATGTTGGGATATCAGAAATTAATAATCGCAGCATTGCTGCCCGATGTATTAATGCTGTTTGATGGGATTTAAAGGGATTATCCGCCGCCCAAACTGCTACCCAATCATAACGCTCAGATAACCAACCTAGAATAGCCTGATGCCCAGCAGTTGGTGGATCGGCACTAGTACCAAACAAAGCAATTCTCATAATGTTATACGATTTTGGATTTTTAATTAGAAATGGATGTTTATATTCGGCTGAGTTTGAATCCATCTGTCGCAATCATTTTTTAAATTGGTGTTACCTCTGTGCTGCTGCGGTTTTCTTTGTCTTTTGCGTCAAATCTTGCAACGCAGTAGAAATTTCCACATTCACTAAGAGAGGCTGATTTAAGCGCCTTGTTTGTTCTGGTAAACTAGCAACCGATGCAGCAGTACGGTGGCGAATTGTTGCTAAAGATTCTGGTGATTGGATTTTTTTCCCTTGCTTCATCACCAGTTGCAACAAAGGTTCTGCATCGAGAGGAGTTTCTGTAGCCAATCCCAATTTATCTACCTGCAACATTCCGCCAGCAAACGAGCGAAATATTTGCTTGCGTCCGGGATAAGTAGTTTTGTCACGAGATTCCTTCATCACAGGGATGCTATCAATTTCTACAAGTTTGTAAACACCATTGACAGGCGCACCCGTAACTAATTTTGTCCCTAGTCCATAACCATCTATTTGGGCACCAGCAGCCTTAAGTCTGGCAATTTCCCACTCATCCAAATCGCCACTAGCAAAAATGGGCACAGTCGGCAGCAGCGATCGCACTTTTTGGGACAAGGTAACTAAATCTCCAGAGTCCAGCCTGACTCCACTCAATTGCATTTCTCCGGAATTTACTTTTGGTGCTAAATGTTGGGCAGCTGCGATCGTATCGTAAGTATCAATCAACAATGGCGCACCCGGAAAATAGCGATGAAAAGCTGTAAAAGCTTGTTCTTCACTGCCTGCCATTGCTGATAATGCCATAACCAAAGCGTGAGCCATCGTACCACTTGGTTGTTGATTGAGTTGTAGCGCCGCTAACACATTAGAGGTTGAATCTAATCCCCCTGCTAAGGCCGCCCGCGCTGCCCACAATGAACCTTGGGGGCTAAATGCCCTTCTAGTACCAAATTCTAAAAGTGTGGCTTGTTCACCCGCTACATCCCTAATTCTGGCTGCTCTAGTAGCAATTAAAGTTTGATAATTAAGAGTATTTAAAAGGTAGGTTTCTACTAATTGCGCTTGCCAAAGTGGTGCTTCCACCCGCAACAAAGGCTGATTAGCAAACACTGCTGTACCTTCTGGTACTGCCCACACATCGCCAGTAAAACTCCCCTCAGCTAACAATGACCAAAAGCGATCGCTGGCGTGGGCAAAAATTCCCGTCGCCTGCAAAGCTTGGATTTGCGAAGGACTAAAACGCAACTTTTCTAAATATTCCAAAGCTTGCGCCAATCCCATTGCAATTAAATAGCCAAAGCCTTCTGGTAGCTTTCTGGCAAACAACTCAAAGCTTGCTTGTTTTTGTTCTACACCTTCACCTATGTAACAAGCTGCCATTGTTAGCTGGTAAAGGTCAGTTAACAGGCTGTAATCCTCAGCAGCAAAATTCAGTTCCTGATTAAGGCGATTTTGCCATCTTTCTTGATTTGCATTGATCTCCAATTCTGGGAGCGTTGTCATGCCAGAGCGTCCTTACAAGAATGCTTGTGATATTTATGGTAACTTTTACCATAAATATTGTCAACCTCCACCGAGTTCATCCTTTGGAATGCTAGAAAATGCTAGATTTACTATAAAAATAATACTAATTCATCCTTTAATTTAATATTTGTTAATAGTTATAGTTATTAATAATCGCGTTGCTTGCGAAATTTATAATGAAATGTAACAATGGATTGTCTTTAGAAAATACCTGCATCTTTACTAGGCAAGGGTTTGAAAAATAGCAGGTTTACAATTAGAATTAAACATAGAAGTTAAACTTGCAAACAGGCTAAAGTATTGCAAAGCTATCTAAAAAACTATTGCAGAGATTATTGATATATTGAGAATTTAAGCAAGGTCAGAATATCAGAATTAAAGTATAGACATAACAAATCTAGAGTGAGCCGTAAACAGAGGTCTAATATTATGTCTATCTCCAGAATGATTGCTACTATCACTCAATATATTTCTGAAGCAGCAATGCGGATTTTTGCTCCTAGTGATGATGCTTATCCTGTGATTGGTGTACAACCATTTACAGGCGATCCTTACAAAAAGGGTACTGCGGACAATTGGTAAATGATGATGATTGTGAGATTAACAAATATGAAGGCGTGAGGATAATCCCCACGCCTTTCCATTTGCTGATTCTGATTGTGAGAGTTTGTCTAATGCCAAAAAATGCATTATTGGCAAGTAGAGAACACCCAAGAATCTTTAGGTGTTCCCAACAAATCGAAAGTTTTTTTAAATTGTAGTTCCTGTGTAATTAGGAATTATTTAATTTAGGTAGTGCAGCTTGATAATTAAGACTAAAGTAATGTCGATAATCAGATTCATAGCGGTGCTTAAGGTTGAGTAGATTTTTCTAAAATCTCTTTTTGTTGCAACCAATCTTTACCTACTTGAATACTAATATCGGAACCGAGATTACCAGTACTTTCCACTCTTACCTCACCAAATCCCAAAAGTTGACGAACTAATTCTGCACTATTGCCATCTCCTTGTTGAGCGACAATGTGAGTGGTATCGAGCGGTTCACCCCAAGCTTTAGCAACATAAACATTGCGATATCCAGCTTTTT
This sequence comes from Calothrix membranacea FACHB-236, assembly GCF_014696315.1. Lineage (GTDB taxonomy): Bacteria > Cyanobacteriota > Cyanobacteriia > Cyanobacteriales > Nostocaceae > Aulosira > Aulosira membranacea. The sequence goes on from NZ_JACJPX010000006.1 coordinate 33,050, forward strand.
CTAAGGATTTGATTAAAGGTCGTAAGCTAGAGCGATCGCCACCAGTGCTATCTTGAATTGCTACACGCAAAGAAGCTGGTTCAATATTATTTTCTTCTTGGGCCTGTGTTGATTCCACACTGTAGTGTTTAGCCATCAATTTGGCAATGGAATTTTTGTTAGGCAACCAATAGCTAGCATCATACTCATTCTTCTCGCTAAAGCGACCAGGCACCATTAACATTTGCATATTAGAGCGATTGGTTCGCACGCCAAAACCAACTAGTGCTACTAACTCTTCAACTGTCAAGTTAGTATCAATATATTCTTTAACTACATCTAGCACTTTTGGCATTTGAGCTACAGTTGTGGGGTTAAGTGACTGATCCATCAAAGCACGCAGTACCATTTGTTGCCGTTGAATCCGTCCAATATCTCCCAATTCATCATGGCGATATCGAAGTAATTGTAATGCTTGATCGCCATTAAGATGCTGTTTACCAGCCTTCAAATTGATGTATAGATGTTGGGAATCGTCTTGATATTTCATATCCTTGGGAACGTAGACTGTAACTCCACCCAAGGCATCAATTAGCTTCGCTACACCCAAAACATTAATGCGGACATAGCGATCAATGGCCACTCCATTTAAGAGATTACTAACTGTTTTAGCAGTTAAGGCAGGCCCACCTTCAAGATTGGCATGATTAATTTTTTTCACGCCATGTCCTTCTATTTCTGTACGGGTATCTCTGGGAATAGAAAGCATGACCATTTTCTTTGTCTCTGGATCAAATTTGATCAAGAGCATGACATCAGCAAGACCATCAAAGGAGTTTACCTGTGGAAGGTAGCCGAGATTTTTAACATCAGTAGGAGGGTTCTCGATATCAGGTGGAAGTACGCTCATTCCCATCAATAAAATGTTCACAGGACGAGTTAATTGTGAAAATCGCAATCCACTTCCAGAAATGCGATCGCCATCAAATACGGCTTCTTCTTGGGGGCTAAGTTGGGCCTGCTGCAAAGGTGTACTGGTTAATGAAACAGCTAACAGCGCCCCAGCTGTTGCTGAAACCATTGCAATGCCACTCATTCCCACCCAAAACCACAACCAACGTCCAGATTTTGAGTTTGGGATAGTTTTTTTGCTGGCATTAGAGTCATTTTCCGACTGGTTTTCTTCTGCCGAAGTTCTTTGAATGGTCACGGACTTCCTCACACTTACTGATCAAATTCGGTACATTTGCAAACTAATAAATATGCAGACAAATCAAATCATAATAGCTAATTCTTAATTATCAGTGCTTAGTTTTTTAATGTTGTGTCAACCACAACACTTATAGCAGTCTTTTGCTTTTTGAAGGAGAAATTAAATAATGTGTTATTGCAGTATGACAACAATAAACCAGTTTGACCAGATCTCTTCAGGGATAATCTTTAAATTAGCAAAAAAAATCAGTAAAAATACTGACTTAAGTATTTCTTTCCTATAATATTAAGACATATACTTTCCTAAAAATCGCTCGGCAAAACGACTAAACCCTGGCAAACGGTGAGATTTTCCCTGAATGATGCGAAAAATTAACCAAACATTTACCAAAAAATAACCAGAAGTTAGAAAGCCGTTGAGAATCAATAGACGTAGGGCGAAAAAATCTGAAGTTGCGGCCCCTGTTGCTAATAAAATGTATGTCAAAAACCAGGTAAATGCCAAAGTAATAGACAGACGGCTAGTAGCCAGTTGTTCCCGGCTTCCTTGACGACGATATAGTGTCCATAGAGCAGGAAAAAAGCCAATCACTGGAATTAAATACACAACTAGCTGTAATTTAGGAGTGGCATCAGTGATTGGGGATTGGTCATTTGTCATTGTGTTATTTGTCCTTTGGTGTTGATTAAGGGTTGGAGATACGCGATTAATCGCGTCTGTACTCAAAAGTCAAAGGTCAACTATATACCTATTACCTGTTACCCATTACCGATTACCGATTAACCTGTCCCTGTGAAGGAAAAATTTTCCATTTGGGTGAGTCTAATCCTAAACTAGGAGGATGAACAACAGTTATGTAGTTAGAGATAATAGGCTGTAAAGCAGAATTTTATTTAGTTCTATCCTGTAATCGGCTAAAGATGCAGACACGCAAGCTACTCGACTGGTGGGAAACACTAACACCCATAGCGCGCACCGGAGCGATCGCATTATTCATTCCGTTGCTAGTACTCAATGGTTGGGCGATTTCGGCAATTTTCAATTACTTCCATTCGTTGATTGTGATTTTAGTCGGAGCCTCAGTGCTAGCTTTTCTGCTGAACTACCCTGTTAGCTGGATGGAGCATCATGGTGCTAGGCGAGAGCCGATTGCTATTTTAGTATTTCTTTTGGCTTTATCAATTTTATTGGCGTTGGGTGTTACCCTGTTTCCCCTAGCTCTGACCCAAGCTCAACAACTCGTGGCTCGTTTGCCAGAGTTGATTGACTCAGGACGCTCCCAGTTAATGATGTTAAACGAGAAAGCAGAGGTTTTTGGCTTACCAATTAACCTGGATGCCCTAGTCGTGCAAATCAATGATCGCGTCAAGGGACAATTGCAAGCGATCGCGGGACAAGTTCTCAATTTGGCTGTAGTCACAGTCACTAGTCTGTTGGACTTCGTCTTGACGATGATTTTGACTTTTTATCTTTTACAGCATGGGGGTGAACTGTGGGAGAGTTTAGTAGACTGGCTACCCACGAAAGTTCGTGAGCCTTTCTCGCAAACAGTACGTCTCAGCTTTCAAAATTTCTTTATCACCCAGCTAATTTTATCTACCTGTATGGCATCGGCGCTGATTCCCACATTCTTGTGGTTGAAAGTGCCGTTTGGTCTGTTATTCGGTTTAACAATTGGGATTATGGCCCTTATCCCCTTTGGCGGTTCTGTAGGTATCGCCTTGACTACCTTATTGGTGTCGCTGCAAGATTTTTGGATGGGAGCCAGAGTGTTAATGGCTGCTGTGATTGTGCAGCAAATTCTCGAAAACCTGATTGCTCCTCGAATTTTAGGCAGCTTTACGGGTTTAAACCCCGCTTTGGTGGTAATTTCGGTATTAACAGGGGCGAGAATTGGGGGTCTTCTGGGTGTAATTGTGGCAGTACCTACTGCTGTGGTCATTAAAACTGCTTTAAGTGTCATCCGTCCAACATCTTTGAGCAGCGATACTGATGAATACACAAATTCCAGCGAGAAAGCTGCACCCGCACTAGAAGAGCCCGCAAAACCTGAAGCGAAAAATCCCCTGAGCATATCAGAAGCTACTTCACCATGAGCGCTTAAGAGATGATCAAAAAATAAATCATCCTATTGCTGTGTCAGCTGAGGCGAAAGATTCCCATCATCTTCGTAGCTTTAACATTGGATAATTTAGTATTGCTAGAATTCCCTAAAAGTAAAACAATTCCTAGCTAATATACAGTCTGCTGGAAAATTGAGGACTCCAGCCCTTAATTTTGAATTTTTTACTGTGGTTCCATTATTGAACCCATAAACAAGACACTTCCTGTCTGATTATCACGAATAGCACAGAAGAAAGGACGGTCAACAATCATCTTAAATGGTTGGGTGGGTGGAGCCGCAGATGTGAGCATAATTGTTGCTGAAGTAGCCGCAGCAGCTTCAGTACCTTCTTCATTCACTTCCACAAAGGTTTTATGCTTCACCTGGCTAATGGCAAGGTTTTTACCGATACCAGTAAAATTAGCTTGGTTGCTAAAAGCCTCACCCATACCTAAAGCTTTGAGTGCATTGTTAAGTGTAACGTCATAGTCGGTCTTAAACCGAGGTAACCGAATTGACCCTTCACGCCTTCTAAATTGAGTCATCCAGTTTTCCCAGTTTTCTGCATTTAAGCTTCCATAGAAGTTTTTCAGGTTTGAGTTCTGTTTAGGTAAAAAGATGTAAAGACTGACTTTCCCATCTTTACCATAAGGTAGACTAACTGCCTGAAATTGTTCATTTTCTTGGTATCTATACTCCCCATCTTGCGACATCATCGGGTGTTGTTTCTGCTTGCCTGATGCTAAGTAAAAAGGTAATGTCGCAGTTTGACTTTTATCAAATTCGTTGCTCCATTTACCTTTAAAATATATGGCATTAATTAGAAAAAGTACTTGATCTGGTTGGATTTGATCAACTATTTTGCTGATTTTACCTTGCGTATTATCCCTAACCCAGTTATTGATGATGTTGGGTGCTTCAGCATCTTGAAAATTTAAACTTGTCACCTGAGCATTATAGAAATCCTTGTTTCTCTTCAGGAAGTCTGACTGAAAGCTGGTGTTTTGATTCGCCCACAGGGAGTTAGCAATAGTCAGCTGCACATTAGCATCAGGATTCTCTAATAGCTTTTTTAATGCTGCGTAAGAGGAATTGATTTCTGATAGATTCATCCCCTGTAATTCCAGGGTTCTCGCCATAGCTTTTTGCGTAGAACCGCTGGCTCCGTTATAGGTCATCGCTAAGGCGATCGCTACACTTGAAGGGGAAACAAAAACGTTCTTTTCACTACTTTCATTTTTGATTACTTCTGAAAATAGTTTAAAGCCGAATTTGTTGTTAGCATTAACTAGTTTTGTATCTGGGTTAACTGTTTTTTTTTGCAAAGGAGACTCTGTATTTGGCAAACGAGATTGGGCCATAGCACTCGTGTCACTATTGATTTGAGAACAGCCAAGAACACCAAACAGCACAACGCTAGCAGCTGCCAGCACGTAACGTCTTCCTAATCGAACACCGTAACGTCTTTGGAGGAAATTGTCTTTCACACCACTAAATTTCTGCCGATTCATTCTGCCACCTCGTTCGCCATTAATTTTTAGCTATCTTTTAAAGTTGACGCTAAATGATGTGTCAAGTGTTAACTATGGCATTCACAGGAGCAGAAAATCTGGTCTGTTACAGTTTTGGTAACAGCAAATAATTTGCAGGAAAGGTGAAAAACTTTTATAAGGTAGTAATTACTAATTGAGACGGCTACACAGACCCATGATTCTCAAATATTTTCTACCTTTTGGATAAACGTATTGTAGACTACAAATCAACCCAATGTCATCTGTTTCTTGGGTTGGTGGTCATCAATAAATTTCATCATTTGCTGTTGAAATTTATGCAAAGCTTCTATGGTGGAATTTAGACTTTGCATATTAGCAATATTTAATACATTCTAGCTGACAACAAGTAGAAATACTCTGCAGATTCCGGAAACTTGTTTAGATTAATGTGTTTTGAGAATTGACAAAAGGCTCACGCATTTGCCAAATCATTTCATATCATATATTTGATTTTGAAGTATGTAGGGTTAAGCCCCTTATTAAAAATAGGGCTTACGCAATTGGCACAAATATTTTCGGGGCGTGGCAGTCAAGAGTCAAGGGTCAAAAATTGGACTTTGGACTTTTGACCCTTGACAACCACTGCGGGAAAAATATGACACTTGCGTCAGTCCTAATCTCTTATGGCTGATTGGGAATTTTGACTGCTCCAGTGGAACTAGCGGGTACAGTCCACCAAGCAAGACCGTAAGATTGAGTAGGCTCGTTGACTTGTTGACGCATTTGGACGCGGATTTTGTAATTTCCATTCGCAGGAATAGGGCAGAAAATGTGTTCTACACTATCAACTGGGCTAGTAGATGAGCAAACAGTAGCCGCATCTTGATTTTGACCATCAGCTTTTACAAGATAAAGGTCAAGATTATTCAAACCGCGATCGCGGAAACTATCTCCGACATCATAAAGCTCATTTTTATTGCGATCGTTAAGCTCTACCAACCTGTCCCAAGTCAAGGTGATAGCAACGAAACTTCCTTGTTTTAAAGGTTTAGCTAGGGCATATTCTACAGGTGCAAGTGCATCGACTGTGCGGTAATCCCAACCAATAGCAGGTGCAACAGTTGATGGCTGCCATTGACCTGCGCTAAATTGCTGATAAGCGCGAAATGCATTCAAATGACCTGTTCCCATTTGTGAATCTAAGGGAATTTTGGGGTCTTGATAAGCATCCAAAGCGAGCCAATCTTTATTTTGTTTATCAATGATTGTGCGCGTCATTCCCAACCGCAAACCATCACCGCTATCTTGAATTTTGTCGGCGGAATTCATTAATATAGCTTTCATCACCTGATGACGGCGAGAATCAATACTCCAATTAGGTTGTTTTGTTCGTAACTGGCGATCGCCAAATTCCTGCAATAAAGCAACGGTAGCTGTTAGATGGGGTGCTGCAAAGCTTGTCCCTGTCACCTTATTCAGTTTGCCATCAGGATTGAGCAGCGCAATATTACTGCCAGGCGCAACTATACTAATAGCACGCCGTCCACCTATATTAAACTCCTTCCCAACTAGCCTACCACTCGCTCCCTGGTCAGCACCAGCTAGATTAGAAACGTCAACTTTATTAAAAATTCCTCCCCGCCGAGATGAAAAAGCCACGTTCATGGCATTAAAATTATCTGTAGGGATAGGAATCCCGCCTTTACCTTGGTTGCCTGCGATCGCATACACAACATCATGAACGCGACTAGACCAGTCAATACATAGTGTCAGTAAAGCATTACCATCTAAAAGAGCATCGGGGCGCGGATCGCGATTGAGGGGTTCGCCAAAGCTAAAATTAATAGCACGAACATCACCAGCATTTTGTAAGGCTATGTGTTGAGCTGATAAACATTCTTCTGGTTGACCCATGTTTTTAGTCGAGCCAACAGCCGAAGAATAAAGTCGTGCTTGTGGCGCAACTCCCGGCCAAGCTTTATCTTTACTGACCATTACACCAGCAACATTATAAGCATGGGAGTCAACGCCACTATTTGATTGAGCAGGGCCATTGCGTAAAAAAACTGCGGCTAGAGATATAGCACGATTTTTAGACACGGCTTTATCCCAACCAAACATTCCCGGTCGTCCGATTTCCACCTGACCAATAGCGATTTTGCGCCCACTCAAATTATAAGGAGCTTGGTGTAACCTTAAAGCATCAATACCATTGGTGCCAAAAGAAGTTTCATAAACCGCAGCTAGTACTGGCAAACTCAAACAAGAAGCACTTAATCCCCAAATTATCCAAGTTAGTTTTTTAGTCATTTGTCATTTGTCATTTGTCATTTGTCATTTGTCATTGGGTAATTGGTAATTGGTAATTGGAATTGGGTGTTTGGTGTTGGTAATTTACCCTCATCCCCAGTCCCCAGTACCCAGTCCCCAATCCCTAGTCCGGGATCAAATTTATGAGCGATCGCTCAATATTTTGTTACAATACTTACAGACGAGGATGCTTGAAAACCCACTAGCCATGACCCAAAACCGATCTCAAAAGCCCATTGTTATTTCTCCATCTATCTTATCAGCCGATTTTAGCCGTCTTGGTGACGAAGTCCGTGCTGTAGATGCTGCTGGAGCTGATTGGATTCATGTTGATGTAATGGACGGTCGTTTTGTACCTAATATTACGATAGGTCCTCTGGTTGTGGAGGCGATTCGTCCGGTGACCACAAAACCACTGGATGTCCACTTGATGATTGTGGAGCCAGAAAAATATGTGGAAGGCTTTGCTAAAGCGGGTGCTGATATTATTTCAGTACATGCTGAACACAATGCTTCACCACACCTACACCGTACTCTTGGACAAATCAAAGAACTCGGTAAACAAGCTGGAGTTGTACTCAATCCTTCCACACCTTTGGAACTAATTGAGTATGTACTAGACCTTTGCGATTTAGTACTAATTATGAGCGTCAACCCCGGTTTTGGCGGTCAAAGTTTTATCCCGACCGTAGTACCCAAAATCCGCAAGCTGCGTCAAATGTGTGATGAACGTGGTCTTGATCCTTGGATTGAAGTTGACGGTGGGCTGAAAGCCAATAATACCTGGCAAGTTTTAGAAGCCGGCGCTAATGCGATCGTTGCAGGTTCAGCTGTATTTAACGCTCCAGATTATGCGGAAGCAATTACAGCAATTCGTAATAGCAAACGACCCACACCAGAATTAGCTAAAGTTTAATTCCTGAAAAGTTAAACATACTCGATCAAAACAAATAGGGTGGGCATTGCCCACCCTATTTTATAGCTTAAGGCGCTGAAAATTTTTAGTTTTAACTACCTACTAATTCTTGCCCATTGAGTGGCTTTCCAAAAACTAAAAAATAAAGTTGCAGCAACCAAAGCGCCAAGATTCCATTTAACAGAATTTTTGATTAAGGTGAGTCTTTGGGAAGATTCGGTAGCTTGTGCTTGAGCCTTAATTTGTGATTTTACCTTAGATACTTCTGATAAGATTTGGGTTTTTACTTCCTGAGGGCTTTTACCATCTAATGCACGACCTTGTTCCCTTAAAATATTACCTATTTGTTCTGGAGTAGCTTGATTTAATCGCTGTTCTACCTGTTGCGCTTGGGTTAATTGTTGTTTAGATACATTACTAATTTGAGCTGCACTCTGCTTACTCAGACGAACTGTATTACCAACTCCCAAAGGAATCATTAACAAAAATACTACTGCTAATAATAAAGTTAACCAAGATATTAGCTTTAAACTTAGAAATTCCCATTTGTTGCGAGAATGCAGCTCTCCATAAAATACCAGCGCTAAACCAATTAAAGGTACAGGTACTCTTTCAACAAGCGCTCCAAAGGTTTGAAATTCCCACGCAGGATTCATAAAATTTGGTGGGACAAACATCTCAACTACATCGAATAATGCTAATATCAGCAGTCCGTAGCCAAGCATTCGCAAAATCTTCGTTGAGCCTGTCTGGCTAAAAGCAAACTCCTGTAGTTCTTGGACTAATCCGGGAATGAATTTATCGCTACTTGATTTGGTCATGTTCCTAGCACAATAAAAAAGAAAGATTTGAAATGAGGAGAATCCCAGGTTTGTAATATAAGGTTTTGCTATTACTATTACAAATAAAACCAGACGGTTTGTAAAACATTCTAGTTATAGAAGTTAGCAAATATATTCCTTTTTCATAAAACCTTAATGTATTTCTCACCCTTATTTACTCCTAAAAAGGAGAAATTAATAGTCTGCATATCAGCGTGAAACTGTGTAATTGTAGTCTTCAAACCATGCAACGGTGTGAGATTGATCCTGAGACTGTTCTGATTTTGGCTTTTCTATAGTTGTAGTCAGCAAAACCTTGACTAAAACTAACAGGACTCCACCCAAGGTGAGAGCCAAAATCATAATCCGCAGTTGTTTCCACAGATCCATTACTTTGAAAACTCCGCAACATCCTAAATTTGCTAATTTCTACTGTAGACGCAAGAAAAGGTAAAATGACCCCAAAATCTGCACTGCGATCGCCACTAAGCAAAAAGGTATAAAAGTTAATGGTAGTTATAACCCTGGTAAAGCCCTGACACAGAGTATTTTGTTAATTTTCACACAGCAATAGATAACAACAAGTGAGCTAACTCATCTTGGTTTATATTTTACTGTAATGTTTATTTTCAGTAATTATCCTGAAATAACCGTAATTATCATTACGTGCTAATTATTGATAATCAAGATTTTTATTTGATTTTAATCAAATCTTCACTTTAACTATGTTTTATGAATTTAATCAATTTTATACTAAAACCTAGGTCATATCTAGATTATCAAAAAAAGCAGGCTCTTTTTTTATGATAAAGTTTGTGTAAATTTATGCTTGCAGATGCAATAGTTAAGTATAATTTTACACATTATTGTTAATCTACTCTTGATTGCTATGGGTTTTGAAGGCAATCCTATTGGCCAGTAAAAAGTGCATGGGAGTGGATTTAAAACTTAATTATTAAGTCCCCAACACCCAGCACATACTTTTATCTGTACGCAACTATCAACTATATAGTGTTGCCATCTTTAACTTATACTTTAGCTGTAGCTTTTTGTTGCTGTTTTTGTTTGCGACGTAAAGTCACACCAAAACCTGCTGCCGTTAATGTACCTATGATAGTTAAAGGTTCAGGAACATCAGCAGGAGGTATTATTACTTGACCAGCACGTCCAAATCGTAAATTGTCAATGGCAAAACCCGCAGGCTCTGAACCAACTAGGCTAAACTGCAAACCAGCTATTCTATTCTGACCGTCTTCAGTTACTAATCCCAAAAATTCAATCCCTGTTTTTTCATTTAGTACTGAACCAAGCAATGTACCGTTTCTGGCAAATGCTTTGATAGCAGTTCCACCTATGGCATCGAAAAAGCCACCTTCTAATCCTACTCCAGCGATATCTTTATCAAATAAGATACTAATAGCTCCGTTAAATCTGGGTGAGCCTGATAAAACTGGACTTGTTGGATTTGCACTATCACGTGTAATAAATGTATTAGGTGAATTTGCATCTAGTGCCAGTGGTGCAGTAGGTGTACCATTAACTACTCCACTAGGAGCAGCACCAGACGGAATAGGCGGTAAGCCTACAGTCTGACCTTGGAAAGCACCATCGAATGTTACAGTCGGTGCATTCGCTCCACCACCATATATAGATGGCGTATAAGTGGGGTTAACTGTACCAACTGCAAATTCACTAAAGGTAATTAATCCTGCATCTGCTGTAAAAGCAGATTGATTGATTCTTTTAATACCAGCGGCATTTGCTGCTGATTCAAAAGCTAAAGCAGAGATTGATAATGCAGATAGTATGCTTAAGGTTGAAACAGTTTTCAGTCTACTTTGACTGGGATTTACTTGCCCTATGTCAACTATTTTACAAGCAATAGATTTTGCTTTTTTAGAAGCTGTCCACAACTTTTTTCGGATACCAAATCTATTCATTGAATTAATTCCTATTCAGGACTAAAAGGATGATGGTAGACGTACCCGATAGTTAGAAATATAGCCAAAACCAACCGAACACTTTTTAAACAAAAGTGAACTGAAATTGGTACAATTTATTTTTGTAAGTACGATGCTTTATCTTTGCCAGTATCTCGGATAATTGACCGTTAAAGAGACAAAAAGTATAGTCCATAAACTAGTATTCATCAATATGAATTAAGTTTTCGGACTTAACTTGTCATCTCTCATACATACTAGCGATACTGCGTAATTACCCTGTGGATACACAAATTAGTTTTACAAAGTACGTAAATATATTCAACCAATTTTGTCTTAGTTCATGAAATCTTTACTGTAATATAACGTTGGTAAAATACATTAGCTGGTATTTAAACTCTTGCTTTCAAAGCTCAACTACTCTATTAGTAATTTAGAATTTGTATAAAATTTATATAAATCTTTGCCGCTCGGCAAGAGATACATGCATTATTTTATACTTGTATATTAGTATAAGTAAAGGTGGACATTGCCCACCTTTAATCCTGACTTCCTTATTCAATACTTACTTATGTCTATCTAGCCATTTGGCTGCAGCAATACCGTTAATGCCTGCCACAACCGGATTACTGAGAAACTTAATAATTCCTGGTTGTTCTGCCAATACCTCACGGAAAATACTGGGGTGGTTATGATAGGCAAAAGATGCAAGTTTGCTGACATCATTAGCGCTGATGCGACTGGCATGATGAGTAGAAAGGCCTAATTGTTTCTCTAGATGGCGGTCGTCTAGTCCTCTTTCCTTGAGATGTTTGAAAAAGGCTCTTGCTACATCATCTCGTTCGTTGGGTTTAATTTGCGCGATCGCCTGGGCATGTTTAGCCAAAAGTTGCTTTTCTTCTTCTGTTATAATGGCTCGTCTGGCAGACAATCTCATTTACTTCTTTTGCTTTGCGTCTATATTGGCGTTTAATTTCATCAAATCAAATGCCTCATTTTAGTCGTGTTAGTCCTCTACATGAATTTCAAAATCAAATATGAGTCCTATCTTAGTTGCAATGTTTAGCTTAAACCTGAGCCTTAGCTTTTTCTTGCTGCTTTTGTTTGCGACGTAAAGTCACGCCGAAACCAGCTGCTGTCAATGTACCTAATATGGTTAAAGGTTCGGGAACAGATTCAGAGTTATTGTAGGTAAAGTTATCAAGCACAAAATGCGTACCATAACGGCCATAACCTGCATTGACACCATCGAAAGAAGTAAATTTTAGTTGATCAATGCCAAGGAAGTTGAAATTAAACAATGTAGGAGCAGTAGTCCCTACATTTACAGTTTGTGAATACTTTTTGTTCCCGTTGAAGAAACCCTCTACAAGAATATTTAGTCCATTATTCCAAGCGCCTGTAAGATAAGCACTGTTGAAATCAAACTGACCAGAATTAATACTTAGATAAGCAGGCTGTCCTGATGAATTAAATGCGACGTTTGGATTTGAAACTGTTCCATTCTTATAGCCTGACTGGTTTTTATAATTAGCACTATTTAAATATGCGAAATTATTCCAGTTAAATCCCTTGTATCCATTTTGTATCCAGTCTATATCCCCAGGCAGATCATCAAAATCTATAACTACTGCTTGCGCTTTGCCTATGTTTACTATTCCTGCGATCGCAGCAGTTAAAACTGTTAAGGTACTAACACGTGTTAAGTTCTTTTTAATTGCAAATCTGGTCATAAAGCTAACTCCCATTAACAGATAAAGGCTGATGGTAGATGCACCCACAAGTAAAAATTAGCTACCATTAACTTTGATTCTCTTGTCAACGATAAGTAGCCTAATTAGGTTATAAACACAACCAGAGTTGAAGATAGCGCCATTGTTCAGTTTCGATGTCGTCTGCTTTTTAGTCAAAATAAGCGGACTAATTTTTTTATTATTGTATAAATTTTAAATTACTTAAAAGTAATTACTTATGTTTACAAAAACTTTAAAATACGTTTTTATACTTTACTTAATCTTAATATGAACCAAAGCTATACAGGTAAAGTACTTTCATATTTAACGTTGAGTATTTTAGGTATCAGTATATAAATTATTGGTGAATTTACTCTAGGTAATGAATAAAATAGTTCTATATGCAAGGTATAATTACGCTCTTAAAATCCTAAATTCGCGAATGATCGTCTAAGCAGCAGACAGTCAGGACTGTTTACACAGCGTTCTTGTAGGGTAGTAGGTATACAATTTTGGATTGTGAAATATTGATGAACTAAGCTTTTGAGCGATTTATATGTCGCAATCATTTTTAAAATTTCTAGGAATACCAGAAAATCAGCCCAGAATAAGCAAAAAAGGTGGGTTTTGTCCCACCTAGTTCTGACTATGTACGATAATTCAAGTGAGAATAAAGTACTTACTTATGTCTACCTAGCCACTTAGCTGCAGCAATACCGATAATACCTGCCACAACCGGATTACTGAGAAACTTGATAATTCCTGGTTGTTCTGCCAATACCTCACGGAAAATATCAGGGTGGTTGTGATAGACAAAAGATGCAAGTTTGCTGACATCATCAGCACTCATCCGGCTGGCGTGATGAGTAGAAAGACCCAGTTGTTGTTCTAGATGGCGGTCGTCTAGTCCTCTTTCCTTGAGATGCTTGAAAAAGGCTCTGGCTACATCATCTCGTTCATTGGGTTTAATTTGCGCGATCGCCTGTTGTAATTCCGGCTCCATTTGGCTAGCGGGAATTTTGTCTGGATGTAAAGACCGACCAAATAATTGACGACGCTGATCTGTGGTGGTGCGTTGAGCAAAATCGTCAAAGTTTTCGTACTCAGTCGTTGAATCGCTTTTGACATCATCTAAAGATTCGACATTTCCCTTTGCCAAATCTTTCATGATTTCACGTCTGTACTGTTCGCTGCTGGTCACTTTGGGTTTCTCCTTTTTCGGGTCTATTGTTTAATCCCCTAAAATTTTGAGAAATTTTAGCTATTTGCAGGGATTAAGCTAGCTTTATGCTGTTATTACTAATTCAGCTATTTAGGTGTACTGAACTTGGCTAGTTTGAGTGTCGTACTTAGCAGTTACGATCAGTTTTTTATCGGGAGCATAAATCAAAACTGTTAAGTCTTGATTGGGGAAATTCTTACGAAAGCCTTGCACTAAAGATTTTGCTAAAGGTCGCACATCATTAGGACGCACTTCTTGTGAAATAACAACACCTAGTTTGTTGTTATCGCGTACATAGGCATCTTTAATTAATCCCTGAGATGTTTGTACTACCCAGTTGCCAAAACTTTGTCCTGAAGGAGTATTGCCACGCTCTAATTGTGCATAAGCTACATCACGGCCTATGGCGGGGGCGCTGCTTGGGCGGTCAAGTTGAGCAACGTTACTACCACCACAGGCAGTAGTGATTGTTAGAACTAAAATCAAGATACCAGTCATCAAGATTTTGCGGCTCTGCTGGAGCAGAATCATTTATTTACCTCCTAATATTTAATTAATTGCTAAAAATATCAATAAATCAATGGTGAAATGCCCCTAATATCCCCATTTATATAGAGAATATTAGGGGCATAACGTGATTGATATTTAGCTGTTATTTCTGCAAAATTAGGATGAAATCAACTCATGTTCACAAAACTAATGCAGAAATATATTCACTCTAGTCCAGCTTTTTCTTCACGTTGTCTTTCACATCTTCGATGCCGTGACGGACTTCGCTTTCAGCTTGTTTAGCTTTTCCTTCAGCCTTATCTTCTGGATCTCCAGTAACGTTACCTAAAGCTTCTTGGGCTTTACCTTCAATATTTTTACCTGTGGCTTTGGCCCGATCTTCTATACTCATTTTGTACTCCTTAGTTTAATAAAGAATTAGTTGCTAACTTTTGCTGCAACTCTGAACTTCTTTTGCTGACTTTTACACAGTAGCTTAATTTTTTTTCCCTAGCCTTCTGCCACAAGATATATTAGTTATCTCTGTTAAGAGAGAGATAATAAATGGCGTAAATTATATTTTGTTGTTAGCTTGTAACCTATATAGGTAGTATGAAATAATTTTATGTAGTTCATTTATTGGAAATTATGATGAATAATTATATTGTTCAAAACAATGAATTTCTACTAAAATTTAGAAATTAAATTATTAAGTATGGGCTATTTTTTTGTAAATACTTAATATAAATAACCCGCCCTCTGTATAGAAGACGGGTTGATAAACTTATGAAGATGATTCTTATATCTAATCTAGAAAACCCATCAGATTTTCGGAATTGTCAATCTCATTTGATGCTATCGGACGGTTACCGAATGTTGAGTAACTCTCAGAAATTACCAATGAACTTGAGCTAACTGGGCGAATACCAGAGAGATTAATACTTTCAACAACTTGGAATGTATTAGCACCAATGGGACGAATACCCATTGCGTTATAGGTTTCAACAACTTCTAATGTACTGGTGCTAACGGGACGCACCCCAGCAATGGAGAGTTTTTCAGCAACTTCTAAATCACTAGCACCGATGGGACGAATTCCAGAGATTGCGAGTGTTCCTGGATTTTCTTTCTGCACTGGCTGCTCTGTACCTTGTTCGACTTTATCTGTATTCAAGCTATTACCCTGATTATTTTCTACTTCCACTGTACTTTCTCCTTTTAGCTTGGCACGCTTTTGTCGAGGACTGACTGTTTTGCCAGTGCTACTAATGGTCATAACTGAACTCCTGCGGTTTGTTAAGTGGTTTTTACAATAATTAAACTGACGTGAATTTTTTTGTATATATGAGAGTTTAACCTTAAAAAACCAGGGATAGGTATAATTATCTTTAAAAAGTACACATAAGTAAATGCTATAAGTAAAAATTTATAAATAAAGATTGCCATATATTCCTTTACCTAATCTCGTTCCACGAGTGCATAATCTGATCGTTACTATGGGAAAGGGTATTTCTGGCACAACTGTATGACAGAATTTAGTCTGCAAGCTCCCTTTAGTCCGACAGGCGATCAACCACAAGCGATCGCACAATTAGCAGCCAGTATCAAAGCTGGGAATCGTTACCAAACCTTACTGGGTGCTACGGGAACCGGTAAGACATATTCAGTAGCAGCAGTGATTGAGAAAGTTGGTAGGCCTACCTTGGTGCTGGCGCATAACAAAACGTTAGCGGCACAACTTTGTAACGAGTTGCGGGAATTCTTTCCCAATAACGCCGTTGAATATTTCGTGAGTTACTACGATTATTATCAACCGGAAGCGTACATTCCTGTTAGCGATACTTATATTGAGAAAACAGCTTCGATTAATGATGAAATAGATATGTTGCGGCACTCAGCAACGCGATCGCTTTTTGAACGTCGTGATGTGATTGTGGTTGCTTCCATTAGCTGCATCTACGGTTTGGGAATGCCAGCTGAATATTTCAAAGCTGCTATACCCCTACAAATCGGGATGGAAGTAAACCAACGCCAGATTTTGCGAGACTTGGCATCTGTGCAGTATAGCCGCAACGATTTAGAAATGGGTCGCGGAAAATTTCGCGTCCGGGGAGATGTTTTAGAAATTGGCCCAGCCTACGAAGACCGCATTATTCGGGTAGAATTTTTTGGCGATGAAATTGATGCAATTCGCTATATTGACCCTGTAACAGGTGAGATTATTAATAGCCTGCAAGCAGTCAATATCTACCCCGCACGTCACTTTGTTACCCCAGAAGAACGTTTAGAAGTAGCTTGTGATGATATTGCGGCTGAACTGAAACAACGCAAAGCTGAATTAGAGGAAGCAGGGAAATTATTAGAAGCGCAACGTATAGATCAGCGCACCCGCTATGACTTAGAAATGTTGCGTGAAGTTGGTTACTGTAACGGCGTAGAAAACTATTCGCGTCACCTTGCAGGTAGACAGGCAGGGGAACCACCAGAATGTTTAATTGATTATTTTCCTAAAGATTGGCTGTTAGTTATTGATGAATCTCATGTGACAGTACCGCAAATTCGCGGGATGTATAACGGCGACCAAGCTAGAAAGAAAGTGTTAATTGAACATGGATTTCGCCTTCCCAGTGCTGCTGATAATCGTCCATTAAAAGCAGAAGAATTTTGGCAAAAGGTAAATCAGTGTATATTCGTTTCTGCTACCCCAGGAAATTGGGAATTAGAAATTTCTGATAGCAATATAGTTGAGCAAGTAATTCGACCAACTGGTGTTATTGATCCAGAAATTTTCGTGCGTCCTACGGAAGGTCAAATTGATGATTTATTAGGAGAAATTAAAGACAGAGTTGACCGCCACGAAAGAGTTTTGGTAACCACTTTAACTAAGCGGATGGCGGAAGATTTAACAGAATACTTGGAAGATAACGGCATTCGTGTCCGCTATTTGCATTCAGAAATTAATTCCATTGAACGGATTGAAATTTTACAAGATTTGCGCTCAGGTAAGTTTGATGTCTTAGTGGGAGTCAACTTATTGCGGGAAGGTTTGGATTTACCAGAAGTTTCCCTCGTAGCCATCATGGATGCAGATAAAGAAGGATTTTTGCGCGCCGAACGTTCTTTAATTCAAACAATTGGTAGAGCTGCACGTCATATCAAGGGACAGGCAATCATGTATGCTGATAATCTTACAGATAGCATGATTAAAGCCATTGAAGAAACAGATAGAAGACGTGGAATTCAAACGGCTCATAACAAAATGCATGGCATTACACCTCAGCCAATTGTGAAAAAATCAAGTAACGCGATTTTGTCTTTTTTAGATGTTTCTCGACGGTTAAATGCTACAGATTTAAAAGTAGTAGATGAACATATCGATGAACTACCGCTAGAAGAGATTCCCGACTTGATTGCTAAACTCGAAGCGCAAATGAAAGAAGCTGCGAAAAAACTAGAATTTGAGGAGGCTACAAGCTTGCGCGATCGCATTAAGCATCTGCGCGATAAAATGCTGGGACATTAGTACCAACTCAGGATAGCGATTAAGAGTACGCTCTTTTTTCGCTATCCTAGATAACCTTTGCCTATTGGGTATAATTTCAAGACCATTGTCGCAAAGTTTTATGTACCTGCGCTAAATACCACATATAATCATCAATTTTGTAATTATCAGCAGCTTTAACTA
The DNA here is from genome assembly GCF_014696315.1 of Calothrix membranacea FACHB-236. Lineage (GTDB taxonomy): Bacteria > Cyanobacteriota > Cyanobacteriia > Cyanobacteriales > Nostocaceae > Aulosira > Aulosira membranacea. The sequence goes on from NZ_JACJPX010000006.1 coordinate 50,955, forward strand.
TATATTCCTGAGCTAATTTCATATTATTTTCAACTTCATAATATAATCCTAAATAAAGATGGCTGTAAAAATTACCTTTTACACCTTCAGATTGACCAACATTTAAAACATCATTAGGCGTACAATTTCCTGCATATAAGTCGTATACACTCCGCATGATTCGCCGGGGGTCATTTCTTACAGTTAATAGCGAATTCCTTGCTTTCTCTACACTATCAAGGCGAGCTATACAGAGATATCGCCATACTGTTTCTTCTACATCTTGGGCATTAACTGTCAAGTCAATCTCGAATTGTTTAGCACCTTCAGCAAATTTCTCGGCGTAGTAGTAAGATAGTCCTCGTTGCCATAAATATGGTTTAAGACGAGTATCTAATTTTTCTGCTGTATCAAAATCTTGAATTGATTCATCAATTTTAGCAAGCTGAAAGTTAACCATTCCACGTCTAATATAAGCATTAGGATTTTGTGGCTGATTACAAATAATATCGTTCCAACGCTGAAGTTGATTTTCTAAAGAGTTAGCAGCAGAAAACATAATTTTGAACAGCAACTTTTTATTTCTGTTTATGAACAGATAATACCATTAACTACCCCCTGGTTTTCTCTTTATGGCAAACCTATAAGTGTCAACATTCCCCAATCTTGAGGATTAGGATATTTTTTCATTGTTACTAACATTGCTTGCCGCAAAGCAGCAGATCTATCAATATTCTTAGCTAAATTACTATGAAATTCCGTCATTAATGTTGCCGTCGATTCATCAGAAATATTGCCAGATGAAGCAATGACACTGTTAGCACCTGCAACTAAGAATGCACGAGACAACCCAATTACACCATCACCTGTGATTTTTCCTAAAGCAGAATCACAACTACTCAAGATAACCAGTTCCGCTTTTAGCTTTAACTTGGTAACTTCACCCACAGTTAACCAACCATCATCTTGACTAGAAGATGCAAACGCTAGAAAGCCAGGAATTTCTAAAGATTTTCCCAAAAATCCTGATGTTGCTAAATGAATTAGCCTGGCGTTGGACATTCGCTTGACAACCGTTGTTTCAGTTGCAGCATCACCTATTAGTGCTTCGGTATTATAGATACTGGCAATATTTTTTGCTTCCTTCTCTGCACCTGGTAGTTGAGAAAGCTGGTTAAATGGTTCACCAGGGTTCAGGGGTTTAGTTGGCATAGTAGGATTACCAACTATCAACACATCTTGAGTAGATTTTGTATTTGTAGTGCGTCTTTTTGCAAGTAAATCTAAAGCTTGAATTGATGGTGCAGTAGAAATTGTATGTTTCTCAACTAAATACTGATTATTGCTATCTTGTAAGATTGCAAAAGGCACAATAAATAATTTATCTTGGGGAATAAAAATTACTCTTGCTTCTGGTTTAGTGGGTAAAATGTCAGATATTGGTTGAATAAGTAATTCATGTAGTTGTTTTCTAACTAATGAAGAACTATTTTGGTTAGTGTCTGATACTTTTATGACACCTTTATTTCGTTCAAGTCCCTGACTATGACTTTGTTGAAGGTGATTAATCGCATCTGCCAGATTAGTCTTATTTTTTACTTGCCAAGCCTTTAAATCAACTTGTCGTAGAGTAATTTCACCTGTAGATTTAATCACCCAAATTACCAAATCAGATACTTGAGGGTACCGTTTACCTTCAACATTAACATCTTGATATAGAAGTGAATATTGCACAAGAGTCGCATTTTGATTTTTAGCAACTTGCTTAATTACCTCAGCCGTTGGCGCGTTGACATTTTTAGTGGGTAAACTCTGTGCTAATAAATCTCCTAACTCCCTGTTGCGACTGCGTGCAGAAATTTCTAATGCTGATGTATGTTGATTTTGGCTAAGAAGCGATTTAATTAATTGTTGATAGCTTAGTGTTTGCTTTTCTAATAGGGATTTATCTAATGCTATGGTCGAATTTGCAGGTAATGTTAAACAACTGATAAGGCTGAGAAATACTGGAGCCAATTTTAGTTTTACTAAAGAAGATTCCACCTTCGACTGTTTCATATTCACCTGATACCTAAGAATTTTGTCGTCTCCACTAAATATATAGTTCTCAGGCTAGTTAAGCTTATGCAGTTTTGGGAAGTAAATAGGGGTACCCAAGTATTCATATTTGATAAAAATTATGTGGGTAGGGTGCATGATGCTATTGCTAACGCACCTCTGCTAACTTTCCATGTGTTACGGCTTATGCCTAACACACACTGCAAAATACTAAATATATTAATAATCAAAATAATTGTAGATATTTGGTTAATAGTAGTAGCTTAACATACTAAAACTGCTTGATATAGTGCGTTAATCTTGCCTTACGCATGACAAAAAAACTAAAATTTCCAAGGTAAGCTTGTGTCTGATATCGCCCTACATAAATATCTTCCTCTCCTTCCCGAAGCTGCACTCCAAGAATTTACAGAATGGTGTGTTGTAGAGCAGTCAAAAGCAGCAGGATGTGAATTTACTCCTGATACTACTAAGTTAAATAACCTAACACCAGCAGATTATATCCCGAAACTTGTAGATCAGTTCATGAAAGTTAAGCCTGACCCAATTAAAGCAGGTTTAGTAGCTGCGATCGCAGGCAAAGAAGCAGATGCACACGCTTTATCTGGTGTGGCAATTATTGCTGATTTTGTCTCACTGTATGTCAAATATTTAATTCCTAAAGATGGTACAAAACCGGAAGATGCAGACGCAATTTTAATAAAGGCTGGACAAGAACAGTGTGAGAAGCTGGTTGAAATTGCCAAAAAATATGGAGTAGCGTTTTAGTTTATAATTAACCTACTTTAGATACAATAAACATTAGGGACACAACTGATTGTGCCCCTAAAAATCATCTCTATATTAAAAATAGTAAATATTAATTAGTTTGCTATTACATTGTTAAACTTTCCTCACTACAAGGAAACTCATCAAAATACAGGCTGATTCTCAAAACGCGCTCAACAAATGCTAACTATTATTGGTTGTGGTAATCTTAATCGCAGTGATGATGCTGTAGGCGTTATCGTTGCTCAACGCTTACAGCAATTTCTCGCTAAAAATCCTCATCCCAACGTCCGAGTTTATGACTGTGGAACTGGAGGGATGGAAGTGATGTTTCAAGCCAGAGGAAGCAAAGAATTAATTATTATTGATGCAAGTTCCACAGGTTCTGAACCAGGGGCAGTATTTAAAGTCCCTGGGAAAGAACTCGAGGCTTTACCAGAACCTACTTACAACTTGCATGATTTTCGGTGGGATAATGCTTTAGCTGCTGGACGGAAAATTTTTCAAAATGACTTTCCCCAAGAGGTAACAGTCTACCTCATCGAAGCAGCAAATCTTGATTTAGGTCTGGAATTAAGTCCTGCTATCAAGCATTCTGCTAATCTGGTGTTTGAGGAAGTAGCCGCAATCATCAGACAGAATTTTTAGGTTTAATTAACAATCCAGATGCCAAAATCCCACATCTAAAACCTAGAATAAGATTAGAGATCATCTCCGTAAATCGACAATTCATCTACCCTCATTTCAAAGGGTATGCCTTGGCTCTCTGGAGGGCAAACACGAATTTTAGCACTGCTAACAATCTTATAAAGTAATTTACCCATTGGCACGATTTTTTGTAGAATCCGCCAGTTAGTAACTTCATCAGGACATTCAATTACCAACACCATCACGCTAGCATCGGTGGTGACATACCAACGACAAGTAGATAAGAGGTTTTGGATAAAGCGATCGCAGGCTTCATAGAAGTACCTGCTAATAGAATATTCTAGTTGCTGACGCAGGATAATATCTGCTGAAGTCAGCTGCATGGGATGTGAATCATCTTCTTGGGAATAAATTTCTTTAGCCATCTGAGTTGATTTCCTAAGTTATATGCCAATTGCGATCGCATAGAGTACATCTTGATTAGTTCCTAAAAATTCTTGGATTTCATCATCATAGAAAGCACCAATACCACTACAATGAATGCCCATAAAGTTGCTAACAAGATAAACTCTTTGCCCTAAAAAACCAGCTATTTGCATAGCTGTTTGATAATTTATATAGTCGGACGTAAAAAATAAAGTTACAGCGCTATCTCTAACTATTGCTTGATTGATGCACAAGTAACCTGTTTTTTCACTAAAATTGCCCGCCTTTAATAGATGCTTCCCTTTATATATTCCTGGAGTCATCCCTCTAACATGATGGACAACAGAGTAAATTTCTAAATCCTCAAAATTTTCGGTCGGTATTGGCTGCTGAATATGCTGCAATAGCTGCCAGTAACTTTCTTGAGGAATTGACTGTTTATAAAAACGTCTAATTGAGCGTCTCATCCAAACAGTCTGAAAAAATTTATCTTTGTCAAAGTTAAACTGGGGATGCACTAATTCCTGCTGGCGACTCGGCTGAAGAGATGTGTTTTGATAGCCTTGTTCAATGAATTCATTGGCTTCAAAATAATCGGTGCCACAGACAAAAGGAACTTTTAACCTTAAATTTCTGACTTTCTTGTCTTGAATTTCTCCCGAAATCGTACAAGCAGTAATAAACTCTTTGTTCTCAAATCCTAAGTCCGCATTGAGAGCGAGTTTATCAAAATCGAAAATTAACTGTATCTCTCTGTCGTGAATATAGGCTGAAGCAGCAATTGCACCTAAATGGTGTCCGCTATCCAGCCAGCAATATCTCAGGCTCCTGTCTTTATATTTCCAGCTAGACCTATAATAAACACAACTAATTAAAAAAATGAATCCATTTATACTTTTGCCAGGTAAAATATAACTCTCTAAGCCATCGTCAATTAATTCATAGATGAGAGTTAGACAATTATTCTCAACTTCTAAATGATATATCCCATTAATAAAGTCTTCGATATTGCGAATTTGGATATAAACTTCTGTCGGATATAAAGCGCCAGCAGACGGATTTACACGCAATTTCACAGCACCGTCTTTATACATCTTTTCTAGAGTTACAGCACTGGTAAGGCTGATAAACGAGTGAATTGGATTATTGAGATTTAATTTCACTCGCCGATAAAACTTTGGGTAAACTTTAAATGAAGATGGTTGAGTTGCTTCATCCACATAATTTGGATCGAGCTGCACAGATAGGTAAGAATGCTTGGTTGCTTGGTGATAGACTCTCTTAGAGATAGGACTTTGAGGCATTTTTGAGTATCCTTAAGACTTCTACATTGCTCGCAAAATCTATTGCTTTAAAATCGTCTAAGTTTTTTAAATTTATGTTAGGATTATGTTGTAACAGCAAATTAACTACTTCTGTCTTTCCAGCTGAAGCTGCATACATCAACACAGTAGCTCCATTATCATTTTGGTTATCAATATTGATATGTGCAGCAAGTAACAAATTCATCAAATTGAAGTGGTTTCCAAAACAAGCAAACCATAAAGCATTATTACCATCATTATTTCTGGCATTAACATCTACGCCTAAACTAATTAATTCTTTGACTACTGCGTAAAAGCCTTCTCTTGTAGCTTTCATCAAAGGTGTATCACCATTTTCACCTCGCTGATTTAAGTCATCACAACTGTAGCCTTTAGCGAGTAACCATTGCTTTGTAGTATCACTCAGATTTTGTTGATTTTGAGAAATCATAAATATCCTGCCTATGGATAGAAATGCACACAAATAATTGCCATAACATTTCTTATAAAAGGTAATGGTGGGCATTACCCACCATGTAAAAGAAATGCTATGAGACCCAATTAACTATGAGGATGGTGTGGTGGCTGTTAACGGTTATGCCTCAACAATTAACAGTAAATACACCAGAATCACGAACCATTATTCAGTCAGAGAAAGAGAGAAAAAGAGCAACAATTTATCAGTATGAGATAGCAGAAATGCCCGACCCGATATCTATCCAGGCTAGATAAGTAGTTCAGCTTTCTTGTTAGCAGCAGAGAAGGCTAGAAACAGATAGAAAATAGTAGGGTACTAAGTTATCTGATTAGTAAATTGATGCTCTCAACAGTACATCGTTGAAAAATCAAATCTCTTAGCCTACAGATACATATTCTCTACCTTCAGAGAATAGCTGTCTTGCAGTTTTTTCTGGTTTGGGTGCGCCATAATAACCAGCTTCGGCTTCGAGTTCATCTACTAAATCCCAAGCTTCCGCGGCTCTCTTAGAATCTGCACCATAGTTAGCCACAACTGAGCGAGCATTCGAGATAGCCTTGTGAAGTTCTTTTTGGACGAATTTTAATTTTGGTTTTTCTACGAAGTCGCCCTTGGTGATAATATCTGTGACAGAAATAATGCCCAGTAATTCACCTTGAATAACAGGCGCACGCCATACACCAGTAGTAGCGAATAACCGTGCCACGTATTCTACATCTAGGTCAGGATTAACCACAATGCAGGGTTTGCTCATAACTTCATATACATGCATCCGTTCAGGATCTTTGCCATAAGCAACAACCTTGGATACAATATCAGTTTCGGTAATAATACCGTAAGCATCACCACTGTGGCGAGGTTCTACAATTAATGCCCGTAATTCTTTGAGCCGCATTAATTTGACTGCTTCTGCTACAGTAGCGGAACCGCGAATAGTAGCTACATCTTGAGTCATGATTTGTTTAGCTCTCATAATTCTGGCTCCTTAAAGTTTGTTTGCAAGTAAGGGAATTAGTTCTAAACTGCTGCAATGCTTCCCAAACTGCATTTCATTTAAGCAACTTATTCAAATTCAAACTAAATTGTTATAAATTGAATTTGTTGCATGAAAAAGTGGTTACGGAAATTAGACATTCCGAGAGAGAAATACTAAACTATTTCACTACTTAATTACTCTGGTAATTTGAAGACAGAAGACTTACGCATTTCCCCTCTTCCTTCCTTGAAGATCTCAGATTTTCTGCCTCATCTTTGAACTTAACCAGCATTAAGTTAGGAATGTCTGAGTTAAGTCTGTAATCGCTTTTGCTGAAGTCTGGTTGACTGGCAACAATTTAGCTTACTTATATAGTATCACTCTCATAAGTTGGAATTATGAATGCTTTATAAAGATCCCCTGATATTTAATGGATAAAATGCTTAAAAAACGCCAAAAAGTATTACTATGAACTTTTTATTTTTTGAAAATAAGATATCTAGCAAATTGCGGCTATAAAATTATTGGAGTAATTAACAATAAATTGCTTATCTGTCAATAAAAATAATGATTAAAATCTATAAACATGATTTATTTAAGTAACAATCTCTATTGACTATTACTCTATTATATTGATATATGTTTTTAGCTTTTTCTTAATGTTGCTACTTAATAGCAAATACTATTTACCATTTAAATAATTAGTAAAAATATAATAATTTCGTGCCTCTACTTGTGTAGTTTATTTAGTCAAATAATTTTGCAAGTATAATATCTTATTTTTATTTATTCATTTATATAAGTAACTTGCTTTATTAAAAAAAAGTAAAAAAATTATCTGCTTACTATTATTGTTTGTTAGGGTTATCAAGTATACACAAAATAAAAAAGGTATCTAAGGATGGAAATTAGCGCTCGTAATTCTTTAAAAGCTACTGTAAAAAAAGTTGTTGCTGGCTCTGTAAATAGCGAAGTTACTTTAGAAATAGCACCTGGTGTAGAAGTAGTAGCAATAATTACCAAATCTTCAGCAGACAAGCTGGGATTAGCAGAAGGTAAGACAGCTTATGCAGTGATTAAAGCATCAGATGTGTTAGTGGCTGTTGATTAAGCAATAGTAAAAAATTATCTCTTATTTCGTAGGGTGTGTTATGCCGTAGGCTAACGCACCTTAAATTTTTTATGCTTCAGCAGAGTGTTGCATAAATTTAAATTTATTGAATACACATATATATTGTTTGTAGTTATTTCTGAGGGTAAAGTACCTTAAATGTTTTATAGCTCGCTGGTGCGTTGCGCTGCGCGACAACACACCAGACAAATTTATTTAAATATTAACTATCAAGAATGCGTACATAAATTATGCGGGATATTGCTTTATCTATTGAGAAAGTTATATTATTAACTTCGATTTGAAAGGTAGGAGATTTCTCTTTAATAGTTATACTCGTTCCTACTGAGATCCCCATTAATGTTAGTTCTTGACGGCACTTTTCATCTGGAATTTTACAGAAAGCTACAATTCCTCGCTCTCCAGGTTTCAATAATTCTAATGAACAGCCCTTAATTGTAAAGGGAGTAAACATAAGTAGTATAAATATTATATTTGTAGATGCCTCTGAGCAAGCTTGCCCCAGGCTAGGATGAAGATACTTTTCATCCTTAATCCTAGGTTCAAGCGATAACTACAGGTTATACAAGATATGGTTCTTGGTGAGTCTTGATTGTGCAGTTAGAACGGGGATAAGTAACACAAAGTAAAGCAAATCCCTTAGACATTTGCTCATCATCCAAGAAGATTTGATCGGATTGATCGACTTCACCTTCTACAACCTTACCAACACAGCTAGAGCAAGAACCAGAGTGGCAAGAAAAAGGTAGATCAATACCATTTTCTCCTGCTGCTTCTAGGATGGTTGTTTCTTCATCAACCTCAATTGTGGTGTCGAGGTCTTCTTTTTTGTTGATTAATCTAACTTGGTAGGTAGCCATTTTCCGATTCTCCTCAAACTTTCTACAATTAGGTTTAATTTCCAGAGTTTGGTAGTCTCCCGGTTTCACTCTTGATGCAGCTACGCGGAGCGCTTCTGTGGCAGAATCGACACTATTACCGCTAAGCGGAAATCAATTTTTTACGACGGATTTTGTTTGAATTCCGCAAAGCGGTTTTATGTGTTGATTAAATCTGAAACAGTATTAGCTGCAAGGTACACCGTTAGGTGTGCAATCACCGGCTTTGAAGGACTTACCACAACCACAGCTATCGGTTGCATTGGGGTTGGAAAACTTAAAACCGCTGTCCATTACCCCATCAACAAAATCGATGACAACACCTTCCAATAACGGTACGCTTTGAGCGTCAACGTAAAGTTGTACTTTTCCTTGCTGAATTACTAAATCGTCTGGTTGTGGCTTACTAGTAATCTCCATGCCATACTCATAGCCACTGCAACCACCATCTTTTACAGAGATGCGAACGCCTTTAGTTGCAACATTGGAGTCGGGGGCAGAACCGACTAAGAACGCCCGCAGACGAAATTCAGCTTTTTCTGTCAAAGTAACAGTCATCACATCTCCTGATTTGTCGCGATAGTGGTTGTAATTACAGGTGTGGTTTTTTAAGCCTTGAGGCGTTTTAATTGCATATTTGTCCTTTTCTTACAAAGTTCTGATCGGAGGAAACCTCCGCTCAGACTTTGCGCTTAGCCGTTTGTAATTTGTATTTACAAAGGATTTTGGATTGACTTTGTATTTACAATGGGCAGAACACAAAAGACTAATAAAGGATTAAACGAAGAGATATGCAATTTCAACGCAATGAAGCTGATTATTTTGTGAAATTACTGGTGGGTTCCATAGAACCTGATTGTGCGTATCTCCAGGGTGCGCTATTTCCGCAGACAGGACAAGCGCGATCGCGGTGAGAACGCCGTTTGGCAAATTCCATCCGAGCTAGGTCTATTGTCAACAGTTGTGACAGTAACGGTTGACTAAAACCAGTGATCAGCTTGATCGCTTCTAGTGCTGTTAAACAAGCCAAGGTTCCAGAAACGGCCCCCAGAACTGAAAAGCCACGCCGATCCCAATCAGGCTTTTCTGGAAACAGACAAGACAAGCAAGGAGTCACACCAGGAATAATCGTAGTCAGGTAAGCCTCCATTCCGTCCATTGCTGCTTCCACCATCGGCTTACGCCAACGCACACAAGCCGCATTCAACAAATTACGCTCTGTAAAATTATGGGCGCAGTCAAGAGCCATATCAGCGGACTGTACCAACGCGTCTACATTTTCTGGGGTGATGTAATCATGAACTGCTTCCACTTGGACATCAGGATTAATCGCTTCCAAAGTTTCTTTAGCTTTGAATACCCTTGGCTGACCTACCCAATCGTCACTCATCAGGACTTGACGATTCATATCATCTAGCCGCAGGTCACCACCCCGTACTAAGATTAGCCGCCCAACGCCCGCTACAGCTAGGTAAAGCGCCGCCGTACCGCCTAATCCTCCCACACCTGTAACCAGAACCGTCGCTGACTTCAGGCGCTTCTGAGCTAATTCGCCAAAATTAGGGAGCATCATTTGGCGACTATAGCGTTCTAATTCGGTAGGCGTTAGGTTTACCACTTTTTACCTCCTAATCAGAAGTGATTTCTGTCAGCTTGACTACATTTTTCGGCTTATCATTAAACACCTTAAACAGCTTTTGTTCTTGAGGTGTTGATTCGATAAATACGTCATAGGCTTTTTGCAAAGCCATAGCATATTGCTCGAGTTTTTCTTCTGGTTTTAAATCAGGAGAATTCTCATCAACTTCTCTCATGAATTGAGAGAATTTTTTTAGAATATGTAAACGATTAACATTCACGAATTTTTGGTCGTAGGGCAGTTCAAAAAACTGAAAGAATTCCTCTGCGTCTACGAGTTTCTTAAACTCATCAATATTCCGGCTCATTCACCCTTCTCCATTTTTTTAAGCTGTTGCTTAAGTTCATCTAACTCACGATAGATGGCATAAGTCTCAGCTGCGACATCCATCAATTTTTCAAAGTCTGTGGGTAATCCCTCTGCTAAGTCATGCAGATCCATTTTCATTTGACCTGCTTTACTATTGAGCCTTCTGATTTTTCCCTTGAGTTCTTCAGTTGTCATTTGTCCTCTGCCATTTGTTCTTTGTCATTAGTTATTGGTCATTTGTTGTTGACTAATGACCAATGACCAATGACCAATGAAGAATTAAAGCTTGCCAACTTCGGGGAAACGATTTACTAAATCGATGCCTTTTTCTATTAGCTTGGCTCCCTCTTCTGCAACTTTTTCTAGAGAATCAAAGCCAAAGCGATGGGCATCACGTAAGGTTCTTGTCACTAACAAAAGGCGACCAGTGAAAACAAGTACCCAACCAAACCCTTCATGGTTTATATCAACTACAACCTGGGATATTAGGCCTGTTTCCTTTTCAATACAAGCGGCTACAGCTCGATAAAATGCCATGATCCGTGCTTGAGTAATCGGATCTACATCACCATCAATAGGAATTTCCCGTTTCTTTGCTTTAGGAACTACATAGGGTTTAAGAATTAAATCATCAGACCACTTTCGGTATGTTCCATAGGTATCTTGTCCCCGGATTTGTTGGATAATCGCCTTCAGGAAAGGTGAATTAGAGACTGTACTGCTGGCGGTACCGTTAACACTATTATCTATACTCATACTGTTGCTTCATTTTCTAATTCATCAGCAAAGGTTGTGTCTTTTTGTTTTAAAGCTTTACGCAACCAAGGTGGGGGATTACCTTTAAGTGTTTGGACTAGTTTAGTTAACACTTCCGCGATTTCTTCTTCTTCCGATCGCGCTTTAATGGGAGTTACACCTTTTTTGATTAAACGAGCAGCAGCGCTACCACCAATTGCTAATACATAAACAATTGTGCAATCTTCTAGCGCTGACAGTTTAGGTGTGATTTTATCCTCGTTACCATCTTCTTTAAGGTCGCCCTCAAAGTTTAAAGTCTCAACAAATGTATATCCCTCATCTGAGACTTCATAAACCTCAATTTGTCTTGCCCATCCGAAGTGAGCATTAATGTGAACTCGGTCACTTGTCGTAAAGGCAATCTTCATCGTTATTCGTCCTTTGTCATTTGTTTTTGGTCAAGAGCCGGAGAGACGCGATTAATCGCGTCTGTACAAGAATCAAGAGTCAATATTTATATACTTTTGACCGTTGACTTTTTAACCCTTGACTACTACCAATCTCCGTGGAAGTTTTTTACTCTCTCTTCTTCGGCTTCTAAAAAGAGGTTGCCCATGCCAAACAAAAGCTCCATTGTGCCGCGGTAGCCGACTTTGGTAAATTGACCATTACCTAAGCGATCGTAAATGGGTATTCCGAGGCGATAGAGGGGAATGGATAGCCGTTTAGCGATCGCACCGACGTTAGAATTGCCAATTAACAAGTCAGAGCCTACTGCTAGTTCCTCAAAGTCTTCCAAATCCCCGATTGTGACGCTTTTAATGGGGAGTTGTTCTAACAGAGGCGATCGCGTTGTGGTTACAGCTCCATGAATTTGCGCTCCCATCGATTGCAAGAAATGCACTGCTGACCACAACAAATCTGGTTCTAAAGCTAAGGATACGCGTTTAGCACCAAAATAAAAGTGAGTGTCTAACATTGCGTCTTGCAGTTGGCGACGTTGGCGGCGATATTTTTCCGGGACGCTGTTACCGCTAAGAATCGCTAAAGCTTGCAAAAACTCATCCACAGGTTCTAAGCCTGTGAGTTGTCCGAAAACTTCATAGGGAATGCCAAACCGTTCTTGCAGAATCCGTGCTGCACCGCGCATACTTTCACCAAGTGCGATCGTGAAAGCAGAACCGCCAACTTCGCGCAGTTGAGCGACTGTTGTTCCACTGGCTGTAATCGCACTATAGGAATCTTCTAAATGTCCATCTAAGGAAGCACTTAAATCGGGTACCACAATAGGAACTAACCCAAAGCTGGTTACCATTTCTTTAATTTCTTGGATATCCCCAGGGGTAAAAGAGGAACCCGCTAAGATGGTGACTTGTTCAATTCTGGTGGCACAAAGTCGGGGAATTTCTTTAACAATGCTTTCCACCGCTACCGCAAAGCCATCTTGTAAAGCACCTTTAAAATCAGGTGTGGGCGCAAAAACAATTGGTAGCCGATCTAATTCTGGGTGACGTTCCCGAATTTCTTTCAGGAAACGTTCAATATCATCGCCTCTAGTTTCTGTTAACCCAGTGCTACACATACCAATAATTTCTGGCTGGGATTTTTCCACCAGGGTGAGAATTGCTTGTTCCACATTTTCTTCACCACCCAAAATGGTAGTCACTTCTGTCATGGCTGTAGTTGCTAGGGGAATTGCTTCCCGAAAATGCCGTACTAAAACAACTTTGGCAAAAGCAGTACAACCTTGAGAGCCGTGAAACAAGGGAATCATTCCCTTCAATCCCAAGAAAGCTAAAGATGCACCCAAAGCTTGGCTTTGCTTTAAAGGATTAACTGTAACTGGTTTGTTGGGAGTAGTAACGATCGCCATTTAACTAATACCAGGTTTGAGTATAGAGAGATGAGATAGCAGGGGGCAGGGGGCAGGGGGCAGGGGGCAGGGGGAGCAGGATAGGAATTTTCTACCTCATCCCCCTCATCTACCTCATCCTTCCCATACTTCAGTAAGCACACCAGATGTCTCAACCTCATCCCAAGGCGCTGGCTTGCGAATTTGTTCCCAAATTGGGCTGTAGAGTGCTTCGTACAATTCTCTGGCCATTTCCACCATCCCTACATAACCTGCGTAGGGATGATGACGTTCTTGGTTAATGTCGAGGAAGGGAATCCGGGCTTTGAGGGCTGTATATTGGTTACGTCCCCCAGCAATTAACATATCGGCGTTGGTGTCTTTTACCAGTTGCAGCAATTCTTTAGCATTGCCTTTTTCCAGCATGATGCCTTCAGTGCCGAGTAAGTTTTTAATCTTGGCTTTGTCTTCTTCTGTACTCTTGCGGGTGCTGGTAGCGACAACTTCTATGCCTAAGTCTTTCGCTGCGGAGATAATTGACCAGCTCTTAACACCGCCTGTATACAAGACAACGCGCTTGCCTTTGAGGCGGGCACGATAGGGAGCCAGAGCCAAATCTAAAGCAGCAGTTTCTTCAGCAATCAGCTTTTCTGTGCGCGCTTGTAAATCGGGATCGCCTAATTTAGCGGCAATATTTCGCAGACAACGATTCATGTCATCGATGCCGTAGAAAGACTCTTCAATGTAAGGAATGCCGTAACGTTCCTCCATTTTTCTCGCCATGTTCAGCAAAGCGCGCGAGCAGATCATGACATTTAGCTTGGCGCGGTGAGCGTAGGTAATTTCTTGATAGCGAGCATCACCTGTAATTTTTGATAAAACGCGAATGCCCAATTTTTCCAATAGTGGTGTCACTCCCCACATTTCGCCGGCAATGTTGTACTCGCCGATTAAGTTAATATCATAAGGTGTAGTATATTCAGGTTCTGCTGTACCTACTACATATTCCAGCAAAGCTTCACCGCCAAAGCGATTACCCAGGTTTTTGCTGCCAATAAATCCCGGCGCAATTACCGGGATCACAGGAGTTCCTAATTTCTCCGCCGCAGTTTTGCAAACAGCATCTATATCATCACCAATCAAAGCCGTTACACAGGTAGCGTAAACAAACACGGCTGCTGGATTATAGCGCTTATGTATTTCTAAGATAGCTTTGTAGAGCTTTTTCTCGCCACCAAAGATGACATCATTTTCGCTTAAGTCTGTGGTAAAGCCCGTTTTGTAGAGCATGGGGCCAGAAGAGAGACTACCACGACTACCCCAGGAGTTACCAGCACAGGCGATCGGCCCGTGGACTAAATGAGCAGCATCAGTAATCGGTACTAGCGCAATCATTGCACCATCAAAAGCACAACCCCCTTGAGCTGCGCCTGGTTGTGCTTGTTGGGTACAAGATTTATTTTTCTTTTCGCTTTGCTTATGCTGATTATGCTCGCATCCTGGCTCACTAAGCAGCTCGTTAATTTTGCCTTGGGTGATTTTCATCTCTCTTCTCTTGCTGGATGGCAGGTGTGATACCAATTCAAAATTCAAAATTCAAAATTCAAAATTAAGAAAACCTGAGTTTTCTAGATTTATGAGTTTAGAATTATTGCTGAATTTTACAGAATTGGTGTTAAGTGTTCTCGTTTCTTTGTCATTTGTCATTTGTCGTTTAAATAATTAAGAAATAATGACTAATGACTAATGACCAATAACTAATAAGTGATGACTAATGGTAATAGGTAATGGGTATTGATTAATGTCTAAAGCTAACAAATGTATTTCGTCACATCCTCACCACATTCATCGGTAAGAAAAGATAAAGCCCGGAAGCGCAAACTAACGACTTCGTCATACAAAGGATTAAATTTGCAAAGTGCTGGAATATGGTAAGTCCGCCCAAATAAATTGATATCGCGCTCAAACGGGCAACAGCAAGGTATTACTCTACAGAGTAGATGGGCAAAACGAGCATTTTTTACCGGAATACCATCTACCAAATGGCGCAAAGGCTTGAGAATATCAAAAGAACCAGAGCGTTTATAGTTTGGTGGATGGTAATTAGGATGAGGATGAGAGTGATGGTGACTAATACTTGCCATAATCAATACCTCAGGTACAGGAAAAAGTAAAAAGTAAAAAGATATATCTTTTACTTTTTACTTTTTAAATATGCCGCGAGTGACTTTAATTTCTATCGAACTAAGTCGTAAGAAATGTCAGTCTTGGAAGGAATGTTGGTGCGTTGATCGATGTCCTCGAAGATTGTATTAACAACCCAGTTGAGGAGGTTGATTACACCTTGGTAACCAATGGTGCTGTAGCGGTGCAGGTGGTGACGATCCATGATGGGATAGCCGATTCTGACTAAGGGCACCTTGCAATCGCGCCACAGGTACTTACCGTAGGAGTTACCGATTAATAAGTCAACTGGCTCGGTGAACAACAGTGAACGTAAGTGCCACAAGTCTTTACCAGACCAGATTTTACCTTCTTTACCGAAGGGGCTAGAATCTAGCAATGCTTGCAGTTCTTTTTCAAATACTTCGTTGGAGTTGTGAACCACAATGTGAACAGGTTCAGCACCCAATTCCAGCATGAAGCTAACAACACTGTAAACCAAATCGGGATCGCCGTAGATAGCGAAGCGCTTACCGTGAACCCAAGCATGGGAGTCAGTCATTGCGTCAACTGCACGACCGCGTTCGATTTCTAGTTCTTCAGGAATGGGTTTACCAGTCAGTTCGCTGATTTTCATCAAGAACTCATCAGTACCCTTGATACCCCAAGGACGAGAAACGACTACATCTTGCTTCCATTCTTTAGTGATGTAATCACGGGTCTTAGGAGTAGAGTGAGCTTGCAGAAAAACTGTAGCTTTAGCATTAATTGCATCTGCTGCATCTTCCAACTTAGTACCACCTGGGTACATATTAAATTCACCATCATTGGGTGAATCTACATAGTCGCTGCTATCTGAGAGCAGGGTGTAGTCTAAGCCCATCACGGAAGCGATACGCTTGATTTCGCGGTAATTGCCTACATAGGTGTCAAAACCAGCGATAAAGTTGATTTTGCCGTTGCTGGTAGATTTCTTCTTACCTGCTGTTAAGGTAGAAAGAATTCCCTTCATCATGTTGTCATAGCCAGTGATGTGGGAACCAACAAAGCTAGGAGTATGAGCAAAGGGTACTGGTAAATCTTGAGGAACTGAACCTGCGTTCTTAGCGTTGGTGATAAACGCGCCTAAGTCATCCCCGATTACTTCCGCCATACAGGTGGTGCAGACTGCAATCATCTTGGGCTTGTAAAGCTGGTAAGAGTTTGCCAAGCCATCAATCATGTTTTGCAGACCACCAAACACCGCTGCGTCTTCAGTCATGGAAGAAGACACACCAGAGAATGGTTCTTTGTAGTGACGGGTTAAGTGGGTACGGAAGTAAGCCACGCAACCTTGAGAACCTTGAACGAAGGGTAAAGTACCTTCAAAACCAACAGCAGCGAACATAGCGCCTAAAGGTTGGCAACCTTTAGCTGGGTTAACTGTCAACGCTTCACGAGCGAAGTTCTTTTCACGATAATCCCAGCTCTTTGTCCATTCTGCAACCCGTTCTACTTCAGCGGGGTCATGACCGTTTTCAAACTCTCTCTTGTTTTGAAAAAGTTGTTGGTATTCCGGTTGGTGGAACAGTTGAACGTGATCTTGAATTTTATCTGGATTCTGAGGCATTTCTGGATCTCCAAGCTGACTGAATTCGTGACTGACTGGTCAAAGATGAGGATTTCGAGCGGGGGTAAGTCACGAGAGTTGCAGGTGGGGAGCAGGAATATTATTCAAAATTCAAAATGCAAAACCAAAATTTCCATTTTAATTTTTAGTTTTGAATCCTGGATTCCCAAATCCCCCCTGGGGTTTTAAGCCCCAGGCCCCTTCTAATCTCTCGATTCCATTACTCTAAACGGCAGCTTTAGCTTTAGCGCCAGCTTTTTTGCTCCAAGGAGCGCCAATTAGACCCCAGGTTGGGCTGTTGAGTGCCAAATCCATGTCGCGAGCGAAGATGGCAAACCCGTCATAACCGTGATAAGGGCCGGAGTAATCCTTTTTATGGTTCAATTACTTTCAGTAGCCTAATGTTCCCTGTAATCAATGTCAGTCTTAAACATTGTTCGCGGAGAACACATTTATTTTTAGGCTAAATCTAGGCTAAAAATACCGCGATGCATAACCAGGGTCAAGACAAATATCAACAAGCTTTCGCTGACTTAGAGCCTGTTTCGTCTACCGATGGCAGTTTTTTAGGCTCCAGTCTGCAAGCACAGCAGCAAAGAGAACACATGAGAACAAAAGTCCTGCAAGAGTTAGAGAAGGTAAATCTGCGTTTAAAGTCTGCGAAGACAAAGGTAACAATTCGGGAATCTAACGGAAGTCTGCAATTAAGGGCGACGTTACCAATTAAACCAGGGGATACAGATAAAAATGGCACTGGGAGAAAACAATATAATATCAGCTTGAATATTCCTGCTAATTTAGATGGACTGAAGACAGCAGAAGAAGAAGCCTATGAGTTAGGAAAGTTAATTGCCCGTAAAACCTTTGAGTGGAATGATAAATATTTAGGCACTGAGGCGATTAAAAAAGATTTTCAAACTATAGGAGAATTGCTCGCCAAGTTTGAAGATGAGTATTTTAAAACTCATAAACGCACTACAAAAAGCGAACATACCTTTTTTTATTATTTCTCAAGGACACAGAGATTTACTAATTCTCAAGATATTGCCACGGCTGAAAATTTGATAAGTTATATTGACAAAATTGATAAAGAATGGTCTAAATATAATGCAGCAAGAGCGATCGCGGCATTTTGTCAGACATTCAAAATAGAAATTGATTTATCCAAATATTCCAAAATGCCCGATCGCAATTCTCGCAACATCCCAACTGATGGGGAAATAGCCACAGGAATTGCCAAGTTTGAAGAATATTTGCATAGTCGAGGTAATCAAGTAAATCAAGATGTAAAAAATAGCTGGCAACTTTGGCGCTGGGCTTATGGAATGTTAGCAGTTTTTGGTTTACGTCCCCGAGAATTATTTATTAATCCTGATATTGATTGGTGGTTGAGTCAAGAAAATGTAGATTTGACATGGAAAGTCCATAAAGATTGTAAAACGGGGGAAAGACAAGCTTTACCTTTACATAAACAATGGATTGAAGATTTTGATTTAAGAAATCCCAAGTATTTAGAAATGCTAGCAACGGCGATTAGTAAAAAAGATAAAAATAATCATGCAGAAATCACAGCTTTAACGCAGAGAGTTAGTTGGTGGTTTCGGAAAATTGGTTTAGATTTTAAGCCCTATGATTTACGTCATGCTTGGGCAATTCGGGCGCATATTTTGGGGATACCTATTAAAGCAGCAGCAGATAATTTAGGGCATAGTGTGCAAGTGCATACGCAAACTTATCAGCGTTGGTTCTCGCTGGATATGCGGAAGTTGGCAATTAATCAGGCTTTGAGTAAACGGGATGAAGTTGAATTAATTAGGGAAGAGAATGCAAAGTTGCGGGTGGAGAATGAAAAGTTGAACTTAGAGATTGAGAAGTTGAAAATGGAGTTGGTTTATAAGCGGAGTTAAAGTTGATGCGGTGCGTTGCGCTTCGCGACAACACACCCTACGTTAATTTGGAGTATTGGTGGTGCGATCGCACAGAGAAGGTTAGTAAACAAGCTATTAGGGTAAGATGTCATAGTTCTCTATTAAATTATTGGACTCATGAAGCTCAATGTCTAAGCCTTCTCAGCTTCAGCTTTTCAATTTAGTACCTGAATCACACGACAATGCTCAACCAAGAGTTATCAATGAAAGGACAGGTACTTTCACTGACAACATGAAATTGCCTATCCATAGATGGTTTCGCTATTCTGCTGGATTTTCGGCAGATTGGGTTGAAAGAGTAATTACAGAATTGACACCTCAAAATATCCTTGATCCATTTGTCGGCTCTGGTACTGTATGTATTACTGCTGATAAGCTTGGTGTAAATTCTTATGGAATTGAAGCGCATCCTTTTGTTTATCAGCTTGCGAAAGGAAAGATTTCATGGGTAGTAGATATTGATGAGTTTTTAGCAGCAGTTACAGCAATTAAGCATTTGGCAGCAAATCTTCAGCTACAGCTTCCAAAACAAATTCCAGTGTTATTAAGCAAATGTTATACAAATGAGATATTAATAGACCTGTTCAAAATTAGACAGGCTTATTTTGAAATAGCTCCATCTTTATCTGAAGAAATACAATCTCTGATTTTTTTAGCGATTTCTGCTATCCTCAGGTCATCAAGTCATGTAGGGACAGCACAGTGGCAGTATATTCTCCCTAATAAGCGTAAAGCTAAAGTTTATGACCCATTTGAAGCACTTGAAAGACAGGTTGATTTGATGCAAGAGGATATGTGTCAAATGCAATCTATTACTCAATTAAGTCAAGCCAAATTGATTCAAGATGATGCCAGAAGTTTAAAAAGTATCCCTAATAATTTAATAGATTTAATTATTACTTCTCCCCCTTATGCAAATAACTATGATTATGCAGATGCTACACGCCTGGAAATGACCTTTTGGGGAGAGGTTAATTCTTGGGGTGATTTACATGAAAAAGTTCGTAAATTTCTAATACATTCAAGTTCACAACATGTTTCCAAAGAGCGACTTACCTTAGAGAATTTGCTAGCTGAATCGATTATTAATCCCATTCGAGATGAGTTAATACCTATATGTCAAGCACTAGAAGATATTCGCAGAACTAAGAGTGGTAATAAGGCCTATCATACGATGATTGCCGCATATTTTGTTGATATGGGATTTGTATTCCAATCCCTGCAACGAGTTGCAACCTCTGATTGCAAAATTTGCTTTGTTGTGGGAGATTCAGCACCTTATGGAGTATATGTTCCAGTTGAAAAGTTGCTTGGTAAACTTGCTATTGCAGCAGGGTTTGATGACTGGTCTTTTGAGGAAATTAGACAGCGTAATATCAAGTGGAAAAATCGCAAACATAATGTTCCACTACATGAAGGAAGACTTTGGATAAGGTAAATTTATGGCACAATCTCCATCACACAAGTTTGGACAAGATTTAGGCAAACTGCTTGAGGATATTGTGCTTGATGATATCCTTAAACCTCGACTGCAACAGTTTGCCAAAACCAAAAACTACTACCTTGATTGGCAGCGATCGCGTCCAGCTAGGAGTGGTAAAAAAGTTACTTGGAAAGACAAATATGGCAATAAGCATGATTTAGATTTTGTAATTGAGATTGATGGTACAGATGATCGACTTGGTAGACCTGTTGCATTTATTGAGTCTGCATGGCGTAGATATACAAAACACTCAAAAAATAAAGCTCAAGAAATTCAAGGTGCTATTCTACCTATCATTGATCTGCATCATTTATCTGCACCATTTTATGGCGCGGTGTTGGCTGGAGATTTCACGAAACCAGCTTTAGATCAACTTAGAAATAATGGATTTGCAATCATCTATATTCCTTATAAAGATGTGGTAGCAGCATTTCAGGAGATTGATTTTGATGTTGCATTTAACGAAGAAACCCCAGACGAAATTTATACTCAAGCCTCAAAGAGTTTAGCTAGTCTCACGAGTTTAGATAAAGAGAAACTTCGACAGGCTTTGATGCGTGTTTCAAAATCTGAAGTCGATCAGTTTATGGATAAGCTAAGAAATTGTCTTGAGCGTTATATCGCTAAAATAACTCTTATTCCTCTTTTTGGTACAAAATACGAGTTTCAAAACCTTGATGATGCACTTACAGAGCTAAATACAATAGACATCGATCATCCTAGTGGTCAGTTTGAACGGTTTGAAGTCATCATTGATTACAGTAATAACGACACAATTCGAGCAACTTTTCAAAACAAGACTTTGCTTGCAGACTTCTTGAGAAAGCTAGAAAGTTAAAGTCAGCCTCACATTTAGCTTTGCAGCCTGACGGAACAGAAGATGCGATCGCTGATGAACTGGTACGGGAAGGTGTACCTAAGCATGATATTGCGATCGCATATCATGCAACTCATGTGCGGCAGTATACAGAGTTTGCTGTCGGATAACTTACAGATAATAGTGGGCAAATCTATACAATAGGCGATCGCATTCCTTCCTTTGGTGCTTAGCTGGTTGTAAACATCGCTTTGCTATGGCAAATTCTGATTTACAACTCGTGAATCAGGTTTACAACTTGTGAATCAAGTGCACGAACTCGTGCATCAAGTTTACAACTCGTGAATCAAGTACACGAACTCGTGCATCAAGTTTACAACTTGTGAATCAAGTGCACAAACTCGTGCATCAAGTTTTCTATTCGTGCCGCAAGTTCACAATTCGTGAATCAAAATCAGAAGGTGTAAATCGGGGATACGATGCTCAAAATTTGATATTGAGAGCAAATTTAGCAAATTTAACCGTAATTCTTCTGTTCCCAGATGCTAAGGTTTTAAAATTTCTGTAGCTTTACTCAGGTTGATGAGTCTGCTTATTGCGTATGTTGATGATGTATAGCGAACTCAGTATCAAGTACTATCAGGGTTCTCTATGTGAAATTTATCCGCATGGGAAAACTTTATGAGGCAACAGAGACGAAATTCCAGGGCATTAACCAAAGCTGAACGTCGGATTGAAGGGTTACAGATGATTGACCCTGACCTAGATTTTGGTAATGAGTTTTCAATTGCCAATTATAATGGCATGGTTCAGCAGTTGCGAGAGAAGCTAGCTGCTTATAACCAAGCAAAAACGTTAGTAGAAAAGACACAGACTGCATTAGTTGATGCTGAACGTGTATTAAATAATTATTCCGAGCATATGCTGTTGAATGTTGCCTCTCGTTATGGCAAGAATAGCGATGAGTATGGGATGGCTGGTGGAACGCGCAAGTCCGAGCGACGAAAACCACGCCCAGCAGCCAAGCCAGATGTGATATCTGCGGAAGCTTAAGTTGAGGGGTAAAGGGAAAAAGGGGAATGGGAAAAGGGGAAGAAAAAACCTTTAACCTTTTCTCCAAAACCAATTTTGAGTTCAAAACGCTTAACTGAGTAGTGTGGGGATGCGATCGCTAATTTACAAAAAGGCGTTACTCTTAGGGGTAGTCGTATGTATCGCATTCCTTACCTCGCTATTAGTATTTGCTTAATTGTTTTTATATGCTTAGTGGCTTAGAAATATTATATACTTAAACTTGTGTAATGTTACGCAGCAGCCATTTTCCATTTTGCTGGTTACAATTGTGTCGTCATTTGTAGCTGAAGAATGGAGGCGAGAATTGTTACATGGCTCTTTCTGAAACAATTATTGAATTAGTTGTTGATAAAGTCTTGATTGGTGGGATTGTGTTGGTTGCAGGTTACTGGCTGAATAAGAGATTTGAGATATTTAAGAGTGAAACTAACGAAAAATATCATCAAAGACAACTGATTGCAGAGCTTGAGCATCAACAGAAGCAACAAATTTCTGAGCTTGAGAATGAGATTGCTATGGCTCGGCATAACGCAGAGCTGGAATTTATCGAAAGACAAATATCTGAGTTCTACTGGCCTATATACTTGCGGCTGGAGAAAGATAATGTGATGTGGAAGCGAATTAAGTCTTTGAGTCCTGAACAAAATGTTTTACCTGAAGCTGCAAGTATGGCGATAGAAAAAGAATTTATTATCAAGAATCATCAAGAAATAGTTGATATTATCGAATCTAAAATTCATTTGGCAGAAAATTCCAACAATGGCAAAGATTTGATTAATGAGCTATTAAAATATATTAAGCACGTTGCAGTCTATAAAACAATTCGTTCTGTCAAAGAACTGGAAAGATTTAATCCTGTAGATATGAATGAACCATTCCCCGAAAAGCTTTTCCCTTTAATTGAAAGTAACTTTCGCAGTTTACAGCATAAATATGAATACCTAAAAAATGTGAAATTTGGAGATATTAAGGCATAAATCTCTTAAAATTAAAAGCCTGTTTGTGATAATTATCCGCAAACAGACTTGATTGGTTCTAGGGTTCTAATTAAGCTTGATCCCAAAGTTCACGAATGCGATCGGGGAGCCAACCAGCAATTTCCTGAATCCGTTCTTGAGAAAGTTCGTCTTTGGTTGCAGCAAACACTGCTTGAATTGCTTGATCTCTGTCTACTGATCCAGGTAGTCCACCTTCATTTGCAACTCTGGTAAGGAATAGATTGGAATCAATACCAACGGGAGCCGGGCCTCTCAAAGGTTTACGTACTCGGCTTAAAAATCTCACAATGGGATTGGTGTCTTTCCAGAGTTCAGCTACTTCCATCTGGAGTGCTTTTTCATCTGTAGGTACAGCTTCTGTATGCAATTCTGACTCAACGCGATCGCTCGCTTCTGTTGTCATTACGTCACGCATAACGCGAAATACGACTTCGCTAAAGTCTCTGGCATCATATAAATCTGCAAATCCGCTTCTTACCATGACTTTTTCGAGAAAAGAGCGATTTTCGTCTGCGATCGCAGTTCTCGAATCTTCAATCTCTGTGGGGTCAACTTCTGGTATGTTTTGTCTGAATGTTTGATCGGGCATAGTTTTTCTTCTGCTTCTGATATTGAGTTTTTATGCTTACCTATGTAAGGTCGCACAAATCAAAAACCCTTGGTCTCATCCAGAAGTTCGAGATGTCTTCTAGCCAAAAGTAAGAAATTCCATAGATAAAAAGACTTACGCAAGTGTCATATTTTTCCCGCAATGCTTGTCCAGAGTCAAAAGTCAAAAGTCCAATTTTTGACCCTTGACTCTTGACTACCACTGTAGAAAATATTTGTGCCAGTTGTGTAAGTCCTGGATAAAAAATAAAAGAAGCGATCGCCTATGTATGTGAAAAAACAGTCAGAATAGATACATCCCGTACCTGTTTCACGACAAGATGACAACAGTAGAGCAAAGGCTGAAAGTTATCGATTATCGTCAAGAGAAAGCATCAAATGCGTTTGTACCTCAACCTGCTGTTCTCTCAAGTTCGGGATGGGATGGTATGCATTTTGAACTTCATCAACAGCCAAAATTCGAGATAGCTGAACATCAACACACAATGCATGTAATTGCGGCTGGACTTTCCGACTTATCATCAAGTTACTCATCAGGCGAACGATGGTTAGATGGAAAGCTGACAAAAGAAAGGCGCAATTCGGGCGACATTGCCATTATTCCTGAAGGTATTTCCCACCGTTGCAATTGGAATACCTCAGCCCAGTTTATGATTTTGGCATTTGATGCGGAACTGCTCAAACAAGTTGGGGAAGATTTAGTTAATTGCGATCGCATTCAACTTATCCCTCATTTTATGAGTAAACAAGATGAATTAATCCAAGGTATTTTTTGGGCTTTAAAAGCAGAATTAGAATCAGGGAAAATGGGGGGTTATTTACTAATTGATAGCCTCAAAACCACATTAGCTATTCATTTATTACGCAACTATTGCACTACGCAACCTAAACTGTCTAGCTATGCTGAGGGATTATCTCAATTAAAGTTGCAACAGGTGAAAGAGTATATTCATGAAAATCTTCATCAAGAAGTAAAGCTGAGTGAACTGGCTGCGATCGCTCAGATGAGTCAATATCACTTTTTGCGTTTATTTAAGCAAAGTCTGGGTATCACACCTCACCAATATATTTTGCAATGTCGGATTAATCAAGCTAAATATTTATTGCAATACAGTCAACTGAGCATTGCAGACATAGCTGTGAGAGTAGGTTTTTGCGATCAAAGTCACTTAACGCGATATTTTAAGCGCATTGTAGGCGTAACACCAAAACAATTTATTGAAAGCGGCGGGAAACTTCATCCCTTATAGGTGTAAAGCAATAGTCGCCCCGCCGCTTGGGGCATTGGGCATGAGGCATTGGAAACTTCTTCTCTATGCCAGATTTTTAAGCTAGTTATACCATTTTGAAAAAAGAACGCGACAGATAGGTAGGGGCACGGCATCCACAATCTTTTGGTATATCAAATATCTTACTGGTGCCGTGCCCCTACAAAGAATTTATCTGTCGCAAACATTATTTGAACTAGTATTATTCATACCAGTCCAGGTTTTGGCACAACCAAGCATGAAAATCTTTCCTTCCTATGCGCCATGCCCAATGCCCCATGCCCTGATCGCAAAAATGTACTAAGACTCCGCAACTTTTTTCTAGAGTCATGCCTAGGTAGCTTCTTAAGCTATCAGTAACAGAGAAAATTGCAGCGGCGGAGGTAATAATGCAAATCGAGCAGACAGAGGTGATGATTTCCACGCCTGACGGAAAAATGCCAGCTTGGTTATGTACACCTACTAAAGATGAACGCCAGCCAGCCGTTCTTTTGCTGATGGAAGCATTTGGTATAACATCACATATTAAAGATATCGCCGCCAGAATTGCTCAGGAAGGGTATGTGGTTCTGGCTCCAGATTTATATTATCGTGAGTTGCCAAACAATAAATTTGGATATGACGAAGTTGAGCAAGCAATGGCGATGATGTATCGCCTCGATTTTGGCCAACCGATGAAGGAAGATATTCAAGCAGCATTGGCTTATGTAAAATCACAAGCCGACGTGTATCCAAACAAAGTGGGCGTGACTGGCTTCTGCTTAGGTGGTGGTTTGAGTTTTTTCACTGCTTGCCATTTATCCTCAGAGATTGCGGCTGCGGCTCCCTTCTATGGAATGGTTCTGGATGAGTGGCTATTTGCCGTAAAAAACATTACAGTACCAGTTTACTTATTCTTTGGCGGTAAAGATCCATTTATTCCAGGCGATCGCATTAAACAAATCGATTCTCGCTTTCAAGAACTTGGCAAAGAATACACTTTAAAAGTTTATCCCGATGCCGATCATGGATTTTTCTGTAATGAACGTTCTGCCTACAATCCCTTAGCAGCCGCAGACGCTTGGCAGGAACTGACACAATTTTTCCATAAACATCTCCGGGCGTAAAACTGTGAAAACATCGGGTTTTCGCCAATGTGAATAAACTCCGTACTCAAACTTACTAGATATCATAAACAAGCAGAAGATTTACTTTTTCACCCTATCTGAAAGGTAATTTTTCTGTGACATAAAACTGTCGTTAGCCCCAAAACATGAGCGGCCAAAACCGAATTTAGTATTAGCGAATTCTGATATTACCGCATATTTACAATAGTACCCTTGGGGGTACTACACATTAAAACCTTTGTTAATTACAGTGTATTTAAATAACTAAGTCAGAAGAAAATTTATGGCACTTGTTTCTACATTTGAAGTCTTATTAAAGCCACAACTACCACCCGTTAAAGGGCTAGAAAATCTTAGCCGTAAGGTAATTCAAGGCTATTTTTTGACCATTGCTAATGTCAATTTCTTTCCTGTTACCCTATCTGTAGTATTTACAGTCAAATTCCCCAGCGATCCTAATAATCCAGGAGCGCTACCCAAAAATTTTGAAGATTTCCTCGAAGCTGTAGATATTTCAGGAGTAAACATGATCTCAAATTCTTCACTTGTGCCGGAAAAAGTTCCACAGAATAATAAGGCACGGCTGACTTTTACGATTCCTGAGAATGGTACTAGTTTACTGCTTTTGCAACCTGATATTACAAAATCTGCTGTAACTTCGGGAGCAAACTTTGAGGCTCGTGGGTACGTAGAAATTTTCTTGTCTTCACTTTCTGGTTCAGATTCAGCTACTTTACTTGTAACACCTGAACACCGTGGTACTTTCTTCAAAGATATAACAAGTAATAACCCAGATAAAATTTCGCTCGATCAAATAGCTTATGCTCTCCCAGTCAGCAACGGAGGAGTATTTAAGCTCTCTAATCAGTAGGTAATTTTTCATTAAGTTACTGTAATTAATTAGTTGGGGGATAGATTAAATCTATCCCCCAATATTTAGTTTTTATTAAAATTATTTTTACAGCGTATTTCAGGTAAATGAAGTTCATGGGTAGGGGCAAGGCAATGCCTTGCCCTTACAATTATCTGTACCTCAACAACTTGCAATTTGCTGTATTTGGGATAGGTTAAAATTCATCTATAAATTAAAGTAGGAGAAATTTTTGCAAGTTATTGTGCTGTAGTTCAGGTTCATTATTATCGGGTAACTGTGTAATTAAAGACCGCCAAAGGTCTTAAAATTAGCGCAAGTTTTTTTGATCGTAGCGATGCCTGCGGCGGGCTACGCCTACGCGCAATGCAGTAACCTCAGAAAAATGAACTCTCGACCATGCAGCAATTTCTTGTAATGGCTCCAGCAAAGTCACTCCCAAAGATGTGAGAGAATACTCTACATTTTTTCGCTCCACTAACCCATGTCGTTCTAAGTTTCGCAATGTCTGCGTTAAAACTTTTTGGGAAATTCCCTCAATGCGGCGCTGAATCTGGCTGTAGCGTTTAGCTCCATAGGCAAGACAATATATGACAATTACACTCCACTTATCTGCAATCACATCAAGAATTTGTTGAGTGGGACAATCGAGGGTAAATATCTCTGGTTCTGGAAAGTTACGCACCATTTGGTTAGTTACAAACTGTTGATTTCTACTTGTGGTGAATCAACAGTTTATTCTACCCTTGGGCGGGAGTCCATGATTTTTCATGACAGCCAGTAATATCAACAAAGGTACTATCGATGGATTTATTGTCGCCTGTGCAGCTTGGTGCTTTAACTTTACCCAACCGCATAGTTATGGCACCCATGACACGCTTACGTGCAGTTGGCTCAATTCCCACACCCTTAATGGCAACCTATTATGCACAAAGAGCGATCGCCGGCTTAATTATTACCGAATGTACGATGGTATCTCCTCTAAGTAACGGCTACATGAATTGTCCGGGAATTTACTCGCCGGAACAAATAGTAGGATGGCAGCAAGTTACTCAAGCAGTACATAATAAAGGCGGCAAAATTTTCTTGCAACTTTGGCACAGTGGACGGATTGCTCATCCTAGCCTATTAAATGGAGAAATGCCGATTGCTCCCAGTGCGATCGCAGCTACAGGCACATTACACACTCCCATTGGTAAAGTAAATTTAGACACGCCACGCGCTTTAGAGACTGAGGAAATTCCCCAAATTGTCGAGCAATTTCGCCAAGGTGCAATCAATGCTCAGCAAGCTGGTTTTGATGGTATTGAATTGCATGGTGCTTTCGGCTACCTCATCGACCAATTTCTTCAAGATGGTTCCAATCAGCGAACTGATAAATATGGTGGTTCAGTGGAAAATCGGGCGCGGTTCCTACTAGAAATTGTAGAAACAGTCAGCAGCGTTTTCGGAAGCGATCGCGTCGGTATTAAGTTGTCACCAAGTAATACATTTTACGGAATGTACGACTCAAACCCACAAGCAACCTTTGGCTATGTAATAGGGGAACTGAATAAATTTAATCTCGCCTATGTGCATTTAATGGAACCAAACGAAGTTGATTTGAACACCCGCGAAGTTCTCAACCCTGTGCTGCCAATATTCCGCCCATTGTATCAAAGTACAATTATTACCAATGGCGGCTACGATAAGTCAAAAGGAAATGCTGTTTTAGCAACAGGTAATGCTGAATTAGTTTCTTTTGGTAGGTTATTTATCGCTAACCCCGACTTACCCCAGCGCTTTGCTGTTGATGCTAACTTCAACACACCCAACCCCGCAACCTTTTACGGTATAGGCGAAAAAGATTTAGAAAAAGGCTACACAGATTACCCATTTCTTGATTCATAGTTAAAACTTGTAGAGACGCGATTAATCGCGTCTGCCAAAAATCGCAGAGACGCGATCAATCGCGTCTGTACAAGAGTCAGCCGTCAACAACCTGAATAAATTTGATATCATTTACCAAAAGGAGCGATCGCACGCACCTCTGCCGCAGATTTGCAAAAACACTATGACGAAGCGTAAAAAAAGCAATCTCCAGTGGATTAAAGAAACGCTTGAACTAAAACCCGATCATCACTGGGAATCACCATCAGGTTACAAAATTTTTGTAGCTAATCGCGGAGCTGTTCGCTTCAATGTTCCGCAAAATTGGCATTTTGAGCCACAAGAAAAATCATTTAAGTTCCTCGATAAAAAACCGCCCAATGATGATTGTTGCTTAGAAGTATCTTTTAATCATCTCCCACCCAACGACTGGAGTATGTTTCCCCTCAAGTCCACATTAAAAAAAATTATGGACGACGACAGCCGCGATGTCATTGATAGAGGAGAAATCATCACTGTCAAACGCCAAACCGCCAAGATTGTCTGGACAGAAATTAAGTTTATCGACACCCAAGCAGAACCACGGGAAGCTTTTTCGCGCACTTGCATTGGTTTGGGGTCGAATATTCAATGCTTGATTACCTTTGATTATTGGGCAGATCAAGCAGAACAGCTAATCCCGGTTTGGGATGAAGTAATGCGATCGCTTACACTAGGGTTATATATCCGTGACCCTATGACTGGTCTGGCTTTTCCAGACTGAACCATAAGAATGGAATTTATCATCTTTTTAATCGTCCTTTTAGGTGCAGGATATTGGTTTGTCTTGTATCCCAATCAAAAGATAGAGAAAATCAGAAGTAACTTGGTGGTAGAAGTTGATGGAGCAAATACTCGTTACCCAAATTTACCTTTAGGTAATTTAGGTATTTTTTTTGCAGTTAAAGAGAATCGTAGAATCCGAGTTGTTTTTCCCAAGTTAACTCAAGAAGGTATTGAGTACATTTATTCCTGGCATAATCTTGAATCTATCAGTATTCCTAATTTAGAGAAAGCAGATAATCGAGCTAGAACTAATATTAAAGCAGCCCAAGAACTAGCATTTTTAATGAATGAACATATTCAATTTGTCGAGCCAGAAATTTTAAATTTAAGAAAGCAGTGGCGCAAAATCAACGAATTACTTGACTTAGTAGCAACCTCAGACTTTTATGCAAGTCAACAGGAAATTTATGAGAGAGCATTATTGCAAATTGAGAATTTGCTAGATAAAGCTGAAGAATTACAGCAAGTATACATTGGCTTTATTAGAGAAATGTTGATTGGCAGACAAATTGCCGGATATGAGCCGAATTTGCTGCTAGATAATGCTGTATTGATTGATCATCAATACAAAAAAATTCGAGAAGAGTACCAATATATGAAGGATACAGCAACAGCTTATGCTGAACTGTTACGCACACAGCAAGTTTAGCCTATTGCGATCGCCTACATAATACCATTTTAGATTTTAGATTTTGGATTGGGGATTGCTGTCTGTGTCTAGGTTCTACCAAGCAATCTGTGGTAATCATTTTTTGAATTGGTATAATATCATGCTTGCAGCAGCTAACAAAAGCAGAAAAAACTTATAAGCCATTGGTTGAATCTCATACTATCAAAAGACTGAATTCAACTAATAACTTTTGATGAAACAACCTCTGTCTAGAGCAAGATTTGGCTGATGAGCTAGCTGAAGTAAAAATAGAGTGCAACATCTAATAGAGATTGTATTCTATGCAACTAAATTATTTCACAAAAGTGCTTTCTACTGTAAAAAACTGGATGACTACAGCATTGTTGTGTGCTTTAGCAATTGCTTTTGCTTGGCAAGGTGCGTTTTTCACCAATAATACAGCAATGGCTGATCCAGCAAGCTTGATTGCAACCATAGACAACAGCGATCAAGCAAAAAACAAAGTTAGAGAAGATACTGGAAACACCAAGAATTTTATCAGAAAAACCGCAGATAAAGTTGAGGAAGCTGCCAGCAGCAATGCATCGAAAGTTGAAGACGCAACCGATAACAATGGTAGTTTCGTTGAGCGCAAAGCTAAGAGAGATGCAGCTACAATTCATAAGAGAGCAGAAGAAGATGCAGCTCGCACTCAAAAAGCAGTAGATGACACCAAGAATGTTGTTGAAAAAGCTATTGA
Organism: Calothrix membranacea FACHB-236; assembly: GCF_014696315.1. Lineage (GTDB taxonomy): Bacteria > Cyanobacteriota > Cyanobacteriia > Cyanobacteriales > Nostocaceae > Aulosira > Aulosira membranacea. The sequence goes on from NZ_JACJPX010000006.1 coordinate 82,130, forward strand.
CAACGTCAAAGATGCTTTTGGTAAATAACTAATAAGTGGTTACGCATTTAAGTTGCGTAGTTACTCATCAGGATTGTCCAGAGTCAAAGGTCAAAAGTCCAAGTTTATCCTTGACTGTTGTTACCTGATTTAAATTCTTGTAAGGACACAGCAATGCTGTGTCCTTACAGCGTGTTATAGTTACCAAAAATCCTATGGCACCATTTGAAAATCAACTAGAAACCGTTTATGCCCAAGACCGTCAAGAATGGCGAGAATGGTTGCAGAAAAATCATCATAGTTCTATCGGGGTGTGGCTAATTTACTACAAAGTAAAAAGTGGCAAACCCAGCGTTAAATATAGCGAAGCAGTAAAAGAAGCCTTATGTTTTGGCTGGATTGACAGTAAAGTCAAAACCATAGACACAGAACGGTATATGCAAATATTTACACCCCGTAAACCGAAAAGTGTCTGGTCGAAATTAAATAAGCAATATATTGAAGAACTCATTGCTGAAAATTTGATGACTGAAGCGGGATTGCAAAAGATTGAAATTGCCAAACAAAATGGTTATTGGATTAGCTTAGATGCGATTGAAGCATTAACAATCCCAGCAGATTTACAACTAGCATTAGCAGCTAATGAAACTGCTAATCAATATTTTGCAGCTTTTAGTAAATCTACTAAGAAAAATATACTCAAGTGGATTGAGAGTGCTAAACGTCCAGAGACAAGATTAAAGAGAATTGAGCAAACTATAAATTCAGTAGCGCAGAATAAAAATCCCTTGATCCGTTGAGATTAGTGAAAGCAACGAAGACAATAACTAAATATCCAACTGAAAATAATATCTTTTGAGGACACAATTTAGATTGGACTAAAGTTCCTCAATTATGCTCGAAGGTAGAGTATAGTCGATTATTTACAGTAAATTCTCCAAAGCGATGCGTAAAACAGTCCTCATTACTGGAACATCTAGTGGTATTGGTAAACTGGCTGCAATCTACTTTGCTCAACAAGGCTGGAATGTTGCTGCAACTATGCGTAACCCTAGCCAAGGCAAAGATTTGTGCAACATCTCCAACATCAAATTATATTCCTTAGACGTAACAGATAATAACAGTATTCAAACTGCGATCGCATCTGCTATCCAAGATTTTGGTCAAATTGATGTCTTAGTTAACAATGCAGGTTTTGCTTTCGATGGCGTATTTGAAGCCATGACAGATGAAATTCTAGAACAGCAATTCAATACGAATGTGTTTGGATTAATGCGAGTTACCAGAGCCATCATTCCTTATATGCGCCAACAAGGTGGCGGTACAATTGTTCAAATCGCCAGTATGGGAGGTCGAGTTACTTTCCCGTTATACAGCATTTATCATAGTTCTAAATGGGCAGTAGAAGGATTTAGTGAAGCCTTACATTATGAATTAGAATCCTTCAATATAAAAATTAAAATCATTGAACCAGGCGTAATTAAAACAGAATTTTATGGCAGCAGTCGCCAGTTTATCATGAGTGATGCTCTACCCATGTATAAACCTTTGGTAGATATCGTAGAAAGAGTTTCCCAGGAAGCTGGTAAAAATGGTGAGCCACCTGAACTAGTTGCTAAAGTTATTTTTCAAGCTGCGTGCGATCGCACTCGTAAAATGCGTTATTCTGTAGGTCAACCTGCGCCAATTCTGCTGATGCTGCGTAAATTACTGCCTGATAGTTGGTATTTTTCCATCATCAAAAGTGTCTATAAAATTTAATTGCAAGATTGTTAAGCAGTAATTGAGGATAAATCACAATTTGCAAAAATAATGTAACAAATGTATATGTAATTGCGTAGTTTTCGGGATTTTTAGTTGGATTATAGACGGTAATTGCGCCTTTAGTTAAGATAATTGGCGTATTAATTATCACTTCATTCCATCCATGTCTGAAATCTTAGAGCAACGCAGATGTATCCCCATATCAAAAGAGTTTTTCTGCGATGGTCATTACTACGTACTTACCTCTACAAGTTTAGGGGGTAGTGGTCTTCAGCCAGAAGAACTTTCTAACATTTTAGGGTCTGCAGAAGAACAAGAAATAGAAGAACTACTCAGAGGTGGAGTCTGCATTCCCTTGGTTTTCGATGGCGACTGTGCGCTTGATAGTCAGACAATCTTTGTCTTAGGCGATTTAACAGCACAAGAAGAACACGACTGGATTGCACGTTTATCTGGGAAATTAAACATACCTTGCGGTAAATTCGTCATCCTATGCGGAGGAGGTGACGCAGATGAGTTAGCTGATGCGATTTCCGGAAATCCTCCAAAGCAGCATTATGAGATATTTCAGGTTATTGAAGTTCCACCAGCAGAGTATTTAGTAGAAATTTATGCTTACTTATCTAGTATGACCGTACAGCAATCTCTGGAAGAATACGATAAAAACTGGAATTTGATAGAGAACAAAGCTTTGGCGCAGTGGTATCAAGATAACCGTCCCGGTATTGCTGATATTAGCTACATCATTAGATTAGTTCCTCTCGAAACTGAGCCACCTCTACCGAAACTTGTACCTGAAATTGGTTGGTGTGGAGAATTTGAGTTTCGCCAGCCAAAAATTTAGCGATCGCATTTCATATTTTGCTTCAACAATCACAATTGCAGGTGCTTCAATTTCTAAATTTTTGTATCTCACTCAACTACATACTAGTATAACTAGTTACAGTACAATATTTTGAGGGAACACTAAATGAAACAGGTTTAATCAATAGTGTCCTTGGAGTCGGGTATGGAGCCGTCAGAATTTATCATCGACATTTGTCTAGAGGCTGTTGAAAGTGACTCAGTTACGCACAAAAATAGAATAGGAGCGGTTGCTGGTGCGGTAGGAGCATTAGTAACAATTGGTAGCTTAGGGCTAGCTAGTCCCATAGCAGTGCCTCTTGTTTTAGCAGGTGGCGCACTTGCAGGTGCAAGAGGGGAATCAGCAGTTAAAAAAACTGCTCAAGGTATAGGCTCTACCGTCGGAAACATGGCTTTAGGTATTGCAGGAGGTATAACAGGTTTTCTCGATTTATTTAAAAGCGATGAGGAATTTTTTAAGCGAGGTATCGAAAGACTTGAGAATGGCCAATATGCAGAGGCTTTTGATGACTTCACCCAAGCTATAGCAATCAATCCTCAACATGCAGATGCTCACTTCTTGCGAGGTTGTATACTCTCTGATTCAGGAGATTATCAAGCAGCAATCGAAGAATATACTCAAACAATTCAAATTGTTCCTGACTATGCGGGTGCCTACTCCAACCGAGGTCATATTTTAGCATCACAGCAAAACTACGAAGCTGCTATTTTTGATTATACAAAAAGTATTGAAATTGATCCTACTGATGGTGATATTTTTTTCACAAGAGCTAATGCTTATGTTGCATTAGAAAAATATGAAAGTGCAATAGCAGATTACAATAAGGTTATTCAAATTGAACCTGATTGCATCGATGCTTACTTTATTCGTGGTTGTTTACATATAGAATTGGAAAGTTTTAAGGAAGCGATTTTAGATTTCGACTATGTTATAAAAATTAGTCCAAATGAAGCAAATCCTTACTTTCAACGTGGAGCGGCTCGTGCAGAATTGAAGGATAATCAAGGCGCAATTCAAGACTTTAATAAAGCCATTAGTATTGAGCCTAATAACATTGATTTTTACTTTCTTCGAGGTATGTCTTATGCATGGTTGAAAAACTATAATAAAGCTATTCTTGATTATAGTAAAGTCATTTCTACAGAATCGGATTATGTGGATGCTTACTATGAGCGTGGTTGTGTTCGTAGAGAAAAAGGAGATATCCGAGGTGCTATTTCTGATTTCAGCCAGGTGATTACACTAGATTCTGAATATGTTGATGCCTATGTTAAGCGTGGTCATGCATATATCAAAAAGGGAGATAGACAAGAAGCTATCGAGGATTTTCAAAAGGCAATCAGCCTCTTCCGTAAAGAATCCATGCTCGAGGAAGGCAGAAAGCTTCAAGATGTAATTAATTCTCTCAAACATGAGATAAAAAATACTCCTTGGTGGCAAAAACGTATATTCTGATTGGTTGATATAAGTAGCAATTTTATCTATTAATAATAGCTAAATTGCCGCACAAAATTATACATAACAAATGTTCAACCACTCAAAACGATAATATTTACCTGCAAGTTCAATATGTTATTTAGCTTATGACCAATAAAACGTGGTTTCCGGCTTGGCTACCTTATCCAAGGTCATGGATGATGGCTATTAAATTAGCAATACCAGCATATGTCGGTGCAACTGTAGCTGTTGCATTTGAATTCTGGCGCTACTCTATTCTAGGAGGTCTTCTAGCCGTCACAGGTAATGATGGTGTAATTTTCTTCTTTCTATCTTCTGCCATTGCATTATTATTTGCTCTAATATGGTTTTTAATTCTTACAAAATTATATAAATTCTTGCTTAAGCTTCTATGGTCAAATCCACCACAATGGCTTTGTCTACCAAAATTTAAAACTTTGGTTATGCGAGATTTTGGCATACTTGTGCTATCTATTTTGCCAATTGTGGCGATTTTTGCAATCTATATATTTTTTGTTACCAGTTACAAGCAAACCCTTGCGAATTTAAGAACACCAAGACTAACATATGATATTTTTCTACTAAGATATTCGTGGCTTTGGTTAATTTCCGCTGCTTACCTTTACCAATGGAGTACAAAAAAAGTTTTGGATAAAAGATCTTTTTAGTCAGGTTGCTAAATATATTTAATCTAAAAAATGTCATTTAAATTAGTTTTTAATTTAACAGTTTTAATTTAAAACTCATGCAAGCAACATCTCAAAACCAGACAGAGTAAGAGTTATATTGTCTCAGTTATCATTAGTCGATTATGCTTTAACTTGCATTTAGGCTAGAAATAAAAGTTTTTTTCTACGGCAACTAAAAAACCTAGTATAATCTTGAGTTCTAAGAGCGATCGCTAGGTTCGGAGTAATCCCAAGAGTGCATTTGACGGAAAGGAAGACCCATCTTTTGGAAAACGTACTTCTCTTTCACACCAGAAGCAATCAAATCTGGCTTGAGTGCTTTAACAAACTCTTCAAATTCGTAAGCGGTAACGTCGTCATAAACGATGGTGCCGTTTTCGATGTAGTGAGTGGTACGTTTGTAATCGTCATTATGAGCGAACTCATAACCAGTACCAATCATTCTCATACCCAAATCTTGGAAAGCGGGTACAACGTGGCGAGGACGTAGACCACCAACCATCATAGCGACGGTCTTACCTTCCAAACGGGGGCGATACTTAGAAATGATCGCATCCATTGTGGGCTGATACTTAGCGATGATCTTCTCAGCGTTTTCTTGGATCTTGGAGTCAAACTTAGAAGCAATTTCCCGGAGGGATTCAGCAATCTTAGTAGGCCCAAAGAAGTTGTATTCTAACCAGGGAATACCATACTTCTCTTCCATGTGACGGCTGATGTAGTTCATCGACCGGTAGCAGTGGATGAGGTTAATTTTTACGTTTGGTGTCAGCATCATTTCGTTGATGGTGCCATCACCAGACCACTGAGCAACTACACGCAAGCCTAATTCTTCTAACAGAATCCGGCTAGCCCAAGCATCACCACCGATGTTGTAGTCACCAATAATAGCTACGTCATAAGGAGTAGAGTCGAAAGGCAGTGTACCGTCTTTCTTAGCTTGGTCAGCTCTGGGGAATACCCAGTCACGGATTTGGTCGTTAGCGATGTGGTGACCCAAAGATTGAGAAACACCACGGAAGCCTTCGCAACGTACAGGGATAACAGGCTTGTTGATTTCTTTAGCTGCTTTCTTAGCTACAGCTTCGATGTCATCCCCAATCAAACCGATGGGACATTCAGATTGAATAGAAACACCACGGCTGAGGGGGAACAGTACTTCGAGTTCTTGAATCAGCTTTAAGAGTTTTTTGTCACCACCGAAAACGATGTCTCTTTCTTGGAAGTCAGAGGTGAAGTGCATGGTACCAAAGGTGTCAACACCAGTTGTACCAATGTAGTAGTTACGACGACCAGACCAAGACCAGTAACCGCAACCTACAGGCCCGTGGCTGATGTGGATCATGTCCTTAATAGGGCCCCAAACCACACCTTTTGAACCTGCATAAGCACAACCACGAGCGGTCATTACACCAGGTAGAGATTTGATGTTAGACTTAACGCCGCAGTCAGACTTGCCTTCTTCGTATACGTTTAAGTGCTTTTCCCGTTTTTTAGCTGCTTTTTCGGGATAGGCTTGGAGAACTTCTTTAATTAGTTCTTTTCTTTCGTCAACGATGTTCTTGTTTTCTGGAGGAGTCATTTCTAGTCTCTCTTGCTCCTAAGGAACCGGGATATTTAGGGTAGGGGATTTCCCCTATGGGGTTGGGGACTCTGCGTCCCCGTGGGGGATAGAAATTAGATCAAAGGTAAAAGGGAATTGATGTAGATGTTCCCTTTTCCTAAAACTTTGCTTACTTAGCGGAAGCTTCTGCAGGCTTACCGATGATATCTGCGTGCTTAGAATCGTCGTCGAGAATACCGTATTCGATCAACAATGCTTCTAATTCATCCATTTCGATTGGTGTAGGAATGGTGAGGTTGGTGTTGTTGATGATCTTCTTAGCTAACGCGCGGTATTCTTGAGATTGGTTGCTGTCAGGTGCGTACTCGTTAACAGTCATCCGACGCAATTCTGCGTGTTGAACGATGTTGTCACGAGGTACGAAGTGAATCATTTGGGTGTTCAACCGTTTTGCCAAGGTTTCGATGAGTTCGTGTTCCCGGTCTGTCTTACGGCTGTTACAAATCAAACCACCTAAACGCACACCACCGGAGTGAGCATATTTCAAAATACCACGAGCAATGTTGTTAGCAGCATACATCGCCATCATTTCACCAGATGTAACGATGTAGATTTCTTGTGCTTTACCTTCACGAATAGGCATAGCAAAACCACCGCACACAACGTCACCTAATACGTCGTAAGATACGAAGTCTAGGTCTTGGTAAGCGCCGTTTTCTTCCAAGAAGTTAATAGCGGTAATGATACCACGACCGGCACAACCTACACCGGGTTCTGGGCCACCAGATTCTACGCACTTAACACCACGGAAACCGGTCAGCATTACTTCTTCGAGTTCCAAGTCTTCTACAGCACCGCGTTCAGCAGCCAAGTGAAGAACTGTGGTTTGAGCTTTAGCATGGAGCATCAAACGGGTGGTGTATGATTAACAAAGTGGTCAGTAAATAAATGGGGAGTTATGCGGGTAGGTTACGTCCGAGTATCCACAAGAGAACAGGCAGATACAGACGCACTAGAACAACAAACAGCCCGGATTGAAAAGGCTGGGGCTGTTTTGATATTTTCAGATGTTGAGTCTGGAAGATCCGATAAACGCACAGAATTTAATAAAATGCTTGCCATGTGCAAGCAAGGGAAAATAACGGAAATTGTGATTACTCGCATAGACCGTCTAGCACGGAGTGTAATCACCATCCATCGAACCCTTGTAGCATTGGAAGAATATGGAGTTAAGTTAGTAGTTCTTGATGCCCCTGTTGACCCATCATCGCCTTTTGGATGGTTCTCTGTGAATCAAATGGCAGGCTTGGCAGAATTTGAATCGAGATTACTTTCTGATCGAATTCGGCATGGATTAAATTATTTCCGAGAACAGAAGAAAGCCAGTCCGCGTCCGCCATTCGGGTATCAGAGAATGAATGAGAAATATGCACCAGATATGACATTGCACGAATCTGGTAAATCTAAATGGGCGATCGCATCTGATATTATTGATTATTTCTTATCTGGCAACGCCACTTTAAGAAGTACCGCAGTTTATATACTAAACACTTATGGAATTTCATGGACAGCAGCCGGATTAAAGTATTGGCTAACTAGCCCAGTACTAAGAGGGCATACTGCTTATAATATGCGAGGTAATCTCAACAAACCTGAAAAGTGGGAGGTATATCAAGACACTCATGAACCGCTACTTTCTCACGACAAATTTAAACAAATAGAGAAAAAATTGGCAGAGAACCGATATAAGTACAGTTACGGTAACAACAAAAATAGTACTAAAGAGGAATTACCCTTATTAGGACAAATTATTTGTGGTGACTGTGGTTATCAATGTTTTTGTAAAAAAACTAAGTGGTCAACTCATAGAGTTAGATGCAAAAAACATGAAAATCTAGGAGATGCTTTCTGTAAGAATAAAACTAGTACGTACCTGCCAGATATTATTTCAGTTGTAGATGCTGCTTTAGCTGATCGGTATGAAGAAGTTAAGAACTACACCCTTGAAAGTATTGAAGTTCCGGCAGATAGTCCAGAACTCACTACCAGATACGAACAATTGAAAATGCTGCGGCAGATGCCCCAAAACCCGATTATTCAATCAGCTATTGACCAAACGCTGCTAGAGATTCAAACAATTAAACAAAAAGAAGTTGCTACTATCCAAATTAACATTGCTTTAGTAACTACTTTGTCCACCTGCTTTGGCAACAGGAAATATTGGGAAAGTTTAACTAACAAGGATAAAAGAGCAATTTACCAAGAATTGGTAGAAAATGTCACTGTTTTGAATGGGGAAATACTAAGGGTGAAGTTGCTGGTATAAGTCCTTGGGATTTCATCCTAGAGAATTCGCTCTCAAACTCTTCTTCGCTTAAAGCCATGAGACGTTTAATCTCTGACATTTCTAAATCACGAATTTTGTGGAATCTCAAAGCAGTGCGGAGTAGTATCTGTGCGGCGGTTTCTTTCATGAGTACGAGTGAAGCGGTAATTTTAAGTTAATCCAAAGCGCCGAAATTTCTGTTAGTGGCAAGCATTTGAGACCAAATACACTCAAGAGAAAGCAATTTCCAATCCAAAATCTAAAATTCAGAATGATATGAAATCCAGGACTTACGCAAACATAACGTAACTCCGTCATTACGAGCGATAGCAAAGTAATCTCCCCTGACGCTGGGATTGCTTCCCTACACTTCGTTTCGGTCGCAATGACATTATCGGCGTTGCTTAAGCCCTAGAAATATCTGCAATCAGCCAAAAGTGTTATGCACAATTGGCTGATGATGTTCAATTTCCACCCAGGCTTACCACCAATTGGTAGAGGAATCAAAGCCATACTTTGTCATAGCTTTGAGACAAGAAATCTGGAACAAGGATCAGCAGGACAAGTGCGATCGCACTTCTGTTGCTTGGAAGTTGTTTTGTGATTAGTCCCCATAAGTAGCATGATGTGGTTTTATTCGCTATCGTCTAAAACTGCCCACTTGTCAAGTAAGAGTAACTTTTGTTAACCTAATTCCAGGAAATAGATCAAGCTAATGTTGCAAAACACCGGAGAGTAAACACAATGGACATCCCAATGGATCTGAACTTAGAGCAGAAATTCAACCTCAAAGTTTACGAAGAGCAAATTAAGAACTTAAACCAGGAAGAATCGCAAAAGTTGCTTTTAGAAGTAATGCGTCAGTTAATGGTCAAAGACAACATGATCAAGCATCTTCTCAAGCAGGCGTAGCTAACTGGGAATATTTGTGAATCTCCCGTAGCACAAGTAGGAAAAAAACGATATGCAAAGGCTTGTCTAGATGAGGCTGCAAGCCTACTCTTTTCTCTAGTGGCATTTATAAATAGTTCTTTTTAGTGCAGCTCATTCCGTAAGGAAGCTCACCTCATAACATTAATTACAACTTATCTCTTATTTACTCCCATTACCCAATCCCCAATCCCCAAGAGTTCTGTAATTTTGAATTTTGAATTGATTTGTCCCCAGTCCCCAACCCTGATTGGGGATTTTTGTTAAGGATTGTTACTTAGTTTCTCATAACTGAGACTGAGATAGGTGTCATCTTTTATGTTCTATATTGTCTTGTTCAAGAAACAAGCAATCAAGTTTCAGAGAAAACCAAATTTGTAAGGAGAGCGAAATGCTTGACGCTTTTTCTAGAGCTGTAGTTTCAGCAGATGCTAGCACTTCTACCGTATCTGATATTGCTGCTCTGAGAGCCTTCGTTGCTAGTGGTAACAGACGTTTGGATGCTGTAAATGCGATCGCCAGTAACGCTAGCTGCATGGTTTCTGATGCTGTTGCGGGAATGATCTGCGAAAACCAAGGTTTAATTCAAGCTGGTGGTAACTGCTATCCTAACCGTCGTATGGCTGCTTGCTTACGCGATGCAGAAATCATCCTACGCTATGTAACCTACGCTCTATTAGCTGGTGACGCTTCAGTTCTAGATGATCGCTGTTTGAATGGTTTGAAAGAAACCTATGCTGCTCTAGGCGTACCCACCACCTCTACAGTACGTGCTGTTCAAATCATGAAGGCTCAAGCTGCTGCTCACATTCAAGATACTCCCAGTGAAAAGTTTGCTGGTGCTAAATTGCGTAAGATGGGATCTCCTGTTGTAGAAGATCGTTGCGCTAGCTTAGTTGCTGAAGCTTCTAGCTACTTTGATCGCGTAATCTCTGCTTTGAGCTAATTCATTGCCACTTGCAATTCACTCAACAGATTGACATCCAACACAGTTTAAATAAAAAGCCTTTTGGGAGATTTAAGAAATGAAATCAGTTGTTACCACCGTTATCGCATCTGCTGATGCTGCAGGTCGTTTCCCCAGCACCTCTGATTTAGAATCCGTACAAGGTTCTATTCAACGTGCTGCTGCTCGTTTAGAAGCTGCTGAAAAACTAGCTAACAACATTGATGCAGTTGCAACCGAAGCTTACAACGCTTGTATCAAGAAGTATCCCTACTTGAACAACGCTGGTGAAGCTAACTCCACCGATACCTACAAAGCTAAGTGCGCTCGCGACATCAAGCACTACATGCGCCTAATCCAGTACTGCTTGGTTGTTGGTGGTACAGGCCCCTTGGATGAGTGGGGTATTGCTGGACAACGTGAAGTTTATCGCGCTTTAGGTTTGCCTACTGCTCCTTATGTTGAAGCTTTAAGCTTTGCTCGTAACCGTGGTTGTGCGCCTCGTGATATGTCTGCTCAAGCATTGACTGAGTACAATGCTTTACTAGACTACGCTATTAACTCTCTCTCCTAGTTAGTTGCCACTCTTGTTATTAAGTAACGAGGGTACATTATGACCCTACAAGCCTGGAGGTTCTTGGCTCTTTGCTTTGCCTGATAAGGTTGAGTAATGGCAAAGAATCTCTGGGTTTGTTTTGTCATTGGTCATTAGTCATTGGTCATTAGTCATTGGTCATTTGTTATTGGTTATTCAAAACTGTATGGATAAAACTTACTAAAGAATATTTGCTGAAGGGTGAACCACTAACAGCTAACATTTATATATTATGGATAAACGCTTTTTTAATTTATTTAATCTTACAGAAGACCAAGCGATCGCTCTTTTGGATACGCCTCAAGACCAATTGAGTGAGAACGATTCGCGCTATATTGCTGCTTCTCATTTAGTTAACTTTCCTACAGAACGCTCAATCAACGCTCTCATCCGTGCAGTGCAGCAAACTGACCCCTCGTTGGATAATCGGATTGTTCGTCGCAAGTCGGTAGAGACTTTAGGGCGACTCAAAGCCACAACAGCCTTGCCAGTTATCCGTAAATGTCTGTTTGATGAAGACTGCTACACCGTGGAAAATGCGGCCTGGGCGATTGGGGAAATTGGTACTCAAGACCCCGATATATTAGAGGATGTGGCGCAATTACTGGAGAAGCCAGGGCAAACCTATCGAGTGATTATCCATACATTAACTAAGTTTAATTATCAACCTGCTCTAGAACGCATTCGCAAATTTGTGAATGACAGCGATCCGCCTACAGCCAGTGCTGCCATTGCCGCAGTTTGTCGCTTAACTGGCGACTATTCCCAAATGTCAAAAGTAGTGCAGATATTGCAGCATCGGAATGTTTTAGGACGGCGGTTGTCTATCCAAGATTTGATGGATGCACGTTACTATGATGCAATTCCTCATATTGCCAAATGTCCTGTATCCTTAGTGTTTCGATTGCGAGGGATTCGGACATTGGCAGAAGCGGGAATCTCTGCGGGTACAATTACTTTTGCCAAAATTCAGCCCTATTTAGAGCAGACATTATACGACCATCCCCAGGATTTAAATTTAGTTCATCGTTACGATCGCCTCCCGACTCTGGAAATTTTGATTCGGGGTTTGTATGAAACTGACTTTGGACGCTGTTATTTAGCAACGAAAACCATTTTGGAGCATTATGCCGATGCTGCCCCTGAGGCTCTATTTGCTACCTATACCGCAGAAGCAAATAATGATTATGGCGCTCACTTTCATGTCATCAAGTTGTTTGGTTGGTTAAAACATACCCCAGCCTACGATTTAATAGTAGAAGGCTTACATAACAAACAACCACAGTTTCAAAAATCACGGGCAGCAGCTGCGATCGCACTCGGTGAATTGGGAGATCCAAAAGCAATTCTTGAACTTAAAGCCTGTCTAGACACCAAAATCTGGGATCTGAAGTATGCAGCATTGATGGCACTAGAAAAACTGGGTGATCTCAGCGGACATAAACAAGCAGCACAAGATAGTGATTGGCTAATTGCCGCCAAAGCCTCAAACACCCTGAAAAATCAAGAAATCACAGCCTAATTTTTCTTTTGTTAAATCTGATTGCTCCTGTGTAAATCAATACATTAAAAAAATGCCGACAACAGAAGAATTATTCCAACAACTAAAACACCCTAACCCCCACCTCCGCGACCAAGCAATGTGGGAATTGGCGGAAAATCCTGATGAGACAACTATTCCCCGGTTGATGAGTATTCTCGATGAAGAGGATACCACCTATCGACGAGCCGCAGTGAAAGCCTTAGGTGCGATCGGCCCTGATGCGGTGACACCTTTAGTAGAAGCCTTACTCAATAGTGATAATGTTACTGTTCGTGGTAGTGCCGCCAAAGCACTGGCGCAAGTTGCGATTAATCATCCTGATGTTCCCTTTGCTGCTGATGGTGTACAGGGTTTAAAAACTGCTCTTGATGATCCTAATCCTGTAGTCCATATTGCCGCTGTGATGGCGCTGGGTGAAATTGGTTCTCCTGTGGTTGATGTGTTGATTGAATCGTTGCAAAATACAGACAACCCAGCTTTGGCAATCTCGATTGTGAATGCTCTTGGCTCGATTGGCGATAGCCGAGGTGTGGAGGTTTTGCAATCCCTAATTGAGAATGAATCAACCGATTCCTATGTGCGGGAGTCCGCTACTAGTGCATTATCTCGCCTAGAAATGACAACGAAGTTTCAGAGAGGAGAAAAATAATCGTTCTGGGTGATGCGATCGCATTTTCAGGACTTTGAAAATTCAACTGTATAAAGAAAATTCCCACAATCCGCCTCTGGAGAGAGAAAGTCATTTTGAGGCAGTGAAATTAGATAATTGATTTTTGAGAGTTCCCTAAAACCCTGGATTTCTATTAAATTTCAGGGTTTTATTGGATGTCTGCCTGATTTAATTATGATTCAGTGCGTCGATGCATAAACTGGAAAAGCTTCGCCTCTCCTCCTTTGCCTCATGCTGTTATCACGATCAATCTTTTACCTGAACGATATGACTCGTAGGCTTTCTGCGGCAATTACTGTCAATGAAGATACAAAATTTTGTTAATTTTCTTTACTTTTCGTTACAAATAGTTAATACTACTAATTAGATTTACACAAACAAAGCTGTAAACGTCAGTTAAGCATTGAGCTTGATCATCCATAAACCCATAATTACGGTAAACCTATGCCTTTTACCATCGATTCAGCTCGCGGTATCTTTCCTGAAACACTGACTGCCGATTCAGTACCAGCAACCATTGCCCGCTTCAACCAACTGAGTGCTGAAGATCAGTTAGCGCTGATCTGGTTTGCGTACTTGGAAATGGGTAAAACTATTACCATTGCTGCTCCTGGCGCTGCAAATATGGTATTTGCAGAAAACACCTTGAATGAACTCAAGCAAATGTCTTTTCAAGAACAAACTCAGGTCATGTGTGACCTAGCAAACCGTTCTGATACGCCCATTTGCCGCACGTATGCAATTTGGTCTGTAAACATCAAACTTGGTTTTTGGTATCGGTTGGGAGAGTGGATGGAGAAGGGTATTGTAGCTCCTATTCCACAGGGTTATCGATTATCGGCAAATGCAACAGCAGTACTGAAAGCAATTCAGGATCTAGATGCAGGACAGCAAATTACCGTTCTGCGTAATTCTGTAGTTGATATGGGGTTTGATCCCAATAAGTTGGGCAACTATACCAAGGTTAGCGAACCTGTAGCTCCGCCAAAAGAAATGGCTAAACGGACTCCTGTAGCTATCGAAGGCATTGATAATCCAACCATCCTGAGTTACATGGATAACTTAAATGCTAACGACTTTGATGCGTTAATTGAGTTATTCACTCCCGATGGTGCATTGCAACCTCCGTTTCAAAAACCGATCGCAGGTAAAGAAGCAGTCTATCGGTTTTTCCGAGAAGATTGTCAGAACCTGAAATTGTTACCAGAGCGAGGTGTTTCTGAACCTGCAGAGGATGGTTACACTCAGATCAAAGTCACAGGTAAAGTACAAACTCCCTGGTTTGGCGCTAGTGTGGGAATGAACATGGCATGGAGATTCCTGCTAACTCCTGAGAATAAAATCTTCTTTGTGGCAATCGACTTACTAGCATCTCCCAAAGAGCTACTAAATTTGGTTCGCTAGAACTAGAAGAATTTTCCTTTTATTCTGACCTAGAAATAAACTTGGGAAACGAGGTGATAGGGCGATCAATCCTAGCCAGAGGAAAAGCCCTAAACCTCTAAAAATCCTAAATCTGCGGTCTGATATCATGTCCGCTAAATTAGTTGCGATATGTCATTGCAAGTGCAACATTCGCGTAGCGTAGCAAAGAGAAGGAATCGCAGAGACCTTGTGATTCCTTCCCTACCCTTCGGGAACGCTTACTCTTCGAGAACGGCTTTGCCGACCAGCGAACGGTCGCAATGACAAGTGTTAAAAAGGACATGATATGACTCAATACGCTATCGAAGAATGTGGGCAGAGCAAAGCCATACCCGCAGTCTTTGCTATGAAAACTGTATTATTAAGTTAATTTACTCTCTTGGAGGAGAGTATTTTGGGATAGAAGCATGAAGGTAAACGAAGTTAGCTGGTCTGATTTAGAACAAGAAGTTGCTCAAGCCGCCTTTAAAAAAGCATACGAGCGAGAAACCAACGCCCTAATTCAGGAAGTTCGCGACAACGCCGTTCAGATTTCAGAGTTGGAAGATATTTGGCGTTTGCATAACTTTCTCAGTGCCAAAAGACACGACATTGATGGCAAGTATGATTACAACTATTCAGTTCTCGTATTTGTTTTTGCAACTCTGATCAAACAGGGATGGTTGCATTTGGATGAACTACAGGGGCTGGATCGGCACAAGATTACTAAAATTGTCTCTCTTTCCCGAATGTAGCTGCCAGTGTCTTCTGAGTGCCGTTCAACTTCCGTAATGGTGCAGAGCATCCGTCTACGGAAGTTTAGCCTGACAACCCCAATACAGCAGATTAGCAAGATATCTTGTTACCAATCATCTTCTTCGGACTGACGTTCAATTTGCGCGATCGCTAGTTTCGCCAAAACTCGCACCACCTCCTTTTGATCATTTAGTAGCGCTTGCAATGGTTCTAAAGCGGCGCGATCGCCAATTTTACCGAGTGAATTAATTGCTGCCTTCCTCACATCTAAATCTGTATCATGAATTGCCAGAATTAAATGCGGTACAGAGGGGGGATAATTAACTTGTCCCAAGGCTGCGGCGGCTTCGGTGCGAATGAGCGCTTCTGGATCTGTTAAAGCAGAAACTAGCAGGTTGCAGGACTTTTCATCCGACTGCTCTTGCGCCACATGACCGAGGGCACCAATGACAGCACATCGGACATCCAAAGAGGCGGCATTCAATGCTTTATATAGATGGTCTGTTGCTTCTGAGCCAATAAACGCCAACGCCCATGCAGCATGACCTTTAATATCTTGTGGATGTTTATCTGATGCCAGAATTTCTAGTAATGCTGGTACAGATGCTTCTCCTGTTCTAGCTAACGCTCCGGCTGCTGAACTTCTAACTACTGTATCTTCATCATTGAGAAAAGCATGAAGCAAGTCTGGCACAGCGCGGGGGTCAGAGATGATCGTGAGTGTCTTCGCAGCCGCTCGCCGCACAACTACATTAGAATGATTTGCTAACGCTTCTACGAGAAATGGCGTTGCTACTTCACCAATTTCACCCAAGGTTTCAGCAAACCGCAGTCGTACCAATCCCCGTGGATCTCCTAAACCCTCTACGAGTTGTTTGAGAACTTCTTGATTTGTGGCATCGAAGGTTTCGAGTGTAATCTGCTCGTTTACCCTCTGAACCAGAGCATCATTTTCAGCTTGTACTCGCAGGATGGGATCTTCCACTGCGGGAGCTTCAAAGTTGAGCGATTGACTCATCACAAATTCCCTATCACCGTTATTGTTACACGAAACTAATTACCAGATGTCACACTAGATTGCTGCTGGCGAAGTGACTCCAGAGTTGCGTCTATTTGAGCAAGCTGAGGTTCTAGGCTAGCAAGTGCTTGTGCTTTCATGACTTTAGCCTTTTGCGCCATTGACAAAGTATCGTTAACCAGACGTTCCCGATATTCTTCTAATTCTGCGATCGCTAAATTCAGTTCTTCAGAGCTTGCTAGAGCGCTTGAGGTGAGTTCTGTAGTATCAGTCATATTTATTGTGCTTCCTAAAAGTAGATTTAAAACATCCTTGTTAGATTTTCTCAGATTCAGTTACCAACAAACAAAAGTTTTTGGAGTTGACTGTTGACAGGTAAGAGAGATTTTTATGACTTCATTGTGTGATTGAGCGCATAACCATTTAGCTTTTTGTTTATTTGATAGCTGATGTGAGCTTTCTTTCCAAATCGAATAAAAAGCCGTGGATATATTCTTCTGTCCACTCAGCACCGTAAAAACGGGTGAACATTCCCCTGGCTGGGTCTTTTGCGGCGCGATAGCGGAGATAACGCAGTTGCGCCTGTTCAATTTCTGCTAAATATTTAGAGTTGGTTACAGGTTGTGCTTGGTCAACAAAATCTAGATAGGCTTTTAGATAGTCTTTGAAGGCTGCAAATACATGAGTTTCTACAACTTCAGTTTGCTGAGGGCGCGTCCAGAGAAAGGCTGGAGAGAAAAAGGGTTGGGCTTCTTCGGGAAAGTCGCCCCCCCAAGGTAGATGCTGCTGATGTGTCTGGAAAATTGGCAGAATAGGCTGGGTATATTTTGCCTGATAGTCCAAATCATCCCGAAATAAAGGTTGCATATCGAGGGCAATTAAGTGCCCTCCAGGTAAGGTGACTAAATCCGCACCAAAGAAGGGTAAATCGTAATTTAGGTGCGGGAAAATCACGAAATTTAACACCTGAAGTGAGTTACCACCTTGTACATGGGCGGCTCGAATTTGCCGGAGTTTGGTACTTTGATAAGCATAGCTAGTTGTTAATACTTCCTCTTGATGTTTGCCTTTGCCTACTGTTGCTTGCTTAGACTCAAACCCAGTGGGGATAGGATAAGGCTGCAAATTCAACCTTTCTTGCAAAAGTGCGATCGCGTAATCTAAAAATGGCTGATAGAGAGTCAACTTCGCTTCGCTCCGAATTCAAAATTTAACTATCATCAAAGTTCTGTTGGAGGATATAGATTTAAATCCCTATACGGCAGCAACAGCTACTAATGGGACAGCATCTTCAAACAAAAATTCATACAAAAATCGCTCTGCCCATTGATGTCCAAAGTAGCTGCTGAACAAACCAGATGCAGGATCGCGATCGGCACTATATTGGTCGTAGTCTTTTTGAGCTTTGACAATCCGTTGAATGTCTGACTGATCAATCAGAGGTTCGGCTTGGGCTAGCATCTGCCAGTACAGATTTAGATAGTCTTTGAAGGCTGCAAATACCCTCGTTTTGACTGTTTTTGGGTCGGTTTTGGCAAACAACAGATATTTGGAGAAGTATTGGTTAGCATCATAAAATTTCATTTCCAACCCTTGCGCCAAGTCTGGATACTTATCATGCAAGGTCTGCAATGGATGGATGTATTTCCTCAAGTAGGCTTCATCTTGAAATAAAGGCTGGAAATCCATCACAATCAGATTCTTTACCTGACCGAAAGAGAGAAAGTCAATGCCAAGTAGAGGCAAATCATAGTGATGATTGGGATAAATCACACTATTCATAATCTGAGCGCTTGCACCTGCATCAATATATGTATAGCGGATTTTCCGCAACTGTGGACACTGATAGCACCAACTCTGAATTGTGGCGGGATTTCTACCGCGATCGCTCACCTGATACTCTAGTCCTGGGGGAATTGGGCGACTCTCCAATATAAACCGTTGCAAAAGCGATTGTTCCAGATGCTCAAGGAAGCACTTATACATAAAAGTTAGAGACTAATTTGCCTTAATCCCAGAGAATAGAGGATTCACAAATTCGCCGTCTCGAATATGTTAAACAAAGTAACGATCCTTAACGTTAGCCAGAGGTGATAGTGCAATACTTAGAGGATGCGATCGCCAGAATAATTACCTAGAAGGCACCACAAGTTCTTGAAGATTATGAGCGACCAGAAGATTATACAGAGGCTCTAGATAAATTTTGTTGTACCATCTGTGCTAAATTCGCCTCTGTCAAATAGCGTCGTTCCGAACAATAGGTCATCAAATACACACCATTCATCATCCGCACTGTACTGACACGTACTCTAAAAT
Source organism: Calothrix membranacea FACHB-236 (assembly GCF_014696315.1). Lineage (GTDB taxonomy): Bacteria > Cyanobacteriota > Cyanobacteriia > Cyanobacteriales > Nostocaceae > Aulosira > Aulosira membranacea. The sequence goes on from NZ_JACJPX010000006.1 coordinate 100,953, forward strand.
CATCAGTCATAAACCAGCAACGTTCTTGACCTTGGTTGGTTTCATATTCAGTATCGATGGTTAAAATACCATCTTGTCCAAACCAGTAGCGGCTAACTACCGGAATTTTTTCTACATAGCCTTGGTTACGCAGCAATTTTCCCGTTCGCCCAGTCTCATCATCTGGGACATCAATCAAAACAGCTGCACGTTCTGGATCGGGTTCGCGATCATCGTCGTGTTCTTGCCACATAAAGCTAGCACCTCCCTTCGCACTAGCTGGATCAATACCTTGAGATTCGCAAATTGTTTTCACCCGTGGATCGTCGAGTGTCATTACTTGCACATAAAGCTTGGATTCTCCCGACTGATCCGCCACTGCATCAAAGTGATGCACTGTGCGCTGGGTAAACCAAACTCCTTCACTCTTTTGAAAAAACTCCATCATAGTCATGGGTTGTACAAAAGGCATAATTGCTCCTCTAATGAAGTGTGAAGTGAGTTCGCACTTCATCCTTTTTATGAGTGTAGATAGGTCGCGGTACAATACCCTAAATAATCTCACGATTTCAATCCATGATCAGCAGGGAGACTCATAAGACACCCCAAGAGGTTTTGGCTGTCCTCAAGGCAGGGGTTGCTCTCATCCAGGAAGATTTATATCAATTCAATCTCAGTGGTTTAGAACTACAAAGAGCCAATTTGCATCAAGCTACTCTGATTCGAGCCAATCTTAGTAAAGCAGATCTGAGTGCAGCGGATCTCAGTGGTGCTGATTTACGAGCAGCGGATCTGTGCCAAACGATTTTAAAAGATGCCAATTTAGAGGCAGCTTGTTTGTACCGAGCCGATTTGAGTGGTGCAGACTTACGCGGAGCTAATTTGACTGCTACGAAGCTACTAGGTGCAAGATATGATAGCCAAACCCTATTTCCTGAAGGCTTTAATTACAAATCCTCTGGGGCGATTGGGCCAAATGCCTATTTGAATGGCGCTCAGCTGAATACAGCTAACTTACGTTATGCGGATTTGCAAGGTGCAAGTATGTTAGGAGCATATTTAGGTGGGGCCGATCTAACCCATGCTAATCTTCAAGGTGCGCGGCTAACTCAGGCTGACTTGCGGAAAGCCTGGCTAGCTGGAGTATCATTACGCAATGCTCGGTTAAATGGAGCTAACTTAGCAGGAGCAGATTTAAGAGCAGCAGATTTGACTGGCGTTGAGTTCGAGCAACTAGAAAGCATTGCTGGAGCCGATTTTACCAATGTTCAGGGGCTAAGTAACGAGATGCGATCGCGCCTCCTTAGCCAACCTGCACAAGAGCTAGATACACCTCATGCTTTAACCCGACGTACCACACGCGCCAGCCTGGAAAGTATCTCTGTATGAAAGTTTGATGATGGGAGCAAAGAGAACAAAGAATTCAAACGTCTCTCCTGCTCCCCTCTTATGACTTAATCGCTGTCCAATCTTTTTTCAGCAAAGCGAGAAAGGTAGCAATTCCTTTAGAAAATCCTTGGGGATCGGGTAGAACATACTGCGGAAATTCCTCAAACGGCTGCCAAGGGTCTGACGAATTATGACGCAGGTACAAAGCGCGATCGTCTCCTTCCAATTTCCAGAGCATTTGACCGCCGGTAGGAATTTCAGCCATTTATTTCTCCTATGTTGCAAACAAAAATACTTAGTTACAGTTTGCTCTTTCCCAATTCTGCCAGTCTTAATATTAATTTATGTCAACATTGCTACAATATCGCTAGACTTTTGTATTGAATTGCTGTAAAGCATAAATAAATTATAGGTAACCATTACTGAGTTAGGTACAACTCAAAGACATAGTTTTCTTCTCCACCTGACGATGGAGTTGTCATTGGTCATTTGTCATTAGTTATTTGTCATTTGGGGTTTGGTATTAGTTATTTCCCCTTGTCCCCTTGTCCCTTTGTCTCCCCTGCTCCCTCTACCCGCTTCCCAACTCCTCAAGGAATTAGATTTTCCATTGCCGCCCCCACCACCCGATGATCGGCATCTTGTCTTAGTTGTGCCAGGGCTTCCTTGGCTTCAGGAGTATTAAAGTGCTTGAGGGCATAGGCAACTCTTACCCGGATATATTCAGACTCAGAATTTTTCAGGTTCAGGAGATAAGACAAAGCTGCTTCAGACTGACGAGAATTTGCTAACCACCCCAGCCCATCTACAGATGCTTCTTGGACTGCAGCATCGTCACTTTCTAGCCCTAGCATACATACCTCTAGCACTTCTTCCGGGCAATCCATTTCTACCAAGGCTGCTAAAATACTACGGCGTACCAACCAGTGATCGTCTCGCAAAAACGTCTGCACTAGATGAGAGGCAGAAATTTTGCCAAATAAAGATAGGGAATTAGATGCTTCGGCGCGGACATTGGGGGTGTTATCAAACTTCATAATTTGCAACAGGGCAGCAAAAGATTCTGAGGTTTTTTGCTTACCCAACTCCCTCGCCACAAAGGTTCGCACCAAAAACTCTGGATCTTGGATATGGCGGTTGAGTAAAGGAACAGCGACATCTGCCGGATAATCTTGCAGGGCAGAGATTGCCTTCAGGCGGTATTGAAAATCGGAGTTTTGCAGATTGGTTTCGATTTGACTGAGATCCATAGAATCTTAATTTTGAATTTTGAATTGGTATAAGGGGTGGGTTGAGCTTAAAGTCTTAAATCGATTCGGGAATGGGAAAGCGTTCTCCTTTTAAGTAAGCGGCAAAATGCTTCTTAAAGTAAAGTGTACTGGTCATATTTGGTTCGTTACTCTGGTCTGGAGTAAATTCATATATCGGCACTTGTTCGCGAATCAGTTTAATCAGGTTGGGATTGAGTTTTGCAAAGGATTCAACCCGAGTCGTTGTGGTTTCAAATCGTAAGCGGGCTGGATGACCATAGCCTAGTTTCATCCAGGGTAACCAGGGACAGTCTCTTGCCCAGGTCGCTGGAGGCAGATCCTTCACCCCTGGTCGGGCAATGTGGCTAGTGAAGTATTCTGTCCCATTAAAGGTTTCACCGGGACAATAATCTCGATATTGGTGATCTGCTGCTAATGGATGAGGATAGGTTAGGGGAATTTCTACAACAGAAGTAACATAATCTTGTCCTTGGGGAACTACCGTCGTTTTCGGTCGCACAGCCCCCTGCACTATGCGATTGGCAATATGCACGATCGCCACAGCCGGACGAGTCAAATCAGGTTGCCATGTATGCAGGATTTCTTGGGTATGTGGATCGCAAAATAGACCTAACTCTCGATTGATCCGGTAACCCACCTGACCAAACTCAGGATCGGGACGAATGAAAACTTTGGTTGCATTCATCCCAATAATCGAGAATAATTTCTCCCGTTGATGCTCACCTGTCTGTTGCCAAAATACTTCTCCCTCCCAGCGATAATAAAGCTGTTGACCATGATGATTTCTATAAAAATCTAGGTTATTAACTGTGTAGTCTTCGGAATTGTTCATAATTTGCCTGTTGAGTTTCGTAACAACTTACCGCTAAAGTTTTACTAATAGCTTACTTAATGAGGCTATTTGCCATAGCCCTGCTAAAAGTTTGAAAGGGGGCAAGAGTGCTTCTCAATCAATTAATACTTTTGAAAATAACCGAAAACCAAAAGGATACAAGCCCCCAAATTGATTATGGGGATGATTAATTTTGAATTTTGAATTTGGAGCGAAGCGAAGTGACTCAAGTACAATTGAGTGAAAAAGTTCGAGAACTGATTAAAAAAGCTAGGATAGTCAGTTTTGCTACTTGGCAAAATACCCATTCAGCAGAGGCTATTGAGCTATTCCAGGCAGCTGACGATCAAGGACGATATCTTACTGATGAAGATTTACAGCAGATTCAGCAACTAGTATCGGCAAATCCAGTACTCATTGCCGTAAGTAAAGAGTTACGCGATCGCGTTCATGAAATTGTAGATGAAGCCAGAAGCCAGGTATTAGCTACATTCCCCAACATTACCCAACCTGGTGGCGGACTTTACCCAGCAGTCAGGGCCGATGCTTGCTGGCGTGATTTTTGGCACTTCTTACGCTGTATTACTTATGGTATTGCTGGTCAGCATACCGACTATACAAGCTCTGACGGATTACACTATATGCAACTCTTGTATCAAGAATTGCAAGTACCTTTAGATGCAATGGTTGTTGGGCTAGAAGGCATTAAAACTGCCAGTTTAAAGCGAGTGGAACCAGAGCAGCAAGCAATGGTTGCCCCTTATTTTGAGCATTTGATTGAGCAATTAAAGCAATTTCGCTAACACCACCCTCTAATATACCCAAAGCAAGATTTTCCTTGATGCGGCTACCAATGGAGAATTCTACTAATTTGCTCCGGTAGATCTAGGGAGTTAAAGGGTTTGGTAATGACACCGCTAACTCCCAAATCATTAAACTGACGCTTTTCTGCTGTTTGTGCTTTGGCAGTTAACAGAATAACTGGAATTTGTTCGGTTTCCGAATGAGACTGGAGTTCTTTAAAGGTAGCAATACCATCCATGTCTGGCATCATCACATCTAACAAAATCACATCTGGTTTCGCGGTTTGGGCAGCCTGGATGCCTTCAAAGCCAGAACTAGCAGTGAAAACTTCCCATCCTGCAGCCATTCGGATGCCAAATTGCACAACAGTTTGGATGGTTTCTTCGTCATCAATAATTAAAATCCGCTTGGTTTGCATAGCTTCCCCCGTCATTGGATATTGGCGTACTCAAGAGTAGGTAATGTGAATGCAAAGGTGCTTCCACACCCTGGAGTACTCTCAGCCCAAATTCTGCCGTTGTGTTGTTCAATTATTTTGCGACAGATAGTCAGCCCTAAACCAGTACCACCTTTTTTGCGGGAATCTGACGAATCTACTTGTTGAAACCTTTCAAAGATCCGTTCGAGTTGGTCAGCGGGAATGCCTTGCCCTTCGTCTCGCACCCGAAACACCACTTCTTTGGGGTTGTTTGGGGAGCCTTTTTCTTGTTCTACTGTTAGCCAAACAGTCCCCCCTGGTGATGAAAACTTAATTGCATTACTAAGTAAATTTGTCAATGCTTGCAAGATATAATCGGCATCTGCCCACACGGAAATATCTTGTGGTTGTTTGACTAGAGTGATTTCTTGCTGCTGTGCCATTGCTTGCATTGCCTCTGCTGCTTGGATCATCAAACTAGCAGCATTACAGGCTTGGCACTCCATAATGACTTTGCCAGACTCAATTCGCTGTAAATCGAGGACGTTGTTGACTAAACGCACTAACCGTTCAGTACTGTCATCAGCAATTCCTAGCATTTGTTGTCCTTCAGTCGAGAGAGTACCCAATCGCCCTGTTGCTAAAATTTTCAAGGCACTATGCAAGGAAGTTAGGGGAGTCCGCAGTTCGTGGCTAATGATAGAAATGAATTCATCTTTCATCCTTTCAATAGCTTTGCGATCGCTAATATCGCTACTCAGCGCGAAAAATCCCTTAACCATGTTTTCGTCATCCAAATCCGGGATGTAAGTCACATCAACCGCTCGCCAACTCCCATCTTTTAAAACAATATCATTTTCATAGTTGACCGCTTGCCCAGATAAAGCTGTTGTTACATAAGCTTCCATTCTTTGGTAACAATCTTCTCCCCAAACCTGACGCAGATGGGAACCATAAATTTCTGGTGGAGATTGTCCCAGCCAATCCTGATAAGCTTGATTATTAAAGCGATATTGTTGTTGATCGTCCACATAAGCAATCAGTACTGGCAAAGCATTGGTAATCAATCGCAATTGCTCTTCACTCTGTCGCAATGCTGCTTCTGCTTGCATCCGCACATTAATTTCCTCTTGCAATTCGGCGGTGCGCGCTGCTACAACCTCTTCTAATCTTTCTAATAATTGGGCTTGAGATAAAGCAATACTGATTTGATCTGCTAATTGCTGCATCAATTCCAACTCAAAATCAACCCATTGGCGAACGCTGTCGCATTGGTGCGCGATTAACAAACCCCAAAGCTGATTCTGGGAGTTGGCATTGAGGTTTTGCACAATCGGTACAATTAATTTGGCTTTGATATGGAATTGATCGACAAATTCCACCAAACATTCCGCCAACCCTGCGGCTGGATCATGTACATCAGCGATCGCTCTTACCCTTCCTTGGGCATATAGTTGTTGATACTCTTGGGGAAAAACTTCTTGGGGAAATTCCAGATCCATCAGTGTGGGATAATCTGGTAAAACTGATTCGCTGATGGTTTTGCCTGTACCATCCGGTAATACATGATAAATTAGCACGCGATCTGCTTGGAGAATCCGCTGCACTTCTGTAACCGTGGTATGCAGAATTTCCTTGAGCTGTAACGACTGGCGAATTTTTAGCGTCACTTCCGAAAACAGTTCCACTCGCTGCTGTTGCTGTCGTAATTCCGCTTGCATTGATTCTCGGCGTTGACTAATATCTCGTAATAGCAGCAGATGACAGTGGGGAAGGACGTTAGGTGTTAAAGTATATTCCATTTCTCGCTGGGTTTGAGCAGCAGATGCAACTAACAGCTCCCCCATCAACGATTTTTCTGATGGAAAACCCAGAGACTTGGGTTGACGAGTAAATTCCGCAGTAATGAAATTAGATAAAGCTTGCCCTTTGAGTTGCTGACGTGGTAGTCCAAGTAAATCACAAGCAGCAATATTCATATCTACGAAACATAAGCGATCGTCAATCAGGGCGATCGCATCATGGGCGTTCTGAAATAAAGTTTTAATCAAGCGCTTTTGAGTTCGTCGTTGATGTTTAGATTTCTTCGCGCCGGATTGCTTTGGCTGCTTAGAGGAACGTTTAGACACCTACATCTATATGCAAAGGGACATTTCCATTTTTTACTGAAGTTATCTCAAGTTCAAATTTGATTAATTTATTTTTGGAAAATTTAACATTTTGTATACAGCAAGCAGGAACGAATTGGGGACTGGGGGCTGGGGAACAAGAGAAACCTCTATTACCCATTACCCATTACCCAATTACCCCATGCCCATTACAAATCGTTTGTGCAAACTGAGTGCAAAATTCTCTCATTTCATCAAGATTTACAAATCTTGATGTACATCTTTCCGCGCTCATAAGAAAATGATCATAACAAAGCGTATAAAACGCCTAAAAGCTTGTGCATCCAGGAAACCACAACTTCCATGCTTATGGAAGCTGGAAATTTGGGTTGCCACAAATCAATCCAGAGATTTAATTAGCCTGGTGGACAATCTGAAATTTATTTACAAATTGAAACAATTTTCTTAAACTTTCGTTAACAGGAGAAACAATTAATGCCATTTGGACCAGCTTCACGCTTGGGAGTCAGCCTGTTTGATGAAACTCCTCCTGTTGAGTGGGTACCAGGTCGCTCACAAGAAGAAGCAGAAACAATGATTAGGGCAGTCTATCGGCAAGTATTAGGCAATGCCTATGTGATGGAAAGTGAGCGGCTTGCTGTGCCTGAATCCCAATTTAAGCGGGGTGAGTTGAGCGTCCGCGAGTTTGTCAGAGCAGTGGCTAAATCTGAACTATATCGTTCTCGCTTTTTCACCAGTTGTGCGCGTTATAGGGCAATTGAACTCAACTTCCGCCATCTGTTAGGTCGTCCACCACTAGATTTGGAAGAAATGCGCTCCCACAGCACAATCCTTGATACTCAAGGGTTTGAAGCTGAGATTGATTCTTATATCGATAGTGATGAGTATCAGTCTACTTTTGGCGAGAACATTGTGCCTTACATCCGAGGCTATAAAACCGAAGCGCTTCAGAGCATGGTGCAATTTACTCATACCTTCCAACTGGTACGAGGTGCGTCTAGCAGCAGCCTGAAGGGTGACTTATCTGGTAAGGCTCCTAAGCTGAATGCATTAGTAATTCAAAGCACACCCACAGCAGTAATTTCACCTGCTAGCGCTGGTGCAACATTCTCTCAACCTCCCATTGGTGCGCGTACTCGTCTTGGAGTTGATGCTAGCGCTGGTGGTAAAGTTTACCGCATTGAAGTTACAGGTTATCGTGCCAAAACCTTCAATAAGATTTCCAAGTTTCGCCGTTCCAACCAAGTCTTTCTGGTGCCATACGAAAAGCTCTCTCAAGAGTATCAGCGGATTCACCAGCAAGGCGGCGTGATCGCAAGTATCACTCCTGTATAAATTAGGTGCAAACTTAAAAAATTGAGGAGCAGAAATTTTAATGGCATCCCAGACAATTCTTGAACTTTGGCCCTCTAGTGGCTTAGAGGAAGTTCAAACTATTATCCGTGCAGTTTACAAACAAGTTTTAGGCAACCCTCATGTTATGGAGAGTGAGCGGTTGGTGACAGCAGAATCACAATTATGCGATCGCTCCATCACCGTGCGGGAATTTGTCCGCAGCGTTGCTAAGTCTGATTTTTATCGCACCCGCTACTTCCAATCCTGCGCTCCCTACCGATTTGTAGAACTTAACTTCTTGCATTTGCTTGGTCGTGCACCCCAGGATCAAAGAGAAGTTTCCGAACACATCGTTCGGACTGTAGCTGAAGGCTATGATGCTGAAATTGATTCCTATATCGATAGCAGTGAATATGAAGCCGCCTTTGGTGAAAACGTAGTGCCTTACTATCGTGGTAGAAATAGCGAAGCCAACTCTAAGCAAGTAGGCTACAACCGGATATTTGCCCTCGATCGCGGCCCTGCCCAAATTGACAGTGCGGTTAAATCTGCTCAATTGGTCTATGCTGTTGCTACTAACAGCGCCAATGCGATTAAAGCCTCTTCATCCACCGTCATTGGCTCCGGAACTGAAAAACGATTCAAAATCTTGGTGCAAGGTTCCAAATTCGACAGTCCCCGACGCATCAGTACCACTGAGTACATTGTTCCAGCTAGTAAGATGACTCCACAAATTCAGCGGATTAATCGTACTTCTGGCAAAATCGTCAGCATTACTGAAATTGTTTAACCTTTAACAGGGTGGGCAGCAATACTTGTCTGTTCTAAATTTTGAACCGATTAGTATTGAGAGATTGCCCGCCCCAGATGATTAACTTTTTTAATTTGCAATTTTTCAAAAAAACCCACGAAAATCCTAAATTTAGGAGGCATTGATATGGCACTTTGGATAGAAACCGAGTCCGTTGAATTACGCCCCAACGCCACTGAAGAGGATCTACAAGCAACGATCAGAGCCGTATATCGCCAAGTTTTGGGCAATGCTCATATATTTGAAAATCAACGGCTTACTAATGCCGAGTCTCAATTGCGGAACGGTGATATCACTGTTGCTGGTTTCGTTAGAGCTGTGGCTCAATCAGACCTATATCGTTCATTGTTTTTTGAAACTTCCTCTCCTTATCGTTTTATCGAATTGAACTTTAAACATTTGCTTGGTCGCGCCCCGCAAGATCAGGCGGAAATTGCAGAACACGTGCAAATTTACAATACCCAAGGTTACGCAGCAGAAATCAACTCCTACATTGATAGTGATGAATATAGCAGGAGTTTTGGCGACCATATTGTGCCCTCTACCCGTGGTAATCGTACCCAAGCCGGGATCAAGAATGTCGGTTTTAACCGTACCTTTGCCTTAATGCGGGGATTTGCTGCCAACGATCTGGGTAAATCGGCAAAATTGATTAGCGATATTGGTTCTAATCGCGCAACCAAAATTGTTGCCCCCGCTGGTGGTTCTGGTGCTGCTAGCAATACAGGTAAGAGGTTCCGGATCTCTGTCTCCAAAGCTAATTTTGGGGTTCGGGTGACTAAAAGCGTAGCCACCTTTGAAGTGGGATACAACCAGCTATCCCAGAAAATTCAGAGTATCCAGAAAACAGGAGGCAAAATTATTAGTATTGCGGAAATAGCTTAACGCTACCAATGGAGAAGTTCTTAACCTCTAGCAATTTGTCAATAGCCAAGCTATGACAACAAGGTTCAGATAAGCCTCTTTTTCTCCCCTGCATCCTCTGCCTAACCCACTAAATATCCCTTAACTGAACCGTATGAATCTATAGGGGAAATGGAACCTTCTCCTATCTCAAAGCAAATAGCTAAAAATAAAAACCAAAGTGTTAATGAATATTACAAAGTTTGTAGCAAATTCTATAGGGCATTGGCGATCGCAACGCAGTGCCCATCATTTAGCATTCGGTCACTTTGAAGCTGTACAGTCTGAGATAGATATCATTGCTCTTCCAGATGAAGATCCAGCAGTGATTGATTTATGTAAAAGCTATAACATCGATCCGCAAACTGTGGTTTCCCCATTTCGCATGACTTGGGAAGGTCAATCAGATTGGGATGATAGTCAAATCAAAGGCACCTGTGTCCTAGTTCCCATCCCCGATCCAGATCGTCCCCATCGCGGTAAACTCCTACGCGATCAAGGCTATGCAGAAACGATCGCAGCAGCCGGCGACTATTACTTTACGGAAGACGGCACATTCGTGTTAGTCACCGCTTACGAGCGCGCCGCTGCTGAAGAAAAAATCTGGTTTGTTAACCCCAATGTTCGTTGTCGGGTTTCCCTAATTAAAACTAGTGCTGGTTCAGGAGTTGTTACTGCCTCATTTTCTTCAGAAATCCGCCAGGATATTCCGAAATAAACTATATCCGACCATATTTCTAGTCCTATAGATACAACGTCAGAGCGTGCAGTCTACAGATGAAAGCGATCGCGTGAGCTTTGCTATGTCATTTCTTAATAAATATCGGTGCCATAGGTTATACCAATTCAAAATTAGGAAAGCCAGATATCAACAGAATTTCTGAGCTTGGATCTGTTGTTCAATTTTAGAGAATTGGTATTCAGGTCATCATTTTGAATTTTGCCGAAAGTATGGTCTTGGGCTTTGTCCAAGAGGAGCAACTTGACAAGAAAATTTTGGGATTGTTTATTTATCCTCATCTATTTATGACCTCTTCATTACCAAAGATTCCTGAAACGGTATCGCCTAATTTAATCACCCTGGCTCGTTGGATGGCAGGTGATTTCAGCAACTACAAACAGGCATTTGAAAATCCTAAAGATTACGCCCATATTCATGTTTTCTTTCGCCCATTACCGTTTGAATTTTTCTCAGGAATTGGGCTTTATTCGGAACAAGTATATGACTATGATTTGTGGCGACCTTATCGCCAGGGAGTCCATCGTCTTATCGATAAAGGCGATGAAATTTATATTGAAAATTACAGCTTAAAACAAGCACTTTATTACGCAGGTGCAGCGCGAGACTTAAATATTCTCAAAACTATTACCCCAAATTGTATTGAACGCCGATATCACTGCTCGATGATTTTTAAACGCGAGGGGGATAAATTTATCGGTGGTGTTGAACCTGGAAACCAGTGCTTAATTGAGAAAAATGGCTGCCAGACATATCTAGATAGTTACGTTGAAATTACAGAAACCACTTGGGTAAGTCTAGATAAAGGTATGGATGTTAATACACACCAACAAGTTTGGGGATCTACCTTTGGGCCATTACGGTTTGAAAAGCGGGAGAGTTTCGCAGATGAAGTCCCAAATATCTTATGATGTTTCCCTGCCGGATCTGCCCATAAAAGCGAATATGCTACCTCCAGAAGCACAGAAGAAAATGCAGTGCTGGATTCGCAGTCGGCATTTAATTTGTTCGGGTAATTTCTTCGTTTTTGAAACTGTAGATTATAGTGCTATTGAACGCTTTTCCCAATGTGTAGGAGCATTGGGAGGAACTGTGATTTCGGTTGAGCCAATTGACAAAATTTGGATGGGCGCTCATCGTAAAGTGATTCTGTATCAGGCAAGAGCCAGTTTACATACACCCTGCCACAATTTGAAACAATATTGGCTAAAATATGGAGGCTTTCGCAGCAGATTTGATGAGCAAGTTTGAGCTTTTGAGTAAGCTGATACGCACCTAAATCAAATATTCGGGCGTTGGGACTGTCAAGGGTCAATAGTCCAGTGTCAAAGGCTAGCTTGGACTTTGGACTCTTGACTTTTGACAACTTGAGTGCGAAATATACAATTTAAATGCGTAACAGCTTAGCGAATCTCATAACTAAGCTATTACACATTTAAGTTGCATAATTAATCATCAGGATTGGCCAGATTAGGAGAATTATGGAATGCTATTGGCGTAGTCGTATTTACCACCACGTTCGAGGGCGCGTTTATAAGCAGGGCGCGCCTGAATGCGTTCAATAAATTGCTTAATCTTTGGTCGGTTCTCAATTTGTTCAGGAAGCGTAGCGACAATTTCCAAAGGAAAGCTCATTTGGATATCGGCGGCGGTGAATTCTTCACCTACAAACCATGTACTCTTACCAAGTTCAGCTTCTATATAGTCAAAGTGAAGCTTGATTTGGGGCGCGATAAATGCGTCGTTGGCGCTGCTATCCCCTGTCCCAAAAAGCTGGAAAACGAGGTTCATTACCAGAGGTGGCATTGCCGAGCCTTCAGCATAATGTAACCAATAGGTGTAACGCAGACGCTCTGGTGTACCGGATTCTGGAATTAGCCGACCATTGTCGTAGCGCTCTACTATGTATTCGATAATAGCTCCTGACTCAGCAACAGTCAGTTCTGCATCTGTAATCACTGGTGACTTGCCAAGTGGATGGACTTGCCGTAGTGATGCTGGTGCTTGCATCGTCTTGGAGTCGCGTTCGTAGTACTTAATTTCGTATTCGATACCTAATTCTTCAAGCAGCCATAATACGCGCTGCGATCGCGAGTTGTTGAGATGATGGACAATAATCGTCATAGCTAATTTCTACCTTGCTGTTGCATTTCTTGTTGGCGCATGGGCATAGCGTCTATTTGCTTAAAAATTGCTGTGGCTTCGACTGGTGTAGCTTCCTGGCGCTTAACACCACCATCTTTACCCACTAAAATGACGCGAAAATTATCTTTATCAACCCCAAAGCGCTCACGCAAATTGACCGCAGAAGATTCATCTATTAATTGTCCGTTGGCATAACTTTTATCTGTTGCCAAAACCTGAACCAGAACTAAATCCCTATCTGCAAAACCACTATTATGCTGTTGAAATAACTGCATCTGCTGCTGATAGCTATGGTTATCCATAGAAGGCGAAAAGATTAGCAATACACGGTTTTGCCATTGTTGAGAATTGAGGTTAAATGAAGACATTTTGATAGCTTGATTGCTTGAATTTTTGGCAGTATCAGCAATGCTGACTGACGACAGGATAGACCACGCCGTGAGAGTAAGGGCAATTAATACTGACTTATTTACTATAGAATTGTTATTTTCTGCCATCATCTCAAGCTATCATCAGTTTCCCTATGATTCCTCTATCTGGCGGTTTGTTTTGGGTATTAAATAAAGATTCTGGAGGTGTAAATTTTCCTCACTAGACTGGGAGGAGCGATCGCTCCTCCGAATTTACCAGCCGATTGAAGTCATTATTAGGTCTATAAAGTAAATTCTTAGAGGAAATTACAAGAGCGATCGCTTTACCTCTCAAAACGCTGATGTCCAATATGAACCTGCCACTCCACAACTCTAGCAGAGTCCGCTAACATCCCATCTCGTACACGGGGGCTACTGTTGACAATGGCTTGAGCCGCTTCTAAATTCTCCGCCTGAATTACCCACATTCCGGTTCCATCGTGGGGAAAAAACGGGCCGCAGCACAGAAGTATTCCTTTCTCCTGCTGCTCACGAAACCAAGCCAGTTGGTCTTGGTCATGTTCTGGGTGAGTCTTTTTATACTCGTAATACTCTGGAACAGTGGCTACGACAACGGCAAACAGTTTAGACATATGTTTTTGTTGACTGATTTATATCCTTTTGTAATGGTATTTTTAGGTCGCAGTCCATTGCAACCAATCAAATGGGAATCCTGGTAATAGTTGCGTTTCTGTAGCGTTGTGGTGCTAGGGTTTCGCCTCTGCTCCAGGGTTACTACTGGCAGATAATCAATAAACACCCATCGATGCGAATGTATCAACTAGAAGTTAAGAATGATGAGTGATGAGCGTAGTTTACTGCCACAGGCATCGCCCTACCTGATTCAAGCTAGGAAAATCTGGCAGCGATCGCCTATTGGCATAAAGCACTCCTCCAACAAGAATCAGACCAGGTGATAGAAGTCTAAAAATAGGCAATTTAACCAAGATAAGGGTATTGTGGCGGTTTAACTTTCAATAATTCAGCCCAATATTTTATAGCATTATGTTTGGTGGTTTCTAAATCACGCGATTTATGAACCCTACCTATTTCCATCAAAAAATATGTCAGTTTAATCGCAGTAAATAAGTTAATTAAACCCACAGTTTTAAAATGTTGTAAAAATAAGTGAATAATGATTTTAAGTTTCTGTCTATGGCGAAAATACAGCCACCATTTCATTTGATGTATAGCAATACTAGTTTGATAACCTAATGTATTTTCTACTTTAGACAATTTCTCTTGAACTTGATAATACAACTGCATTTCTTGAGCAGAATCACCTGCTTGTTGGGCTAGAGCAGCATCATCAGCTAATTGATAAGCTTCACTAATTAAATTTCCTGCCGTTTCTGCCTGCTGTTGATTATAACCAAGTTTTGTATATATAGTAGTTGCTGCTGATGCCAATTCTCTAAACTTTTGGGCATCATGTAACCAGTATATTTGTGCTTGTAGTTCCCCTAATGTAACTGCTAAAGTCTCATTCATATTTAATTTAATTTTTTCTCTTGTGATTGACCACAGCAGTATTTTAAATCTGACGCACTCCCTACTTACTTAAAAATTGCTACATTGTGGCTCTTATAGCTATTTCAAGGTATATCACCTTTTTTCTTAGAGGAAAATAGCTCAGGCAGGTTATTCAGGAAAAAAGCGATCGCCCTGCTGCAAATTCAATCGATCACGTTCAGCGTTTCGTATAGAGGAAAATATGGGAGCGATCGCCTCCAATCCCCCCAGCACCCATGACCAACCCGTTGATATAACGAAGTGTGTAAGCTCTCACTTAACTGGTATCTTAAATAAAGAACTTGCATTCTTGCAAGAATGCACCTATTTCAGACAGATGTTTTCAACCCAATAAACACAGGGATCGCAGACATGACAAAACTAGAGGGGAAAGTCGCAGTTGTTACAGGTGCGTCTAAAGGCATTGGTGCGTCGATTGCTAAACATCTGGCAGCAGAAGGTGCAGCAGTGGTTGTCAATTACGCCTCTAGCAAACAAGGGGCTGATCACGTAGTGGATGAGATTATTAGCGCTGGTGGAAAGGCGATCGCAGTTCAGGCAAATGTTGCCAAAAAAGCAGAGATTGAACATCTGTTTACAGAAACTCAGCAAGCATTCGGCAAGGTTGATATTTTGGTTAACAATGCGGGAATTTATGAATTTGCACCACTTGAAGACATCACAGAAGCGCACTTCCACAAGCAATTCGATATAAATGTCCTGGGATTGATCCTCGCTTCACAGCAAGCTGTAAAGCACTTCGGCTCAGCAGGCGGTAGCATTATTAATATTAGTTCGATTGTCAGCACCCTGACACCCCCGAATGCCGCAATCTATAACGCTACCAAAGCGGCTGTTGATGCCATCACGAAGTCCTTAGCCAAAGAGTTAGGCCCCCGTCGCATCCGTGTTAACTCCATCAATCCTGGCATGGTGGAAACAGAAGGTACCCACACAGCAGGAATTACCGAAAGCGAAGGTCGCCAACAAATGGAAGCGCAAACGCCACTAGGTCGCATTGGACAGCCACAGGACATCGCCCCTGCCGTTGTCTTCCTTGCTTCCTCTGATTCCGCCTGGATCACTGGCGAAACGCTGTACATCACGGGTGGGCTTCGCTAGCTTTAGATGCAATAATACCAATTCTCCAAAATTCAGCAACAGATACAAACTCAAAAACACTTGCTAAATATGGCTTTCTTAATTTTGAATTTTGAATTTTGAATTGGTATAACTCAATTCCAACTCTACCTCAATAGGCAAAGATGTAAATTGGGGTAGTTTAAGATATGACCATTATGTAAAAACCACAGGAGTCAGCTTTGGGGTCGCAACCTACAATCATGATGCGTTGACCCATTTCTGCCATAGCTGCTAGGGTGTTTTGGGAGGTGGTAGATTTACCAATACCGCCTTTACCGTAGAAAGCTATCTGTCTGATGTTTTCGTCAGTCATGGTTCGTGTTTCCTGCAATTGGTTGGTTGGTGGGTCTTTTGCTTTTATCTGTTGGGTCTCACACCTGTTGATGCTCAGAGTGAGTTTGTGTAGAACGTCGCCAGAGACGTTTGGTATTTAGTACCAGCCGGGGGCGATCGCTCCACAGCAAAAACTATCGGTAGTACAGACATTTATCGTTCCTCGGTCAAATTAAATTTTTTTTCTTTTATTCTTTGTTAATAGCCATGAAAATGACTATTAACAAAGGTAATTACGCACTTTTCAAATACTTGTGAGTCAGAGATAAACACCTGGTAGGACTGGACTTTGAAGGATGAAGGTTAAAGGATAAAGGTTAAAATTTCATACTTCAGACTTCATACTTCATTTGATGTCTTCGTCAACAATTAATCTGGGAGTCCAATTATTTGTTCAAAATAGCGCCTTTGACATTTGAAACACGAGCCATTGCAGCGCTAATATCATCAGCAGATACTCCGTTTGCAGCCATTGCATCGCTGAGGTGTTTAGCAACTACATCGAAGTGTTGGGGCTGGATATTCATACCTGTATGGGTTTTGTCCATTGGGCGACCTGCATATTGCTTTGGCCCTTCGAGTAACTGAGCTACGAAAGCAACAAAGTGACCACGTTGCTTCGCCATATCTGTCTTAGCGAAGAATGTATTCACACTGCTATCTGCTTGGATGCGTTTGTGCAAATCTGCAACAATTTTATCGAGAGTTGCTTGTCCGCCAATTTTTTCGTACAGTGCGCTCATATCCTCATTCCTTTGAAGCGAGTTGGATTATGGAATTCGCAATTAGGCGTTGTATACTTGCCTATGTGCTTAGCTGTCTGTTGTAGGTAGGACTGAATTCATTGATGCGAAGCGAATTGTCTTGGTCAAATCCTACTTTCTGTGTCTTAGCTGATGCACAGTAGGTGTATTTGAGCAGTGCGTAAAGTCTTACAGCAATGGCTCGACCGCTTCAACTATCAGGTTCTTGCTGACACGATCCTGCAATCTGGCTTCTATGGCAATCTTGAGAGTTGCTGTACTGCTAGAACAGGAACCACACGCTCCTTGAAGCAGAACCTTGACGCGATCTCCATCTACATCGTAAAGTTCAACATCTCCGCCATCAGCAATCAGAACTGGTCTGACTTCTTCATCTAACACTTTTTGAATCAGTGCAATTTTCTGCACATTTGTTAGTCCGAGTTGTGATTGTTTACCAGTAGCAATATCGGTTGCAACTTTCACGCCGTAGTTGTTGATTGCAGGTGTAGCGGCTTCTTGCTGAACTTCTTTAATAATATCATCAATATTCGCTAAACAGGAACCGCATCCGCCACCAGCTTTTACATAATTTGTTACTTGTTCTGCATCAGTGAGGTTATTTTCCCGAATCACGCGCCGAATCTTGGATTCGCTGATGCCAAAGCAGCTACAAATTAGCGCTCCTTCATCATCGTCATCATGAACATCTCGAACAATGCCGCGATAATTATAAATAGCAGCTTCTAGCGCTTCTTGCCCCATGACAGAGCAATGCATCTTTGCCTCTGGCAATCCACCCAAGTAATCTGCAATGTCTTTATTGGAGACATTTAAGGCTTCATCCAAGGTTAAACCCTTAATCATTTCGGTTAAAGCGCTGGAAGATGCGATCGCACTCGTGCAGCCAAAAGTTTGAAAGCGTGCATCGAGAATCTTATCGCTGGCGACTTCAACTTTCAGGTGTAGTCTCAAAGCATCACCACAAGCAATGCTACCTACTTCCCCAGTCGCTACCTTTACTCCAGCTTGCTCAGCTTCTTCAATAACTCCCTGATTTTTGGGATTGTAAAACAATTCTAATACTTTATCTGTGTAGTCCCACATAGCCGATTTTAGATTTGCGAATTTGGATTGGGTATTGGGTATTGGGGAATGGGTAATCGGGGATTGGGCATGGGGCATTGGGCATTGGGCATTGGGAAAATCTTCCTAGTCCCCAGTCCCTAATCCCTAGTCCCTTATCCCTAACGATGAGCCAGTGTTTGTTCCTGCGCTTGCAGCCAACCCGCTTCATCATTTTTGAAGGGTGAAAGGGCGCGCAAACGTTCGACAATTTCTGGCATAACCGCAATTACTTGATCGATTTCGGCTTCTGTGGTGTAGCGACAGAGGCTAAAGCGGATGGAACCATGCAAAGTGGTGTAGGGTAAGCCCATAGCCCGCAATACGTGGGAAGGTTCCAAAGAGCCAGAAGTACAAGCTGAACCGGATGAGGCACAGATACCGTATTTGTTGAGCAGTAGCAGAATGGCTTCTCCTTCAATATATTTGAAGCCGATGTTAGTTGTGTTAGGCAATCTCTGCGTTGTATCGCCGTTAACTTCACAATCAGGAATTTTGGCGAGTAAAGTTTGTTCTAGGCGATCGCGCAGCCTTCTTTCTCTTTTTGTCGCCTCTTCTAAATGTAACATTTCCAGTTCAGCAGCTTTGCCCAGAGCAATAATCCCTGGAACGTTCTCTGTTCCCGCACGCCGTCCCCGTTCTTGGTGTCCACCAAGTAAGAAGGGACGGAATCTCACGCCGCGCCGCACATACAAAGCGCCAATACCTTTAGGAGCGTGAATTTTGTGACCGGATAGGGTAAGCATATCTACGGTGCTTTTTTTCATATTCAGAGGGATTTTCCCTACTGCTTGCACCGCATCGACGTGGAATAAAGCACCATGCTCTTTCGCTCGCAATCCAATCTGCTCGATTGGGAAAACCACGCCAGTTTCGTTGTTGGCATACATAATTGTCACCAAGGCGGTGTTACCTGTCAGGGAAGCTTCTAGCTCATTGAGATCCAATTGTCCCTGACGATTTACCGAAAGATAAGTAACACTATAACCTTGAGTTTCTAATTGTTTGCAGACATTCAGTACTGCTGGGTGTTCAACTTGAGTAGTAATAATGTGTCGTTTGTCAGGTTGTGCCAACAGTGCAGCGCGAATAGCTGCATTATCACCTTCAGTACCGCAACTAGTGTAAACAATTTCCGACTCATCTGCTCCCAGAAGGGCTGCAAGTTGCTCTCTTGCTATTTTCACTGCTTTGGCAAGTTGTCCGCCAAAGGTGTGCATACTAGAGGGATTGCCGTAATATTCCGTTAAGTAGGGCAACATCTCCTCTACAACTTCTGGGTCTACCTTCGTGGTGGCATTATTATCGAGATAGATGCAGTTGTTTTGCATTGGTTTTAAATTTAGGAATTATGAATTATCAAGGATGAAGGGTAAAGGGTGAAGGGTGATTACTTTATCCTTCATACTTCATCTGAGGTTGACGCTTTTGCAACTGCTCAGAGAATTTCTGAGAATAACAGTTAAACCAACGTTCCCAATAATCTTCTTTATTAGTTAACTTCGCTAAAACGCGGTTGTAATTGGCAAACCACCCTTCCCAATAATCTGTAGGTTGTTTAACGCAACCATCACAAGTGGGGCAACCGGCTTTACATTGAGGTACTGTATGAATACTATCGACGCAGTTTGTGCAAAGTTCGGGGTCTATCCAGCGATTACCATCAACTATTTTGATTGCACCAGTAGGGCATACAGACAGACACAAATCACAGGAAATGCATTGGCCAGTAATTTTGTAAGCCATGACTAAGCTCCTTTTGGGGATTGGGCATTGGGGATTGGGTACTGGGTACTGGGCATTGAATACTGGGGGTTGGGTACTGGGTAAACTCTTCCCAGTCCCTAGTCCCTAATCCTTAGTCCCCAGTCTTTATTTCCCTAACCCCTCGACATATTGCTCGTAATATTCCAAAGCAACTTTCTCGATTACGTCGTAAGCTTCAACAGTCTGTATGCCAGCTTTGTGCAATTCTTCTTTGGGACAGTTCCCAATCTTGGAGACCAAAACCGCTTTGCAATCTGCGATCGCTTTAATAATGTAGTCTAGAGTGGCTTCTTCTCCAAATCCACCTTGACAATAGTGGTCAATTTTACGATGACTGATAAAGCGTACTTCACTACCATCCACTTCGTAAATCTGGAATTCCTTCGCATGACCGAAGTGTTGGTTAACTAATCCACTACCTTTGGTTGCAACTGCAACTAAGATTTTAGGTTTGTTAGCAAAATTTTTGCCAGCTAGCGCCTTTTCTTTGGCTGCTTTAATTTCTTGTTTAAATTTCTCAATACCCTCGTGAACTTCTTGGCGTTGTTCTAGGTTATACTCCGGAGCCATTTCTAGGAATTTATCTTTGGTAAATTCTTGGCTGCGGTCTTCTCCTAATAATCCTACAGCATCGGCTCGGCATTGACGACAGTGACGCATCATTTTCATGTTGCCGGCACAGTTGTCTTGAACTTCTTTGAGTTCTTTGGTGGTAGGGCCACGCTGACCGGTTAAACCGAAGTGTGTGCCGTGTTCTGGCGCAGAAATCAACGGCATGATGTTGTGGAGGAATGCGCCGTTTTCACGAATGAATTTATTTACTTCTACCAAGTGCTGGTCATTGATTCCCGGAATCATTACCGAGTTGACTTTGCACAAGATATCGGCTTCTTTGAGGGCTTGCAATCCTTCCATCTGCTTTTCTAGCAGAATTCTAGCTCCCTCAACACCTTTATAACGCTTACGCTTGTAGTGAACCCAAGAATAAATCTGTGCGCCGATTTCTGGGTCAATAGTGTTCAGGGTAATAGTAACGTGATCTATATTGAGTTGTTTAATGCGATCGACATATTCGGTCAGCATCAAACCATTGGTTGATAAGCACAACTTAATATCGGGTGCTTTATCTGCAATTAACTCAAAGGTGCGGAAAGTTTTTTCTGGATTCGCCAACGGATCACCAGGGCCAGCAATTCCCAAGACTGTCATTTGGGGAATCTTACCTGCAATCACCAATACTTTGTGGGCTGCTTCTTCTGGGGTGAGTAACTCGCTAACTACACCAGGACGGCTTTCGTTAGCACAGTCATATTTTCGGTTGCAATAGTTGCATTGAATGTTACAGGCGGGTGCAACTGCAACGTGCATTCTTGCGTAGTGGTGGTGTGCGTCTTCGCTATAGCAGGGATGCTTGGCAATACGTTCCTTGAGCTTTTCGTCCATTTCCACGGTGGCGTTGCTTTTGCTGTCGCATCCGCAACCACCTGATTTGGCTTGGGTAGTGGTAGGTTCCTGATTGGAGGAGGTGAGGAGTCCTGTAGACGGTGGTGTCATTGAATTTCGCAAGGGTCGGTGGACTGGCTGCCACTGTGAGAGATGCCGTTGCTACTCTTTATGCCTAGGAATTGAAATCGCGGCTTCTACTCATTACTCGCAAGAATTTACTCTTTTGCGAAGTGATGCTGATGAGAACATCAAATATTTAGAGTAGGGCAGGCTTACAATCCTTGATTTTCGGCTGGTGTGTCAACGTTTGGGTCGTGGGTAGAATTTGTGCAGCCGCGACTTCCATTCACAGAGGCATGGTGCTATCTCATCCCTCCACTCACTTTTCGCTTTTGTTTAGAAGCGTTAAGTGATTGGCGATATATGATTTATAGCAGCCATTTTTCATGACTGCTGGCTTGTAACTAGGATAGAATTTATTGGATTTATTAAGTTTGTACTCAAATTTTTTCAGCCTGATTTTTCAGGCGTTACAAGAATTAAAAATTTTTTTTTCGGGTAGAGGTTCTAGTCTTTTTAGATTGGGGTACAAGTATTTATAGAGTGGGGTACAGGATTTCTTTGTACTCAGGCAAAACCCTTCACCCACAAGGGTTAGAACTTGATTTTAGATTGTTTTCAGACATTTATGTCTGTACTCAACCATCTCCCGAACCTCGCCCAAAGCCAGTAGTGATAGGGGATTGAGGGGGGAAAAACTGGAGTAGTCTACGTCGTTCTACTCCAGATACGTGCGAAATTCAATTCTGTATCCAACATATCATTTTTTTTTTAGTAAAAATGTAATTCATATTGTTTTAATCTTTCATTAAAAATAATATGCAATAACGTCAATAATCCTTGCTATATAAAGCTTATATAACGGTCTATGTATCTACATTAATGCATATAATTGTCAAAAACTTAATTTTTTATCCTAAATTTTTCTTTTTCTAAAGAAGTTAAAATAAGCATTTTTACTCGGTTGGTAATGGGTAATTGGTAATTGGTAATGGGAATTTCTCCCCTTGTTTCCCCTCCTCCCCAATCACCAATCCCCACTACACTGTATTCATAGGCAAAAACAGGGTAGCAGGAGGAATAGGATGAAAGCTGTTGTTATCCGCCGCTATGGGTCTGCTGAGGTGTTGCAATATGAGGATGTGGAGCAACCGACGATTAAGCCTGACCAATTACTCGTGAAGATTCATGGTAGTTGTGTTAATCCCGTTGATTGGAAAATTCGCCAGGGAATGTTGCGATCGCTCATTTGGAAAAAATTCCCGATGATTTTGGGTTTTGATTTAGCTGGGGAAGTTGTAGAGGTTGGCTCTGCGGTTAAAGGTTTTCAGCCTGGAGATGCTATCTATGGGAGTACGGCTTTACCTGGAGGCGCTTATGCAGAGTTTGCGGCTGTCTCTGCAAATTTAGTGGCTCCCAAACCGACGAACTTGAGCTATGAACAAGCAGGTGTTGTCCCATTAGCTGCGCTCACAGCTTTGCAAGCGCTGCGAGACCAGGGTAATATTCAGCCTGGGCAAAGTGTGTTGATTAATGGCGCTGCTGGTGGTGTGGGGATTTTTGCAGTGCAAATCGCCAAGGCTTTTGGTACTGAGGTAACGGGGGTTTGCAGTACTAAAAATTTGGATGTGGTGAAATCTTTGGGAGCAGATAGGGTAATTGACTATACACAACAGGACTTTACCCAAGACACAAGCTCCTATGACATTATTTTCGATGTTGTCGGTAAGCGATCGCCTGCTGAATGCAAACGAGTCCTCAAACCCAATGGTGTGTATATCACCACCCTACCCAGTGCTGAAAGTTTTGTGCAGAGTATTTTAACGACCTTCTTACCTGGTAAAAAGGTTAAATTTATCATAGAAAAACCCAATACTAAAGACTTACTTTATCTAAAAGATTTGATTGAAGCGGGTAAAATTTATGTTGTGATTCACCGCACATATCCCTTACAAGAATTAGCAGCGGCGCATACAGAAAGTGAAACAGAACGTGCTGTGGGGAAAATAGCTATTACAGTTACTCTTTGAGCCAGATTTACTAATTTGATACATATGATACATATCTATTCTGTGCGAGTCATCAAGAGTTCAAAGCCTAATTTTGTTAACTCACATTACAAATAAACGTAGAAGATTTAAAATTTTTACACCATTTCCAGAAAATTTTGATAGAATTCACTCTTCCATATCTTTCAACTTAGTTAACTAAATGTATTATTTTTTAAGTCAAGCGGTATTTAACCCCCGCATACTGATACCCCACACCACAGATTAATCAAGCATTTTGTGAGTTTTTGATGATATTTCTGCAATGAAGTGGAAAATTGCTATATTAAACCAATATAGTGTATATACTTATAAACACATATCAAAGGATACTAAGTTTATGCTGAATTGGTTAACTGTTTGGGGAGCAATTCAGGCTGTCGGGTTGATTTTTAAGGTAATTTTGGAAGATCTTGCAAAAGAAGTTGCTACAGATGGGACACAGAATTTATTGCATGGTATCCCGAATAAAGTTTTAAATCAATTACCAAAAGAAGAGCTAGGAATTACTGCTGGTAAAGCATTAAAAGAATTTTTACAGCTAGTACAACAGCAGTTAAAAGTGCGTTGCAAACTTTCTGACGATGAAATTAAAAGCTACACCGAAGATGTCAGGAAATTTATTAAAGATAAGTCTGTCAGAGAAGTTCTAGGTCAGGCTTTTGATATTCATTGTGAACATTTAAATGCTAAATCATTAGAAGAAGCTTGGCAAAGACTACGCCTACAATCTCTACCTTATAGATTTAACTGGCAAATTTTAATAGATCAGTATTTAATCCAAGTTCAAGAATTGCTGTTAGAGTCCGATACCTTACGCTTTTTTTTAACATCGGAACAATCATCTAATTTTGCTGAAAATGCTGGGATTGCCATTGAGCCACTGGTAAATTTTAATCTGGCTAAATATCAAGAAGCTATTCGAGAAATCTATGGTGACATTAAGCTAGATAGTTTAGATACCAGCGGTTATGCTTACAGGAATCTGAAATTATGGCGCATGTTTATCCCTCAAAATGTTCGGGAAACACATCAATTTTTACCACAACTTCATGAACTCCCAAAAGAACATTTTAGGCGACTGCGAGAAAGTGATGAATTAGCAGGAGAGAAACTTCTTTATTTAGAACAGCCAATGCGCTCAGTATTAAATGTAATCAACGAGCAGCATATTTACAAATATATTGTAATTTTGGGATATCCTGGTTCGGGTAAATCTACATTGTTGCAATATTTAGCCTTAAACTGGGCAGAATCTTCTCAAGAGAATTTAATGTTATTCTCAATTCCCTTGCTAATTGAATTACGTAATTATATGCGGCTCCGGGAAAATGGAGAATGTGAAAATTTTTTAGATTTTTTTACCCAATGTAGAAATACAATTGCCCAAGTAAATCAAGTTAAATTACAGGAGCAGTTGAAAGCTGGTAATGCGTTGGTAATGTTTGATGGTTTAGATGAAGTATTTGACCCCAGGCTACGCGATGAGATAATTAATGATATTCATAACTTTATTAATGATTATCCTTATGTGCAGGTAATTGTTACTTCTCGGATTATTGGCTATGAACTACAAAGATTCAGTAATGCTAATTTTCATCACTTTATTTTACAAGATTTAGAACCAGAACAGATTCAGGATTTTATTTATCGTTGGCATGAGCTAACTTTTACTGATGTAGCAGATAAAGTGAGAAAAAGAGAACGTCTGCAAGAAGCAATTAATACAGTTAAATCTATTGCAGAATTAGCAGGAAATCCCCTGCTATTAACAATGATGGCAATTCTAAATCGTAATCAAGAACTACCACGAGATAGAAACGAACTTTATCATCAAGCATCAAAGGTATTACTACATCAATGGGATGTAGAACGCGCTCTGGTAGATGGTAACCGCCTAGACAAAAAGACTATTGATTATAAAGATAAACAAGCAATACTCCGTCAAGTTGCTTATTATATGCAAAATAGTCATCCCGGATTGGCAGGTAATTTAATTAGAGAAAATGAGTTAGAAAGGATTTTAATTGATTATTTAACAACAAGAGAATTTGAGCAACCTAAAGAAGTAGCGCAGGTGATGATTAATCAAATGCGGACTCGTAACTTTATGTTATCTTTTTTAGGTGCAGAGTATTATGCTTTTGTACATCGGACATTTTTAGAATATTTTTGTGCTTGGGAGTTTGTTTGGCAGTTTAAGGAAACACAAACTCTGACTATAGAACAAATGAAATATGAAGTTTTTGGACAACATTGGCAAGATGAAATTTGGCATGAGTTGTTGCTTTTGATATCGGCAATGCTTGAGCCGAAATTTGTAGGGGAAATTTTAGTTTATTTAATGGCACAGAATGGGGAAGAGTTTGAATTTAGAAACTTATTCTTAGCAGCTAAATGTCTAGCAGAAGTCAGAAATCGTTCAGGGATTATCTCAATATCCAATCAATTATTTGAGTATTTAAATGCCTTAACTAAATATGATCTTTCATCCTATTACGTTCCTTATCGAGATGAAGAACAAACAAAGCTCGTTCACGAAATTCGCACTCAAGCAGTTGCAGCAATTGCTCTGACTTGGGCAGAATCTTCTGATACTAAAATCTGGCTGCAACAACATGCTGCTAGTGATGATGATAGTGATGTGCGCTGTGCAGCAGTGGAAGGATTCGCCCACAGTTTCAAAGATGATCCCAATACTAAAACCTGGCTACAAGAACGAGCCATCAACGATGCTCATTGGGCTGTAAGACGTGCCGCTGTGCAAGAATTCGCCCGTGGATTTAAAGATGATCCAGACAACAAAACTTGGCTACAACAACGGGCTGTTCATGACGATCACTGGGCTGTGCGTGTTGTCGCAGTGCAAGAATTCGCCCGCAGTTTTCCTAACAATCCAGACAATAAAACTTGGCTACAACAACGGGCTGTTCATGATGATCACTGGGCTGTGCGTGTTGTCGCAGTGCAAGAATTTGTCCGCAGTTTCCCTAACAATTCTCATACTAATAACTGGTTGCAACCACCTGTTAACCAAGATGATGATCATGATGTGCGTATTGTAGCAGTGTCAGAATTCGCTCGTAGTTTCCCTAGCGATCGCAATAATAAAACCTGGTTGCGACAACAGGCTAGCAATGATGATAACGAAGGGTTAGCCCCCAGCTTTCAATATGATCCCGACACCAAAATCTGGCTGCAACAACGTGCTATTCAAGATAATCACTGGGCTGTGCGAGTTGTAGCGGTGCAAGAATTAGCTCGCAGTTTCCCAGAGGAATCCGATACCAAAAATTGGTTACAACAACGCGCTATCAATGATGATCATAGTGATGTGCGACGTGCAGCACTTGAAGGATTAGCTCACAGCTTTCCAGATCATCGTGACATCAAATTGATCCTTAAACAAAGTGGTACGTATGATGATGATGGTGATGTGCGAATTGTAGCAGTACAAGAATTAGCTCGTAGCTTTTCAAATGAGCCAGATATTAAAATGTGGCTGCAAGAACGCACTATTTATGATGAAAGTGCAGGTGTACGATGTGCAGCTATGGAAGAATTAGTCCGCAGTTTTAAAGATGATCCCGACACAAAATCTATTCTTAAGCAACTGGCTATCCAAGATGATCATAAATATGTGCGACGGATAGCAGTCGAAGAATTAGTCCGCAGTTTCAAAGATGATCCCGACACGAAATCTATCCTCAAACAACATGCTACTCAGGATAATAGTGCAAGTGTGCGTGGTACAGCCGTAGAAGAATTAGCCCGTAGTTTTCCAGATGATCAGGATTTGTTTGAAATTTACTACAACTGTGTTGTCAACGATCCTTTTGATATTCAGCAAGACTATGAAAGCAATCCCCGACAAATAGCACTGGAGATTATAGTCAAACATTTTCCGCAACATCCCTACACCTTACCATTACTACGCGATCGCGCAGTAAATGACCCAGATGAGCAGCTGAGGAACTTTGCTCAGAATCAGTTGCAGCAATGGCAACTGTGAATAGAATTGATCCTTATATATTTGGATGCGATCGCTCTAACCGCCCTAACAATAATTACAAATTCTCTATATCAATTCCCTCGGCTTGGAGTTTAGCTAACAAATCTTGATAGCGATCGCGCTCTTGTTGTAATTCTTGTAAAGCTGCTTCCTTGGCTAGACGTTCTTGTTCCCTTAGTTGATCGAGTTCTACAGGTGTCAAAAACTTTTGTCCAGTAGGAGAAACAATTTCTAGGGTGTCTGCTGTAATTTGAAACCGGATTCCCAAACGCGGACTTACCCAGCCGTTCATCTCTTCAATGACTTCAAAACTATCTTCAGAACGCAACAAGCCATTTAAATCATTCTTTTGTGGATCGTAAATGTAATATTCTTCTACGCCGTAACGCTGGTAAAACTGCAATTTTTTAGTCATTTCTTTGAGGGTGTTACCAGGCGAGAGAATCTCAAATACGACCTGTGGCGGAATATTATCTTCTTCCCACTGTAAATAGGAACCCCGTTTGCCTTTGGGTCTACCAAAAACTACCATTGTATCTGGAGCTTGTTTAATATTTGGGTTTCCTTGAACTGGATACCAAAATAAATCTCCAGCGATAAATACATCAGCTTGCGATGCAAATAAGATTTCTAAATTTTCTTTAATTTTGACAATCCATGTAAATTGTTCTGTATTATCAGCCATTGGCTGTCCGTCGCTTTGGGGGTAGATGACTGCGATGGTGGTTTCTGGTGTGACTTGTTGTACCACTGCTGCACCTCCAAGTATGGGGTTGTGCTGTTGTTTCTAGTTTAAATGGCGATCGCGTTAATATTACATTTATTGATTTGGGGGTGTTTGCTGTGCTACTTGCTGGACTTGTGCAACATCTAAATCCAACGCCTGTGCTATCTGTTCTACAGTTAAACCAAGTGCTAAAAACTTAGGTACAGCTTCTAATTTTGCTTCCAAACGACCTTTTTGTTTACCTTCTTGTTCAGCTTCTTGATAAACTCGCGTTTGCTTTAAATCACTTAAACCAAACATTGCTTCTATCTCCTCTCGACTCATTTGCGGAAATTTATAAACTAAGATTGTCTCTATTAATTCTAGTAATTGCTTTTGTGGTAGTTGCAAATTAACAGCTTGCTGGGTGCGGTTGATTAATTCCCTGGCGGTGTTAATTGCTGTATCTTCTCCTTCAATTACTAATTTTATCGTAGCAATACCTATGGGTAAGGATGCAGATTCGCCTAATTCATCTAAGTAAATTAGACTGATCCGCTGGCTTTGGAATAATTCTAAAAAATGTTCTTTTTCCCCAGTATCTATATCTCTGCTTGGATAAATCACTACTCCTCGCCAAGGATTTTTGGGTTTATTTTGGCGTAAGTATAAAGCGATTTCTGATATTAGGCGTAAGTAAATATCTGCATCTGGTTGAAATTGGACTTCGACAAAATAAATTGGGCTTTGTTCGTCTTGGGTGGGGAGAAATACACCATCAATTCTAAAGGCTGTTTGTTTGATTTCAACAGATGCAAATTGATAAATGTTGGCAATTTCGGGAGGGTTGCCAATTAGTTCAAAGAAGATAGCAGGTAGTTCTTGAAATAGGCGATAAAATATGCTGTCGGTTTTTACTATGGATGTTGTTACGCTGTAAGGCTTATATTATTTATGTCACAATTGAGGAAAACACTATATATCCTACAACTCGTCAAGCACTTATGTGTGTGATTATTTGCCAGTACTTGTCAAATTTCTATCGGGATATTCAGCTATTTCGGTTTAGTGATATAACTGGCAATGTGTTTATTTTGGCAGGTGATGAACTACAAATTATTATATTTCGTGATGGAAGTTGGAGATTTGTAAATGAAACCTAACTTTGCTCAAATGTCTACTAAGGAATTAAAAGCCTATGTGCTTGCTCATCGAGAAGATATAGAAGCTTTGGAAATTCTATTTAGTCGGCGGACTCCTGACTCTGAAGCAATTATTTATCCATCGATGTTTACAGAAGATGGTCAACCAATAGAAGAGAATATGAGGATAGCTGAGGAGGCGATCGCTCAACGAATCCAGCAAGAAAATAATCATCAGGATTCATAGTCCTGTGTTGTTGACGAAGGAATATCAATACTCGCGATCGCAACGCAAGGCAACGCAAGTAACTCTTAGAGAAGCTATACCAAGGCTAACGCACTCAAAACTTAAGTAAATGGATTAAGTATGGTAATACCGCATCCCTCGAAGTCTTTTGCATTTCTGGTTACTAATGTAATTTGGTGAATTTCGGCAGTTGCGGCAATGATTATGTCCGCTTGAGTGCGAGGTTTTCCTTGAGTTTGTAAGTATCCTCTTAATTCACCTGCACGTTTAGCAATTTCTGGGCTAACAGGAATTACCTGACAATAAGTGACCAAAAAATTATCAAACCAAGTTTGAATTCTCTGGTTTGGCTTTGCTGATAAACCATAGCAAATTTCTTCTAAGGTAATAGCACTCAGAAAAATTGATGAGATGCTTTGACTCCAGGTGATGACTCCAGGATTGGGTATTGGACGAGCTAATTCACTGATAATGTTAGTATCGCAAAGAAAGCTCATCCTATTCCTCAGCAAATGGGATAGGGCGATCGCTATATCGTGCAGGAGTTTCTAAAATGTAATTTTCTTCAGCACAGAGTTGACGTAATTCTACAAAAGCATCTGCCAGGGAAGAGACTTTTTGTTGCTGATGCCAAGCAAGGAACTCTTGAAAAAGTTTTGGTTCTACAATTGCAGCAACTAATTTGTCTTGATGGAAGATTAATTGAGGTTCTGATGTAATAGCATCAATTATCTCTGGCAGTTTTTGTTGTGCTTCATCAAGTTTCCAGTTCATTTGTTTTAAATATTGGACTGCTGATTATAACTTAACGTAACTTTAGACATCGCTTGGCATAAATCCAGATAATCTTGATTAATTTTGCTGCTCTTGTAACTGATTACAAATTACGAATTGGAGTTGTGTGCGATCGCGTCCATTATTCTGGTGTAACTAGAGAATGGCTTTATTTGTATGATCGCGTAGAGAAACGCTATCCTATGACGCAAGTGAGGATTCAACGATTAGCAGAAAAATTGCCTGGCTGCAAACCATCGTAGACATCGCTGTTACTAGTTGATGTGTAACTTGAACCGCAGGTGAATACAGATAAAGGTTATGGGTAAGATGTGACCTTTCTGTAATTACCCTGAAGTTTGGAATCGTAGCTGTAGCTAGTGTATATACTCGTAATAAAGATATAAACAGATACGAGTATTATGGTAGACTTGTTGGCTGTTTGGGTTGGGGTTCAGGCTGCTGGATTTATTTTTAAGCCGATTTTGGAAGATTTAGCGAAGGATGCGGCTAAAGATTGGGCTAAGGATTTATTAAAGGGTATACCTGGCAATATTTTAGACAAACTTAAAAAAGAAGATATTGAAATTGCTGCTGGTAAGGCTTTAAAAGAATTTTTGCAACTGATGCAACAGCAGTTAAAAGTGCGGTGCAAACTTTCTGAGGAAGAAATTAAAGATTACACCAAAGATGTCAAGAAGTTTATTAATGACAAGTCTGTAAAGGAAATTCTAGGTCAGGCTTTTGATATTAGTTGTGAAGATTTAAACTTTAAAATTTTAGAAGATAGTTGGATAAGGCTACAACTCAAACCTCTACCATCTAAGTTTAACTGGCAAGCATTTATAGATCAATATTTTATACAAGTTCAAGAACTGCTTGGAGAAGCAAAAGAGTTACGCTCTATTTTAGAATTACAAAAATTATCCAGTATTGATAATACTTTAAAAGAAATCGCTGACATTCCTAAGGATTTTAACTTAGCGCAATATTTAGAAACTATTCGCGAGCGTTACGGCAATCTGAAACTAGATAGTTTAGAAAATACATCAAGGGAACATCCAGTTAATTTATGGCAAATCTTTATTCCTCAAAATGTACGCCAAGTTTATCAGGTTTTACCGGAACTGCCGAAAGAATACCTCCGCAGGCTACAAGAAAGTAACCAATTAGATGCAGAATTTGAAATAGAAAAAATTAAAGAAGAATTAGAAGGCTATAAACGTAATTATTTAGAACAACCAATTCGTTCAGTTTTAGATGTCATCAGACAAGACAAGCCGCGCAAGAATTATTTAGTTATTTTAGGCGATCCGGGTTCTGGTAAGTCTACTTTGTTGCAATACCTAGCTTTAGATTGGGTAGAACAAACCCTTGCTCAAAATGATTTTAATCTACCGATTCCTTTGCTGATTGAATTACGCAATTATGTACGCGATCGCGATGCAGGAACTTGTCATAACTTTTTAGAGTATTATCATAAAGGGCCAAATTGCTTCTTTCACCTCAATCAGCATAAATTGCACGAGCAGCTTAAGGCTGGTAATGCTTTGGTTATGTTTGATGGTTTGGATGAAATATTTGAACCGACGAAGCGGGAGGAAGTAATTACTTCTATTCATCGGTTCACGAATGAATATCCAGATGTGCAGGTAATTGTCACTTCTCGGATTATCGGCTATAAGCAGCAACAGTTGCGAGATGCAGAATTTCGTCACTTCATGTTGCAAGATTTAGAACCAGCACAGATTAAAGAATTTATTGAACGCTGGCATGATAAAACTTTTAGTCAAGCGGAAGCAAGAGATAAAAACATTAAACGTGAGCGTCTACAAAGAGTAATTAATGAATCAAAAGCAATTGCAGAACTAGCACAAAATCCTCTGCTGTTAACCATGATGGCAATTCTCAATCTCAAGCGAGAATTACCCAGAGATAGAGGTGAACTGTATAAAGATGCTTCAGAAGTGCTGCTGCATAATTGGGACGACGGACGCAATTTAAAACCGGATGAACGTCTGGAAATTATTGATTATAAAGATAAACAGGCAATGTTGCGTCAAGTTGCTTATCAAATGCAAACCAGCGAAAAAGGTTTAGCTGGCAACATTATACATGGGGATGATTTAGAAGCAATCTTCACTAAATATCTGCAAAGCATACCAGTGAGTGATGCCAGAGATAAAGCTAGACGGTTGATGAAGCAACTGCGCGATCGCAACTTTATTTTATGTTTCTTGGGTGCAAATCACTATGCTTTTGTGCATCGGACATTTTTAGAATTTTTCTGTGCTTCGGAGTTGGTTCGGCAGTTTGAGAAGGAACGCAGTATTACTATTGAGTTTCTTAAAACTGAAGTTTTTGGCAAACACTGGCGAGATGAAACTTGGCATGAGGTATTACGGCTAATTGCGGGAATGATTGAGCCAAAATTTGTTGGTGAAATTCTTGATTATTTAATGCTGCAAGATGGTGAAGAGGAAAAATTTGTCAACTTGTTTTTGGCGGCTAACTGTCTTGCAGAAGTTAGAAATCGCTTTGCAATTGAATCAACTGCTAATAAATTGCTTGACCAGTTAAAAGACTTAACTCAATATGATCTCTGGTACTATTACGAATTTTATGATGATGAAACTGAGCTAGTTCAGGAAATTCGCACTCAAGCAGTTGCAACAGTCGCCGCAATTTGGCAGGATAAGCGTGATACTTTAGACTGGCTCAAAGACCGTGCCACTTTTGATAATCATGAGGATGTGCGAGGTGCAGCCATCCAAGCATTAGCCAGCAATTTCAAAGATCATCCAAACATCTACTCGATTCTCAAAGACCGCGCCACTGCTGATAATCATGAAGGTGTGCGAGGTGCAGCCATCCAAGCATTAGCCAGCAATTTTAAAGATCATCCAGACACTCATTCATTTCTCAAAGACCGCGCCACTGCTGATAATCATGAAGGTGTGCGAGGTGCAGCCATCCAAGCACTAGCCAGCAATTTCAAAGATCATCCAGACACTCATTCATTTCTCAAAGACCACGCCACTGCTGATAATCATGAAGGTGTGCGAGGTGCAGCCATCCAAGCACTAGCCAGCAATTTCAAAGACCACCCAGACACTCATTCATTTCTCAAAGACCACGCCACTGCTGATAATCATGAGAATGTGCGATTTACAGCCATCCAAGCACTAGCCAGCAATTTCAAGGATCACCCAGACACCCTCTCATTTCTTAAAAACCGCACCATTGCTGATAATGATGATTATGTGCGATTTACAACCATCCAAGCACTAGCCAACAATTTCAAAGATCAGCCAGACACCCTCTCATTTCTCAAAGACCACACCACTGCTGATCATCATGAGGGTGTTCGATTTACAGCCATCCAAGCACTAGCCAACAATTTCAAAGATGACCCAGATACCTTCTCATTTCTCAAAGACCGCGCCATTGCTGATAATGATGATTATGTGCGATTTACAACCATCCAAGCACTAGCCAGCAATTTCAAAGATCACCCAAATACCCTCTCATTTCTCAAAGACCATGCCACTGCTGATAATGATGATTATGTACGACGTGCAGCCATCGAAGCACTAGTCAGTAATTTCAAAGATCACCCAGACACCCACTTGATTCTCAAAGACCGCGCCACTGCTGATAATCATGAGGATGTGCGAGGTGCAGCCATCGAAGCACTAGCCAGTAATTTCAAAGATCACCCAGACACCCGCTTGATTCTCAAAGACCACGCTACTGCTGATAATCATGAAGATGTGCGAGGTACAGCCATCCAAGAACTAGCCAGCAATTTCAAAGATCACCCAGACACCTACTCGATTCTCAAAGACTGCGCCATTGTTGATAATCATGAGGATGTGCGAGGTGCAGCCATCGAAGCACTAGCTAAACATTTCAGATATCAACCTGAGTTGTTTGAAATTTACTACAACTGTGCTGTCAATGACCCTTTTGAGCGCAAAAAAAATTGGGAAAATAACCCTCGGCTCATTGCACTGGAGATAATTATCAAGCAATTTCCTCAACATCCCCAGACTTTAACACTGTTACAGAATAAAGCAGAGAATGACCCAGATAAGCAAGTGCGGGAGTTTGCTCAGAATAAGTTGAAGCAGTGGAAAGTGTGAAGTAAAGGAATAAGTGGTTAGACAAAAATATTTACAGTCATTGCGAGTGAAGGGAAGCAATCCCATCTGTTGCGATTGCTTCCCTTCGTACCCTTTGGGAAGTCTTCGCCTACGCAATGACATTGTGTAGATTAGCCCGATCGCACTTCCATCACTCTCAACATTACGCCAAAATGTGCGATCGCATTTGCTGTGCTATTTATTGGACTTGTGTAAAACCAACAAACGTTGAGACAGTCATTAAAAGTAACGTTGTAAATCAGTACAATTAAATAAAAATCGATAAACTCATGACTACATCTGTAAATACGACCAAAGTCTACGACGAGATTATAGATTTTATTGCGGCTGGAACCACTCCCCAAAGTGTTGTTAACTTTCAACTTTCGGATTTAGCAAAAGGGCGTTTAGAAGAACTTATTTACCGACACAAAACGGGAGAATTAACGCCAGAAGACAAGAGAGAGTTAGATCATTTTCTGACGCTAGAGCATATTATGCGGTTAGCAAAAGCCAAAGCTCATCAGTACCTCAATGCGAAGTAATTTTTGAAAGTGTCTAGCCCTTACATTAGTCTAGAATTACGGCGTTTGGTTATTGAGCGCGCTGATTCTCTGTGTGAGTATTGCTTATTTCCAGAAACAGATGGCTTAATGTTTCAAGTTGACCATATAATCAGCGTGAAACATGGCGGTTCGACAACAGCAGATAATCTCTGCTATGCCTGTATTTTCTGTAATCTGCAAAAAGGTAGCGATTTGGGTTCAATTAATTAGCAAACTGGAGAACTTGTCAGGTTTTTTAACCCACGTCGAGACTTTTGGGGAGAACATTTTCAGCTAAATGAAGCTGTGATTCAACCAATTACAGATATTGGCGAAGTGACAGCACGTATTCTAGATTTTAACGGTAATGAAAGGATTCTCGAACGTCAAGCTTTGATAGTAGCTGGTCAATATCCTTCGTCATCTGCATTAAAACGGATAAATAAGTAAGAGAGCATTTATAAAGTAAATCTTAGGTAGGGGAGCCACTGCGTTGCGCGGTGAGTGCAGCCACACGTGCGGCTATGCCGCCGAGTGGACTGCCGCTCGCGTAGCGTATCCGAAGGATTCACCCGAAGGGGTTCCCCGCGTTGTAGCAAGTGGCGTTGTGTTACAGCTATGAAAGGATTTGGGACACAGAGACAATGGAATTTAGCCGTAACGCACCGCCGCATGGATGATGCGTTAGGCGCTAGGATAATTCTTTCGTGACAAATCATATTGGAAACCAGCGCCTAACACATTCTACAGTAATTTTATTTTTACTTTATAAATAACCTCTAAAGTAATTTTGTGCTAAAAATTGCTCTATTATTTGTAGCTGCGTCGGTGCGTTGCGCTCCGCGACAACACAACGCCACTTCACTCAAGTCGGGAAACCCGCCCACGTGAGTGGCTCCCCTACGAATTCAAGAATTTTATTATTGAAAGTTGGTAGAATTTTGTGCGATCGCATTCTTTACTGGGCATTCTATACTTAGCAACTATTGCTACCAAAACATAGAACTATCCTGGTAATAATACGATGGTTTACCAAAATATCACAGGCTCTCTGTCACCACAAGATATCCAAGAAATTAAAGCTTCACTACAGACGATCCAACAAAAGCTACCGTTTTTAATCACTCTCAGTAATGAGGAAAGACGTAGATTATTAAAAATGGGTGATAAAAGCCTGGCGTTTGTAAATAATAGCGTTACTGCTGCTCAGTCAAACCGTGATATTCTCCCAGCTAGTTTTGATGTTGAGGAACTTGTTCGAGATTATCAATTAGCCACTGCACTTACTGAACTTTTAACTTCCATACGCCAACTCAATGAACAAGTAGATGATACTCTACTGGCGGTTGGTAGTGAAGCTATGACCAGTAGTTTGACGGTTTATGACTATGTAAAAACAGCGGCGAAAAAAACTCCTGGTTTAAAAACTGTGGCTGAACAATTAGGCGAACGCTTTAAGGCTATTAAAAGCAAATCGGCTAAAGTTGCGTCTGATTCGTAAGTAATAAGTCCTCATTACAGCTATTGTCTAGTTGAACAACTGGATTTTTTTATCTCACGCACAGGCGCATTCGCCAGAGGCGTTCCCGCAGGGTAGGCGCAAAGAAGGCGCGATTGTGGTTTACATGGGTAAAGAATGCTGTGATGAGGCTTTTTTGCTCGTCAGCGAGGTTATTTTGCTCGTCAACGAGGTTATTTTGCTCGTCAACGAGGCTTTTTTGCTCGTCAACGAGGTTATTTTGCTCGTCAACGAGGTTATTTTGCTCGTCAACGAGGTTATTTTGCTCGTCAACGAGGTTATTTTGTTCGTCAACGAGGTTATTTTGCTCGTCAGCGAGGCTTTTTTGCTCGTCAACGAGGTTATTTTGCTCGTCAACGAGGTTATTTTGCTCGTTAAGCAATCAAGGGGTGAGTTGATTGTGGCGATAAGTGCGATCGCTTAGGAACTTACAATTAAAAAAATACCGCAATGCTAGAGGTACGGCATTCAAAAGCTTTCAGTTAAAGAGATTGATGATCTACGCTATGCCCTTACTGTGTATTAGATGCAAATATGAATTAATTGCAAAAGTATATAGATTTACAGACAGCAATTACTAAAAGAAAATTAAGAAATTAGGTTTTTTACCTAGCAAAAGAATAAAATAAGAAACGTAACTGAGTATACAGATATAACTTTTGTTGTCCCATTTACCTCATCTTTAATAACTGTTGAGTACAACTTAATATATTGCAAAATAAGTTAGATAAAGCGTTGCAAAGTGTTACGCATAAAGGGTTTTGTGGCGAGTACAAAAATTCTTAACCCCCTACCCGATCAATACTAGTACCCCCAATCTAAAAAGCCAGTACCCCTACCCCAACATCAATTTTTAAGATAGTTGCAATGGGGGTTATGGGTTGTGAGTACAACATTAATCAATCCAATAATTTCAATAGACATCGGATAAACTATCCCCTTGATCGCAACCTGATATAAGCAGAAAAATAGCACAAGGCTCTTTGAACCAGATAGTACCGATGCAACAGACATTAAATAGTATCAGAAATCCTAAAAATGCTACTAAACCGGATTCTGCAAATAACTCTTTGCTGAAAAATCTACTCTCTGGCAATTTTCTTGAGCCATTGTTGAGTGATTTTTGTATCATTTTTGAGCGCGATCCCGCAGCGCGTAATTGGCTAGAGGTAGTCTTCTGCTACCCTGGATTGCACGCTATCTGTTTGCATCGTCTTGCTCACTGGTTACACCGTCGCAAGGTGGTTTTCATTCCCCGGTTCATTTCCCATCTGGGAAGATTCCTAACCGGTATTGAAATTCATCCTGGCGCACAGATTGGTAAAGGTGTGTTTATCGATCACGGTATGGGTGTCGTCATTGGCGAAACTGCAATTGTCGGTGACTATACGCTAATTTATCAAGGTGTTACCCTTGGCGGTACAGGCAAAGAAAGCGGTAAGCGTCATCCTACAGTCGGCGAACACGTCGTTGTTGGTGCAGGTGCAAAAGTTTTAGGTAACATTCAAATTGGCGATCGCGTCCGGGTTGGCGCAGGTTCAGTAGTCCTGCGGGATGTCCCTTGCGATTCAACTGTCGTCGGGATTCCCGGCCGGATTATTTCTCGCAAGCAAGGCGAACCCCTAGAACATGGTAAACTCCCCGATGTCGAAGCCAGCGTTATGCGCTCATTGCTCTCTCGCATCGAGCAACTAGAACAACAACTGCAAGAATTAAAAGTTGCAGAGACGCGATTAATCGCGTCTGTACCCAACAGTCCAGAGTCAACAGTCCAAAGCCAATGACAAATAACAAATGACAAAGGACAATTCCCAATGTTGCCATCTAGTAGTTATAATTTCCCAGCCGAACAAATACTGCACATTCCCCTAAGCGATCGCTGGCTCATCTACCACCGCTTGCAAGACTTAATGATTGACTGTTCCTGTTTAGCGGATGGTTCTTTAAGAGTGCAAGTCAACAATCGGCGAGAAGCACTACTTATCCGTAGCACCGTTATGCAATTTCTTGCTTCTCGCCAAGAATTAGTAGACTGGTTAGAACGTTGCTGGCCTGATAGTGCTGAGTTATGAGGAGTCGGTAAAGGCTGATAATTGGTAATTGGAAAGACCTATGCCCAAATTAACAACACTCATCCCCAGCCGCAACGGATTGACGCTAACAATCAATCCAAAATCCAAAATCTAAAATTGAATACGCCAAGATAATTGAGAATCTTTGCAAGTATGCGTAATTATCTCATATAGTACTTCCGAATCATTTGTGGGAAATGACAAATGAGAAAGGTCATAATTTCCGTAAAATCTCACAGTTTATAGCGGATCGCTAAAGATTTGGATGTAGAAGTTACTGTTCATTAGGAAATTTTATTGCAGACTGATGGGGTAACGCTTCATGTGGTTTTCCTCCCAGCTGCTACCTCTGAAATTTTCTTGATATATCTTGGCAATTAAAGATGTGAAGTTACCAAGTAAAGCTAGGAATTTCACATTTTTAATTCATACCGCCATCTAGAAATTAAAAGTCCGATTATGGTTGTCCGTAACAGCGATACAGAATTTTTGAATTTTTTGCATCATGACTTGGAACTGTCCACAGCAGATATTTCTGTGGCGCTAAGACACCGCGAATTCGATAACGGCCCCTTACCTATGCTGTTGTGGCAGTACGGTTTAGTGAATTTAGAACAGCTTGAGCGCATCTTCGATTGGCTCGATGAGCAAATTTAATTGTCCTCTCTTACAAAGTTCTGATCGCCGGAAACCGGCGCTCCGACTTTGCGCTTTGTCATTGGTTATTTGTCATTGGTTATTTGTCATTGGTCATTAGTTATTTCTCCTTGTCCCCTTCTCCCCCTGTCTCCCCTTCTACCTCTGCTTTTTTCCCTATCATCTACTCTGGAAAATCACAATTATTGCTACTTGGAAAACTACTGATTTTCAACTGTAAAAACAATTTGTAAATGATACTAAATTTTGGTTCGCTGTCA
The DNA here is from genome assembly GCF_014696315.1 of Calothrix membranacea FACHB-236. Lineage (GTDB taxonomy): Bacteria > Cyanobacteriota > Cyanobacteriia > Cyanobacteriales > Nostocaceae > Aulosira > Aulosira membranacea. The sequence goes on from NZ_JACJPX010000006.1 coordinate 140,374, forward strand.
TACAGATATGTCAAGGGGATTGCCACATAATGAAGAGTCATGAATCGTGTCTATAAGATTCTTCAGCATTTACCGTTCATCCATTAGAAATTCTATCGGCATTTACCATTACTAGCGATTGCAGAGAACCAGGCTAGCAATCAAGAAACAATATTAAGAGTAATTCCCATAGTGAGATGATTGAAAATGTTTGAGATGAATCAACTCCAAATTAATGACACTACACTACGTGATGGCGAACAAGCAGCAGGTGTTGCTTTTAACTTAGAAGAAAAAGTTGCGATCGCTAAGTTTCTAGATGCCATCGGTGTTCATGAGTTAGAAGTCGGTATTCCGGCAATGGGTGAGGAAGAAACACGCGCAATTTCAGCCATTTCTCACTTGGGTTTACAAGCCAAACTACTTGGCTGGAACCGCGCTGTAATGTCAGATTTAAAAGCTTCTCTAGTTTGCGGTTTACAGCGAGTACATATCGCTATTCCTGTTTCTGGTATTCAAATTGCCGCTAAATTTCATGGACAATGGCGGGTAAGTCTGCAAAAACTTAAAGATTGTATTAGCTTTGCTGTTGATAATGGTCTTTGGGTAGCAGTCGGCGGCGAAGATTCTTCTAGAGCTGATGATAACTTCCTTTTAGACGTAGCGCTTTATGCTCAAGAATGGGGTGCATCGCGGTTTCGCTTTTGTGACACTGTCGGAGTTCTTGACCCATTTACTACTTATAATAAAGTTAAGCGGCTAGCCTCAGCTTTAATGATTCCGCTAGAAATTCACACCCACAATGATTTTGGTTTAGCTACAGCCAACGCACTGGCTGGGATTAAAGCTGGAGCATCTTCAGTTAATACTACAGTCAACGGCTTGGGTGAAAGAGCAGGAAACGCCGCATTAGAAGAAGTTGTGATGGCTGTTAAACGTATTTACGGCCATGATTTAGGTATTGACACTCCCAGATTATTAGAACTATCTCAACTAGTTGCATCTGCATCCGGTAGCAGTGTTCCACCTTGGAAAGCAATTGTTGGCGAAAATACCTTCGCCCATGAATCTGGAATCCATGCTCATGGCGTATTACAAAACCCCGATACTTACGAACCATTTGCACCGGAAGAAGTGGGTTGGGAACGCCGTTTAGTAGTTGGTAAACATTCTGGTCGGCACTTAATATCTAGCGTTTTAGAACAGCACGGTATCTTTCTCAACTCACAAGAAACCCAAACTGTTTTAGATGCAGTACGCCAACAATCAATCCAGAAAAAACGTAGCTTAACTACAGAAGAAGTGTTGAATTTAGCTAGAGAACAGAGGTATTCTCATGCCACCCGATGAAATTGAACTTGACGCACCACCGACTTTTGAAATCGGCCAAAAAGTCAGATTGCGTAAGCTGATCAAAAACGATGGTACATTTCCCGGTCAAGACATCGGGGTAGTTTTAGCCAAAAAGGGAGAAGTCGGCTATATCGCGAGTATCGGCACATATTTGCAGAGATCGTATATCTATGCCGTGCATTTCTTAGATACAGGGTTCGTCATCGGTTGTCTCAAAAAAGAACTAGAATCTGTCGAGGAAATTAATGAAAGTAATGCTACGGGTGAATGATGCAGGTCATTTGGTTGTCTACGTTGCTAAAAAAGATTTAGAAGAAATCGTAGTCAAACAAACAGACGGTGCAGAGGGGAGAATTCTTACTTTAGCTAATGGTTGGGAATTAGAATTTCGCGATATGCCAGACGAAAAGAGTTTACCTCTAACAGTAGAAGCTAGACGACTTGCCTAAAATAAATTATGGGGGAGATAGTAATTGGGGAAGCATCTATCTCTTATATCATGTCCGACTAATTACTTGATTGTCATTAGGAATTACGCAAGTGTCACATTTTTTTCGTTTAGGCTGTCCAGGGTCAATGGTCAAAAGTCCAAAAAACATAAATTTTTGACTCTTGACTCTTGACTCTTGACTCTTGACTCTTAAACCAGAAGATGAGTGTACCAGTTGCGTAAGTCCTGGCTATTTGTCACTTGGCGTTGATAATCAAGAATTAGCGAATATCATGTACATTTAAATATACATAATTTAGACTCATGCGGCAACGCAAATAGTTTTAATTATTGTTAATTTCAGGACATGATACAAGTATTTGATTGGACATGATAGCACCCGGTTAGATTCAGTTTGAACTACGTTTAATTTTGAATTGTGAGTTGCTGAACATGGGTGAAAAATATCAAACATTATCGGAATTAAACCTTGAGGGTAGATTCCTTGGTTTTGTTGGCGATGAAGTAAAATTTAAATACTTGCGATTAGCAATTCCCGCCGGGAATTTGCAAGTAAAAGTTCCTAAAGATTTACGCAGTGCGTTGCGTTCCTCTTTAGTCCCCGGCGAACAAATTCGCGTTGATGGTATTAGCCAATTAAATCAACGCACAGGTAAAATAAAATTCAAAGCATTCCGGGTAAAATCAACTGGTATTTGCCCAATCGAAAATCTCCCATCTCAAACCAAAGCCAAAATCATGGTTTGCCAGAAATCTGGCTGTATGAAGCGGGGTGGTAAAGGTTTAGTATCAGAATTAGAAAAAACTTTGTGCGATCGCGGTTTAATCGACAAAGTCACAATTGAACATACAGGCTGTCAAAAACGCTGTAGCAGCGCGCCTAACTGCGTAGTCCGCATTGGTAAAAAGCAATACAAGAAACTTCATCCAGAAGCGATCGCATCTCTCTTGGAGAATCACTTAACTTAATTTACAAACATATTGAATAATGGAATTTTACAGGTGGAAAGGGTAAACTCCCAGTCCGCCTATTTTCCATATAAAAGTGTAAGATGCAAATAACTCTGCATTCCCGAATATGTTATGAGCCTCAGCACCGCTAAACGCTTTACCCTAGCTGAATATCACCGTCTAGCAGAACTCGGCTTTTTTAAGGAAGGTGAACGAGTTGAGCTAATTAAAGGTGAAATAATTAATATGGCAGCAAAAGGTAAACCACATTCTGTATGTCTTACTCGTTTGTCTAGAGAGTTATTCCAACTTGTCAAAGAACAAGGAACTATTAGAACCCAAGATCCAATTACTATTGCTGACAACAGCGAACCAGAACCCGATTTGGTAATTGTACAAAATCGTGCTGACGACTATTTAGCAAATCATCCCAATCCATCAGACATTTTACTTTTAATTGAGATTGCTGATTCTTCTTTAAAATACGACCAAGAAGTAAAGCTACCCCTTTACGCAGAAGCAGGTATTTCCGATTATTGGATATTTAATTTAGTAGATAATTATTTAGAATGCTATAGCGAACCTTATCAAGCTGCACAAGGTAAATTTGGTTATCGCCGCAAGCTAATATTTTTGCCTAATGAGTCAGTTAATTTACCAAGTTTCACTGATTTAGTCTTGGAATTATCCAAAGTATTTCCTGGTTAATACAGCAGCGATCTCTGCTGGAAAATCACTTAACTTAAGTCTAAGGTTGTTTTTAAATATATACATTTATTGTTAAAGGGTAAAGCTTTTACCCTTTATTTGTTGTGGGGATGTTACCACTCTTGTCAATACGCGATCGCCTGAGTTAAAACTATTACAATCTAAACAATTATCAGGTGTGTTAGCTGAAATATAACGCACCTCAAATGCTGATTTTTATTTCTAAAATTTACCGAATTATTACCATTTATTTCTAAGTTAAATGTCCTTATTTAGAAATTTACTCAAGCTGCATTCAGCCAATCAACCACTTGAAGATTTTTTTACTGAGATTGTTGCTTATTTCTTCTCTCTTAATAAAGATATTTTAATTTCTTGGTTAAAACAGAACTCAATCATTACTGATGAAAATTATACCAACATTAAGATTTCAACCCAACAAGAATACAAGCGACTACCAAACCATACACAAGACAGTAGACCAGATATTGTGGTTGAACTATCCAATAGTGTAAACACACATATAATTTTTATTGAATCAAAGATTGGATCTGTGGAAGGAGAAGACCAACTCAAAAGATATGCTGAAATTCTATATCATCAAGAAAACTTTACAGATAGAAGTCTAATTTACATTACCCGTGAATACGAACAAAAAAATCATTCAGAAATCTTACACTCTGATTTATCATCAAAGGTAAAATTTCATCAATTGAGATGGTATCAATTTTATAGTTTCTTGAGCAAACGCATCATTGATACCTTTGCAAAAGAAATATTAATGTTTATGGAGGTTAACAGAATGGCTCATACTAATCAGCTTTCATCCCTTGATATATTAACAATGATAAATTTTAATAAAACGCTAAATTTTATGGAATCAACCCTCAGCGATGAAGTAAGCGATAAATTTAAGCAAACTTTTGGTGGTGTTACTAAGGGAGCAGCAAGCTTAACACAATATGAAAATAAAAGCAGATATATTATATATAGACAGTTCTATGGTTGGCATTTCTGGTGCAGTCTTGGATATTTTGATTTAAATCCAGATACTTTCACTCAATATCCTTATCTTGGTATACGTTTGGAAGTTTCTCCCACATATGTAAAACGCCCAGAAATTATTATAGCCATGCAAGAAATAGTCGAGAAAAATTCTACAGAGTGGACTCATCACCATTTGTATACTAAAGATTGGTCAAGTATTTTTTATCGTAAAAGCTTGCAAGATTTTCTATCTGACGAAAATCATGTTTCTTCTATTAAAAAATACTTTTTTAAATCAATAGAAGTACTAAAAGAAGTTCAAAAAAATTATCCTCATCTACCTTGGTAGTTATTACAAAATGACTATTTTAGCCAATCAATATTCTAGTGAATAATCTACTCATCTCGATAAATATCTCTTCGATGCCCTACTCTGACAACTTTAACTATCAGTACATTATCCTCAATTTCATACAAAACACGATAATTGCCAACACGAATACGGTATTTATCATCGGTATTTTCTAGTTTGACAACGCCACTAGGACGGGGATTTTCAGCCAGTTCTAAAATTTTGTGGTTAATTCTCTCTCGAATCTCGCTAGATAATTTCTTTAATTGTTTTGCAGCCCTGGCTGAAATTTCTATTTGATAAGTCACGATTCTATTTCTTTTTTGTACTGTTCCCAAGTAAGAGTAGGTTCATTTTTAGCTTCTTCAAAAGCTTTAATATCCTCTTCATCCTCTGCTTTTCTAATATCTAACAGTTCTAGAACATCTTCTAAAGTATCTTCATAAGCTTGTTCAAGTCTTTCATAGATTGCTTTTAATAATTCTTGTCTTTTAGTTGTAGTTTCCATCATCTAACCTCTGTAACCATTAATTGCTATTCATTCGGTGGTGTTTGCTGTGCTATTTGCTGCACTTGTGTAACATCTAAATCTAACGCCTGTGCTATTTGTTCAACAGTTAACCCTAATGCTAAAAGTCTAGGTACAGCTTCTAATTTGGCTTTTTGTTCTCCCTCTTCTATAGCTTCTTGATAAACTCGCGTTTGTTTCAACTCATTTAAGCCAAACATTGCTTCTATCTCCTTTCGACTCATTTGCGGAAATTTATAAACCAAGATTGTTTCTATCAACTCTAATAACTGCTGCTGTGGCAATTGTAAGTTTACAGTTTGCTTCGTGCGGTTGATTAACTCTATGGCAGTGGTAATTGCTGTATCTTCATTCTCAATTATTAATTTTATCGTAGCAATACCGATGGGTAGTGAGGCTACATCACCTAATTCATCCAAATAAATTCTTGTTACACGCTGACTGGTAAAGAATTCGTGACAATTTTTGATATCTCCTATATCAATACTCCTATTGGCATAAATAATTACTCCTCGCCAAGTATGTTGAGGTTTATTCTGCCGCAAATATAGAAAGATTTCGGAAATTAGACGCGAGTAAATATCTGCGTCTGGTTGGAATTGGACTTCGACAAAATAAATGGGATTGTTTGTAGGTTGAGTAGGAAGAAATACACCATCAATTCTAAAAGCTGTTTGCTTGACTTCAACTGAAGAAAATTGATAGATATTAGCAGTCTCAGGTGGGTTACCAATAAGTTCAAAGAAAATACTGGGAACCTCTTGAAATAGTCGATAAAAAATACTGTCGGTTTTCACTCTGAGTTTATATGGACAATTTTTAGAATGTAATGATGTAGTTTATCCTTATCCTTCCTTCGCAATCAAACTTTCCATTACTTGTTGTAAATCATTAGTAAAATCTGTCACAGCTTGCTTTGCACCCACACGATTAGCCTTATATTTTGGGTATCGCTCAGAGATAGATATTGGTTCACCTATAGTAATTTTGACTTTTTGCTTACCCAATTGTGGACGACGCAAGGGGTCATTAGTACTTTGAATTTTCTTCACCATATCTCTTAACAATAAAGTTGTTTCAGCAAACCTTTCTACTGAGGGTTTGTCTTTAATATAGTTACCCGAAACAGCAACAAAGCTTTCCACTAATCGCATATGCCACATTCTGCGATTTGCTTCTTCGGCAACGCGATCGCCTAAGGCGCGTTCTATGGGAGATAATGATTTCAAATCCTTAAAGTCTTCTCTAAAGATATAATTCCAGCCAGCTTGTTCTAAACGGCGACAACGATCATTCCAAGCACCTTTAGGCTGTAAGTCAAAATACTGCTCTGATATTTGTAGTGCTACGTGCATCAATGCTTCTAACCTAGCTTTTAAAGCTTCATTGCGATCGCCTCCTTCATGAGATGCAATCATTGCTTCTGGGAGCTTTTGATGATAAAAGCGCTTATAGAAGTCTTCCATCAGCGTTAATAAATGTTCTGCCAATGTCAGCAATCGGGGATAAAGGGACTCAATTGTGGCACTATTGCCATTTTCTGAGGGATTTATGGGTAAACCGCTAGCTGCTTCTAATTCACTCAAAAGTTGTGCGATCGCATTCCAAGGAGCAGCAACGTAACTATATTTAAGTCCAACTGGTACAATGTAAACCTGCTCAGAGCGTCCAGCTTTGTGCAAATCTTCAGCACACCAAAAGCCTAATTGAGCAATACCTGGTTCTAAGGGACTGATTATCTCTGATAAACCGTTGGTTGCTCCTTCTGGCGCAGCCGCCATTGGTAATTTGCCATTGGCGAATAAATCCCGCGCCGAACGTAAACCATTCCAGTCGGCTTTACCGCGTTGGATGGGAGTACCGCCTAAATGCGAAGCCAGCCAGCCAATGTGTTCACCTGCCCACAGAGGAATACCGCGATCGTAGATAAAATGAGCATGAATTGGAGTTTGGATTTTTATATCTTTTTCTCGTGCTACCTGCGGTACGAGTTGCGAAAGTAAGTAGCCTAAACAAAGTGGATCTTCCGTTTTTGGGTGGCGAAATGCTAACAAAAACCGAATCTTACCTTCCTGAAACTGACGATAGAGATCCGCTAAAATTTCTACGTTGTCTGCTTCAATGTGGGTAATCGCTGTTTTCCAGTTAATTATGCTGGGTAATAACAGGTGCGCCGCTTGGAGAAGTAAAGGGTTGAGTTTCGGCGGGATAAATTCTAAAGGTGGTTGTGCTTGGTAAATTCCGGTAGTCAAGATATTTTTCTCCTAAATATGGGGGACTGGGGACTGGGGATTGGGGACTGGGATTTTGACTCTTGTACAGACGCGATTAATCGCGTCTCTTCCGATTAATCGCGTCTCTCCAACTCAGCACTCACAAAGATAACGGATGAAACTTGATACTTTATACTTCATACCTAATAAAGTGAGTGAAAAAATTGTAGTAATTACAGCTTTATATTTCATACTTCATACTTCTCCTATCGGAGACGCTACGCGAACATCCTTCATAATTCATTAAGTATTTTGGGAAAGGGAATAAACGATGCGACTATCACAAATGTTATTCGTTACACTGCGGGACGATCCAGCTGATGCGGAAATTCCCAGTCATAAATTATTACTACGTGCAGGTTATATTCGTCGCATCGGTAGCGGAGTTTATGCTTATTTACCACTGATGTGGCGGGTATTGCAAAAGGTTTCCCAGATTGTGCGCCAAGAAATGAACGCCACAGGCGCACAAGAATGTTTGTTACCACAATTACAACCTGCTGAGTTGTGGAAAGAATCAGGACGCTGGGATACTTATACCAAAGCTGAGGGTATTATGTTTTCCCTCATCGACCGTCGAGAGCAACAATTGGGATTAGGCCCCACCCATGAAGAAGTAATCACGACGATCGCGCGTGATATGATTCGCTCTTACCGTCAGCTACCCCTGCATCTCTACCAAATTCAAACGAAATTCCGCGATGAAATTCGTCCCCGCTTTGGTTTGATGCGCGGACGAGAATTTATCATGAAGGACGGCTATTCCTTCCATGTCGATGAAGAAAGCCTCAAAGCCACCTACCAAGATATGTACCAGGCTTACAGCAATATGCTGCGCCGTTCTGGTTTAGCTTTTCGTGCAGTTGAAGCTGATTCTGGCGCAATTGGTGGTTCTGGTTCCACAGAATTTATGGTGCTGGCGGATGCGGGAGAAGATGAAGTTCTCTACACCGAAGATGGGAAATACGCCGCCAATGTGGAAAAAGCTGTTTCATTAAGCGCTGATGCTGTCACCTCACAGTTTATCGCCCATGAGAAACGCCAGACACCAGGAACAGATACGATTGAAACAGTTTGTAAATTCCTCAACTGTTCTCCTACTCAAGTGGTGAAGAATGTTCTTTACCAAACAGTTTATGACAATGGCAAAACAGTTTTAGTTTTAGTCAGCATTAGAGGCGATCAAGAAGTTAACGAAGTTAAATTGCAAAATGAATTAACTAAGTTAGCTGCTAATTATGATGCAAAAACTATAATTTCTTTAACTGTACCCAGTGCCGAAACCCAACAAACATGGGCAGCAAAATCTCTACCTTTAGGCTATATTGCCCCTGATCTTGCTGATGATTATATTAAAGGCAATCAACAGGTACATTCCAGCTTTTTACGCTTTGTCGATAAAACAGCCGTTGATTTAAAAAACTTTGTAACAGGAGCCAACGAGACTGGCTATCACGTAGTTGGTGCTAATTGGGGTGAGCAATTTAAATTACCAGAATTAGTAGTAGATATTCGTAAAGCCAGACCAGGCGATCGCGCGCTCCATAACCCAGAGCAAACCCTACAAAGCGCTAGAGGAATTGAGGTAGGACACATCTTCCAATTGGGTACAAAGTACTCTGTAGCGATGGGTGCAACTTATACCAACGAACAAGGGGAAGAAAAACCTTTAGTGATGGGTTGTTATGGCGTAGGTGTATCGCGATTAGCACAATCAGCCGTCGAGCAATCTTACGATAAAGATGGAATTATTTGGCCAGTAGCGATCGCACCCTATCATGCAATTGTCACAATTCCTAACATTAAAGATGCTCAACAAATAGAAATCGCCGAAAAACTCTACAAAGAACTCAATCAAGCCGGAATTGAAACCTTACTCGATGACCGCGATGAACGGGCAGGAGTAAAATTCAAAGATGCCGATTTAATCGGTATACCTTACAGAATAGTCACAGGCAGAGCGATCGCTAACGGCAAAGTAGAAGTTGTAGAAAGAGCTACTCGTAAATCTCAAGAAATTGACATTAACGAAGTGATCGGTACAATCAAACAGTGGATTACCGAGGCGATAAGCTAGGGACTGGGGACTAGAGACTGGGGATTAGGGACTAGGTTCAAAAAACTTCTTCCAATTACCAATTACCAATTACCAATTACCAATCCCCAATCCCCAATCCCCAACCCCCAGATAGGTGACGGAATAGAAGTGCGAATCTAAAATTAAGATAGTTACTGCGGAAAGAGATATGGCGGCATTGTTGATATAAATAGCCATACTCTAAGTGTTTGGAAACTCCCCATTTATTAAGTACCGACTTTAATCAGGCTGCTCTTCCCTCACAAACCATCTCAGCCCTCAGTCAAGCAGGTTTTGAATATGAAAGACCAATCTAATCGTAATTCTTCAGGTGTAATAGCTGCTGTATCCGCAGCAGTGGTAGCAGTCAGTGGCGGCGTTGCTTGGCTTACTTTGCAATCTAACAATCCACCCACACCTTCCCCATCTTCACAAACATTAAACCAGCCAAAGACCACAACGTTACAGCCTGGTCAAGAGCAAACTGCTAATATCTATTGGCTTAAAGACAATGGCAAAAATTTAGAATTAGCTCCTCAACCAGTCAAAATAGCTGCTTCTCAACCTAACCAAGTTGTAGAAAAGGCCATGCAAAACCTATTAGCAGGCCCAACCGAGGGAGCAGAATCTACCACAATTCCCAAAGGCACCAAATTACTAGGTGTGAAAGTTAACAATGATGAAGTTCATGTTAATTTATCTGAAGAATTTACCAGTGGTGGTGGTAGTAGCTCGATGATGGGCCGTGTAGGACAAGTTGTCTACACTGCAACCACAGCAAATCCCAACGCCAAGGTTTACATTGAAGTCAATGGCAAGGAGTTGGATGTTCTAGGTGGCGAAGGCGTAGAGTTACAACAGCCACTCACACGTGACCAATTTAAAAATAATTATCCACTTTAATGTCAGTTGTCATTAGTCATTGGTCATTGGACAACTAACAAAGCGCAAAGTCGGAGCGCCGGTTTCCGGCGATGGCTTCGCCAACGTCTCCGACGAACAGAACTTTGTAAGAGAGGACAAATGACAAATGACAAACTACTAATTTAACGCTTACCATTCAATAAACGAAAATTATGGGCTTGCTGTTCTAACCTAGTAGCTAGGCGATCGCAAACCCGATTACATAATTCAAAAATCATTTCATCTTCCACCCGGTAGTAGGCGCAAGTTCCTTCACTGCGGCGGCTAAGAATACCTGCTTGCCACATTACCTTCAGGTGTTTTGAGACGTTGGCCTGCGAAGTCTGTGTTGCCTCTACCAACTCTTGCACGCATTTTTCTTCATCCCGTAATAAGTGCAACAGCCGAAGGCGCATCGGTTCACTTAACAGACTGAAGTATTCTGCTACTTGTTGCATTACTTCTGGTGGTACAGGCAACACTTGTTTCATCAGGATTAACCCGCAAGGACTGAAAATGAGAGAAAAATGACTTGCGTCATAATATAGATTAATACTTAATCAGGGTTAATTCTCATCAAAGGTTGGCCATATTCTACAGGTTCGCCATTTTGCACCAAAATTTCCATGACCTGACCGGATACTTCAGCCTCAATTTCGTTCATCAGCTTCATGGCTTCGATGATGCAGACTGTTTGACCACTGCGGACGCGATCGCCCACTTCCACAAATGGGGACTCACCTGGTGCAGGCGCACGGTAAAATGTTCCTACCATTGGCGAAGGAACTTCTACTAATCTTTTATCAATTGCTGAGGGAGAATTGCCAGACAACTGCACACCAGAACCAGTGGCATTATTATCCAAGACGCGATTTGTTACCGTCTCCACTGTCGATACTGTCTGGGGTGCAGCAGAAACCGATGTTAATCCCAAACCAACCACACCGCCTGATGCTGCTTGGCTGACTGACACCATTTGATTGCTAAAACTTACAGCTTTACGCACTGTAAGCTCAAAGTCTTCGCTTTTCAGCGTAACTTCGGCAATATCTGTTTGTGCAATAGTTGCTAGCAGTTGGCGAATTTCATTAAAGTCCAATGGCACAGTTTTTATTACCTCGACCTGTACGTAAAGAATAATGTTAAGTGTGGCAGGGATTTAATCCCTAAAAAGGGATTGAAATCGGGATTTCTCTCCAAGGAGATGATAATTATTCCCTGCCTAAATATTTATCGTCACGGGTATCAATCTTGATGCGTTCACCTTGAGCAATAAACAAGGGAACCATGATAGTTGCACCAGTTTCTAGAATTGCTGGTTTTGTACCACCTGTGGCTGTGTCTCCTTTAACACCTGGATCTGTTTGCACAATTTCTAAAACCACAGAATTAGGCAATTCTACTTCTAGGACTTGCTCACCCCAACGAATGACGTTAACCTCCATACCTTCTTTGAGGTATTTTACGCGATCGCCAATTTGAGCAGCGCTTAATCTGCCTTCTTCGTAGCTTTCCATATCCATAAAGACGAATTCATCACCTTCTTTATAGGTATGTTGCATTGTGATTTTTTCTAGAGTTGCTTGCGGTACTGTTTCCCCCGCGCGGAAAGTTCTTTCTAGAACCTTGCCACTCTGGACATTTTTCAGCGTTGTCCGTACAAAGGCTGAGCCTTTACCTGGCTTAACGTGAAGGAAATCAATTACTCGCCATACAGACCCATCTAAAACAATTGAGACACCGGGTCGAAAGTCGTTACTGGAGATCATGAAGCTTTCAAATTTTGGAAGACAATCGGCATTTATTGTACCCCTCTAGGGTCGTCATTGGTTATGTCAGTGGGCATTGAGTAATGGGTAATCGGTAATGGGTAATGGGTAAGAGGTTTTTAAATCTCATCCCTAGCCCTGAATCCCTAGTTCATAGCCCCGAATTCCTAATCCGTAGTCCCTAATACTGTGGGAAGATAATTTATGGGTTATGTCCAGTCAACAATTTGATGCTGCATTTAAGCCATACCATGTTTAACTTATTAAAATCCTGGCTGAAGAACAGCCTCATGGCAATACTGCTGGTAACAATATTTTTAGGCATAAGTACAGCTGCGTGGACTCCCTCCAGTAGCGCCGCCCTACCAGCTGGGAATGCAATCACTGACGGCAGATCTCTGTTGCGGTATGCACTCCCGATAGATAATGAACCTGTGCGGCAACTGCAAGCCAGTTTAGAAGATATTTCCAACCAACTGCGGGCAAATCGGCGGTGGAGTGCTATCTCTAAAGACTTAAGCAAAGCATCACGGTCTCTCGATCAATCCTCCAAAATCCTAGCAAGCGTTCCCGAAGAACGCCAACCCCAAGCCGAAGCTTGGATTAAGGAATTACAATCAGGCGTGAATAATTTACAGGAATTAGTCAAAGTCAAGGATAAAGAAAAAATCCAAGCTGAACGCAATAAACTCCTGAACATCGTGAATCTTCTAGAAGAGTCAATGGTGAAGGAATTTCCTTTTGAAGTACCTCAGGAGTACAGTAACCTACCTCAACTCAAAGGTAGAGCTACTGTAGATATCAAAACCAACAAAGGAAACCTTACCGTTGTGGTAGATGGTTATAGCGCCCCTGTAACTGCTGGTAACTTTGTGGATTTGGTACAACGTGGTTTTTATAATGGTTTAGAATTTACCCGTTCCGAAGAATCTTACTTTTTGCAAACTGGTGATCCACCAGGAAAAGATGTAGGTTTTATTGATACCAAAACGGGAAAATACCGTGCTATTCCTTTAGAAATATTGGTACAAGGCGATAAAGCTCCCACATACGGCATCACTTTGGAAGATGCTGGACGTTACCTCGATATGCCTGTTCTACCATTTTCTTCCTTTGGTGCAGTAGTCATGGCTCGTCCGGAAACTCAGGTAAATGGTGCTTCCTCACAATTTTTCTTCTTCTTGTTTGAACCAGAACTCACCCCAGCCGGACGTAATCTCTTAGATGGTCGTTACGCCGTTTTTGGCTATTTGACTGAGGGTAAAGAAATTTTGGACACACTCAAAGCGGGTGACAAAATTGAGTCTGCTACTGTCGTTCAAGGAATAGAAAATTTAGTTCAGCCAGAAGCAGCATGAATCAAGGATGAAGTCTGAAGGATGAAGTCTGAAGTAATACTATTTCAGCCTTCAGCTTTCATACTTGTTAAAGGTCAAAAGTCAAATAGATGTCTCTATTTTGAATTTTGCGGAAAGTTGCGTGCGGGGGTTCCCCCCGTTGAGGAGGCAGTGCGTTGGGCGGGTTCCCCGACTTGTAGCAACTGCCGTCAAACTTTACAAGACGAATTTTGAATTGTTTGTCCCCAAGCCCCACTGTGAACAATGAGTCATCTTCCTTGCAAGTAAAAGATATTGGCGAACAAGGTCTGTTAGCCATATTGCAGCGCTTTTGCCCTCAAGAAATTATTGGCGATGATGCAGCCGTGCTTGTCACTACACCAGAACAATCTTTGGTAGTGACAACAGATGTCTTAGTTGATAATGTGCATTTTAGTCATGCCACTACCTCACCAGAAGATGCCGGCTGGCGGGCGGCGGCGGCTAATTTATCAGATTTAGCAGCGATGGGTGCCACACCTCTGGGGATCACTGTAGGATTGGCGCTTCCAGGCAATATCAGCGTCAGTTGGGTTGAGCGCTTGTACCAAGGAATGACAGAATGCCTGCAAAAGTACAATACGCCAATTGTGGGTGGTGATATTGTGCGATCGCCTGTGACGACTCTGTCAATTACCGCTTTTGGTCAAGTGTACCCCCATCAAATTATCCGTCGCTCTGCTGCACAAGTAGGAGATGCGATCGCCATCACAGGTATACATGGAGCCTCCCGTGCAGGCTTAGAGCTGCTTTTACATCCCGAAATAAGACAAAACCTTAAAGATACAGATAAGGCGGCTTTAATCACCGCACACCAGCGTCCCCAGCCACGATTAGATGTCTTACCCATACTCTGGAATATCTTCAATTCCCAATCCAAAATCCCCAATCTAAAATCTAAAATTGCTGTTGCTGGGATGGATAGCAGCGATGGTTTGGCTGATGCAGTTTTACAAATCTGCCGTGCTAGTAATGTTGGTGCTATTCTCGAAGCCAAGCAAATTCCTTTACCACCAGCATTTACTCACTGGCTCACCCCAGAACAAGCTATAAATTACGCCTTATACGGCGGTGAAGATTTTGAATTAGTGCTGTGTTTACCAGAAGATGCGGCTTCAACCTTAGTCGCACAAATAGGCCAAGATGCAGCAATTATTGGCAAAATTACATCAGGAACAAAAGTACTATTACACCATGAAAATACAGAAATCCCTGACCAAACTTTAAATTTTAGTCAGGGATTTCAACATTTTTAGTCAGTTATCATTTTGTCAGTTGTCATTTGTTTAATTACCAATGACTAATGACACATAACCAATGACAAATTACTGCCATTTTACAGCTACTAGTTCTGCCAAATCCAGAACTCGTTGGCTGTAACCCCACTCGTTATCGTACCAAGCCATGACTTTTACTAGGTCATTACCCATAACCATAGTCAAGCTTGCATCAATAATTGAAGACGCATCAGTACCTTGGTAATCAGATGATACTAGCTGTAATTCGCTGTAATCCAAAATCCCTTTGAGTGGCCCTTCGGAAGCATCTTTAAGGGCTTGATTAACTTCTTCAGTAATAGTACGCTTCTCAACCTGAACTACGAAATCTACCATTGAGACGTTTGGGGTAGGTACACGTAAGGCAACGCCATTGAGCTTGCCTTTCAGGTCTGGGAGAACTAAAGCTACTGCCTTTGCTGCACCAGTAGAGGTCGGTACAATGTTGATGGCGGCTGCCCTAGCACGGCGGACATCGCGGTGAGAAGCGTCTAGCAAGCGCTGGTCACCTGTGTAGCTGTGAGTAGTAGTCATCGTACCTTTGATGATGCCAAATTTTTCATTCAAAACTTTGGCGATCGGGGCCAAGCAATTTGTGGTACAGCTAGCATTACTGATGATGTGGTGTTTGTTGTGGTCATAATCGTGATGATTCACACCAACCACAAAAGTACCATCTTCATTTTTTCCAGGAGCAGTGATCAAAACTTTTTTGGCTCCAGCATTGACGTGCTTGAGTGCTCCTTCTTTGCTGGTAAAAACACCTGTTGCTTCGATAATTAGGTCAATTCCCCAATCTCTCCAGGGCAAGTTTTCTGGATTGCGATCGGATACACATTTAATAGTTTTACCGTTAACGGTGATAGAGTTATCATCAGCTGAAATGTCAACATCCTTTAACTTTCCTAACATCGAGTCATACTTCAGCAGGTGAGCGTTAGTTCTCGGGTCTGATGTGTCATTGATAGCGACAAGGTCGATGTTGCTATTCTGTCTACCCACCCAGCAGCGTGCAAAGTTCCGCCCAATTCGCCCGAAACCGTTGATTGCGACTCTAATCACAGTGTCTTGCCCTCTGTATTTATGCCTATAAGTTTATATCGTTGACCCCAATCATATCGCAAAGGGGGGGAGCATTAATAACCACAAAGTGTTAGATCCAGAAAAAAAACACATAATTTATTCAGATTTATTTTGAGTAAAGGTTGTGAGTGGCAATGTACAACCGGACTGGCTCTGTAACTAAATATCTAATAGCTTGGCGTTCGCGAATTAATTGGCGAATTAGACTTGACGAAACTCCAACTAAAGGTATATGCAGTAGTTGCCAGTGAATGCTGATTGACTGATTTCTTAGTTCGTGCTCGACTTGCTTGCAGATTAACTCACTTTGAGCTATATTCTCACCACCAAGGAGTCTGGGTGCAATCAACCAATCACACATTTGTGTGAGTTCATGTCTACGGTGCCAACGAGGTAAGGTTTGGAAAGTATCTAAACCCACAATCCAGTACCAGTGAGTATTAGGGTAGTCAGCAGCTAAATTGATCAAGGTGTTGATAGCGTAGGATGTTTCAGGGGTATTTACTTCAATTAGTGAAACTGTAAAAGCTGGGTTGTCTTTTGTAGCTAACTTCAGCATTTCTAAGCGATGCTTAAACGCAACCGCTTGTTTATGAGGAGGATTTAGTGATGGTACCCAAATTATCTGTTCTACAGGTACTTGATGCAAAGCTGTTTCGGCTATGAGCAAGTGTCCCCAATGAACAGGATCAAATGTGCCACCAAAAATTGCTAGTTGCTGCATCCACTTAAGTTCGTAATTCTATTCAATTTCAGAAAAGTTTCATTATCAATGTACTATTGTAGTCAACTCAAGCCTAAGGTTTATGTCATTTAAAAGCAGCTTAACCAGAAATGTACTATTGTAGCCAACTCTAGTAAGGACAAGAAAAATATGTATTTCTCATTACAAGAATTTCTTTCCCGATGTGGCGGAAATTTTCCGAATAATCATAAGATAAACTTCAGAAATTACAAAAACCTCTAACGAAGGTAAAATCATTCTCAACAAAAAAAGCAGAGGGGAAAAATTTACGAAAACTCAAAAATTAAATACATACAGGAGTAGTTACAGTAAAAATCAAATTCCTGTTATGATACGCGTGTCATTTGTGATTATGGTGTGGTGTGGTGTAAGAGGAGTAATCAATGAGTAATAATTCTGTAGATTTTAGCGGTAGACCATTTCATTTCATTGGGATCGGCGGTATAGGAATGTCTGCTTTGGCATACGTTCTCGCTAAACGTCAATTACCTGTATCAGGTTCAGATTTACGCCCAAATCATATAACGCGAAAATTAGAATCTATCGGCACACATATTTTTAGTAGACAAGAAGCAAGTAATCTCGAATTCTTTCGACCTCTAGTATCGTCAGGAGTAGGATTAAACTCACGCTTAGAATCACATGGCAATACCAACACAATACTGCCGCAAGTAATTTGTTCAACCGCAATTAACACTACTAATTTAGAATACAAAGCAGCCTTAGAATTGGGATGCCCAATTTTACATCGTTCAGATGTACTAGCTGCTTTAATAGCCGATTACCACAGCATTGCTGTAGCCGGCACCCACGGTAAAACTACAACTAGTAGTATGATCGGCTATATGCTGCTGCAAGCTGGTTTAGATCCAACTATTTTAGTGGGTGGCGAAGTCAATGCTTGGGAAGGCAATGCCAGATTGGGAGAAAGCCAGTATTTAGTAGCAGAAGCAGATGAATCAGATGGTTCTTTAGTAAAACACGCTCCAGCAATTGGCGTGATTACTAATATTGAACTGGATCATCCTGATCATTATGAAACATTAGAGGAAGTAGTTGATATTTTTCAAAAGTTTGCTCAAGGCTGCCAAACTTTAGTAGGTAGCATTGATTGTGCAACAGTACGCGATCGCCTAAAACCAACGATCACCTACAGCCTACACACTGATACCAACGCTGACTATACTGTCACTAATATTGACTATCGTGCTGATGGCACTACTGCCTTAGTTTGGGAACGCGGCAAAGCTTTAGGAATGTTGAATTTGCGACTGCTCGGTCGGCACAACCTCAGCAACGCTCTAGCATCTGTAGCTGTCGGTCGATTTTTAGGACTAGAATTTGGGGAAATCGCCAAAGGTATTGCCACCTTTGAAGGTGCAAGACGGCGCTTTGAGTTTCGAGGTGAAGTTGATGGTATCACCTTTATTGATGACTACGCTCATCACCCCAGCGAAATTCGTGCTACTCTAGCTGCGGCCCGCTTGCAAGCCAGACCAGGACAAAGAGTTGTGGCAATTTTCCAACCCCATCGCTATAGCCGCACACTGACATTTTTAGAAGAATTTGCAGAATCCTTTACTCATGCTGATTTGGTAGTGCTAACTGATATTTACAGTGCTGGAGAACCCAATTTAGGGCAGATCAGCGGTGAAATCTTGGCAGCAGCAATTGCAAAGCAGCATCCACAGGTTGTATATCAACCAACCTTGAGTTTAGTATGTGAATACCTACTTAAAGGCTTGCGACCAGGGGATTTAGCGCTGTTTCTCGGTGCTGGAAACTTGAATCAGGCAATTCCTGATGTCATTGCTACACTGCGCGAACCAGCAACAGCCACATCTTAATTGTTGACACTGGCTAGGTTTGATTTGGGAAACAACTGTCTTGTTACCCTGCAATCTTTTCTCAAAATTTCATAGTACAGCCGTACTGCTACGGCGGAAAAATGTAAAAATTTCACTTAATCGACCGAAAGATGACAATCTCCCAGGCAGCTGGCAGCGTCTGCACAGTTTCTACTTTAACTTCAGAGAAACAGGAAACAGCTAATTCCGTCAAAAATCAGGTAATTTGCTTGCCTGATACTGATTGTGCAATCAAATCCCAAGCTTCCTTGTCAGCGTTTACTTCCTATAGGGTGGGTGGGGCTGCTGAATGGTATGTTGCCCCCCGCAACTTAGAAGCACTGCAAGCAAGCATGAAGTATGCAAAAGAACATGAGATTCCAGTGACGATACTGGGTGCAGGTTCTAATTTATTAGTAAGCGATCGCGGTTTACCAGGCTTAGTGATTGCTACTCGTCATTTAAGATATAGTCACTTTGACCCAGCAACAGGGCAATTAACCGTTGCCGCCGGGGAATCAATTCCCAGCTTGGCATGGCAAGCCGCAGATTTAGGCTGGGAAGGTCTAGAGTGGGCAGTGGGCATCCCTGGAACCGTTGGAGGCGCTGTAGTCATGAATGCTGGGGCACACAATAGCTGTACCGCAGATATGTTAATCAGCGCTCAGGTATTGTCACCCGATGGCACCCTAGAAACTCTGACTCCAGAGGAGTTAGGTTACAGCTACCGCACTTCATTATTGCAAGGTAGCAATCGCATAGTCACTCAAGCTACCTTCCAACTACGCCCTGGTGCCGACCCCACAAAAGTTATTGCCATTACCAAGGAACATAAACAGCACCGACTTAGCACCCAACCCTACAACTATCCTAGTTGTGGGAGCGTTTTCCGCAATCCCAAACCTTACTCAGCAGGCTGGTTAATAGAACAAACAGGGTTAAAAGGCTTCCAAATTGGAGGAGCACAAGTTGCATTACTCCATGCTAATTTTATCGTCAACCGTGGTGGGGCAAAAGCTAGCGATATCTTCTCCCTGATCCGTCATATTCAGCACAAAGTACAAGACCAGTGGTCAATTTGGTTAGAGCCAGAAGTCAAAATGCTCGGCGAGTTTCAGGCGGCTTGTTGATCGGGAGAAATCCAGACTAGAGGCTAGTAGCGCTATGCGGAAGTCAACGCTTTTTCCTAGTTGTGTGGACAAGATCATCTTGAATTGCTAGCCCCTAGCTCCTTAATCTCTAGCCCCTCATCCTAGTCCGTAGCATTAATTATGAGTAAAAAAAGAGGCAATTTGCCTACCGCATCTATAATTGAATTTGATTTGTTATTGAACGCACACGCGGACTATTTATTATGACAGGAAAAGGACAGGGTTTTGGCTTTGGCTTGGGAAAAATGAAAGAACTGGCCGAAGCTTTCAAAAAAGCGCAGCAAGTTCAAGAAGGCGCAAAGCGGCTCCAAGAAGAATTGGAGCAAATGGAGATTCAAGGAGAGTCTGGCGGTGGTCTAATCAAGGTAATTGTCAGCGGCAACCAAGAACCCAAGCGAGTGGAAATTTCTCCAGAAGCTTTGGGAGAAGGTGCAGAAGTACTGTCCGATTTGGTGACAGTAGCCATGAAAGATGCCTACAACAAGTCCACAGCTACAATGCGGGAACGCATGGAAGATTTAACCAGTGGACTGGAACTACCTGGATTTTAGTCACTAGTCATTAGTCATTAGTCATTAGTCCTAAATCATAATAGTTGTGGACAAATGACAAATGACTAAGGACAAAGGACAAAAGATATTTATGCCCTACAAGCTACTGTTTGTCTGCCTGGGTAATATCTGTCGCTCACCATCGGCAGAAAATATTATGAATCATCTCATCGAACAGGCAGACTTGAACGATGAGATAATTTGCGATTCTGCTGGAACCTCTAGCTATCACATTGGTAGCCCACCTGACCGTCGCATGAGTGCTGCGGCTGCGAAAAAATTAGGGATTAAACTGCGCGGTCATGCTCGCCAGTTTCGTAAATCTGACTTTCAAGATTTTGACTTAATTTTGGCGATGGATCAAGAAAACTACGACAATATCTTGGCTTTGGCGGCAACACAGCAAGACCGCGATCGCGTCCATTTAATGTGTGAGTTTTGTTCTCGCTATACCCTAAAAGAAGTCCCTGACCCTTATTACGGTGGTAGTGATGGATTCGAGCAAGTAATTGATTTACTGGTTGATGCTTGTGAAGGTCTGCTCAAATATGTTTTAAGTCAGCAAGCACGCGCTTAGATATGCCTACAAAATCGGAGATTGATTTAAGGCAATTTTTTCCTGCTTACTAGCTAAAAATTAGCTTAATACTGATGACTGAAGTCAGAGACCTGGGATATTTCTTTACGGAGCGTAATATTGGTCTATCTGACTCAGCACTTTCTCAGTAATCTACACAATCTTTTATTCTACTAGACCATGCTTCATCGCAAACCTTACCAGTTCGGCACGGTTACTAGTTGCTGTTTTCCTCAATAAACTACTCACGTACTTTTCTACAGTCCGCGCACTCAGATGTAATTGATGACCCATTTCGGCATTTGAAAGCCCATGAGTTAAAAGTTCTAACACTTCTTGTTCTCTAGGTGTTAGATCTGAGAGCATTGGGGATTTCTGAACTTGAGTCATTTGAGATGGTTGGGCTGTCATCGGTTTTGTTGACTGAGAATTACCGAAATTTTCTTGTTCAGAAAAACGGTACTCAGATTGAATAATTTGCGATCGCTCTAACAAGTTGCGAATAGCAGCAGCTAACTCTTCCAGCTCAAAAGGTTTGGGTAAGTACAAATCACACCCCGACTGATAGCCCAGAATCCTTTCTTGAGTCTTTGTCCGCGCTGTTAATAAAATTACAGGTAATAAACGGAACTTTGGTTGTTGACGTACTCGGCGCACCAACTCATAGCCATTCATTCGTGGCATAACAATATCGGTGACAATTAGATCGGGATGATACTCCTCCACCATCAATAAAGCCTCTTGACCGTCATTAGCGGTGATTACTGAATAGCCAGAGAGTTCAAGATAATCACTAATAGACAGACGAGTGCCCAGATCATCATCCACTACAAGGATCATCAAGGGCATGGACAGTACACCCCTAGCATTGGTTTGACTTGGCAATTGACTTTTATGAGCACTATTAGTGAACACAGGCGATAATAGTGTGTTCTTATGTTTCATACTATGACAGGTTTAACAATTAATTACTGCCTCAGGACTGATTTATTAAGAAAAACTTAAATCTTTAGAAATTGTTAAAGAAATGTAACGCGCCCTGAAATTTTATTAATGGAAAACTGTAGAAAATTTTGTACTTCATCACAAATAACCAATACGTTAGAGTAATCTTTTACCTTACTGTAAATTACAATCTACTAAATCAACAGTCTGGTTGAGGTAAAAGTTAGCAGAAAATTCTAGCTTTAAAATAGGGTTGACTGTTGACTGGGAAGAGTGGTTTTTATCTTTAGTTGTGGTTTTTTCCTCCCAAGGGCTAGCTTGAGAACAGAAAAAAGCTAAATTAATAGGATGAGTCTGATATCCATAGTCACCAGATATAGTGGTTTAATATAGCCCTGATAAATTTCTCAGCTAGTTCAAACGATTATTTAGATAAATTTTACTACCGTATAATTTTCAATGAGCGACAAGAGCGAAGGTTACAAAGTAATTAGCGACAATCGTCAAGCCCGTTATTTGTATGAAATCCTAGAAACCTACGAAGCTGGAATTCAGCTGACGGGAACCGAGGTGAAGTCCATTCGTGCAGGTAAGGTTAATCTCCAAGATGGCTATGCTTTAATTCGCAATGGCGAAGCATGGTTAATTAATGTGCATATTTCTCCTTACGTTGCTAGTGGACAATATTTTAATCATGAACCACGCCGTACACGCAAACTATTACTACATCGTCAAGAACTCCGCAAGCTAATTGGCAAAGTTGAACAGCAAGGTTTAACTTTAGTTCCCTTAAAAATGTACTTCAAACGTGGCTGGGTAAAAGTCAGTATAGCTCTTGGCAAAGGTAAAAAGCTGCACGATAAGCGCGACGACCTCAAACGGCGACAAGACCAACGCGACATTCAACGCGCAATCAAAAATTATTAGCAGGATTGAGAGGGAACAGGGAAATTTTCATAATTAAAATGAGGAAGCTATCTCTGTGCGCGGGTTTCCTATTTTGAGCTTTAGCAATGGAGGCGCTTTACTGACGTTGATTTGTACAAGGTCGCATTTCTTCTCTGTGCAAAACGCTATGCTAACGTACTTTGTGTTAGCTTAAAAAATATTTTTATTTTTTCATAAGTAAATTTAGTTGAGCTTTTCGCAATATTTAAGGGAAGATTTTAAATCTGTTCCCTTTTCCCGGCTATTGTATATCCCGAGTGTGAGTTCTAAAACAGCTGAGTTTATCGCCGCAGATTGATTTTCTTGATGCTGAGACTCGATACAGTGGTGAGTAACTTTGGAAGGGATGAGGAACTTTACAACATGACGCGGAATTTAAATAAAGTAATTGGTACTGGTGTTCTCACATTAAGTATGGGCATTTTGACCTTAACTTCACCAGTAAAAGCCCAAACTAGCGACCCTGGAACTAGCACCGGAACTACCACTACAGCCCCAACTACAACAACTTACGAACGCAATGATTTTGATTGGGGTTGGTTAGGCTTACTTGGCCTGTTAGGTTTAGCTGGTTTGACAGGTAAAAAACGTGATGACGAACCAACCCGTTATCGCGATCCTAGTACTCCAGGTGCTAGTACCTATAGAGAGTAAACAATTGATTTTTGGGGTTGAAATATGGTTCGGTTAAGGGAAAAAAATAAAGGGTGAATTAAAAGATTCACCCCTTTTCCTAAATTACAAGCGATATGAAAAATGCTTAACCGAACTTGACTACTAGTAGTTTGGCTGACAATTGGGTATGTTCAGCTGGCTGAAGGTTCGGGGTTAGTCGAATTAAACTCAGAAGTCCTATTTTTAGCTAAAGGTGTCCAGTAGCTAGCAACCAAAGCTACCAATAGCCACCAAATGCTATTCACCTCGGGACGGAACCAAACGGTATCAAAAGTACCATGAGCTAGCATACCTACCATTGAGGCGATCGCTCCAATTAACCAAAATCCTTCAACACTTCCTATTTGTCGCCAGCGTTTGATTTGTAAGTAGCCTGTATTGAAAGTCACAATCAGGAGCCACATAAAACAGCCTAAACCAACAAAGCCTGTTTCTACAGCAATTTCTAACAAAATGGAATAAGCACTTAAAGCGCTATAACGAGGCTGTTGGTAAAGGGGGTAAATTTTATTAAAAGCATTATGGCCCGGGCCAATACCTAAAATTGGGCGATCGCCAATCATCTTAAAGACAGCATCCCAAACATTACGACGGAAGTTGTTACTGCTATCTTGACGGTCAGCAAAAATACTGAAAATCCGTAAGCGTAATGGCTCAATGAATATTACTGCTAACAGTAATATTCCTAATAAACCGCCAAGAAGAATCGGCAATGACCAAGTTCGCCAGAAAGCGGGCATTTGCCAACTCCACCAATAGATTAGCAATGCCGTCGTTGCTAATACTGCGGCTACTAAACCAATCCAACCACCACGACTAAAAGTCAGTACTAAACAGGAACCGTTAACAATTAACGCTGTCAATGCTAGTGCTTTCTTACACCAGCCTTGCCATGCAAAAATTGCTACCAAGCTAAAAACTACTGCGGGCAAAAGATACCCAGCCAATAAATTGGGATTGCCTAAATAACTGTAGACTCTGGTAGTTTTGGACAAAGGTGATTCTGGATCTGTCCAAGTTGCTAATGCAGGTGCGCCAAAAAACCATTGCTGCATTCCATATACACTCACAATTAGCGACACGTGTATATAGAGAGCGATTAACCAAGAGCGTAGACGTGATGACCTCAATACCCTTGCACAAAGGGCAAATAGCAGCAAATATAGGGTTAAAGTAACCAAATCGTTCAATGCCGCTTTTTTGACTGGTGAGAAAGCTGTGGCTATTACCGCAATTGCCCAGTAAAGTAATACCAGTAGGTGAATGGGGGTAAATGATGAGGAATTTGTTGGTGTTGCTTCATCAGATAAAGTTAGCAATAACCAAAATACTCCACAAGCTGCCAACAACAACCCAAGTAAGGTAGTTGAAACAAAGGGAGCCAGACAATATATAACGCTCAGTAAGGCAGCGGCGATTGTGTCTCCCCACTGTAGCAATATACTACTTTGCCGCCACGAAGATAACAGACCTACTATAGATCTGTATAGGTAGCTAGTAGCAAAATATTCTTTGACCGTTAAAGACGATAGAGTGAATTGTTGCCAGACTAAATTCATAAAAAACGCTGTGATCAATTAGCACGCCCGCGTAGGACTTGGACTTAATCATAATGCGGGTAGAAATAAAATGGTAATCAAGCAAATTGTCAATGGTGGAATTTGATTAACAGTCCATCATCATTATTCAGTATTGATGACTTCTAACCAGGGACTATTGACCATAATTTGACAAATTGGCTTGCGTGCTAGTTTTCACAGCTATTTAGTCATTGAGGAAATATAATGCTGATTGTTGAGTAAAAGAAAATTTATGTTCATTCCCTATATTTTAGATACCAGCTTCTTAATGGAGGAGCTATGCGATCGCCCGCACGGGTTTAGATTAAAAATAGGGGCTGGGGAATAAAGATTTTCTATTTGGTTTTTGCTTGTTCCTATGATGAGTTTGGGAAAAGGGTGTAAGGATTTAGGGAATATTCCTTTTTTATGCTGATTTATGACATTTTTTTGGGAATTGCTGATTGGAAAAAGTGCGATATTACTGAACTATAAATTTTAGTCTCTAGTACTACTACGTTGAATGCGTAATCACATTATCTACAAGGGTTGCAGTTGTTGGGAAGCCATTATTTGTTTACCCTGTGCTGTACTAGTCCCTTTTTCATAATTCCAGATATAAACAGTTTGTGACGTTTACTTACATATCATTAACTGTCTCTGCAGATGTCACCGCTTGCAATGGCAAAGAAAGCACATAGCGGTATCCTGATTCTGGTGAACCTTGAATGGAAATTTGTCCTCCATGTAGTTCTGCTAGCTGACAGCTAAGTAATAAGCCTAAGCTTTCGCGAGACAAACCATTTTGACGTTGAGCCACATCCACTCCTGAATTCATAGTCAGGACATCTGAGTGAGGATCGTTCAAGCTTTTGGCATCCATAATTAATGGTAAGTTTCCAGCTGGCTCATGATTGTCTAGATGCAGATTGTAGGGTGATGACTCACCAGTCAATTCCAGCAGAGTTAAGGGGCTAAGACGAAAATAGGGATCGACTTCAGTGATTCCATCTCCTAACCAGGGATGGGAAACCCAAACCGTAATGTTCAACATGTTTTCTTTATAGGAAACATGAATCCGCACCACACTACCAGTAGCAGACATTTGAATCACGCTAAAAATTAGGTGATACAGCATTTGTCTGACTTTATCTTTATCTAAAGGACAAATGCGGCTGTGTCCAGGTTCTATAGATAGACGAATATCTTGCTCGCGGCGGTTAGCAGCTTCTTCTAGAGTATTAATGGCTTGTTGACATACCATTTCAATATCTACAGGCGCTAGATTCAAATCACTGGAGTTTTCATTCATTGCTCCCAGTTCAGTAATTTCATTGACTAGGGACAGTAAATATCGACCACTATGTTGAATAATATCGAGATATTCTCTTTGCTTAGTTGTTAACGGCCCGTAAATCTCACGCCCTAGAACACTAGCCATACCCAGTACAGATGTCAGTGGTGTGCGTAATTCCTGAGTTAGCTGTCCTAAAAGTTCTAATTTGAGTTCTTTTGTCGAAAAAGAGTCTTTTTCTAAAGCAGATGGACTGAGTTTAATCTCACTGTTACTATCATTATTAAATGCCAAACTCAGAGGTGCTTTAGGAGCGCTGATTTCTGATTTACTCTGTAAAAGTCGATTGCGCTCAAACTCACTCATGCTCCAACGAGCGATGATTTGTAAAAACTCAACATCTCGTGGTGTAAAGTTGCGCGGTACTAAATCCATTACCTCTAATGCACCCAGACAATGACCGGAAGCATCAATTAATGGTACTCCCAAGTAAGCCCGGATGCCATATTCCTGGATCAACTTGCTACCAGCAAGTACTGGATCGGTAATTTTATGTGTATCATTAATCTTTAAAAATTGAAAACTATCAACAACTTGGCTGGAAAAAGATTCTCTGCGTAATAGTTGACGGCTTTGTGCCAAATGATTCATCAGTCCTAGCCGAGATAAGCCGACTGCTGACTTGAACCAATGACGTTCTTGATCTACAAATCCCAAAATGGAAATAGGTGCTTCCAGAAAATGAGCAGCAGTTTGAGTTGCTTCCTCAAAGACAGGAATTGTTTCTGACTGCCGCAAACCCAATTCGGACAATGCTTCTAGGCGTTGTTTTTCTTTTGGTTCCTGGGAAGCCCAACCATCTTTTAGGGCTAATAATTTGTTTTCCGGCTCTACCATTAGCATTACTACCTTGATAATTGCTCGATACTGTAGTTTATATAACCACTGTTTGTGGATTATTATTTGCTATTTTTAAGCATTCCCCAATTTAACCTCCGATCAACAATCTCAGAGCAAAAATTTTCCCTGAAGACTATTAACCTATAAAGTAATCGTCACCTACTTAGTAATTACCGAGAGTGAAAATTCCCCTCAGAGTTGGTGCAATCATCTTGCTTTATCTTTTACTGCTAGACAGCGTTAGTTAGACTTTCGACCTGGGTAATATAACACTAAGCAAGGATGGGACATAAAATTTGTACCATTCTTACATATATTAGGTAAATTTCTAGTGTTTAAACTGAATTTCTTTTTACCTGCAATAGCTTTAGTCTAGATTTTCCAAGTGCAATCTCTGGAAGGGTGGATATTAATGTGCAAAAATTCTGCTTGATTTTCTCAGATGAATATCAACTATGTCAAAGCTGTTGATGCTTGCAGAAAATATATAAATTAAAGAAATTATATCTGCTTGGACAAAAAATACCATTACAGCCAGATTTAGCCATATTTATGATTAAAATATTGCAAATCTTACTCATAATGAATTTTTAGCAAATAAAGCACAAATAACTGAGCCTTAGCGGCTGAAATCATTCATTATTCACTTAAATAAAACTTGATTATTGAAATTAAAGTAATATGCCAATAAATTCAACTAGTAATAAAATTCCTTTTGTAGAGCTTAAGTTACAACATCAACCGATTCAACGTCAACTAGAAGAAGCAATTCAGGCTGTATTAACCCAAGGAGATTTTGTTTTAGGAAAAGCACTTGCAGATTTTGAGACAGCATTTGCTGCTGCATCTGGGACAAAATATGGTGTGGGTGTAGCATCGGGAACCGATGCGATCGCTCTGGGCTTGCAAGCTTGTAATATTGGTAACGGTGATGAAGTTTTGTTACCAGTAAATACTTTTGTCGCTACTTTGATTGGAGTAATACGTGCTGGGGCCAAGCCAATTTTTGTAGATTGCGATCCCCACACCGCTTTAATTGACTTAGAAGCAGCTGCTAAGGTAGTTACGCCTCGGACTAAAGCAATTATTCCGGTACATCTTTATGGGCAGATGGTATCACCCCGAAAGTTGTTAGACTTTGCTGATACTTATGGCTTGCTAATTTTTGAAGATGCAGCCCAAGCACACCTAGCAGAACGGGAAGGATATCGTGCTGGTTCAGTGGGAATTGGGGCTGCTTATAGTTTCTACCCCAGCAAGAATTTGGGATCATTTGGGGATGGTGGGATGCTATTGACGAGAGAACCGGAAATAGCGCAAACAATGGTGCGGTTGCGGAATTACGGTGCTGCGAAAAAGTATTTTCATACAGATTGTGGGACAAATAGCCGCCTAGATACCTTACAAGCCGCAGTATTGCTAACCAAACTACCACATTTGCAAAATTGGAATTGCGATCGCAACAGTATTGCTCAACAGTACGATCAAGAACTATTACCCTTAGCATCTGCTGGCATTCTACCGATAAAAAATGATAGCGATATAGGGCATGTATATCATCTTTATGTAATTAAAGTAGATGATTCTTGCCCCCTCTCACGCGAGCAAATTCAAGAACAACTAGCAGCACATGGCATTCAAACAGGTATTCATTACCCAATTCCCTGTCACCTCCAGCCAGCATTTACTAATTTAGGCTATCAAGAGGGTGACTTCCCCCAAGCAGAAAAACTGGCGAAGCAAATATTATCCTTACCTATGTATCCAGGTTTAAGCAGTAGCCAAATTAAAGAAGTTGTGGCAGTAATTAGCTCAATTATTAGCGGTCAACAACAGTTAATGTACATTTCGTAGTTGGGAATTTATTCCTGTCAATTTAAGCACTCAAGTGCTGACTACGAAAGCATTAACTATTAATAAATTTTGCAGTGCTTAACATTATGGCAATTCCACAACAACTAAAAAATACAAATACTGCACAATTGCTCAGTTTGGCAATTTTTGGCGTTTTAATCCTACTTTATGCGCCTATATTATTGCACTGGTTAGATGGTTGGCTGCATAAGAATATTAGTACAGAGCATGAATATTTCAGCCACGGGATGATTGGTTTACCCTTTGCAGCTTACCTAGTTTGGTTAGGAAGAAAACAATGGCAAAGACTACCAGATAATATCCATCCTCTAGGTGCTATTTTACTTTTAGTCGGGGGAGTTTTTTATTTAAGTGGTGTAACAGAATGGGTTAATCTTTCCTTACCCACTATCTTAGCGGGATTATGTTTATGGTTTAAGGGTATACCTGGGTTACGATTACAAGGATTCCCTTTATTATTAATATTTTTAGCCACTCCCACCGCAGTACCTTACCTGATTACTCCTTACACTTTACCTCTACAAAGTTTTATTGCTGGGACGGCTGGTTTCATTTTGAATCAGTTTGGTATGGCAGTAACAGTAGATGGGGTAAATCTTTATGTAGGCGGAAGAATTGTGGAAGTCGCCCCTTATTGTGCAGGGCTGAAAATGTTGTTTACAACTATATATGTCAGCTTAATGCTGCTTTATTGGACAGATTCTTTATCTTCACGTCGGACAACTAGTTGGTTTTTCATGGTTGCTGTTGTTATTAGTATTACTGCCAATATTATTCGGAATACTGCACTCACATTTTTTCATGGCACAGGTCAAGAAGCAGCTTTTACATGGTTGCATGACAGTTGGGGTGGTGACCTTTATTCTGCTTGTATGCTGCTTTTATTAGTGCCTTTATTAAATCGCATTAATAGCTATTTCTCTACAGTTGAAGAGAGCGAAGTTCAAGCTGAGAATTAAATCACTGATGCAAATATTCATGATGGCAGGATAACTGTCAATATTACTGAACTCATGACATTCTTTAGCGCAGTAAAATCTTGCTTAAGTCTTGCAAAATTTATAAATGATTTCCTTATCAAAACTTGTTAAAGACAGCCAGTGGACTCAAGTAGTAGTGCTTTTATTATTACTACTATTATTCGCTATTGGCAGTGTTCCTGGATATGTAAAAGGAAAATGGCAATGGCAACAGCTAGCACCTGTGATTCAGCTCAAAGAATTGAAACAGATACGCAACTCAGGGTTAATTATTCCTGGTTGGCAAAATGTGGAGCAGACACAACAAGAAGTTGGCGAACATAAATGGTCACTACAACTAATTAAAAAACAAGACTCCGACACTCAAGCCATACTGCTGTTGTTACCGCAAAATGGCCCGATGGATAAACCGGAAGTGGAGTGGACAGAAGTTAACGGTTGGGGAAGGTCGCGTTGGGGAAAGTGGGATGTAGCGCAATATCGTTCGGCGCAATTTACTGTGAAACAGCCTAGTGCAACTAAAGTAGAAGCTAGATTCTTTCGCGCTTCGACACCACAAGCAACTTTTGGGGTGTTGCAATGGTATGCTCTCCCAGATGGCGGAAATCCATCACCTTTAAACTGGTTTTTAGCGGATCAATTAGCACAGTGGCGTAAGCAGCGAGTTCCTTGGGTTGCTGTTAGTATTCTTATTCCTATGGAACCTTTAGGTCAGGTGGAAAAGATTTGGCCTTTAGCTGAGTCTATTGGTGAGACTGTACAAGCTGCATTAATGACGCGCTTGCTTTAGGAAAAAAATGTGGACACAGTAATGCTGTGTCCCTATATATGTGCAGAGATAGAAATTTGAATCTGAAATATTAACGGTAATGCGATCGCTCTTTCAAAACCAAATACACTTAGTTTTATTTTGATAATTTATACAATAATTCACCAAAATTTTACATTTAAGAATATAGTAATTTCTCGGAGACAGACGAGACATTTTAGGTATTTGCAGAGTAAAATAGCGACTCAAATAGACCCAAGTTTGGGTCTAGCTTGCTCATAAAAAAATGCTTATAGTTTTTATTTATCAATATGCGTGTATTTAGCGCCTTGTGTTTGCTCAGTCTCCAGGTAGGCGTTTTCTTTACCACAGCGGTTGAGGTGTTTGCTCAACCTGTAACACCCCCAGGACAACCATCAGAGCCAGCTCCGACTCTCCCTTTTCCATCACCTACTGAAACTGTACCAGGGAATGTTAATAACGAAGTTTCTCCCCAACTCAACCGCTACCTTTTAGGCCCAGGAGATGGAATTAGCGTTGTCATTCAACGTCCGCCTGGCCCCTATCGTCTAGGGCCACAAGATAGTATTAGTGTTGCGGTGCAACGCTTTCCAGATTTGAGCTTTCAAGCCACAATTAACCCAGAAGGCAATATCATTGTCCCTTTGATTAATACAGTGTCGCTTCAAGGTTTAACTTTACCAGAAGCACAAGAGAAAATCCGTATATTGCTCGACCGCTACGTAGTTAATCCGGTAGTAGTTTTATCATTAGTAGGGCAACGTCCAGATTTAAGTTTCCAAGCAGCAATTAATCCGGAAGGATACATTGTCGTACCGCAAGTAGGTACAGTATCCCTCCAAGGCTTAAGTGTGGAAGAAGCACAAGAAAAAATTCGCTTGAGTTTAAGCCGTGTTTTGGTAGACCCAGTTGTGGTTGTTTCATTGGCAGCACCACGACCAGTTCAAGTTACCATTAGCGGTGAAGTATTTCGGCCGGGAATTTATGCAATTTCATCCACCTTACCCCGGGTTGCGGATGCTTTGCTGACATCTGGTGGCACCACAATGAATGCAGATTTGCGACAAGTGCAAGTAAGGCGGCGGTTGGTTGATGGTTCAGTGATTTCCCAAAATATTGACCTATATACAGCTTTACAAAATGGTAGCTCTTTACCTAATGCCCGCCTCCAAGATGGCGATGCGATCATTGTGCCACGTCGAGAAATCGGTAGCGATGACGGTTATGACCGTAATTTGATTGCTCGTTCTACTTTAGCGGTACCACAAATCAGAGTCAGGGTTTTAAACTATGCTGCGGGAGGCATTGCCAATCAAGTGTTGCCTAATGGTAGTACCTTTGTCGATGCTTTAGGAGGCATAAACCTAGATACTGCCAACCTCCGGGATATTGCTTTAGTACGCTTCGACCCAGAAAGAGGTCAAGCAGTTACCCAAAAACTAGATGCTAAAAAAGCTCTCGGTGGTGATGGCTCTCAAAACGTGCCGCTTCAAGATAATGATGTTATTGTGGTTGGTCGAAACCTCATCGGTAGAATTACCAACGCCTTGACTACAATTACTCAACCATTTTTTAACGTTCAAAGCTTTATTCGCTTCTTTGACTTCTTTACTGGCGGGTTGAAGTAGTTGAGGGGGTTGGGGACTGGAGATAAGGGGGGAAAAGGGGAAAGGGGAAAGGGGAAATTATTATTACCCATTACCCAATGACAAATGACCAATGACCAAACGACAAATGCCTAAGTAGCTATGACTCCACCTATTGTTAAACGTTATCTTATTGCTTTTGAAAAGTATAAGTGGATTGGATTAGCCAGTTTTACTTTAGTTGTAGCTGGGTCAACTGTGGTGGCTATACAACCAGACCCACCAGTTAGCTATGTAGCAAATTCTGCGCTGACTTACAATCGTCCACCAGTTTCGTTCTCGACAACTGGTACTGAGATTCAACAACAAGGGCAGGAATTAAATGCACAAGTTTTGCTATCTAATGAACTTATAGAATCTGTAGCCGCAAAAGTTAATGTTAAACCAAAGACTATTGGTAACAATATTGAGCTGACTCTACCGAAAAAAAATGCTAGAAGCGGGCAATTAGAATCTACTATTCTAGAGTTGAAATATAAAGATAGTAATCCTAAGCGCGCTGTAGAGGTATTGAGTGTATTAATGCAGGCGATGGTTAAGCTGAGTGGTGATATTAATACAGGGCGATTAAAATCTATTATTAAAAAAATTGATGAACGTTTACCAGCGGCTAAGGTTGAACTACAGTTAGCGGAGAAAAAGCTAGAACAATACGATCGCAGAGAGCGACCAGCAATATTAGCATCTGAGAATGGCAGTTTACTAACTGCGGTGACTACCAGTCAAAATCAGCAACGTCAGCTACAATTCACGATTGCTGGAGTTGATGCTCAAATTCGCAGTTTACAAGAAAAATTAGGATTAAATGTTAACCAAGCTTATGTTTCCTCAGCTTTGAGTGCTGATCCCATTATTGCTAGCTTGCGATCGCAAATTTATCAAGTTGAGTCACAAATTGAGCTTCTCCGTAAGGATTTGCGGCCTGAACACCCAAATATGATTCAGTTGCAACGTCAGAAAGAAGCTGCGGAGGAATTACTCAAACAGCGCGCTGCTGAGGTGGTAGGTGGTGGAGGTACAGCAGCACCGCTGGCTGGCGATGCTTTGAATATTCGCACTCAGAGTAATTTAGATCCAGCGCGCCAAGAACTAGCAAACCAGATGGTGTCTTTGCAAACCCAACGAGAAACGCTGCAACAACAATTAGCGCAACAAATCAAAGAAGAAGCGCGATTACGGCAAGTATATTCTCTCATTCCCAATAAACAATTAGAGCGATCGCGTTTGGAACAAGAAGTAGCACTGAAAAAAGCTGTCTATGACAAAATGCAGGCGAAGCTAGCTGATGCTAAAACCGCCGAAGCAGAAACTGTTACCAGTCTGAGTCTTGCTAGACAACCCATCGTCATTGCTGATGCTGTTAAACCAAAGAGTATGCCAATGACGTTGGCTGTTGGTGGTTTAATGGGATTGGTAATTGGTGGTGGTGTGATCTTCTTGTTGGGTTCGCTGGAAGGTGTTTTCAAAACCAGAGAAGATATTCGCGAAAGCCTCAAGCAACGGGAAGTTGCACTGCTGGGAGAATTGCCATTAATGCCAGTGGATGATTTAGATAAAGACTTGATACCTGTCTTACTGTCCCCAGATTCTCCTTATTTAGAGTTCTATGAAAAATTCCGCAGTAATGTCCGTCGTCTTGGCGGTAAAACCTTAAAAGTACTTTTAATTACTAGCGTTGGTAGAACTGAGGGTAAGACTACAAGCGCTTATAACTTAGGTATAGCTTCGGCTCGTGCTGGTAAAAGAACTTTAATTATTGAAACAGATTTGCGATCGCCTTCTAGCTGCACATCTCTTAAAGTTACTCCTGACCCAGATGCTAACATTGAACCCCTGCGCTATTACGGCAGTTTGAGCGAATGTATCCACATAGTTCCTGATATTGAAAATTTATACATTATTCCTAGCCCTGGCCCTTTACGTCAGTCTGCTGCTATTCTGGAATCTAGCGAAATGCGTCGGTTGATGGAAGATGTACGCGAGCGCTATGATTTAGTAATTTTAGATACTAATCCTCTAAGTTTATCTAATGATGCTTTGTTAATTCAACCCTACAGTGACGCGATGGTAATTGTAGCGCGACCAAACTATACACAAGAAAACTTATTAGGTGAAGCAATCGATCAATTAGTTGAATCTGAATTAGGTTTGTTAGGAGGTATTATTAATGGTGCTGATATTAATGTTGTTTGGTCTGCACCAGTTGAACCATCACCAAATTTTTCATCACCAGAAGAAGCAGGAGCAGAAGTATCAGTAGGCGCTAATAATAATTGAAGTATTGAAGTATGAAGTTCACGTAGGATGCGTTAGCGATAGCGTAACGCATCAGCGCCAAAGCTGAGATTTTTTCAGAAATCAAATCGGATTCCTATATATAAGTATAAAATTAACCCTCCCACAATCTGATCAAGTGTGGAAGGGTGATAAAGTCTATCGTGTTTCAGCAGTAGAAATGGTAAACAAACAAACTAATACTCTTGCTTAAATAATCCCAATAAGGGAGCGAGAATTATGCCAAACACAAAGCCTCCGATGTGTGCCCAGTAAGCAACTCCGCCTGTTTCTACACTCATATTAGCTGCTGTTTGTAGGCTAACAAAACCAGAAAGTACATTCTGGACAATGAACAGCCCTATTAGTATCATTGCGGGAACTCTAATAGTGGTGACGAAAAATCCTAAAAAGGCTAAAGTCATAACTCTAGCGTGAGGGAAACGGATAATATACGCACCTAAAACTCCAGAAATGGCACCACTTGCACCCAAAGAAGGAATCCCAGAATTCATGCCAATAAACCATTGGCATAAAGCAGCTAAAGCACCGCAAGTCAAATAAAAAATTAGATATTTAACATGACCCAGACGGTCTTCAATATTGTTACCAAATATCCAAAGAAACACCATATTTGAGATTAAATGCCACCAACCACCGTGTAAGAATTGTGATGTAAATAAAGTTGTCCACTCTGCGGCAAAGTTGGTGGTTAATTCTCGTGGTACTACTGCATATAGCTGAAAAAATTGCTCTAGTTGTGCATTAGATAAACTCACTTCATGAAGAAAAACTAAAACGTTCATCCCAATCAGCCCATAAGTTAAGTATGGGGTGATGCGCGTCGGATTTTCGTCGTAAAGGGGAAACACAGGTGTTTTTCCTAACTATTATTATCTGAAATATAGCTTGAGTGACGGTTCGTTGCGAAGTTTAGGTATTTACACCTGGTTTGGTCATTTGTCGTTTGTCATTTGTCATTTGGTAATGGGTAATAGGAATTTGTCCCCCAATCCCCAATCCCCAGTCCCCAATCCCCAGTCCCCAATCCCCTCATCCCCAATTCCTATAGGCTGTTCGGGGTTTGTCGCTAAATAAGCCTAAGATGGGGCCGAGAATTGCGCCAAATAGGAAACCGCCAGCGTGCGCCCAGTAAGCTATACCACCGTTTTCCATACCGATGTTGGTGGGTGTTTCCAGGCTAGCAACGCCGTAAAAAGCTTGTTGAATGAACCAGAACCCTAAAAAGAAGTATGCTGGGACTCGGAAAGTGGGGAAGAAAAACCCTAAAGGTATGACACCGAGAATTTCGGCGGTGGGAAAGCGAAGAATGTATGCTCCCATAACACCTGCGATCGCACCACTGGCTCCTAAAGAAGGAATACCAGAATTTTGTGAAAAGTACCACTGGCTTAATGATGCCAAAATTCCGCAAGATAAATAAAATAGCAGATATTTAAAATGACCTAATTTATCTTCAACATTATTTCCAAAAATCCAGAGGAACAACATATTACCCGCTAGGTGTAATAAACCACCGTGCAAAAATTGTGAAGTAATTAAAGTAGCCCACTCTGGTACAGGTTGATGTACAGATATCCCAGCAAAACTTAAGGTCAGTTCTTTTGGAACTACCGCAGCCAAGTGTAAAAACCCATCTAATGCTTGGGGAGGAAGACTAGCTTCATAAAGAAAAGCTAGGACATTGGCAGCAATTAGCCCAAAGGTAACATAAGGCGTGATTTCTGTAGGATTATTATCTCTAATTGGAACCACGGGCGTTTATTCCTCATCTATAAGCAACTAGCCTCACAATACTGAATTTCGCTAGTATTCGCTTCTACCTCATGGATGGATATCAACCTAGCCTTAGTTGCAAATTGCATCTTTTCAACAGGAAATCCCGAGGGCAAGGCACTGCCTTGCCCCTACAATCTGTCGCATTCTTTTTTCAAATTGCTATAATTTCTCTACTCACATAATTTTTCCAGCTTTGTTTAATTCCCGCTTGATAGCGTCAAGTATATCTTCATGATGAATGACTGCATCGCCTCGCTGGAGTGCCTGTAGACAGCAATGCTGCACTATATTCAAGATATCAGAGCCAGTTAATTCGTAAGCGGCTGAAAGCTTTGGTAAATCTACAGATTCCGCTAACTTAATTTGGGATGGGAAAGCCATTTGCCAAAGTTGCGATCGCTCTTTGACATTGGGCATAGGAAATTGAATAATCGATTGAAAGCGGCGGATAAAAGCTTCGTCAATATTGCTTTTTAAATTGGAAGACAATATAACTAACCCATCATAGTTTTCTATCCGTTGTAGTAGGTAACTTACTTCTTGGTTAGCATATTTGTCATGGGCATCACGGACATTAGTACGTTTACCAAATAGCGCATCAGCTTCATCAAAAAACAAAATCCAATCTTTACTTTCAGCGCGTGCGAAGAGGTTTGCTAAGTTCTTTTCGGTTTCTCCGATAAATTTTGATACCACCATAGAAATGTCTATTTTATAGACATCTTTACCTGTGTATTTTCCTAAAAGACTGGCTGTGAGGGTTTTACCTGTACCAGGGGGGCCATAAAAAAGCGCTCGGTAGCCGAGTTTGAGCTTCTTTTTCATGTTCCAATCATAAAGAATGGTTCGGCTATGAGTAATCCAAGCTTCTAGCTCATGAATCTGTTGTAAGGTTTGAGCATTTAGGACTAAATCTTCCCACTCCATTTCTGTGGTGATGCGTTGAGCCGGAAAGTTAATACTGAAATGGGGACGAGAAAAACGTCCTTGGGTGAATAATTCGACGTAATCTTGAAGCATAACCAGCTTACCACTCATCATCGGTTCACCCTCAGCAGGTGAATCGAGATAGATGACGCGATCGCGCGCAAAGGGATGCTCTTCGCTGAACATTTGCTGTAAATGCAGACGTTCAGCAAAGCGATCGCCTCCCAGCATGAACAGTACTGTTTCACCCGTAGGTAAAAAACCCCGATGCGCCTTACCCCGCCAGCCACCAATTTGAGGATAATCCCCAGCTTGAGGTAAGTTAGCTGTAATCAGCCGATCAAAAAAATCGGGTTGCAAATGCGGTGCGATCGCCATCAGTAAAGTTAGTTGCTCCGCAGTATCTAACTTATGTTTGCGAATAAAGCTAGTTAAGGGCGTTTCAGCACTCAGCCATTCATCTGGCAAACTAGGCATTGGTGCTTTTACTGACGCATTACTGCTAAAGTAGGAGTCCATACGCCACTCAATTACCTGGCTCAGGTAATTAAGTGCATTTTCTAGAGTTTGAACATTAAGCAACTGCGTCACGTCGCTTTGCTCCGAATTCAAAATTCAAAACACCCATAACAAAATCGGGGGTTTGTAACAAGGACATATTATTTTGAGACGCACAACGCGAGAAATAAGTTTTTTGGCTGCGCCATGATTGAGTTTTTAATTTATATATCAATTTTCTTTCTCACAATGTCATCCCATAATAAATTAGACATGATTGCAAAATAACAAGCAAAATCACTCAAACTTTAGCTCGTCGTAGTACAATTTCAGCTTCAGAGTTTACAAAACTAGACATAATTCTCTTTAAATTAGCCGCAAACATTAGTTTTTCCTGATGCTGCCAACCAAGCATATCTATTTTTGCTAATCAATCGAAATGTACATTGAGTTTAGTGCTATTAAACTAAGAGGTTGACTAAATTTATGCCAGAAACAGAAATTCAACAAATTCAAACACCATTGAGTAGCCTTCCAGTTTTGTATACAAGAGATGCTGCTCAACCTATACAGTACAATCCTTTTCAAGAAATCACCCAATTATTCCAAACTCTTTTTGAAGAAGATACTTCATCGGTTTACCAAAAAGCCGGGGAAAAAACCTGGAAGATTTTTAAGCAAATAATTACTGTAGTTACCTTTTTATTTCTTTTACTATGTGCCCTAATTGTTTGGGTATGGGGTATTGGGTTTAAAAGTGGTGTTTATTTTCGGACTTGGATAGAAACGAAAAACCCGACAATTGATGAACTCATAGTTGCGATTTTGAAAATTATTTTATGGCCTTTAGAGCGTACATTTGAGTGGGCTAACTCATTCATTAAAGACTTGTTTGGCTGGGAAATTAAATTCGACGAGTTAAAACAAGAACCAACTTCTACTCCAGCAGGAGGTGAAGCTACTCCCTCACCTGCATCATCTGAGAGTTCACTACCTGGCTAATAAGCTGTTCCACATTTAACTTATATATTCCGGGCGGGCTTTCCTGCCCACCCCACAACATTTATAGATATTTTAGATATGCAAAATAGATTTTAGTAAAGTCTTAACCTGAACTTCCCCCTGTGCAAATGTACTAAATAGGCTTCAAAAGCTTGTGTTGAGAGCAATACAGGCTTTTCGGCTTCTATGCTTGTACCCATGTAATTTTAGATTTATTTAATTTTTGAGAGAGGATTAAAATGGAATAATTGTAGCCATGTATATCGAACGTATTCCAAACAGAAACT
>NZ_JACJPX010000060.1 GCF_014696315.1 Calothrix membranacea FACHB-236
CGTGCCACACCCGGTTCCCTTATTTTCCGCCTAAACTGTTTTGACTCTACTTTCTTAGTTTCTCACAATAATGGTTGGTTTATTTACGCCGTGCTGTACTAGTAACTCTTTAGTTCTATCTGATTGCACTAATCGGTTGAGTTCGCTACGAATCTGCTGACGTTCTTCGAGAGGAACGAAGTTCACCAGTGGCTTACCTACTAAAAAATTTTTGGAAACATTAAATAACTTAGCCGCCATTGAGTTGGCTTCGTATATTCTGCCTTCTGTATTTGTAACTATATAGGCATCTGGTGCAAACTCGAATAAATCTTGGTAGCGTTGGCGTTCTGTTTCTAAAAAATTTTGTGTTTGTATGAGTTCCTCGTTTTGTTGATACAGTTCCTCTACTGCTAACTGTACCGTTCTGGAGGTATTATGCAGTTCTTCAAAGGCTTGGGGTAGCATATCTGATGGTACCCAAGGTAAGACAGTAGCCGTTTGATATAAATCTGCTAACCGCTTATGCAGTGCTTCTGTGCGTTGAAAAAATAATTCTATATTCATGTGAATTTTCCTGATCAGCTCGCAGAGTAACTAAAAAACCCTAACTGTCAAGATATTGGTCTGATGAAATAGCCAATGATAAAAACAGCTAACTTAATGTGTTGTATGACTTTTTCAAGAATGATTATGATTTCAAGAGGCGCTAATCTTGATATCCATCTTTTGAGGCAGATAATTTCCTTGAATCATTTCTTACAATGACTATCATAATGCTTACTCTTAGGTAATTAAGAATAAGTTAACTATTAAAATATCTAAAAAACTTCTATCCCAAGAATGGGATAGCGGCAATTGCTACAAAAATAAAAATGCAGTTAACTTTTGTAAACAATAATTTTAAGCTTCTTCAATTATGGTATAAAAATTAAATTTTAACTACATATATTTGATATATTTGTCACTGAAAACGCTTCATTAATTTTGCTAGGCATAGATGCAATAGGGAAATTATCACAGAAATGCTGGAATATATATATTAAGTAAAAAATAAGTAAAAAATAATTTTTAATATTAAGAGATATGGGATGAGCAATGCCAATGATAATGCATTTCAACACTGTGAAATAAGTCTATGGCTATCATCAAGCAAATTCATAACGGTTTTTACCCAGGTGCTTAGCGCGATACATAGCGTTATCTGCTTGTTTGATTAAAGTTTCGCTATCATGGCTGTTAAGAGGGTAAATACTTATACCAATACTGGCAGAAACGTTGGTAGTATATCCATCTAACACTATCGGCTCCTTAATTGTACTGAGAATTTTTTCAGCCACTTTAGATGCGACTTGCACTTGGGGAATTGCCCGTAAAATTACCGTAAATTCATCACCACCTAAGCGAGATACCGTATCACTACCCCGCAAGCAATTACTCAGCCTTTGAGAGACAGTCACCAATAAGCGATCGCCTATCTCATGTCCAAGAGTATCATTAACTTTTTTAAACCCATCTAGGTCAATAAACAGTAGCCCTAGTAATAAATTATTACTTTGCGCCCAAGCTAAGGATTCATGGAGTTTTTCGTTGAAGAATTTACGATTAGAGAGACCAGTTAGCGGATCGTGATATGCCAAATAACGCAAATAGTCTTCTTTACGTTTTAATTCATTATTAGAACGATATAATTGCGCTGCCTTGCGCTTAAGTTTTTCTTCCATGAGCTTACGCTCTGTAATATCGCGAATTACTCCCACTAAAAAGAAATTACCAGCCGCATCTTTATGCAGCGATCGCTTTGTAGCAATTAGATGGGTTGAGCCATAAGCATCAGTAAATTGTTCTTCACTTTCTTGAGGCTGCTTTGTCTGAAAAACCATCTCATCTCTGCGACGAAATACATCAGCTTCATGCTTGGGGAAAAAGTCATAGTCTGACTTTTCAATTAATAAGTGATTAGGATAACCAATAAGTTCGCAATAGGCTTCATTTAATACAATCCACTGATGTTGTTCATTTTTAACAAAAATAGGGTCAGGAATTGTATTAATAACTTGATATAAAAATTCTTTAGAACGCTTTAACTCTTCCTGCATATAAGCAAAATAACAGGTAATACCAATAGCGGCGCTAGTAAATGTTAGTAATGAAGGAATAAAAGGTACCCACCAACCATATAAAAAAGCAAAGTAGGCATACAGAGCTAACAACAAGCAAAAAAGTAAAATACTAATAGATATTTTGATGGGGTGTCGGATTCGCCATGCTGTAACTGCGCCTAAATAAGACCAAGCAAAAATCCACAAGTATTCCCATAGATTTGACCAAACTTGTAATAATGGTCGTTCTTGTAGAGCAGCAGCAATCAACTCATGGATAAAATAGGCTTGCAGTTCAATTCCAGCGATCGGCTTGCGCGAATGGGGTACAAACACAAAATCTTGCAGGCTGGGTGCATTAGAACCAATCAGAACAATGCGATCGCGAATCCATCTTTTGTCTACTCTCCCCGCTATCACATCTCGCATTGATACTTGGCGGTAACTACAAGATGATTTCGATGCATCCGCACATAGAGGTTTGGGAAAGTTAGACAATATTTGGTAGCCTCTAGCATCAGCTCGCACATAGGCTCCATCATTAGCCTGAAACCTAGTAAAAACTGCTTTACCTAACTGTAAATACTCAGATTTACTAGCTGCGTTTTTAGGAGTTATCCCCTCTGATTTTAAATAAAGTAAAGCCAGCTTTAAAGCAAAACTTTCGTGTGCCTGATTATCAATGTGCCAATACAACAAGCTACGGCGTATTTTACCATCGGGGTCATATAACACATTATTAAAACCCACTTGGTCAAGTTGATTTAGTACTGGTGGCGGTAAAACACTGGCATTTTTGTTATTAGCTAATTGTTCAATGCCAATTAAATTTGGCATCGATTTATAAGTTTCTACCAAATTTCTATACCCTGGCTCCACTGGCAAAT
The DNA here is from genome assembly GCF_014696315.1 of Calothrix membranacea FACHB-236. Classification (GTDB taxonomy): domain Bacteria; phylum Cyanobacteriota; class Cyanobacteriia; order Cyanobacteriales; family Nostocaceae; genus Aulosira; species Aulosira membranacea. The sequence goes on from NZ_JACJPX010000060.1 coordinate 2,969, forward strand.
CTCGGTAGATATCCAAGCCAATAGCACGGGGATTAAAAGCTTTTAATTTTTGTAACAAATCGGCAATTACGTTATCTGGCATTGGCCAGGAACCAACTTGGCGTAAGGAAGCTTCATCAATCGCTACAATAGTAATACGCTCTTCTGGGGGATCATGTGGACGTAAGTAGAATAATTGATCCAAAGCCCCTAACTCTAAGGATTGCAGTAATCCCAAAGAGCGTATAAGCAAGATGCAGACTGCAACGCTGAAGGCGGTAATTAATTCCCTCTTTCCTTGACTAAGCGGTTTTTTTAGTCCAGATATCAACCGCACAAGATGCTTGCCTACCTGCTTACTCATTCCCATTACCTAGTGGGGAGAAATATTTTTGACATGAGTAGACTATATTGACTGACTAGAAATGCGATCGCAGCCATTAAATTCCTCAAGACTAGCTTGGGTAGTTGAGATCCAATTCTATGCATGACCACTCATTATCCGATGAAATGGTAACTTGAACTGTCGCGCCTTATATCACAAGTTCAGTCTAAATATTGTTGCTTAGTAACAGAAGTATGTTTATAGAAGATTTTAGCAGCCCAAGCTTAATCTTATATATTTGCATAATTACGTATTAAAGTTTATTTAATTGTTGTAGCCTAACAATGTATTGCGTAATTATACTGGATATCTAGTTATTAAATACCTATTATTTTTTTGCTGATAATACTTACCTGTAGAGTCATTGGTAGGCAAAAATTATATCAATTTGCTCAACGTTTGCCAGGTGCTATTAGATACATATGTATAAATTTATTCTATTTCTAATGGTATATTTATTGTCTTCTATAAAGTGATGTGAGATTTCAAATTGAATAAGCTAATCGTCATCTAAATTGAATCATTTTTATGCTGGTAAAAGCTGTAAACCCTCTCCCTTTGACCCTGCTTACATAGGGATGGCATATTTTTTATTTAGAAGTCCCTGAGATCTACAAAACTTTTTACCTGCATACTTTCTCCAATTGTATTAAAACTAACAAATAAAAAAGTCAACTGGAATGTGCTTTATGCAACCAGTTGACTTGCAATACATAGCTAAAGTTTTTATACAAACAGCTGACTTTAACTAAACTATCTGAAATATTTGAAGTTACGAGCGCCTGTATAATTAGAAACCTTGGCTAATTCATCCAAGTTTTGTACTCCGCTATAGGTTTTCCCGTTAATTATCCATGTGGGGAATCCTTCAATTTTGGCAGCTTTACACACATCTGGTTGGGCTTTAAGTCCATCGGGAGCGCATTCTACTTTAACGCTGTTATCGATAATCTTGTAAGCTTCTTGACCAAAAAGTAACTTTTGTTCGTGGCAATGAGGACACCAATAAGCAACATATTCCTTAGCGCCTATCTTCGCCAGATGATTAGCTAAACCAATTTCTGCCTCACCAGAGGTAGTAGTAACTTTCCAACCGAACTCTGGATTAGGATTTTCTTTGGGTGAGAACGGCAGAATTTTCTGGGGTTGCCCAGGAGTAGAACCAGCAGTATCGGCTGATGGATCGATACCTGAATACACGCCCAAAGTGCCAATCAGTGTCACCATCCCGACAATTAGAGCAGTGAAGAGGATTTGTCCAACATCCTCCCAAGTGCGACCCAAAATAGTGAGTACTAACATACTCATCGAGAAAATAGCCGAGCCTATACAGTAAGGACAAACAGCTTTAATTTGAGATGCGAGTACATACATTAAGTAGCCGCTGAAAACGGACATTGCGATCGCGCCTACTAATAGCAGCCACCAAGTCCAATTTTCTATTTGCTTGCGGTTATTATCTCCCTGTTTCAAGACTAGGGGAGCCAAAGCCAATATCAACATACTGATATAAGCCAACAGCCCAAACAAGGCTAATGGCTGACCAAAAACCGTTGCCCACGGGCTGGAAAGCACATCACCACAGCCTTTAAAACCAGCTTGTCCGGCCGGACAAGCTGCACTACCTCCTGTTAATTTCTCGTAAGTCAAATAACCTGTAACTAGGACACCAAGTCCTGCGATCGCGGCAATCAATGGACGCGACCATTTATGAATCCAAGGAGTAGAACGACGACGAATCATAAACTTGATTGGGGGTTGGGGTTGGGGGTTGGGCTTAGGAATTGGGTACTGGGGATTGGGCAATTCAATTTTGGATTTTGCGTTCGCGTAGCGTGTCGTTGGCGCAGCCTCTCGTAGAGAAGACAAAAGTTGCGTGCGGTGAACCACTTGCGGTGGACGGGTTTCCCGGCATAAGCAAAGTGGTGAACCCGGAGGGGGGTTCCCCCCGTTGAGCAAACTTTTCAAGACAGATTTGCGATAGCGCAGCGTTAGCGAGTCCGCGAGCGTCTTTTGGATGAAGTTTAAATCTAAAATCCAAAATCTAAAATCTAAAATTCCCAGTCCCTAGTCCCCAGTCCCCAGTCCCCAGTCCCTAGTCCCTAGGAACGAATAGTTACTGAGGAAACTGATTTAGTTTCACCCTTAGAGTTCCAACTCCGGTGTGCGGCTTCTACAAATTGACTGACACGTATCGGGTCAATTGGTTGCTCAATCCTACCGTGACGTTTTAGGGAACTGGAAACGATTACACCATCTGCGGCCTGCATTAGTGTAGCAATGTTTTCCCAATTGGCCCCACTACCAATAAAGACTGGCGTGCCATTGGCCGCACCACAAGCTAGTTCCAAATCTTCTATGTTAGGCGGGCTACCAGTTGCCCAACCTGACAAAATCACTGCATCTGCCAAACCCCTTTCGATTGTGTCTTTCACAGCAACTGTCAGATTTGGAGAACTTAAAGGGCGAGCGTGTTTCACCAATACATCAGCCAGAATTTTAACATCACTGCCTAGCTCTCGCCGATAGCGGAGTAGTTGATGGGCTTCTCCCTCAATTAATCCTTGGTCGGTTGCCATCACCCCAGTGAGGACGTTAACGCGAATAAATTGCGATCGCACACAACTGGCGATCGCCATTGCACTTTTCGCATCGTTCCGCAACACATTTAAACCAATCGGCAATGTCACTAAATTCTGTATTTGCTGCACCACTACAGTCATGGCACTCACAACCGCCGGATCTACCTGACTTTTCGTAAAGGGCGCATCAAAAAAGTTTTCTACAATAATACCGTCCACCCCACCACTTGCTAGGGCTGTGGCTTCTTGTTCGGCCCGGTCAATCACAGTTTTGAGGTTACCTCCCCAGCGGGGCGAGGTCGGCAGTGGTAATAGGTGAACCACGCCAATAATTGGTGTTCGAGTTTTAAATAGCTGATATAAGTCCACGTCTTTAACCGCTTCGCGGAGTCCACAGTACATCAGTCTAGAATTGTTTGACTATGACTAATGACTAAATGACTAATGAATAATTGATTTTATTGTGGACGGTTTTCCGCCTCCTCCCTAGGATGGAAATTAGCGTAAAACCTTCCATAAGATATGTTAAGATAAAACCTGACTACAAGAGGAGTTTGCAACTCACAAGACGCGAGGCAGCTTCCCACGGTTTAGGTCTATCACCTGCGGACTTCGTAGGCAAAGCCTGATCTGAAGGGTAGCATTACAGCTTGATTAGGCGTAGTCGCGAGCGAGCGCGATTTCCCTGAGGGTAGCGACTTCTCACAACCAGCCCTTTGGGCGGCTTCCCGATGGGTAAATTAACAACGCACGCGCCACGGTAATGTAAAATACCAATAGGCGAATTGTTAAAAAACATAACAAGTGTCAAAGGAATTCTAAGACACTAAGTCTTACCCTGGGAAAACAGATTAATAAAAGCATCATAACATGACCTAAACATTGATACGGGTCATAGGTTTGCGGACGGGGACAGGCAATGCTAACCTTCCACTTTAGTACTGTCACTTCGGGGTGCAGAAAAAACAAGAGCGCCGCAAACGCTCGAATGTGTTTGACGACAAGAAAAAAAGTGAAAATTTTTTCAAAATATGGGTGACAAGCCAACAATTGCAATTTCTCACCTAGGCTGCGAGAAAAATAGAGTTGATACAGAACATATGCTAGGGCTGCTGGTCAAAGCAGGCTATGGCGTAGATAGTAATGAAGAATTAGCAGATTACGTTATTGTCAATACCTGTAGTTTTATTGCAGCAGCCCGAGAAGAATCTGTTAAAACTTTGGTAGAGTTGGCAGAGGCGAATAAAAAAATCGTGATCACAGGCTGTATGGCCCAGCACTTCCAAGAACAACTATTGGAAGAGTTGCCAGAAGCCGTGGCCGTAGTAGGGACAGGCGATTATCACAAAATTGTAAATGTAATTGAGCGGGTAGAACAAGGAGAACGGGTAAAGCAGGTTAGTATTGAACCAACCTACATTGCCGATGAAACTACACCGCGCTACCGCACTACAACCGAAGGCGTAGCTTATCTGCGAGTGGCCGAAGGATGTGATTATCGTTGTGCGTTTTGTATTATTCCTTTTTTGAGAGGAAACCAGCGATCGCGGACGATTGAATCCATTGTTGCTGAAGCTCAGCAGTTAGCTAGTCAAGGGGTACAAGAGATTATTCTGATTTCCCAAATCACTACTAATTATGGTTTGGATATTTACGGCAAGCCCAAGTTAGCCGAATTACTGCGCGCTTTGGGAGAAGTAGATGTACCGTGGATCAGAATGCATTATGCTTATCCCACGGGGTTGACACCAGATGTCATAGCAGCGATCCAAGAAACACCAAATGTCTTACCTTACTTAGATTTGCCTTTACAACATTCTCATCCTGATATTCTCCGCGCCATGAACCGTCCCTGGCAAGGGCGAGTAAACGATGGGATTATTGAACGCATTAAGAAAGAGCTACCATCAGCGGTATTAAGGACAACATTTATTGTTGGTTTCCCTGGAGAGACAGAAGAGCATTTTGAGCATTTACTTCAGTTTGTCCAGCGAAATGAATTTGACCATGTAGGTGTGTTTACTTTTTCTCCCGAAGAAGAAACCCCAGCCTACAAGCTGCCAAATCAGTTACCTCAAGAAGTGATGGACGATCGCCGAAACCGCCTCATGGAACTCCAACAGCCGATTGCTTGGCAGAAAAATCAGCAGGAAGTAGGCAAAATTGTTGATGTCCTGATTGAGCAAGAAAATCCGGAAACAGGAGAATTAATTGGTCGTTCTGGGCGATTTGCCCCAGAGATTGATGGACAGGTCTATGTCGTTGGCCAAGCGAAGTTAGGAACAATCGTGCCAGTAGAGATCCAAAGTGCGGATACATATGACCTCTACGGTCAAATTGTCAATAACTAATTTGTCATTTGTCCTTTGTCATTTGTGAATAACTAAGACTAATGATTAAAGACCAATGACTAAATCTCAAAAAATCAAAAACAAAATCTAGGAGAGTTAATGAATCTTTCGTTTCAAGAACTAGGCATTTCACAAGAACGTGTTGAACAACTAGAAAAAATTGGTTTCACCACACCAACCAATATTCAAACTCAAGCAATTCCCCAACTGCTAGCTGGACGTGATGTTGTTGGACAATCTCAAACAGGAACTGGTAAAACCGCAGCTTTTTCACTGCCAATTCTAGAGCGGCTAGATGTGACTCAAAGAGCCGTGCAAGCATTGGTGTTAACACCAACTCGTGAATTAGCCATGCAGGTTCACGATGCGATCGCCCAATTTATTGGTGATGAAGGATTGCGGGTGTTAGCAATCTACGGTGGTCAATCCATTGATCGCCAAATTTTACAACTTCGACGTGGTGTCCACATGGTTGTGGGTACTCCCGGACGGGTAATTGACTTGCTAGATCGCGGTTGCTTGAAGCTCGATCAAGTTAAGTGGTTTGTTCTGGATGAAGCCGATGAAATGTTGAGCATGGGCTTTATCGACGATGTCATTAAAATCTTGTCCCAAGCGCCAGAAGAACGGCAAACAGCGCTATTCTCAGCGACAATGCCGCCATCAATTCGGCAATTGGTGAACAAGTTTTTGCGATCGCCTGCGACAGTTACCGTCGAACAGCCAAAAGCTGCTCCCACCAAAATTAATCAGGTAGCTTACCTGATTCCTCGCCACTGGACAAAAGCCAAAGCTTTACAGCCCATTCTGGAAATGGAAGATCCAGAATCAGCATTGATATTTGTCCGTACCAGACGCACTGCGGCTGAACTCACCAGTCAACTGCAAGCCGCTGGACATAGTGTCGATGAATACCACGGTGATTTATCTCAGCAAGCTAGAGAACGCTTGCTCAGCCGATTCCGCAATCGCCAAGTACGCTGGGTAGTAGCAACCGATATTGCAGCCCGGGGGTTAGATGTAGATCAACTATCTCATGTGATCAACTACGACTTACCCGATAGCGTAGAAACCTACGTCCACCGTATTGGTCGTACTGGTCGTGCTGGTAAAGAAGGAACAGCGATTTCACTAGTACAACCATTTGAGCGCCGCAAGCAGCAAATCTTTGAACGCCATAACCGTCAAAGTTGGCAATTGCTTTCAATCCCCACCCGGGCACAAATTGAAGCGCGGCACATCAATAAATTGCAAGAACAAGTCAGAGAAGCTTTAACAGGCGAACGCCTAGCTTCGTTCTTACCCATAGTTAGCGAACTGATCGAAAAATACGATGCTCAAGCGATCGCAGCTGCGGCATTGCAAATTGCTTATGATCAAACTCGTCCAGCTTGGTTAAGTTCAGACATTGAAATTCCCCAAGAAGAAAACATCGCGACTCCTAAACCCAAGTTGGTAAAACAGCGTCGTGATGGTTCAGGCGATCGTTCCCGTTCCAATTGGAGCAAATCAGACAACATGGGCGAAGACGAAAGACGTTCTACCCCCAAGCCAAAATTGCGGACAGGTCGTCGTGATGCTTCTCCTGTTAACCACAAGCTAGGTTCTTCTCCAGCTAGAGAATCTGCTTCATAAGTCAATAGCCAAGGGTCAAGAGTCAAGAGTGAGAATTTAATGAAATGTAGGTAAAAAGTAGCCTACCCTAACTAATAGTTGGGTGGTGTGTGCTTCACAGTTTTGACTTTTGACTTTGGACTTGTTGGCGATTTGTTCAGAACATCATCAAAGATGAATAGCCTGATAGTAAGTATTTCAGGTTTAGAGTATTGGTATTACTAAAGATTTTGGGTAAATGGTAGGCTGGGCAAACTTCATGATGAAGTTGCAAATCATAGATGTGCTAGTGCCCACCCTACAAAAATTTCCCGTGTTTTATTCATGAATCGGTATTGTAATACCAGTTGAAAAACAGAATGGGACAAATATATAACTAGGGACGCAAAGCTTTGGGCCCCTAGAACTACTGAATTACAAAAATTATTTGCAACTGAATTTGAGAGAATTGTTATCACTAAAAATTTTGAGTTGAAAATTGAAATTGCAACTCAAACTTAGCTATTTGTCAAAAAAATCTTACAACCAAGGGCGACTAACTTTTTCTAATTCGCTCACTTCATCATCGCTTAGTCTCCAGCCTAAAGCGCCAGCATTTTGTTTGACTTGTTGTGCTGTTTTTACCCCAGCAATGGGAATGACATTACCTTGAGCAATTAACCAATTTAGAGCAACTTGAGCAGGAGTGCGCTCATATTTTTCTCCAAATTTTTGTAGTAGAGAAATCACAGGTGAAATTTTTTGTAGCCCTTCTTTACTAAATCGGGAGTCTAATTTTCTGGCACCTGTAGGGGTTTCACCACCATTAACGGTGTATTTACCTGTGAGCAATCCCTGGGCTAAAGGGCTATAAGCCAAAATTGTCACACCTAATTCACGTGCTGTGGAGAGAATACCTTGGCTTTCAATTTGGCGAGATAGCAAAGAGTAGCGGACTTGGTTAACTGCTAAAGGTACTCCTCTAGCTGCTAAAATTTGCTGTGCTTCTCGCATTTGCGCGGCTGAATAATTACTCACGCCAACTGCGCCAATTCTACCCCGTTGCACTTCATCGGCGAGGGTATTCATCAGTGTTTCTTGGCTCAAAAAGAAGGTAAACGGCCAATGAACTTGGTAAAGTTCAATTCGCTCTAATTGTAGGCGCTTCAGACTCTCCGTTAAGGCATCAGAGACAGATTGTCCTGTAAAACGCCAGGGTAAAGGCCCAAATTTTGTAGCAATTTGCACAGGTTGCTGAGTTTCTTGCAAAAATTGCCCTAGCAGAGTTTCACTGACTCCCAATCCGTAGACTTCTGCTGTGTCAAAGAAAGTAACGCCAGCCTCTAGCGCGGCTGTAAATGCTGCTTTTAACTGTTCTGGCCCGTAGCCATCCCCATAATTCCAAAAAAGTTTATCACCCCATGCCCAAGTACCAAGGCAAAGAGGTGTAACAACTGGGCCATTTTTCCCTAATGTGATGGTTTCCGTGTTTGTAAACATTTAGTTTTGTTACATTTATTTACATTTTTAGTCTATCGTTACTCACCTAGGGCGGAATCAATCGAGGGATGGGGATAAGGGAGATGAGCAAGCAGAGAGAGGGGATCAGGGGACAAAAAAAGAGGATGAAGAATACAAAATGCCAAATGAAACACACCAAAAACCAAACAACAAATGTGATGTAGTTCATTATAAAGACGGCAAACCCCACTCTGGTGTTACGGTTCACCCCAATTCCTGAAAGTATTAATTCTCATACATTAGTACACAGTGAAAGCAAAACAATTCATGAGCCAACTAAATAATCATTAAATTAACCGTCCCAATCAAGGTTCGGGAAACCCCCCTTAATGGACTGGCTATATAAGCTCAGTATATATATCAGCATAGTATGGGGTCTTAACTCCGAAAACCAAACCAAAGGTATTCATGCTGAACTGGCTGCTTCTCTCAGCACAGTTGGTTCAAAAATTTAGTTCTTAATAATCCCATTCATTTGTAGTTATACGGAGCCAGCGCTTACAATGGCAAAAGTAGTTGGAATTGACTTAGGTACAACGAACTCCTGCGTCGCAGTCATGGAAGGTGGCAAACCCACGGTTATTGCTAATGCAGAGGGTTTTCGGACAACACCATCGGTTGTGGCATTTGCGAAAAATGGCGATACTTTGGTAGGGCAAATTGCCAAACGCCAAGCGGTGATGAACCCAGAAAATACTTTTTATTCAGTGAAGCGCTTTATTGGTCGCCGCTTTGATGAAGTTACAAACGAAGCTACAGAAGTTTCCTATAAGGTATTGAGCAGTAGCGGTAACGTTAAACTCGATTCTCCTGGTGCTGGTAAGCAATTTGCTCCTGAAGAAATTTCTGCGAAAGTTCTACGTAAATTAGTTGAAGATGCAAGCAAATATCTTGGTGAAACAGTTACTCAAGCTGTAATTACCGTACCTGCTTACTTTAATGATTCCCAACGTCAAGCGACCAAAGACGCTGGTAAAATCGCTGGTATTGAAGTACTGCGGATTATCAATGAGCCGACTGCAGCATCTCTAGCATACGGATTTGATAAGAAGAGTAACGAAACTATCCTAGTATTTGACCTTGGTGGTGGTACCTTCGACGTATCTGTACTAGAAGTTGGTGATGGCGTATTTGAAGTACTAGCTACATCTGGTGACACCCACTTAGGTGGTGACGACTTCGATAAGAAAATTGTTGATTTCTTAGCTGAACAGTTCAAAAAAGACGAAGGCATTGAGCTACGTAAGGATAGACAAGCCTTACAACGTTTGACCGAAGCCGCAGAAAAAGCCAAGATAGAGCTTTCTAGCGTTACTCAAGCGGAAATTAACCTACCCTTTATCACTGCTACCCAGGATGGGCCAAAGCACCTGGATACAACTCTCACCCGCGCTAAGTTTGAAGAACTCTGTTCTGACTTAATCGACCGTTGTCGCATCCCTGTAGAAACTGCTCTCAGAGATGCCAAGCTAAACAAAGACAATATCGATGAAGTTGTTTTAGTAGGTGGTTCTACCCGGATTCCTGCTGTACAAGATTTGGTGAAGCGGTTGTTGGGTAAAGATCCTAACCAAACTGTGAACCCTGATGAAGTGGTAGCTGTAGGTGCAGCAATCCAAGCTGGGGTATTAGCTGGGGATGTTACTGGTATCTTGTTGTTAGACGTAACACCACTATCTTTAGGTGTAGAAACCTTGGGTGGTGTGATGACCAAGATTATTCCTCGCAACACTACAATTCCCACCAAGAAATCGGAAGTATTCTCCACAGCAGTTGATGGTCAAAGCAATGTAGAAATCCACGTTCTCCAAGGTGAACGGGAATTTGCTAACGACAACAAGAGTTTGGGAACCTTCCGCCTCGATGGTATTCCCTCAGCACCACGGGGCGTACCTCAAATTGAAGTGATATTTGACATCGACGCTAACGGTATCCTCAACGTAACTGCTAAGGATAAAGGTACTGGTAAGGAACAATCCATCAGCATTACAGGTGCTTCCACTTTGGATAAATCTGATGTTGACCGGATGGTGAGAGAAGCTGAACAAAACGCTTCTTCTGACAAGGAACGTCGTGAGAAAATTGAACGCAAGAACCAAGCTGATTCCTTGGCTTACCAAGCTGAGAAGCAGTTGCAAGAATTAGGTGATAAAGTTCCTGAAGCTGACAAAACCAAAGTTGAAGGTTTAGTTAAAGAACTGCGCGAAGCAGTAGCTAAGGAAGACGATGAGCAAATTAAGAAGCTGACACCAGAATTGCAACAAGCACTATTTGCAGTTGGTAGTAACATCTATCAACAAGCTGGTGGTGGTGCTGCGCCTGGTGGCCCTGGCCCTTCTGATGGCGGCCCCACTCCTCCTGCCGGCGGCGGTGATGATGTGATTGATGCTGACTTCACTGAAAGCAAGTAATTGATCTATTGGCTGAGGATGCAATCGCATCCTTAACTCTTCTTTCCCATCCAAGTATTAGCCTGGGTGGGGATTTTTTTTACTTAATATTTTGTTACTAAATAATCATGGTGGAAATTCAATTCAAAATCTACAATCCAAAATCAACATATGTCTTATCCACAAGCACCTTGGATACTGCAAGGTAACGCTGTTCAAACTCTGCATTTAGTCAATGTTCAACAAGTTCGTTCTTTGGTTCCCTCAGAGTTAGATATTATCTCTGTATGGCCGGGTAAAACTGTTGCTAGTGTTTATTTATCCTATTACGGTTCTAACTCAGTGCTAGAGTACAGCGAGTTAATTGTTGTTCCTGCGGTGGTTAGTTATCAGGGTAAAATAGGCGGTTGGGTTTCCCATATTTATGTAGATCATGTAGATTCGGTGGCTGGGGGTCGTGAAATTTGGGGATTACCAAAGCAATTAGCTGATTTTGAATGGCAAGCAGAAAAAAGCGTGACTGTTCGCCAAGGAAACCGCAAGTTGTGTACTCTCAATTACACTCAACAAAGTTTGGCGTGGCGGCAATCGTTAGGTGCTTCTGGTTTCAGTGCTATGGGTGCTGATTTATTAGTATTTTCAGCAGAATTTCAATCTCGCTTGGGTTTGATTAGTTCGCAGCTAGAAGTTCCCCGAGAAAGTCCTTTTGCTGGAATAGTTTTAGGTCAGCCATTTTTAACTACAAGTTATCAGGATTTAAGCTTAAAAGTAAGTGCGCCAGAAGTTGTGGGACAGCGCAAAGTTGAAGTAATTTATAGATAAAATTGCTAAAAGGCGATCGCACTTACAGCTAGTCTGAGATCTGCTACTTACCCCTATTGAGCATCACGCAAATAATAACGCCAATATTTACGCCATACCAGCGTCATCTTCGTGGCACAAAACTGTCAAAAAGGATATTTATATTATTAGTAAATCTAACTATCACTGCGATCGCATTTTAGATGGCAAAGCAAAGCTAGATTTGCGGATTTATTTCCTACGACAGCATCAAAATACGGAGATAATCGATACCATAAAACACCATTTCACACTAGCGCAATATCCCTGCAACAAAAGCATCAAAAACAATATCTATAATTAGTAGTACATCTAGATATCCTTCCAGACAGCAATGCAAAACCAACCACGCGACGGAGAAAATTTATCAAACGGTACTTCATTGAACACTTCTGGTACTAAACACCGTAATCATGCACCCTGGACTAAGGCAGCCGCCTCTCTTTCGCTGGTGCTGCTGGGATCTGGGATGACGTTGGCAGGTGGCTATTTAGCTGGACAGCCTCAAAAATTATCCCAGAGTGCATCGAATTTGGCAGTGAGTCCAGTAAATGCTGCCCCTCCATTACCAGCAGCTACAGATCCTAACTTTGTGACAGAGGTTGTGCAAAGGGTAGGCCCGGCTGTAGTGCGAATTAACTCTTCGCGCACAGTTAGAACTCAGTTACCAGAAGAATTTAACGATCCCTTTTTCCGCCGTTTCTTTGGTTCTCAACTACCACAAGGAAACCGGGTACAACGGGGTACGGGTTCTGGCTTTATCTTTGGAAAAGATGGCCGTATTCTCACTAATGCCCACGTTGTAGATGGCGCTGATACTGTGACAGTCATCCTCAAAGATGGGCGGAGTTTTCAAGGAAAAGTACTAGGTAAAGACGAGTTAACAGATGTTGCTGTGGTAAAAATTCAAGCAGATAATTTACCAACAGTCACCCTTGGTAACTCTGACCAATTGCAACCAGGACAATGGGCGATCGCGATCGGTAATCCTCTAGGTCTAGATAATACTGTAACTACCGGAATTATTAGCGCTACTGGACGGAGTGGCAATCAAATTGGTGCGTCTGATAAACGAGTTGAATTTATTCAAACCGACGCAGCGATTAATCCTGGTAATTCTGGTGGGCCTTTACTTAATGCCCGTGGTGAAGTCATTGGTATGAATACCGCCATTATTCAGGGCGCGCAAGGATTGGGCTTTTCTATTCCTATCAATACAGCACAACGTATTTCTAATCAGCTTGTAACTACAGGTAAAGCACAACACCCATATTTGGGAATTCAAATGGTAGGTTTGACACCGGAATTAAAGCAAAATCTCAACTCAGACCCCAATAGTGGTTTGACTGTGGAAGAAGATAAAGGTGTCTTAGTTGTGAGAGTCATGCCCAATTCACCAGCCGCTAAAGCAGGAATCCGTGCCGGTGATGTCATCCAAAAACTTAATGGTCAATCTGTAACAGACGCTAGTAGTATCCAAAGAGCTGTAGATAATAGCCAAATTGGTGGTAACGTTCGCTTAGATTTGCGTCGCAATGGCGAAAATGTAAGCGTAGCTGTGCAGCCAGGTGCTTTACCAACTAATCAAGTGCAATAATACCAATTTTCCAAAATAAAGCTACACATAGACAGCAGGGGTAGGGAGCAGGGAGAGAAGTATCTGTAGCTGGGATTTAGAGAAATGGTATGAGTAGTGCTGAGGAGCCACAGCCGAAAGGGTTTTCCGGCTTCTCGGTGACGAATATAGAAGTAGGGGCACAAAATTTTGTGCCCTTACCTATGGAAAAATACAGTTCAGTTAACAATACCGTTGCCAATTTACGAGGGTGGGTTGATGATGCTTTCACCATTAACTCGCTGTTATCTAATGTTTGGCAAAAACAATAAGTCCTAAAAATTCCTTCCAGGTTTCCATATTGGATTTTTTTGGCGTATTGTCGCAGTATAAAGGGTTTGAGCTTCCAACCTCCCTTGTCAGCTGAACGCTTATGTATGGGTCATTTTGCCATTTTTGCCAAAATTTGTTTGCCCTCTTATTTTGGCAAAGGTATTGGTTAAGAAAATTAATTGATAACAAAACAAAAAAACTAGTTACTCAACAAAAAAACATAACAATAATTTTGGAGGGGGTTTGGGGGACGCAACCGTCACCCAATCGGGGGTTTGGGGGAGAATCCCCCAATTGAGAGAGCTTTTTAATTAGTGACAAATCAATCGCTAATGAGCTTAACCCAAGCGTATTGACCCATAAACTTGATTTACCTGAAATACTTTGTTTATTGAGCTAGGCAGAAAAAGAGAAAGCTTTACTTTCCCTTTTCCCTTAATCCAGCAGTCTTAGGACTAAGATTCCAACACTGCTGCTGTCTTCTTCTGATCTAACTTGAGAATTAACACTCCCAAAGGTGGTAAGCATAAATCTAAGGAATAAGGACGATTGTGCAATGACCAATCATCTGTCCATTTACCGCCCAAGTTACCCATGTTGCTACCGCCATATTGACGGGAATCACTATTAAATAACTCAGTATAAAAACCTTTTTCTGGTACACCTATGCGGTAATGAGAATGGGGTTGAGGTGTAAAGTTGCAAACCACAACCACAAAATTTTCTGAATCTTTGTCACGGCGGATAAAAGAAACCACACTATGACGGTTGTCACTACAGTCAATCCATTCAAACCCTGGTTCCGCAAAATCTTGAGTGTACAAAGTTGGTTCGCTGCGGTACAGCTGGTTTAACTCTTGGAAAAATCGTTTTAACTGTTGGTGTGGCTCATATTGCAGTAAGTGCCATTCTAAATCAGCCCAAACATTCCACTCGCTCCATTGCCCAAATTCCATGCTCATAAACATGGTTTTCTTGCCTGGGTGAGCAAACATATAAGTAAATAAACAACGCACATTAGCTAACTTCTGCCATGTGTCTCCTGGCATTTTGCCAATCATATTGCTCTTACCATGCACGATTTCATCGTGGGACAGAGCCAGCATGAAGTTTTCACTGTGGTTGTACCACATACTAAAAGTGATGTTGTTTTGGTGGAACTGGCGGAACCAAGGGTCCATGCTGAAGTAGTCCAGCATATCGTGCATCCAGCCCATGTTCCACTTTAAGTTAAAGCCCAGACCGCCTGTGTAAGTAGGCCAAGATACCATTGGCCAAGAGGTGGATTCCTCAGCTATTGAAAGTGCGCCGGGGAAATAACTGAAAATAAGATAGTTTACCTGACGGAGAAAATCTGCTGCTTCGAGATTTTCCCTACCTCCATACTGATTAGGTAGCCATTCTCCAGCTTTACGACAATAGTCAAGGTAAAGCATAGAAGCTACAGCATCCACCCGAATACCATCAATGTGGTACTTGTCAAACCAAAAGAGCGCATTGGCTGCGAGGAAATTACGCACTTCGTGGCGCGAGTAATTAAATACTAGCGTTCCCCATTCTTGATGTTCGCCTTTACGGGGGTCAGCGTGTTCGTACAAGTGACTACCATCGAAGAAGGCTAAACCATGTCCATCTTTGGGGAAGTGACCAGGAACCCAATCCACAATTACACCGATGCCATTCTGATGACACTGGTCAACAAAGTACATAAAATCTTCGGGGCTACCAAAACGGGAGGTGGGGGCAAAGTATCCAGTTACCTGATAGCCCCAAGATCCATCAAAGGGATGCTCTGCAATTGGTAACAGTTCTACATGGGTATAACCGAGTTCCTTAACGTAGGGAATGAGTTTCTCTGCTAGCTCTCGGTAGGTAAGGAAACGTGCGCCAGGTTTAAGTTCGGAAACTACAACTACAGGTTCGGTTTCACCATTGGGTAATTTGGCGGGTTCAGCACTAGAAGCGTGTAACCAAGAACCTAAATGCACTTCATAAACTGAAACAGGCTGAGTTAAAGGATCGGTGTTTCGGCGTTTTTCTAACCAGTCTTGATCGTTCCAATTGTAAGTATTTAAATCGGTAACAATTGATGCGGTTTTCGGTCGAGGTTCCTGTTGAAAACCGTAAGGATCGGATTTTTCGTAAATGTGACCTTCAAAATTTTTGATTTCATATTTATAATGCTCTCCCACCCCTAATTCGGGAATAAACAACTCCCAAACGCCAGTAGGGCCTTTTCGCATTTGGTGTTTGCGTCCATCCCAACTATTGAAATCTCCCAAAATAGAAACGTTACGAGCATTCGGGGCCCAAACAGCGAAATAAACACCTTTAACACCATCTACTTGGGTGAGGTGTGCTCCCAATTTCTCATAAATTCGGTGGTGATTACCCTCACCAAACAAATGTAAATCAAAATCTGTCAGGCGCGGAGATCTAAAGGCATAAGGATCGTAGGTGACACGCTCATGTTCCCCTTCTTTAATCCGTAACTGGTAATTTGCTAGTTCTGCTGTCTCAATAATGCATTCAAAAAAGTGAGGATGATGCGCTGTTTGCATCGGGTACTCTTTGCGTTCCTGAGGAATCACAACCCACGCCGCACTTGCATTTGGTAAGTAGGCTCGCACAACCCAGACATTTTTGCCATTCTGTTCTATGAGATGAGAACCCAGTACTTCAAAGGGGTCTTGATGTTGGTTCCAAACGATGCGGTTAACCTGTTCAGGAGCGATCGTGGTCATGGACATTAAAGCTACCTACTTGAAATAAAGTGATTGACTAAAAAGGCTTTTGTAAAATATATATATATTCTTTACATTTATTTGCAATTTTGTCGCCACCGTTATCGTACATCAGAAATGGGTAATGGGAATTGACGATTGGTGGCTGGGAAAAATCAGGGGGAAGAAACAAACAACAAATATATTAAATTCCTAAAAAAGGGAAAATCTGAAGTAAACCTTTGCGTATGCGGAGCAAGAAAATTTGATCCCGAATTTTAGGATCTAGTTGTCGGGGTGGGATAATTTGTAGCTGCTCTTGTAATTGTGCGTATTCTGCGGCAGTTAGAGGTTTACCGTCAACAGGCGATCGCGCTTCTATAATTATCTCTGTGCGTAATATCTCTTCTGGCATATCTTCTGCTGGTGGTAGTGCTATTGCTTCTGTCCCCCAATGGCTACTTAAACCCACCAAAATACCAATGCTAATGCTCAAAATGAACAGTTTGATCCGCTTCATAAAACCTCGCAGCGGGACTAGGGAAAAACAGTAGATACGAAATTCATACCATTTCTACTGGGTTTCGCGAGCAAATCCTGTAAGTGGGATGAGGATGTTGCTTTCCTCCATTTACTTTGATATTTTCAAACCTCATCGCTCAGGATATCTAGCAATTTATATATTTTTGAGGAATTCTGAATGGAATCTAAATATTTAATTTACTTATACCTAAGAGAAAGTTGGGCTGGAAAACAATGCTCAACGGTTCAATGATATATTTTCTTCTATCTTGTTGGATTTTGAATAACTTTAGGGAAGTCAGCTGCTACAGCGTTGGGAATTCAAATTTTTGTGCAAGATAAATAGTAGCAAGGCTAGAAAAATTGCGCCAAGCCTAATAATACAAGCACTGAGTTATTCAATTATTTGAATAGAAAGACATTGGATCAAGGTAATATACCTTTTCACCAATGTCCTCTATGTTGGTACTTTTAGTTAAAAAATACTTGAGCAACCTCAAGTTTTTATTTAGCAACACGAGATTACTTAGATCTTCATCTCCACTACATCGATACAAGCGATACAGCGAAAATCGTCGTTACTAAATTGTTTTAAGCTTGAGAGACTGAGCTACTAGGGTGACTTAGTTGCAGCAGGAGTAGGAGATGTTGTTGTAGTTGTTGTTGGGGCTTTTGTCGCAGCAGGTGTTCCAGCATCAGTTGGTTCGCCGGCTGCTGGACTTGTGGTTGCAGTACCACCAGTACCACCTTCGCCACCACCACCACCACCTTCACAAGCGCCAAGAACTGCCGCCAGACTTAACATGAGAGCCAAACCAAAGATTTTTGTTTTCATAACTCCTCGTTCACCATTTATGGCAAGATCAAATTTTCGCCTGATGACTACGATACCCTATTTGTTGCTTTTTTTTAAAATCCTTTGAGGTACATATTTTGCAGGTAATACTAATCAAAGATTTTTTCTTGAGGGTAACATTATCAGCAGGTTGAGTAATTAGTTTCTCTTAACTAAGCAAGAAGATAACTTAATCACTCCAGATTGGATTCGGATAATTAGGTAGCAATTCGGGATATCATACCAAAAATTGTGATGTTTTCGCAGACACTTGCCGCTTGCTGCCTAGCATTGCCATACTTTAGAGGCAATGCCCAAAGGTTCAAGCTCTCCTGGTGCAGTTCGGTGATTGCTACTATGGCAATACTCAAGTGATGCAAACATTGGTGCAGCTACCTGTCAAAACACTGAAAAGGGTTTAGGGTGTTATTTGTGCTGATTGCATAAGGGGGATTGGAACCTTAGCAAAAACAGACAACCAAATCTAAAATACAATTTTTCCCACCTAAAGAAAAAGTTATGGCTGCTGTTCGTAAATCAGCTGTTTCTGCAACGGGTAATTGGTTTCGACGAGATTCTACTCCTTCAGGAGAAAAGAGGCGCTCTGCATATCGACGATCAGCTGCGTCCAGAATGTCTCAACCTGCTGTTGAACCTTCACCAGTACCCTCAAAAAGACAACGGCGTTCATCAAAAAATGTATCTATTTCTTCTCCCACAAATGGCTTGGTCGTGCCAACTACGGTGCCATCGGGTAAACAACAAAATGCTAACCTTCAAAGGCAGTTAACTACTCCAAGTACTTTACATAAAAGTTCTCGGTTGGGTTTCCTAAAGCTGCCGATAATGAATAACTCTAGCAATTTACCTGTGTGGTTGTTGCGCTTTCATACTTTACATCGCTATTCCTCAGTGGTGACATTTTTATTGGTAGCAACAACGCTTATGGTTTATGGTTGGACAGTTTATTCCCAAGAGCTTTGGAGTCAGGGATACCGCAGATTGCAAAGTCTGCAACGTCATGAACGGCAGTTGACGACAACTAACGCCACCCTAACCAATAAAATGGCACAAGAAGCAGAACAACCCACAACAGGATTTGTATCACCAACTCCAGCCCGTACAATTTTCTTGCCACCTGCAAATAATAATCCTAATTCAACACCTACTGAGACCACACCTAATTTGCAAACGCAGCCGCAAACTTCCTCGCCGCTGGGATATTAAATTTAAGAGTCATGGTCATTAGTCGTTTGTCATTAGGATAGTACCAATTTGTAATTCCTAATTCATAGTTTGTAATTAAGTAAAGTCAGATTTTATCTAGGGTTCTGGGTTGGAATCTGTCACTCTATTATAGAAAATTGGTATAACACTTGTGGCTCATGACTAATGGCAAAAGACAATGGATAAATCTAAATGCGTAAGTCACCAAGTAGAAGTAAATTCCAAAATTTTCGGACTTCCAATTTTACCCGGCAGAGGAAGGGTACTCAACGAGGGTTATTAGAAACCTCTACCCCTAACACTCAAGAAGCAATACCAAATACGAGAACTCGACTGTTAATCACATGGGGTCTACTCATGGCAGCAGGGTTAGGTTTAGCAATTAATTTGTATCAGCTACAAATTGTTAACGGCACAAAACTAACCGAAAAGGCGCGCAAACAACAAATGGTGAATTTGCGACCTTTTATGCCTCGTCGCCCAGTTATAGATCGTGGCAATAATTTGTTAGCAATTGACCGTCCTGTCTACACTGTCTTTGCTCATCCCAAGTTATTTGATAAGTCTAATGAAGAAATAGCACAGCGTCTGGCACCTATCTTAAATAAAGACGTTGCTGACTTGGTAAAAATATTTGAAAGTAAAAAAAGTGGTATTACACTAACTCCTGCATTACCCGAAGAACTTGCCGATCGCTTTATGCGGTTAAATTTAAATGGGTTTGAATTTGTGCAAAAATACGCAAGATTTTACCCACAAGAAGATATAGCAGCTGATGTTGTTGGCTACGTTAATCTTGACCGTCGTGGTCAGGCTGGAGTGGAATATAGTCAAGAGAAGTTACTCGAACGTTCTGTGCAAACGGTGCGGTTAAGTCGTGCGGGTAATGGTGCATTGATGCCAGATCATGCACCAGATGGATTTTTGCACTTTGATGACTTGCAATTACAGCTAACTATTGATAGCCGCCTACAAAGGGCAGCTCGTTCTGCACTCAAACAACAGATGGAAAAGTTTGGTGCAAAACGAGGGGGAGTAATTGTTATGGATGCAGCCGATGGTTCTTTATTGGCATTGGTTTCCCAACCTAGCTACAATCCAAATCAATATTCTAAGGCTGATATTTCACTATTTAAGAACTGGACAGTAGCAGACCTGTATGAGCCAGGATCGACTTTTAAACCATTAAATGTAGCGATCGCTCTCGAAAATGGTGTAATTAAATCAGACGATGTCTTTAATGACCCTGGTTCAATTCAAGTAACTGACCGCACTATTAAAAATGCTCAGAACAAAAGTTACGGCAGGATTAATATTGCCGAAATTCTCCAACATTCCAGCAATATTGGCATGGTACAAATTATCCAAAGATTACAGCCTAATATTTACTATAACTGGCTGGAACGCTTGGGGTTAGGTCAATCCATTGATACAGATTTGCCTTTTGAAGTTGGTAGTCGGCTCAAAAGTCAAGAAGAATTTATTTCCACGCCCATTGAACCGGCAACTACTTCTTTTGGTCAAGGCTTTTCTTTAACACCATTACAGTTAGTACAAATGCATGGGGCCTTAGCTAATGGCGGTAAATTGGTAACGCCTCATGTAGTCAAAGGGCTAATTGATAGCAAAGGACAAATGCATTATTTACCCAATCGTCCGATGCCACGCCAAATTTTCTCACCTGCGACAACCCAAAGGGTAGTAGAAATGATGGAAACTGTGGTTGCTAACGGTAGCGGCAAAGCAGCACAAATTCCAGGCTATCGCATCGCAGGTAAGACAGGTACAGCCCAAAAAGCAAGTGCTTCTGGTGGTTATCAAGTAGGTGCAAGAATCACTAGTTTTGTGGGAATTTTGCCTGTGGAAGCTCCTCGTTATGTAGTTTTAGCGTTGGTAGACGAACCGAAAGGAGAAAACGCCTATGGTTCCACCGTCGCTGCACCGATTGTCAAAGCTGTCATGGAAGCTTTGATTCCCATTGAACAAATTCCCCCAAGTTCAACAGTGAATCCAGTAGCAGCAGATACGGCGAATTGATTGAGGAGGGGATGGGTAATGGGTAATGGGGGTTTGTCATTTGTCATTTGTCATTTGGTATTGTCTACCTCATCCCCATTACCCCTTATCCCCAGAGGGGGCCCCGAGTTCCCCAGTCCCCAATCCCCAGTTCCCAATCCCCACATTGTATGGAGTAATTTCGGCGAGGCGATCGCCTTCATTTGTATAAGTTAAATAAATACTCAAATAACTATCTGGTTGGTAAGGCATCTTTTCTGCCCACTCGATGGCGACAACTCCCGGTATCACCTCAAAACCTTCCCAGTATGTTTCTAAGTTTAAAGCGGCAACTTCTTGTGGTTCTAAACGATATAAATCCAAGTGGTAAAGGGGTAGCCGTCCTTCTATATATTCATTAATAATTGTAAAAGTAGGGCTGACAATAGATTCAGTGATTCCCAAACCCTGGCCAATTCCTTGCACTAAAGTAGTTTTGCCAGCACCCAAATCTCCTTCCAGTAAAATGACACTGCCAGCATGAAGAGATTGTCCTAAAGCAATACCTAAATTTCGGGTTGCTTCTGCATTGGCGAGCATAATTTTGATTTTATCTGCCATGATGCGCTCCAGTGTACCAACGCAATAAAACTCGTGCTAGTTTCTGGGGATTGTGTCGTACACAACCTGTTTCATCTTCAAATAAAATGTTAGCTGGGACTATTCTACGTCCTAGTTGGGTGACAGCTTCGCGATCAAGGAAGACAGGATGGGAATTTTGTTGAGCGTAGCGGATAAGTGACTTAGCTGAGGGGGATTTTTTGTGTACCAGCACAGCATCAAAAAGCCGTCTTCCTCCTGTAGATGCATCAATAGCTCTGATATGGTCGGCAACAGTATAGCCTTCAGTTTCTCCTGGTTGAGTCATAATATTGCAGACATAGATGCGGAGGGCATTAGTTTGAGCGATCGCATCTGCAATTTCTGGTACTAACAAATTCGGAATCAAGCTTGTATAAAGGCTACCTGGGCCAATAATAATATAGTCAGCTTCTTTAATTGCTCGGATTGCTGCGGGTAAAGCTGGCGGATTAGCAGGAATACAGCCAAGTTTCACAATGCGTCCCCCAGCCTTGGGAATGCTAGATTCTCCCTCAATACGGCGACCATCTGCTAGTTCTGCCCACAAGCGTACATCGCTGAGAGTAGCTGGTAAAACTTGTCCTCTTACTGCCAGAACTTTAGAACTAGCTGCCACAGCCCGTTCTAAATCCCCAGTAATATCACTCATTGCGGTTAAAAATAAATTACCAAAACTATGACCATTTAAACCATCCCCAGCCCGAAAACGGTATTGAAATAATTCTGTGAGTAATTTTTCTTCATCTGCTAACGCTGCCAGACAGTTGCGAATATCCCCTGGTGGTAGAACTCCAAATTCTTGGCGCAAACGTCCAGAAGATCCACCATCATCAGCAACAGTTACGATGGCAGTAATATTAGCGCTGTAAGTTTTTAATCCCCTTAGCAAAGTAGAAAGACCTGTACCACCGCCAATCACTACCATTTTTGGCCCTCGATACAAACGGTGATGTGCCAACAGCACATCAATTAATTCTTCTTCACCTTCTGGCCTTAATACCTTAGTAATTGAGCCGACAGTGCGGGTTTGTCCCCAAAGCAGCAATAGCAAGCCACACAACAGTACCAAAGGGCCACTAATATAGTTGGGTAAGAGGTCACTCAGGAAACTCAGAAACCCCCTAATTAATTCTATTGCCCAAAAAATCGGGGTCAGCTTAATCCAAATAGCTAACCCCAAACTTGCCAGTAGTACTCCTCCAACACTGATGAGTAACCAACGTTTAACCGATAAACCTGGGGATAACCACTTAAACCACTGGTTTACCCGATGGGAAGTGCGGCTGCGTGACTGCTGTTGCAGAGTGTTTAAGGCTTGTCTAAAAAAACCGATTGACATAGCTAGTTGGGAGCAGTGGGACAAATAATAATTAACAGAAAATGTAACTACGTGGTTTAAATACCAAGTATAGACTTATGACAAATTTTCATCTCTATAGACTTTGAGTAAATCGTCAAAGTTGCCAGCATTTACCCTCAGATCACACTTTATTGAGTAAAAGCGAATTGAATGGAAAAGCGCATTTTAGGATTAGATCCCGGATTGGCGATTTTAGGATTTGGGGTAATTAACTGCAAAAAAAATGAAACCAAGATCCAAGATACAACTGTCCAGATGGTAGATTTTGGCGTAATCAGTACACCCGCAAATACGGAAATGGGACAACGGCTGTGTACCTTATTTGACGATTTGCACACCCTGATGGAGGAATTGCAACCTGACTTAGTTGCCATCGAAAAATTATTCTTCTATCGTATGTCAAGTACTATTCTGGTTGCACAAGCAAGGGGTGTAATCATGTTAGCTTTGGCGCAGCGTCGTCTCCCTTATGTGGAGTTTACCCCTGCCCAAATTAAACAAGCGTTAACGGGATATGGTAATGCTGAAAAGTATGAAGTGCAAGAGGCAGTTGCAAGAGAGTTAAATTTAGAGGATATCCCTAAGCCAGACGATGCCTCAGATGCTTTAGCTGTGGCTTTAACGGCTTGGTTTCAGGTATAATTTTGCACAAATTTTTGATTAAAAAGTAGGGGTACACCAATACACTGGTTCCCCTACTTTTTACGAAAGTTTACCGCATACTAAATCTGTGTTTTATAAGCTGGGTTTCTAAGCGCTAAAGTACTTCGCTACTGGATGGTAAGTAATAATCGCCGTTGTAGACTGCTCCGGATAAAGCTGCTCACTTTCATCCATATACAAGTTAATCCTGTCAGTCTCCAATAGAGCCAGTTGCTTGTACTGATCCTGAATATTTGGACAAGCAGGGTAGCCAAAACTATACCGAGAACCACGATAGCGCTGTGCCAGGATATCTCGAATATTATCTGGTTCCTCAGCTGCAAAACCCAATTCCTTACGAATTCGGGCGTGTGTCCACTCTGCCAAGGCTTCCGCTACTTGCACCGCTAAACCGTGAAAATACAAATAATCAGTGTATTGATTATCTGCAAATAACTTTTGGGCGTACTCTGTGGCAATTTCTCCTACAGTCACCGCTTGCATTGGGAACACATCAATTATCCCTGAATTCTTGGGTGCAAAGAAATCTGCAATACACAGCCGTCTCGAAGACTTCTGCCGAGGAAATTCAAAACTTGCTTTTACTTCTGCATTCTCTGCACCTCTAAAGTTCGGATCGTAAACATACAAAGTATTTCCCTCAGACTGACAAGGAAAATACCCATAAATTATCTGAGGATGCAACAAATTCTCATTGAGAATTAGCTGTTTCCAATGTTCCAAAATGGGGTAAACCTTTTCAGCTAAGAAAGTTTGATATTCTTCCTTAGTTTGCTCTTTTGGTTTACGGAATTGCCATTGTCCCGCAATTAAGGCTTGCAAATCCATATACCAGAATATTTCCTCTAAAGAAATATCTTCAGGCTGTAACAACTGGGTTCCCCAAAAAGGTGGAGTCGGACGTTCTATATCCACTTCCACAGCTTCAGAACGTCTAGTATCAATTTCAGTGCTGAGTGCTGAGGTTTGAGTTTTGAGTTTTGAGGATTTAGTTTTGGGAGATGATTCTTGAAAAACAGATTCATTAATGACTACTTCATCTAAAAATCCTTGCAAATCATCCCAATTACCAGCAGTTTTTGCTGGCATTAATTTATCCATGAAATGTAAATCAGAGAATGCATCTTTGCCATAAACTACTTTACCTTTGTAAGTATTTTGGCAATCTTCATGCACGAATTTTGGAGTCAGGGCTGCACCACCTAAAATTACGGGGACAGTAATTCCCTTTTCGTTGAAAACCTCTAGGTTTTCTTTCATGAAGGCGGTAGATTTTACCAACAAACCACTCATGGCAATACAATCAGGTTTGTGCTGTTCGTAAGCTTGAATGATGCTTTCTACTGATTGTTTAATGCCTAAATTAATTACTCTGTAACCGTTATTAGAAAGAATGATATCCACCAGGTTTTTACCAATGTCGTGGACATCGCCTTTCACTGTGGCAATAATTACGGTTCCTTTGGCATTATTTCCCGCTTCCGATTTTTCCATGAAAGGTTCGAGGTAAGCTACTGCGGATTTCATGGTTTCGGCTGATTGCAAGACAAAGGGTAACTGCATTTGTCCCGAACCGAACAGCTCACCTACCACTTTCATCCCATCCAAGAGAAAGGTGTTGATAATTTCTAGAGGCGGATAGATTTCTAAGGCTTTTTTGAGTTGGGTTTCTAAACCAATGCGTTCGCCGTCAATAATATGACGCTTCAACCGTTCTTCAATGGGGAGATTTTGATCAACGCCTTTATCGCGTTTTGTCGTCACTCCTGCAAACACGGTGGTAAGTTCGCCCAAAGGATCGTAAACGCAGACATCACCTTCAAACCGCCGTTCATCATAAATTAACTGCCGACAAATTTCTTGATGGCGTGGTTCAATCTTGGCGAGTGGTAAAATCTTGCTAGCGCTGACAATGGCTGCATCCATGCCCACATTCATCGCTTCGTGTAAAAACATCGAATTGAGGACAATCCGGGCGGCGGGGCTAAGACCAAAGGAGATATTAGAAACACCTAAAATTACATGACATCCTGGCAATTCTTGGCGAATACGGTTAATGGCTTCAATAGTGGCTTTACCATTGGCTCTATCTTCTTCAATCCCTGTAGAGATAGGTAAAGCTAAGGTGTCAAAGAAAATTTCCTGGGGAGCGATACCATATTCTACAGCTTGACGATAGGCACGTTGAGCGATCGCAAATTTTTGCTCGGCGGTGCGGGCCATCCCTTCTTCGTCAATTGTGCCTATTACTACACCAGCGCCGTATCTTTTAGCTAATTCCAACACCTTAAGGAAACGCGGTTCGCCATCTTCGTAGTTGGTGGAGTTCAGTAAACATTTACCACCAGCGACTTTTAAACCCGCCTCCATCTTTTCCCATTCGGTGGAATCTAGCATCAAGGGTAATGTCACATTATTGACAATGCGCGAAACTAGTTCGTGCATATCTCGTACCCCATCTCGTCCAACATAATCGACGTTGACATCTAGGACATGGGCACCTTCTTTTACCTGTGACCTTGCCATTGAAACGAGTCCATCCCAATCTTCAGCGTTCAGTAACTCGCGGCATTTTTTAGAACCACTGGCGTTGAGGCGTTCACCCACAATTAAGAAAGAGTTATCTTGATCGTAGGGTTGAGTGGTGTAAATTGATGCGGCTGCTGGTTCTAAGCTTGGTTGTCTAACTTTCGGCTTTAGTTCTTTAGCAATTTCTGCTAATTGTTGAATGTGTTCTGGACGCGTCCCACAGCAACCCCCAATCACCTGGACACCCAAATCTTCAACAAAATGCATCAGCGACATCCGTAATTCCATCGGTGTTAAGCGGTAGTGCGCTTTACCACCAACATTTTCTGGTAACCCTGCATTAGGAATACAAGAAACAGTAAAAGGTGAATGTTCTGCCAGATATTTAATATGTGGCTTCATCAAATCTGGGCCAGTAGCACAGTTGAGACCGAGAACATCAATGGCGTAAGGTGCCAAAATAGTGAGAACAGCGCTGATTTCGGTTCCTACCAGCATCGTCCCCATACTTTCCATTGTCACCGATACCATCAACGGCCGGCGATCGCCTTTTTTGGCAAATACTTCTTCAATTCCGTTGAGTGCGGCTTTAATTTGCAACACATCTTGGCAAGTCTCAACAATAAATAAATCAACCCCACCATCCCACAGCGCTTCTGCTTGTTCTGCAAAAGCTGTTTTCAAAGTGTCAAAGTCGATATGTCCCAAAGTGGGGAGTTTGGTTGTGGGGCCAATAGAACCCGCGACAAACCGGGGTTTTTCTGGGGTAGAAAATTCTGCTGCTACTTCCTTGGCTAATTCTGCGGCTTTCTTGTTGAGGTAATATGTCTGATCCGCCAAATCATATTCTGCCAAAACAATCGAAGTCGCACCAAAAGTATCCGTTTCAATTACATCTGCACCCGCAGCGAGAAAATCACGGTGAACCTTGGCGACAGCTTCGGGTTTAGTATGAATGAGGTATTCGTTACAACCTTCATACTGTGGCCCGCCAAAATCTTCAGCCGTCAGGTTTTGGGTTTGTAGGTTAGTACCCATTGCGCCATCAAAGACAATCACTGGCGCATCTGGACTATGCAAGCGTTCAAGAAAAGACTGAGTAATATTTGCCATGCGGAAATTAATTAGTCCTGTATTATTTAGACCTAACTTAATTATTTTCTAAAATTTACAAATTTTCGGCAGGCTGGAATAAAATCAGACATTGTTGGGCATTGGGCATGGGGCATTGGGCATGATAATAGGTAATAGACATAATTATTTCCCCTTTTTCCCTTTTCCCCTTCTCCTTTTCCCCCTCATCTCCCAATCCCTAATTCTCCTCATGCTGCGATCGCTCCCGTATCCAATCGAGTAAAATCGGGTTGACTAATTCTGGTGCTTCGTCTTGCGGACAATGTCCTACGCCTTCGAGGGGAATAAACTTTTGTACTTGGGGGTAGTTGGCTAATTCTCTACCTAAATCTATTGGTTCCCAAGGATCGGCTGTTCCCCAAATAATAATTGCTGGACAGGGTAATACAGGTAAAAGTTCTTCTGGTAAGGGGCCTGTAGAATAATTAGTAAAAGCTAAAAATACTGCCACCGCACCAGGATCACTAGCTGGTGCAGTTAAAATATCTACTAACTCGTCTGTTACTGCCTCAGAATTAGCGTAAGCTTGCAAGAGAATTTTCCTGACTGTTTTTGGTTTAGCAACTTGATTGAAGAAGAACTCGCCAATTGGTTTAATAGATAAGACTCGCTGAAGCAGGGGTGCGCCAAAGCGCCGCGACCAAGGTAAACTTGCCCGTTTGCGATCGTGTAATAATCTTAATGAGCAGTTGAGCAATGCTACCCCTAATGCGATTTCTGGGTTGCTGACTGCTGCTTGCATTGCCACAATACAGCCAATAGAATTCCCCACCAAAAACGCGGGCCCACCTACTACCTCGCGACAAAAATCTGCTACTTGCTGTCCCCAATTCTCGAGTGTGTAAGCAATTTCTTCACCTGGTTTAGGTTTAGCTGAACCACCAAAGCCAATCAAATCAATGGCATAAACACGGCAATTTGCAGCTAATACGGGGATATTTTGTCGCCAATGCCACCATGAGGCTCCAAAGCCATGTACCATCACAACTGCTGGCCCAGCACTTCCTTGACTTTGATAGGAAATAGAGAATTCTTGCCAAATCCAAGTTTTTGTTGCGGTAAATCCGTTTATAGAAGTCTTCATGAGCAGTTTGTGCAATAGAGCTTACTAAATGCTGGAACCAGACCTAGATTTTTTGCCCCGCCATCTTTGTTGAGTTTTTATAAAAATCTTAAAGGTTTGAAAATAATTAGATTCTATAGACAAAATCACAGAAAACACTGTAAAACCCTTAACTGATGGCATATTTGAATTGGTCTAGGATGCTGTTGCTATTGATAATACTTCATATTTCTTCATACTGTAGATTGTTTGCTAGATAAATATTTTCTATAGTCTGGTCTCTCAAAATTTTTCACTTCTATCTTAAAGGTATTACTTTTAGTGTAAAGGGTCATTTTAGGCGGCTATAGTATTTACACTTAATTTATTAGTATTTATAAATACTTTTTATGTTGTATATTAATCTTGAAGAGTATAAGTAAATTTTCATAATTCAAATCAAATTATTTTAATTTCTTTATAAATAAATATAATTATAAGCCGATACTTTCCTGAAAACTTGGATGAATGATGGCAGATAAATAATTGCTTTTCCTGTTGTCCAGACTATAATGATGAGACATAAGCATTGAGTGTAACTGAAGCCGCAAGTATTGCAGCGAAATTTATAATTTTTGGAAGTGCAATTTAGAAAATTGTAGGTAGGATCTGATCTACAAGCATGATAATTATTTAAATTTTTAGTAAACAGTTAAAATAGTCGAGTAAATTAGAGAAATATTGCCTTCATCTCGAATTTATTACAATAGCAATTAAAGCTTGATATTGCAGTCCATGTATCACGTTTCAGCCTTTAGTGGTTTAAACCGAGATGCATTTATTAGTTGTGTGTTAAAATTGCGTAAAAATTCTCATGTCGTTAGCAAGAATTTATGGGAATTATTACCAGTAGTAGATTCAGTAGTTTCCCAATTTACGACAACTAAATTCATTTATAAAATTATTTCATATTAAGCATCTGCCAAGGAGTTGTTTGCAACTAGGAAAGTGACGCTAAAATTGACGAATTTTTTTTGTTGCTAGTACCTCCGTACCGGAAAAAAAATGACTATACTTGAATCAATTGATACTCCTGTTGGAAGCTATGCACCGGACTTTGAGTTACCAGGGACTGACAATCAGGTACACCATCTGAGCCGTTATCTCAACAAATTCCGTGCAGTTGCTGTAATTTCGATGTCTAACCATTGTCCTTATGTAAGCTTATATTTAGGTAGACTGAAAAAGATGCAGGCGGAATTTGCCAACATCGGTTTTACGCTGATTGGTATGAATGGTAGTGCAACTTTTGGGCATCCAACAGAAAGCTTTGAAAATATGAAAGTTTTTGCCCAGCGTCACCAATTAAACTTCCCCTATCTATGGGACCCCACCCAAGATGTCACCCGCAGCTTCGGTGCAAATAGAACACCTATGGCTTTTTTAATAGATAATATGGGTATAGTTCGCTACAAGGGCATGATTGACGATCACGCTGACAGCCCCTTAGGTGTGGGACAAGATTATTTAAAAAAAGCGATCGCATCGCTACTGAAAGGCCATAAAATATATCCACCAGAAACTGAGGCAGTAGGTACTTCAATAATGTGGCGTAACTAGACACAGATAGTCCCTGTACTGTTATCTTAAGTTGGAGGCAATTGCAACTTTTTCGACAAAGCGTAACTTCATGGGAACGAATTACCGACGGGTTTTACTTAAACTGAGCGGTGAAGCTTTAATGGGCAACATGGGCTATGGCATTGATCCAGAAGTGGTCAAGGAAATAGCGCAAGAAGTAGGAGAGGTGGTGGCCACTGGCGTTCAGATCGCGATCGTTGTTGGCGGCGGCAATATTTTTCGAGGCGTGAAAGCGGCTTCGGCGGGGATGGACCGGGCAACCGCTGACTACATCGGGATGATTGCCACGGTAATGAATGCCATGACGCTGCAAGATTCGCTAGAGCGAATGGGGATACAGACGCGAGTGCAAACAGCGATCGCTATGCAAGAATTAGCTGAACCTTATATTCGTCGTCGTGCCATCCGTCATCTTGAAAAAGGACGGGTGGTAATTTTTGGCGCTGGTTCGGGAAATCCCTTCTTTACGACTGACACTACTGCGGCATTAAGAGCTGCAGAAATTGATGCAGAAGTGATTTTTAAAGCCACCAAGGTAGATGGAGTATATGATGCTGACCCCCATATCTATCCTGATGCCAAACGTTACACCAGCCTCACCTACGCCCATGTTTTGGCTCAAGATTTGCGGGTAATGGATACTACCGCGATTGCCTTGTGTAAAGAAAATAATATCCCGATTCTTGTA
Organism: Calothrix membranacea FACHB-236; assembly: GCF_014696315.1. Lineage (GTDB taxonomy): Bacteria > Cyanobacteriota > Cyanobacteriia > Cyanobacteriales > Nostocaceae > Aulosira > Aulosira membranacea. The sequence continues at coordinate 33,499 of NZ_JACJPX010000060.1, forward strand.
TTTGACTTAACGGTGCGAGGTAATATCCACCGGGCGGTCATGGGAGAATCGATCGGCACCCTTGTGGGAGGTTCTTGTGAAATTAGCTGAAGCTGAGAGTACTATGCAAAAGACTGTTGAGGCAACTCAACGGGCTTTTAACACGATTCGTACTGGCCGTGCCAATGCGAGTCTACTAGATAAGGTATTAGTAGAGTATTACGGTACACCTACTCCCTTAAAATCACTGGCAAATATCAGTACACCTGATGCCTCAACCATTCTCATTCAACCTTACGATCGCAGTAGCTTGAATATTGTGGAAAAGGCAATTTCCCTGTCGGATGTGGGTTTAACCCCCAGCAACGACGGTTCTGTAATTCGGCTGAATATACCGCCCCTGACAAGCGATCGCCGTAAAGAACTAGTCAAAATTGCTGCTAAGTATGCAGAAGAAGGTCGTGTTGGTATTCGCAACATCCGCCGCGATGCTTTAGATTCCATTCGCAAACAGGAAAAAAGCGCAGAAATTTCTGAGGATGAGGCTAGAGACCAACAAGATAAACTGCAAAAAATCACTAACAAATACACTGCCAGAATCGACGAGTTATTGGCAGAAAAAGAAAAGGACATTTCGACTGTCTAAGGAACTGGTAATGGGAAACAGGAGAATAATTGTTGACTGTTGACTGTTGACTGTTGACTGTTGACAATAAAACCACAGATATTCATCGATTTTTATCGGTTTTTATCTGTGGTTTTAATTTGATATGCTTTGATTGTTGATAGTCTGAGAAAATTCTGTATCTCTGAAGTTTGCCCCAGTGGTTATGGCATCATTAAGAATTGCGCCATCAAGCTTGGCTAAATAGAGGTTTGCCCGTTGTAAATTAGCTCCAGAAAGATTAGCGCCAGATAAATTAGCTGCACTGAGAATTGCTTCTTTTAGATTAGCTCCAGAGAGGTTAGCGCCAGATAAATTAGCTGCACTGAGGATTGCTCCTTGCAAATTGGCGCTACAGAGATCAGCACCAGAGAGATTGGTTTGGTAAAGGTTTGTTTGTGCTAAATTTGCTTTAGTAAGTTTAGCCCCACTGATATTTGTATGGCTCAAATCTAGTTGCTCATTTTCCAAATCTTGTTTAGCATTTCTGTGAGCAATAACTGTTAAAGCTGCTTGAATATCTGCACGAATTGTTTGGGTGTTACCTTGAATTTCTGCTTGTGATTGATTAGGAACATTATTTCGCACAAAATTAGTGAGAGCTTTCATTATTTGCCAATGGACTTTTGGCTCTGCTTGGGCAATTTTTGCTAAATCATCAAATACAGCTAAACTAATTTCTAAGTTTTCTAGCTCAAGTTTTTCAATGACTATTCTTAAAATTTCTTTATTAGAAATATCAGGAATTGTTGATTTTTTTTGTTGGCTATTACTTATAGCCAGATAAATTTTTTCTAAAAAACTTATATTTTTATGATTCCAATTTTTGGCACTTTGGTAAGCAGTTACAAATACTTTCAACATACCCAAGATATTTTGAATAATTGAATATTCAGATAAAAAACAAGATAACTGCTATGAGATTATATCATTAATTTTCCAAAAAGCTATTAATTGCTTAGGTTTAGCAATAATCAGTAATATAAATATCAGATTTAGTAAATTATTTACTCAGAATAAACTAAATTTAAAGCAAATGAGGAGGATAGTTGTGTAGCTTATTTTTCTAGCTATAAATGAATATATCTGCCATAAAAAGCAATTTAGATATTCATAGTACACAAAATAAAATTATTTAAGAAATTATGCAAATGCAGCAATATAAAAAGCCCATATCGAAAAACATAGTATTAATTGGTGGTGGTCACAGCCATGCAATTGTGCTGAGAATGTTTGGCACGCAACCTCTACCTGATGTGCATTTGAGTTTAATTACTATAAACTCAGATACACCTTATTCAGGAATGTTACCAGGACATATTGCTGGTTTCTATACCCACGAGCAATGCCATATTGACTTAGAAGCATTAGCTACATTTGCTCAAGCAAAATTATATATTGATCAAGTTGTTGGTTTAGATTTGCAAAACAATCAAGTAATTTGTGCTAACCACCCACCAATAGATTTTGATGTGTTATCTGTTGATATTGGTAGTACACCAGCCACAATATCTGTAGCAGATGGGACAGAATATGTAATACCAGCTAAACCAGTGTCAAAACTATTAGAACATTGGTATGAATTCCTCAAAATTGTCGAAGAAAATCCTCAAAAACCGATCGCAATCTCGATCGCAGGTGGTGGTGCTGGGGGTGTAGAGTTGGCGCTGGCGATGCAAGCACATCTACAGCAGATTGTGTCACAGTCGGAGATTGTAGAGGTTCATTTATTCCAACGCGATCGCGAACTCATGCCTAAGCATCATTACTCAGTGCGGCAGCTAGTTCAGCAAATTCTCACCCAACGGGGAATACAACTACATTTAGGAGAAACTGTCACTCAAGTTACACCGTTGGGAGATAGGGAAAAGTTAGAAGTATTGCAAATTAAATGTGAATCTGGGTTGACAGTAGAGTGCAACAAAATATTCTGGGTAACCCAAGCATCTGCACCACAGTGGTTAAAAACAACCGGATTGGGAACTGATGAGCAAGGCTTTATTTTAGTAGATGACACATTGCGATCGCTCACCCACCCTCATGTATTTGCAGCAGGTGACATTGCAACAATGGTGAATCATCCTCGTCCTAAAGCTGGGGTATTTGCTGTACGTCAAGGTAAACCCTTGTTTGAGAATTTGCGGCGGTTTGTACTTGGTAAGCCTCTCAAACCCTACACACCTCAGAAACAATATTTGAGTTTAATTGGTACAGGAGATGGAAAAGCGATCGCTACTAGAGGCGCATTTACCTTACCACCGCATAAATTATTGTGGTTTTGGAAAGATTGGCTTGATCGTCGCTTCATGCAACGCTTTAGTAAAGGACTAAAAATTAAAGATTAAGAAGTTTCCCTGAGAAAATATTCCTACGCTTATTTAATCGCGAACGGCAAATTTTTATAAATTGTTAGCAACTTTACTGATGTACGATATATAACAACCTATTACAGTGTAAATATGTAAAAAAATAATTGTGCAATTCAATATTTTATGATCAGCTTGGGATTTTGGAATCTGATTGTTGTAATTTTAGTTGCTTATGTGCTCAAAGGTAATTGGCGTTTAGATGATGAAAAGATCCTCTGGCAAGATTCAATTTTTTTACAAAATATTTTTATCCACAAATTAACGCAATTTTGTCGTAAACCGATAGTTAATTTTGCCTTACAAGCAATTATCGTCTTGTTAGTTAGCAGATTAGTGATTTATGCAGGTTGGTTGTTTTATTTGCTCAATCAGTCAGATCCGCCTTTATGGGATTTTAAATGGTTTTACACAGCAAGTAAGTTAGCTCATCAACATTTAAGTCCCTTTAATGTAGAAATTTTTCAACAAGGTTTTTGTAATTTCACAAAAGCCTGTGGTTCGATTCCACCTTTTGTTTATCCACCTAACATTATTCCTTTAATCTGGTTTCTCGGTTATTTCCCAATTAATATTGCATTCACAATCTGGACAGTAATGCATGTGATAGCAATTGGATTGGTACTATGGGGCGCAAATATTCTTTTAGAGTCGCGATCGCCTGCTTTGCGAAACATTTGTACTATTGCAGTTGCGTTACTCTTTGGTTTAATTTTCGATTTGCAAACTGGTAACGTTGCTACTTTTATTGCAGTACTTTTACTGTGGATGTTGATTTTTGCTAAGAAAGATGGCAATATTGCAGGCGGATTTTGTTTAGGTATTGCCCTTTTTAAACCAACTTTAGCAATATTATTCATTCCTTATTTGTTGTTGAAAAGACGCTTTTCTTTGGTTTTAACCAGTCTGATTACAGCCAGCCTCCTGGGAATTATTGGTTTAGTATTGACAGGTAATTCTGTAACAGAATTTCTCCAAGATGCAGCGCGTGGAGTTCCTCTGTGGCTGAACGATCCATCAAATAATCCTTATATTTCGATTAGCCGCATCGATTTAAGAGTTATCGGCCCAAGATTTTTTCCGAATAACACGTTCTTAGCCAAACTATTTTCTGATTTAATTGTTTTGGTATTACTGGGCTTAGGATGTTGGTATTGGTATCAAAAACAATTGCAAACTGCTTGGTCAAAAACTATCTTTTTACCGGAAATAGCGCTAATTTTCTGCTTAAGTATTGCTATTAGCTATTCACAGCCGACTAGTTCTGTAATGTTAGTACCTGCTGTAGTTTTCTTAATCAACGATTTACTGTTTCAAATCAGGTATAGTTCATTTTCTTGGGGAAGAACATCTGTTTGGGTAGGAGGAATTGCTGGCCTACTAATACAAACAAAGTTCATCAATGGCTGGCTGCTCGGCTCTTTAGCCAACAATTGGGACTGGAAAAAGGGTGAATTACCTTACATTTTAAAAGTAACTATATTTACATTACCAAGTTATGCTGTTTTAGGAATAACTTTGAGTGTTTTAGTCTTAGCAATTACATCCCTACGTCAACTTAAGGCTGTTCGCGTAGCATCTCCAAAGGAGAAGTATGAACTGTGAAGTATTAGGATTAGTTGATTGATGCTAAATTTTAAAACTAGTTTTATCTTATTGTTTGTTATTTGTCTAGTTGCTACAGGAGCCACAGCATATTTTTTAGGGGGAATTAATCCAGCCTTGATTCAGTCTTGGTTGAAAAACTCTGGAATTTGGGCACCTGTGACTTATGTTGTGATTTATGTGGTTGCTACAATTCTGGTTTTACCTTCCACAGCGCTGAATTTAACCGGGGGAGCAATTTTCGGCCCTTGGTTGGGGACATTTTGGACGAGTGTAGCAGCAATTGTGGCAGCGATCGCTTCTTTTGTATTTGCCCGGACAATTGGTCATGATCTGGTTGCTAAAAGACTGGCTGGGCGTTGGCAAGCAATTGATGCAGAAGTGCGACAAGGTGGAGTTTATTATATGTTTGCCATTCGCCTAGTGCCAATTATGCCCTATGGGTTGGTGAATTTTGCTGCTGGTTTGACTTCAGTTAGCTTTAAAGATTACCTCATTGGCACAGCTTTAGGAACTGTACCAGGGATATTACCATTTGTTTTACTGGGTAGTTCTGGCATTAAAGCAATTCGCACTGGAGAAGTGCTACCACTGATTGGTGCTTTGGCTTTGCTGGGAATCCTAGTTGCGGGATCTACTTGGTATCGTCGTCGTCGTAGTTTTCCATCTCAGAAGTTGAATTTTCCCTTTCGTCGCAAACGTTAAGTGAACTATGCTACCTAAGTATTCTTTTATAGTGCCGATTTATAACGAAGAAGACAACATCGAAGAAATGTATCGCCGCATTTCCCAGGTGATGAATCGGATGGATGGTGATGTAGAGTTATGTTTGGTAAATGATGGTAGCCGCGATCGCTCTTTACAAATGATGCGCGATTTACATCAAAAAGATCCGCGTGTGGTTTACTTAAGTTTGGCGCGAAATTTTGGTCATCAAATTGCTGTGACAGCAGGACTAAATTTTGTGCGGGGACAGGTGGTTGTCATTCTCGATGCTGATTTACAAGATCCACCAGAGTTAATTCCAGATATGGTGGAAAAATGGCGACAAGGATATCAAATTGTCTATGCCCAACGCATTCAACGCCGTAAGGAAGGGTGGTTTAAGCGCTTCACAGCTTATGCTTTTTACCGTATTCTCAAACAACTTGCAGATGTAGATATTCCTACAGATACCGGGGATTTTTGTTTATTAGATCGCAAAGTTGTAGACTTATTAAATTCAATGCCAGAACGCAACCGCTACATTCGGGGATTACGTGCTTGGGTAGGTTTTAATCAAGTAGCGATTAAGTTTGAGCGAGATCCTCGGTTTGCAGGTGATGTGAAATATACATTTCGTAAATCTCTAGCATTAGCTATTAATGGACTTGTTTCTTTTTCTAAAGTACCGCTGCGCCTATCAACTTATATGGGCTTTTTTGCTGCGCTAGTTTCACTGTTTATGAGTTTAATGGTTTTATACTGGCGACTTATTGAACCCCATTCTCCACTAACAGGAATGGCCATTGTATTAATGGCTATTTTCTTTTTAGGAGCAGTGCAATTAGTTAGTATTGGGATTTTGGGTGAATATATTGGGCGGATTTATGAAGAGGTAAAAGAAAGACCTCTTTATACCCTGGCAGAAGTAGCAGGTTTTTATGATGATAAATAATCATTAAGGTCGTCATTTGTCATTTGTTATTGGTCATTTGTATTAATAAAGGAGAAATGACAGTCTCAACCAGAGAATGTGCAACCCCGAATGCATATTAGCTTACCCGAAATCATATCATCGCTATATCGCTATACATGCAAAGTTGATATAAGCAAACTGAGCCTTTTAGCCTGCATCTGAGTGGGGTATTGGCAAAACTGAACATATAACTATTGGAATCTGCATCTCCCTGTGGTCAAATAAAGAGGATTCCAAAAGACATAATTTTTCATCCATGAAAAAAACTGGTGCTTTGACAACTACATTTTTAGCCACTTTCACTATGCTGCTAACAGCCTGTGGTGGTGGTAATAGTGGTACAAATGTCGGCAATACTTCCTCAACTCAGACTGCAAATAATACTGGCTCGACAACGAACTCATCAGGTGCAATTCCTATTGGTATTGCTTTTGCTCAAACTAGTAATGTAGCTTTACTTGGTCAAGAACAAGTCGCCGGAGCGAGAATTGCTGAAAAGTATTTTAATGATAAAGGTGGTATTAACGGCACTCCAATTAAATTGGTGTTTCAAGATACTAGCGGTGATGAAGCAGGAGCAATTAACGCCTTTCAAACTTTAATTAATAAAGACAAAGTTGTTGGTATTGTCGGGCCTACTTTATCACAGCAAGCTTTTAGTGCTGACCCTGTTGCCGAGCGTGCAAAGGTTCCAGTGTTAGCAGCATCGAATACTGCTAATAAAATTCCTGAAATAGGTGATTATATTGCTCGTGTATCTGCACCTAGTTCTATTGTTGCTCCTAATTCTATTAAAGCTGCGCTGAAACAAAATCCCAACATTAAAAAAGTCGCAGTTTTTTATGCTCAAAATGATTCCTATAGTAAATCAGAAACGGATATTTTTCAGAATACTGTTAAGGCTCAGGGTTTGGAATTGGTAACAGTACAAAAGTTTCAAACCAGCGATACAGATTTTCAAAGCCAAGCTACAAATGCGTTGAACCTGAAACCAGATTTAATCATTATTTCTGGTTTGGCTGCTGATGGCGGTAATTTGGTCAGACAACTGCGGGAACTAGGTTATAAAGGTTTAATTGTTGGTGGGAATGGACTGAATACTTCCAATATTTTTCCAGTATGTAAAGCACTTTGCGACGGTATATTAATTGCCCAAGCATACAGCCCAGAACATCCCGGCGAAATTAATTCGACATTTCGTAAAGCCTACACAGAACAATTTCAGAAAGAACCACCGCAATTTACTGCTCAAGCTTTCGCCGCAGTTCAGGTTTATGTAGAAGCACTCCAAGCTTTAGATAAAAAAAGCAAAGTGAATAAATTAGCCTTGCCACAACTGCGGAATGAATTAAATAAACAGATACTAGCTGGAAAATACAATACTCCACTAGGAGAGATTGCTTTTACTCCTGTAGGTGAAGTGGTGCAGAAAGATTTTTATGTAGCCCAAATCAAAATGGATAAAGATGGTAGTCAGGGTAAATTTGCATTTCTAAAATAGTTAATTTATGACTTTGACTCTGTTTCTACAACAATTTTTAAATGGGTTATCCATTGGCAGCGTTTATGCAATTTTCGCCTTAGGATATACCCTGGTTTATTCGATTTTGGGCATCATTAATTTAGCTCATGGTGCAGTATTTACTTTGGGTGCATATTTCACTTATGCACTCATGGGTGGTACCTTTGGCTTTAATGGCTTACTCGCCAATGCCACCCTACCGATAAAGTTACCATTTGCGATCGCCTTAATTTTGGGCAGTAGTATAGCCGGTTTGGTGGGGATAGCAATGGAACGTATCGCTTTCCAACCCTTGCGCCGTAAAGGTTCTGACCCCTTACTGACGGTAGTTTCTAGCTTGGGTGTGGCGGTGGTAATTGTTAACCTCATCCAATATTTAGTAGGTGCAGAAAGTTATACATTTCCCGCAGACGCTTACGGGAATCTACCAGCATCAATTAACTTTGGTAGTCCTGAAAACCCGATTCCTATTCGTAGCGTCCAGATAGTAATTTTTGCGGTATCTGTAGTGATTGTGGCAATTCTTACCTATTTTATCAACAGTACTAAATATGGTAAGGCAATGCAGGCGATCGCAGAAGATGCAACCACCGCCAGTTTGTTAGGAATTAATACCGATGGCTTTATTGTGCTGACATTTTTCATCAGCAGTTTTTTAGCAGGATTGGCGGGAACTTTAGTTGCTTCTAGTGTGAGTATTGCGGGGCCTTACTTTGGTATTGCTTTTGGTTTAAGAGGTTTAGCAGTTATTGTCTTGGGTGGTTTGGGTAGTATTCCTGGTGCAGTCTTAGGCGGTTTAGTTATTGGCTTAGTGGAAGCATTTGTTCCTGGTGAATATTCTGGTTATAAAGATGCTGTCGCATTTGCAATTTTGTTTGTCATGCTATTAGTTAGACCTCAAGGTTTACTCGGACGGCGATTTATTCAGAAGGTTTAAATACTGTATGACAACATTTACTAAACAGAAATTAACTTTTGAGCAATTTCTAGAAAAATGCCCAGAAGAGGGTTTTTATGAACTGGTGAATGGAGAAATTGTAGAAGTGCGTTCAACAAGAAATCATGATGATGTTACCGATTTCATTGCTGATTCATTCAAAGATGAAATTAAACGTCTGAATCTCAATTATGTAGTCAAGAACACAGCAGTATTTAAAACTAGAACTGCTGAAGGTGTAGAACAAGGACGGAAACCTGATGTCAGCGTCATCAATAAAGATATATGGCGCGCAAATCGGAATGCTTATTCAGCACTAGAAGAACCTATTCAGTTGGCTGTAGAAGTAACATCAACAAATTGGGAAGATGATTACATTGATAAATTGGATGAATATCAACGTCTAGGTATCAGAGAATATTGGATTGTTGATTATTTAGCAATTGGGCTAAGAGAATATTTAGGTAATCCTAAAGTGCCGACTGTGTTTGTTTTTCTCTTAGATGCTAATGGCAAATACCAACGTACTCAATTTAGAGGTGCTGAAATAATAGTATCAGCGACTTTTCCCGAACTCACCTTGACAGCAGAGCAGGTATTAACAGCATAATTACAATGTTTCACAATGAATGAATTTGTTTCAACCTATGCTTCATTAATTGTCTCTATGGTATTAGGGGCATTACTAGGGCTATCGCTTTATCTACCTTTGATGACTGGACAATTATCCTTAGCTAGCCCTGGATTTTATGCTTTAGGTGGATATATTGCTGCTATTTTATCTACCACAGTTTTTGCATCTAATAATAGTTCATTTCCTATCCCTCTACTATTATTAGAAATGTTAATTGCTGGTGTTATTTCGGGTTTATTGGGCGTAGCCGTGGGAATTCCGGCGTTAAGATTGCGAGGAATTTATTTAGCGATCGCCACAATTGCCTTTGTAGAAGTTCTGCGAGTAATTTCCCTCAATTTAGAAATTACAGGCGGTGCTGTGGGAATTTTTGGGATTCCTCAACCCTTCCAAAGCCAAATCGAATATTTATGGATTGCTTTACCATTACTAATAATTGCAATGGTAATGTTTTACCGTTTGGAACGTATTAAAGTTGGTAGGGCATTTACTGCAATTAGAGAGGATGAATTAGCCGCAGGTTCGATGGGAATTAACCCCACATACTACAAAGTTTTGGCATTTACATTAGGCGCAATTCTTGCAGGTGTGGTTGGTGCAGTTAGCGCTCATTTTCTCAATACATGGAATTCTAGGCAAGGTACTTTCGATGCTAGTATTATCTACTTAACTTTTGTACTAATTGGTGGTTCCAGAACTTTTTTAGGTTCGGTTATAGGCGGAATGGTATTTACTGCTTTACCAGAAATTCTCCGAGGACTAGCTGATACAGGCGGATTACCAAATTGGTTAGCACAGTTTCTCAGAGATGGGAGATTAATTATTTTTGGAGTACTGATTGTAGTGGGGACAATCTTTTTTCCCCAAGGGCTAGTTACTCCTGATATTTTGAAAAAAGGCAAGTTGAAACAGAAGCAAAAAAATAACGCATAAATGTGCAATAAAATCTGCTTAAAATCCCAGATATTTTTAATTCTAATAACTAGTCCCTAGCTCCTAATCTCTGATATGCAAACAGCCGATAACAATAGTATTGTCCTAGAAGCAAAATCTTTAACTCGCCGTTTTGGTGGTTTAGTGGCTGTCAATAATGTATCTTTTGCAGTCAAAAAGCATGAAATTTTTGGATTAATTGGCCCTAATGGTGCAGGGAAAACTACATTATTTAATCTGATTACTGCGTTAATTCCGCCTTCGAGTGGAGAATTAATTTATCAAAATCAAAATATTTCACAACTACGTCCGTACAAAATAGCAGGTTTAGGAATTGCGCGAACTTTTCAAAATATTCGCTTGTTTGGGGAATTATCAGCGTTAGAAAATGTGATTGTCGGCAGGCATTTACATACCAACAGTAGTATGATTAAAGGAGTTTTAGGATTACCACCCGCACCAAGTGAAGAATCTAAAAGTAGAAAACAAGCTTTAGAATTATTGGAGATGGTGGGATTGAGCGATCGCGCCCAGGAAAAAGCCAAAAACTTTGCTTATGGCGATCAACGTCGCTTGGAAATCGCCCGCGCTTTAGCCCTAGAACCGCAAATTTTGCTCCTCGATGAACCAGCAGCGGGAATGAACCCCAGCGAAAAGCAGCAACTCAGCGAATTTATCCGCAGTCTGAGGGAACGCTTCAACTTAACGATTGTGCTGATTGAGCATCATGTACCCTTAGTTATGGGATTGTGCGATCGCATTGCTGTTTTAGATTTTGGACAGTTAATTGCTTTGGGTGAACCGGCTGTAGTTCGGAATGATCCAGCAGTCATTGAAGCTTATTTGGGAAATGCATGAGGATTTTAACCGCCGATGAACGCCGATGAACGCCAATATTTAAATGATAAAGAAGATTTTACGATTTTAGATGTTAAAGAAGTTGATGTTAATTATGGTGGCATTCAAGCGCTCAAAAATATCAATTTAACGATTAAAAAAGGTGAAGTAGTTACCTTAATTGGTGCGAATGGTGCAGGTAAAACGACAACTCTTCGCGCTATCTCGAAAATTGTCAATCCTAAAAGTGGTCAAATTATTTATAGTGGCAGAAATATTACTCGCCGCCAAGCTTATGAGGTGGTGAAGTTGGGTGTCGCCCATTGTCCGGAGGGACGGAGGGTGTTAGCGCGGCAAACAGTTTTCGATAATTTATTATTAGGCGCTTATATTCGTAACGATCAAGCCGCGATTAAAGCCGATATTCAGCGTCAATATGAGTTATTTCCTCGGTTAGCCCAAAGACGCAATCAACTAGCAGGAACTCTTAGCGGTGGCGAACAACAAATGTTAGCGATCGCTCGTGCTTTAATGAGTAAACCACAACTCTTGCTTTTAGATGAGCCTAGCTTAGGTTTAGCACCTGCGATTGTTCGAGAAATTTTTACTATTATTGAAAATCTCCGCGCTACTGGCGTGACAATTTTGTTAGTAGAACAAAACGCTAATTTAGCTCTGCAAATTGCCGATAGAGGATATGTTTTAGAAGCTGGTGCTATTACTTTAACAGGTGCAGCTTCAGAATTATTGAACGATGAGCGAGTTAAAAAAGCTTATTTAGGATAAAGATTTGGGAGACATAAGTATATGGTACATTCACCAACTAAACCCCTGACTTTGGAGGAGTTTTTAAAACTCCCAGAAACCAAGCCAGCTAGTGAATATATTAATGGACAAGTAATTCCAAAACCGATGCCACAGGGAAAACATAGTAGACTTCAGGGTGAACTAATTAGTTCTATCAATGCCTTAGTTAAGCCTCAAAAAATTGCCCTAGCCTTTCCTGAATTGCGGTGTACATTTGGCGGACGTTCAATTATTCCAGATATCGCTGTGTTTGCTTGGGAAAGAATTCCTTTGGATGCAAGTGGAGATATAGCAAATGTTTTTGAAACGCATCCAGATTGGACAATTGAAATTTTATCACCTGACCAAAGTCAAACGAAAGTAACCGGAAATATTTTACATTGTCTTAAGTATGGTAGTAGTTTAGGTTGGCTACTAGATCCAGATGAAAAATCTGTTTTAGTCTATCCCCCAAAACAGCAACCAATACTTTTACAAGAAGAAGATGAAATATTGCCAGTTCCAGATTTAACGAAAAATTTTCAATTGACTGTAGGGCAATTATTTGGCTGGTTAAAGCTATAGGATATTTTAGGTGAATTAGTTCTAACCAGCTTCTAGAACGATATAATAAGCGCTGGAATAATAGTGCAGAAATTGACTGCTTAACTTTTATAAAACTAATAAAATTGGTATCAGTTCATATTAATACTGACGGTAGCGCTGACCTTTTTTATGATGATGGTGAGCTATTTGGCGGTCATACAATTATTGTCTCTATTGATTGTAACGGAGTTTGTGAAGATGCTCAAATCGCAGGCTAATACTGCGTCAATAGAAATTAAAATGTATTCTTGGCTCTAAGAGATTATTTATTAAGTAAAAATAAGATTACTGTAGGGTGTGTTAGGCGCTGATTTCCAATATGATTTGTCACGTAATAACTATCTTAGCGCCTAACGCACCATCCACGCGGCGGTGCGTTACGGCTAAATTTCATTGTCTCTAAGTCTCAAATACTTTCATAGCCGTAACACACCCTACTTAAGATTTACTTTATAAAGTCTCTCTTACTGTTAAACACTTCCGATGGCTAATTATTGAGCCGACAGTAATTAATTTATCTTGTGATTTTCTTATCTCTATTATCCCTTTGCTATACATAAGGGTAACAATTTCTCATTGAAACTATTTTCTGTTCTTGCTTGTAAGAAAAATTGCTACACCTTTAATCTTCTACAAGTGAATTAAGTTTTTACAAAAGATTACAATATTTATCATATATTTAGATTGTTAGCCTGATTGTTAAGTATCTATCTTTGTGTAGATGCGAATTTTATTAGCATAAATTACTAAATCTATGAGCCAAATTATCTGGATCGCAAGACACGCTAACCGCCTCGACTTCGTTAACCCTGATTGGTTCCTCACTGCTGAACGACGCTACGATCCACCTTTATCTGACGATGGTTTTATTCAAGCTAAGCAGCTAGCTAACCGCCTCCAAAAAGAGAAAATCAGCCATATTTTCGCTTCCCCTTTTCTGCGAACTGTGCAAACAGCCAATGCGGTTGCCCAAGCGCTAGATTTACCGATTAAATTAGAAACTGGTTTGAGTGAATGGCTCAATCCCGCTTGGATGACAGAAGAACCTCAAAGACTTTCAACGCCAGCGTTAGCAGAATTATTCCCCAGAATAGATGTGAGTTACACGCCGCGGATTGCTGCCAAATATCCCGAAACAAAAGAACAAGTAAGGGTACGTTCAGGACAAACGGCTAGATGTTTAGCGGTGGAAAATTACCCACAGAACATTTTATTAGTAGCGCATGGTGCTTCTGTATTAGGGGCAGCTATGGGTTTAGTAGGAGAAATTGCTCAAGTTGAAGTAAAAGCCTCTTTATGTTCTTTAGTAAAAGTAGTGCTTAAAGACTCAGAATGGTTGTTAGAACTTAAGGGAGATACTTCTCATTTAATGGAAGTAGAGGAAGTAATTCGATTTGTTTAAATCTCTAAGAGGATTTAAAAATCCTCGCTTCCGCTAATCTAGATACATTGCCATTTACTGAGAAAGTTACTAATTTACTGATAAGTTTTATGACATTATTACTAGCAGGAGATATCGGCGGCACAAAAACTATTCTGCGATTAAGTGAAATAGCAGACTCACCAGGAATTTCGGAAACATCAGAAGCCCAGACGTTACGCAATATTTATGAGGAAACTTTTCACAGTCAGGATTTTCCTGATTTAGTGCCTATAGTCCAGCAGTTCCTCGTTAAAGCCAAGTCCGCGACACCACAAAAGGCTTGCTTTGCGATCGCAGGGCCAGTGGTGAATAATACTGCCAAGCTGACAAATTTAGCTTGGTATTTGGATAGCGAACGTCTACAACAAGAACTGGGAATTGGTTCTGTTTCGCTGATTAATGACTTTGCAGCCGTTGGTTATGGCATTTTTGGCTTAAACAGCAAGCATTTGCTAACTTTACAACCTGGAAAATCAAAACACGATGCACCCATTGCCATTATTGGTGCTGGTACGGGATTAGGACAGGGCTTTTTAATTAAGCAGGGAGAACATTACCAGGTTTTTCCCTCAGAAGGTGGACACGCCGACTTTGCTGCGCGCAACGAGTTAGAGTTTCGGCTAATGAAATACTTGCTGGATAAACATGATATCCAGCGCGTTTCTGTAGAACGGGTAGTTTCTGGACTGGGAATTATCTCCATTTACCAGTTTTTGCGCGATCAAAAAGTTGCTGTGGAATCACCAGATATCGCTCACATTGTGAGAACCTGGGAACAAGAGGCAGGAAAATTAGAGAAAAGTGTCGATCCGGCTGCAACTATTGGTATTGCTGCCCTACAAAAACGCGATCGCCTTTCGGAACAAACTATGCAATTATTTGTAGAAATATATGGTGCAGAAGCGGGAAATCTCGCCATTAAACTTCTACCTTATGGCGGATTGTATATTGCTGGTGGTATTGCTCCGAAAATCCTGCCTTTAATGCAAGAGGGTAGTTTCCTGTTAAACTTCACCCAAAAAGGAAGGATGCGTTCTCTCCTCGAAGAAATACCGATATATATTATTCTCAACCAACAAGTAGGGTTAATTGGTGCTGCTTTATATGCAGCTAGGTTATAACAGCTAGTACCACTAGGCGGAATTTAAAATTCTTTCATTCAAAATTCAAATTTCCCAAGGCTTGCTTTATAAGCTTTTGTTGTCTTTTGAATCTGAACTTTATTTCCGCTTTGCTGTACTAGCAGCATCAGTGATATCCACATCATCTGAAGCAAAAACTATGACAATCAAATTTTTATTGCCCCTATTTACCGCCACACTTTTGAGTAGCGGATCTTTGTTGGTAGATGCACGTCAACCCAAGCCAAAGGTTACTCCCGCCAAAGCAACAGTTACTCAACCTGTGCAGCCACAATGGAAGGTGTATACTGGCCCAGATGGGCGTTTTAGCGTGTTAATGCCGGGAATCCCCAAAAGGGATAGTCAATCGCAAAAAACCTATATGGGGGAAATCAACCTTGAAATATTCATCGCTCAACCACCAAAACAGGAAGTAGCTTATATAGTTACTTATAATGATTTCCCCTATAGTTATGGTGAATTGGCAAATCCACAAGCAGTCCTGAATAATGCTAGAGATTTGGCTTTAAAAACTACGAAAAGCAATTTAATTAGCCAGCGGGATATTCGTAGTCCGAATGGTCATCCAGGAAAAGAAATTGAGTATATTAATTCTGGTGGTAAAGTCACTAAAAGTCGAATGTATTTTGCTCAAGGGCGCTTGTATCAAGTGATGGCGATAACTACCAAAAAACAACGCCGCAGTTTAGCTAAAACCATTAATGGTTATTTAAATTCCTTCAATGTGGTTTTAAAAGCTTGATTTTCAAAGGCTATTTATAAAGTAAATATTAAGTAGGGGAGCCACTGCGTTCATTGGTGTCAACTTAACGCGAAACCCGCTTTGTAGCAAGGTTTTTGCCCTCACCCCCAACCCCTCTCCCACC
>NZ_JACJPX010000061.1 GCF_014696315.1 Calothrix membranacea FACHB-236
TACTCATGATGTATCACTTAGAACATCAGAATTGATATTCTAAGATTACATCTTATGCTTCCTTTTAGCTTAAGTTGACACCAATGGGCAATGCCTTGCCCCTACAATCTGTCGTATTCTTTTTTCAATTTGGTATTAGATTTGATGACCTGAACCGCAGATAAACGACGATGAAATGAATTTTTGCTATTGCACCAAATTAGCTGTGTCAGTCTACTACATAAATTTGAAAAATCAAAGATGAGTTCTTTGATTCATAAATCTGGTGTCTCGCATCAACCGCTAACGAGTATATTTCAAACTTTCTACCTTGCCTAAAAACTTATCTGTGAAAATGCTCATAACGGTGCGCTTGCGAATATTCACATTTGCACTCAAAGACATACCAGATTGCAAAGGTACTTCTGTGCCATTGATATTAATGGATTGTTTGTCTAAACGAATTTCCGCAGCAAAACGATAGTAGGGATGGGTTTGATCGGGTGGTAAAACATCGGAACCGACACGTACTAATCGCCCTTGAATATCACTGAATTCTGTGTATGGGAAAGAATCAATTCTGACATCAACAGGCATTCCTGCTTTGACAAAGCCAATATCATTATTAGTGATGAAAACCTGCGCTACAAGGTTTTCGGGCGGCACAATTTTGAGAATCGATTCACTGCTGTTATAAACATAGCCAGAACTACGAGGCTTGAGGTCAAATACAATACCATCATTGGAAGCTCGCAGTTCTTGGTATTTCATATTTACCTCGAGTTCCCGAATTTCGCTGTTAAGTTCTTGGATTTTTTTGTTATTTTCAACAATGACTTTGGTAAGTTGACTATCAATATCAGCGATGCGCTTTTCGTTATCGGCTATTTTGCTGAGTAAATCTTCTTGAGAAAGAGCGATCGCATTTTCTAATTTCCTTTGTCCTTGGGTGATTGCTAATTTTAGCCGTTCTAGTTCCTGTTCTAGGCGGTTTACCTCTGCACGGCTAGCTTCTGCGGCTTGTTGTTTTTCTAGGTAAGGTAAGCGAGCAAATGCGCCTTTATCTACGAGGCTTCCTAAATTATTAGCAATTTCTAGATTTGTGGAC
Organism: Calothrix membranacea FACHB-236; assembly: GCF_014696315.1. Taxonomy (GTDB): domain Bacteria; phylum Cyanobacteriota; class Cyanobacteriia; order Cyanobacteriales; family Nostocaceae; genus Aulosira; species Aulosira membranacea. The sequence goes on from NZ_JACJPX010000061.1 coordinate 1,088, forward strand.
AGAGTACTTCTGGCGTTAATTAGTTGCACTTGCACTTGATTTAACTGCCGAGTTAGCTGTTCTCGATCCAAGCGCACCGACTCAATGCGGGTTTCTTTTTCTAATTGTCTAGTTAGTAACCGCTGTCTCATCTGCGGGTTTAAGTCGCGTACTCCTAGACCTTGGTTTAATTCTGCACGGAAAAGTTGATTTTCCTTGACCAAAGCTGCACGGTTGTCTGTTAGTGCTGCTAAATCTGGGACTTCCTTCAAATCCTGCCAACTAGAATTAGCCGTGAGCGATCGCATTTGTGTCTGGTAATATTTATTTTCTGCCGATAAACTGGCTCGCACTGCTTGTAGAGAGCGTAATTTAGCCTGGCTAGAGGTGCGATCAAAACTTACTAATAAGTCACCTTTTTTGACTCTCTGCCCTTCTTGGACATGAATTTTGTCAATTACGCCGCCTACTGGTGCTTGAATTTCTTTAACAAATCCTTTGGGTTCGAGTTTACCTTGTACTGGTACAGATTCGTCAATTTTGGCAGTAGAAGCCCAAACCACGGCAAAAGTTGTGACTCCAACTATGCTCCAAACGATCGCATGAGACCAAGCACGAGACTGTTTTAAGATTACAGGTTGATCGAACTCCTTTTTTTTCTCCGGCCAAGGAACATCCGAACTCAAAATACCTGTATCGCCTTGTAAAAGCAACTGCCATTGACGTTGGGCATCAGGAAAGCGTTTCCAGATAATTAATATGCTGCCAACAATGAGCATGAAGAAAAAACCACCCATCGGCAACAGCAGATCTATCTGTAGAGGGCGCGCTTCTGCAATTTGATTGAGATGATTGTATGTATTCGTGGGATTAATGAATGTTTCTGTTTGAGTTTGCGCCTGTGCTACCGAAGTTTGTTGATTAGTCTCTTGAATTGGTGGCGAAAATGCTACCTCCATGCTTTCTGGTTGGCTAACGCAAGCACTCGTATCAGATGGTGGGGGAGTGGTTTGGTCAGCACGAATTTCTTGGCAATGATTAGCAGGTGTTTGCGAAACATTTGAACATTGTGTGCAAGCTAACAGCAAAGATAAATCTGGCATAGTTCTGCTTGGTGGTTTTCTTGGTCAAGGTGAGCCACTGCGGTCTTGAGGTAAGTGGCGTTCAAGGGTTAAGAGTCGAGGGGCCAGAGTCAAAAGTCAAGGCTCAAAAGTGCTTGTTTATGTCACTTTTACTGCTTCATCTGTTGAATTCTCAGTCCTACTATCCAATACCCTCTATAATTGCGATTCTTGTTGTTGAAATAGACAGTAATAACGTCCTTTCATAGCCATGAGTTCGGTATGTGTTCCTTGCTCTGCAATTACACCCTGATCCATGATGATGATTGTGTCGGCATTTTTGACGGTGTTCAGACGGTGAGTAATAAATAAAACGGTACGGTCTTTAAAAAACTCCATCAAATTGCGACATACTTGTTGCTCAGATTCGTAATCTAAAGCACTAGTGGCTTCGTCGAGAATTAATAATCTCGGATTTTGCAACACGGTGCGAGCGATCGCAATTCGTTGACGTTGTCCTCCAGAAAGGGAGGAACCTCTTTCGCCAACTTGTGTGTTGTAGCCGTTAGGTAGTGCCATGATGAAATCGTGGGCAGCTGCGGCTTTGGCAGCAGCAATGATTTCTTCGGTAGTTGCGTCTGGTCGAATGAGCGCTATATTTTCTTGAATTGTTCCTTCAAATAATAAAGTATCTTGTAGCACTATCCCAATTTGACGACGCAAAGAATTTAACTCTACTTTCCTTATATCATAGCCATCAATTTGAATTTGCCCTGCTACTGGTTCGTAGAGACGGGGTAATAATTTTGTCAAAGTACTTTTACCAGAACCACTTTGACCGACTATACCCACAAAGGTTCCAGGGGTAATTTCCAAATTAATATTGATTAGTTTTAAACTATCTTCTGGATTAAAACCAAAGGAAACTCCTATGTATTTAATAGCACCTTCAATATCTGGGAGTTGAATATTGTTGCGATCGCTGGCGTTGACTTCTGGTGCTGTATCTAAAATATCAGCGAGGCGTTCTATAGATAATGCGACTTCTTGGAAGCTTTGTGAGAGTTGAATTAAACGCAGCAGTGGACTGGTAACATAACCAGCAATAATTCGGAAGGCAATTAACTGTCCTAAACTCAGTTGATTGGAAATCACTAAATGCGCGCCTACCCACAATAGAACAAAGCTAGAAAATTGATTTAAAAATCCACTAATAGAGTTGGCGGTGCTAGAAGTGAGGACATTCTTAAACCCGGCGCTAATATAACGCGTATAGCGATCGCGCCATTGCCAACGAGATTTTAATTCAATATTTTGGGCTTTGACTGTTTGAATTCCGGTGAGAATCTCCACTAAATAGGATTGCGTGTCAGCGTAGCGTTCGGCTTTTTTGCGTAATTGTTGCTGCACAATCGGCACCACAAAGGTTGTGAGGATGGCAAACAATGGCACGGTTGCCAAAGCTACAAGGGTTAAAACCCAACTATAAAACAACATGATGCCGATATAAATCACGGAAAATACGGCATCTAAAACTACAGTTAATGCTGTTCCTGTGAGAAATTGCCTAATATTTTCTAGTTCATTAATTCTCCCGGCTAATTCTCCGACGCGGCGACGCTCAAAATAATTCAGGGGTAAACGTAACAGATGCTCTATTACTTCTGAACCCAAGCGTATATCAATCCGGTTAGTAGTGTCCGCAAATAAATAAATCCGTAAACTCGTTAACGCCGCCTCAAATACGCCAATTACTAACAAGAAAATCCCTAAAAGATCCAGAGTATCGAGGCTTTTTTGAATTAATACAGTGTCGATAATGATTTGGGTAATAATTGGGTTAGCCAAACCAAATATTTGTACAAAAAAAGAAGCCACCAGGACTTCCACCAACACCAAACGGAATTTATAGATGGAAGGTAGGAACCACCTGAGACTAAATTTTTCTGGGCGATCGCCATCGGCCTGTTCTACTGTTAAGACTGGCCCGGATTGTCCCCAAATGTTGGCAAACTCTGCGGGTGTATATCTGGCTATCCCACTTTCTGGTGCAGCTACGATGATTTCCCGTTCGGTAATTTTGTACAGCAGAGCCAAATTTTCTTGGAAGTAAATCAGCGCTGGCGCACTCAAGCGGTTGATTACATGAGATGGAACATTAACTAATTGAGCTTGCAAACCCATCATTTCCACCACTGCGCCGGCTACTGGTAGGGTAATTTGCTTGTGGGTTTTGAGTTGGTTGGTTAAAACTTTGCGGATTAAATCGCGGCGGAAAGAACCCCCCAATATCTGATTCAACATCTGAAAACAGGCTAAAGGCGCATCAATGGGCCCTTTTCCCGATACAAATATAGTTTGTGCTGGCGCAAGATTTTCGCTGTATGGATCTGGTGGATATTCTGGTGCTGGCGCAATTTGTAACTGCGAAGTCTCTTCCTGAGGCACATCCCAGGGAATACCCAGTATGCGAACCTCTGTAGTACTTTGCCAATATCTGCCCTCGCGTGGCAATAAGCGAAAGCCGACACTCATATTATCAATAATGCCAGCGCTGAGTATCCACAAGTGATCTTTATCAAATTGCAGAGAATTGATTTTTCCTGGCAGTAAATTAACCACCAATGTATCTTGCCAAAGTTGGCGCGCTAAATCTTTGGCGTTAAAACTTGTATCTGGATGACGCTGGAGTTCCTGATTTACAAGTTCAAAAACTTCGATAATGTGGGAATGCGATCGCACTGCTTGGGCAAACTCTGGTTCTTTTTCCATTAATTGCATGAATTCCAGAGAATCCAGAGTCACGGCGATGAGTTCGGACGAGGCCATAACAGCCTCGCAACTTATGCCTCGTACCAATCCCAACCAACCAAGAAACTCTCCTCTTTCAACAACCGTTAAACTACTGGGAGAGTTAGTTTGTAGATCGTGGCCCAATACCCGCGCTTGTCCTTGATAAATTACCATAACTTGCGCTGGCATTCTTTCCCTAACTAACATCCACTGTCCAGTACGATATTGCAACAGTTGGCATTTAGCCGCAACGCTTTCTAAAGTTGCTGGTGAAAGTTGAGTAAATGGCGGAGTTACAGCGAGAAATTCGATTATTTCGTTTTCAGTAATACCTTGCTTCATCCCATCTGATACCCCACACAATGGTTGACAGCTTGTCTAAAAATTTTGCATCAAAATCCAAAATCCAAAATCTAAAATCTAAAATTCTCTAATTCTGTTTTGATTTGTGTTTGTATCCAAGCTTCAAATAGTTCATCTAGTAAATGTTGCTGCATCGCTTCATCCAACTGTGCAGGCAGAAATTGCTCTAAGCGAATAATCACATACCATTCGGCAATTAACTGAGGTTTCCAAAGTTGACCAGGTTGACTGGCAAAGAGAATCTTTTGAATTACGGGATGTGGTTGAGATAAAGGAACTGGCCCAACAATGCCTCCTGTTCGGGCTTCAGAACCTTGGGAATACTGCTGAGCAATAGTTGCAAAAGAACCCTCTTCTTCAACAATGCGAAAATATAGCTCTTGGGCTAAACCTTCGTCCTGAGTGCGAATCATGGAATAGACAACCTGGTCTAAATCTGATTTACGTTGCAGAAAATAAGACTCAAGTTTGTTTCCCCACGTCTGCAATTGAAATTTGCGGATTAATATGGGGCGAATTGCTACCTCATACATGATTGCTTCCGTTAGCTGATTTTTTTGCAACCATGCTGCTTGTTCCTCCAAAGAGGTAAGTTCGTAGCGTTGACGGAAATTTGCGATCGCCGAGAGTGTTTCTGCTTCTGTGCAGCTAAAGGGTGCGATCGCTTCGTCTATCAGTTTGGCACGTAGTACCTGCGGTAATAGTTGGTAACGATTCAGCAAAGACAGCAATTTTTCTGCCTGAAGAATTTCGTTCCCCGCTTGTAATGTTGGTGTTGTCATAATTTCTGACTAGCACTTTGGCATTCTAAGGTTTGGGCAGAAAACTGTACATCTCTACGCTGTTAGCGTATCTAAAACTACTAAGAGTCCTTAAACCCATCTCTTGTTCTGTTCAGGAATTTTTCATTACATCCGGATTCTTTTCAAGAAGCCTTTGTAAATTTTTTTAGTCGGAATTTATGATGGCTTCTTGAAAGCTTTACATTATATCCGCTTTTTAGAGTAATTTATTACAGCCTTACTGAGCTATACTGATTTTTTGCAGAAATTTTAGTTAAATTTTATACTAATAAAACAATAAAAATTGTTCAGTATTACTAATAATTAAAAGCTTTAATGCTCACAAAACTTTAATCATGTATAAAAAATCAAAATAAAAATAGTGTATAAATTATTTTTTTACTACCATGTGACGGTTTATCGACCGTCACAAAGCTAGTGTCAAAAAAGCTACGGTATCTTTTATCCTGAGGTGAAGCGACTGATGTATTACTACTTACATCTTTTTCCCTACCAACTACGGTGTCTGAATCCACCTGCCAGAACTTATACCAATTCTCTAAAATTCGGCCACACATACACCCAAACTTTCAAATCCAGAATCCGCCGAACTTTCATAATTACCAATTGGTATCAGGCAGATTTACAAGACCCCTAAATTAGGAAGTCGCTGGAGAGGAAAGCCTCTCTAACAATTAGCTTAAATTTACCCACTACAAGACCTTGCAGTTTTACGCAAGCTTGTGACAGCTTTGCTTTTACACCTTTAATTGACACCTCTTCAGGTTTGCTTCTACCAAAAATTGCAGGCAAACTCATCTCCTGCTGAATTCATGTGAACAAATCTTTATGAGGACAGATTCATGGCAACAACTAGCCCAACATTTGAACAAAAGGTCTTAGAACTGACCAATGTAGAACGCACCAAGAATGGTTTGAAACCTCTGCAAGGCAATGCAGAACTTAACTATGCTGCCGATCAATATGCAGAATCGATGGCAAAGAACAATTTCTTTAGTCATACCGGGCTAGATGGTTCGCAAGCCTGGGATAGAGCCAAAAAAGTTGGCTTTGAAGCCCAAACAATGGGAGAGAATATAGCCAAAGGCCAAAGAACACCAGAAGAAGTTGTAGCAGCTTGGATGAAAAGTCCGGGACACCGAGCAAATATTCTCAATCCCAACTTTACTCAACTCGGTGTTGGTTTTCAAGACAACTATTGGGTGCAAAACTTTGGTAGCAATGATCGAAACCCTGCAAGTTATATTCCAGGTTCAGGTTCTCAACCAAGTCCCACACCAACTCCCACTCCCACCCCAACCCCAACACCTACCATCGGTAAAGAAATCAAGGGTGGAGATGGTAACGATGTCTTAACTGGTACCGCAGCTAATGATGTGATTTGGGGTGGTAGAGGTAACGATACCATAAATGGCGGTAACGGTAGCGATCGCTTAATTGGTGGAATCGGCAGAGATAAATTAACTGGTGGTGCTGGCGGCGACACCTTTGTTTATCAAAGTCTGCAAGACAGAGGAGATACCATCACTGATTTTACTGTCGGTCAAGATAAAATCGACGTGCGCCAAATCCTCAGTGGTCAAGCTTACAACAGCAATAACAAATTCAGTGATTTCATCAAATTCCAACAATATGGATCTAATACTATTGTTGGCATTGACGTAGATGGAAATACAAAACCTGGCGGGTTTCAGGGCTTTCTTCTCTTAGAAAAAGTCAACGCCTCTAGCTTAACGGCTAATAACTTTATCCTCTAATTTTCAAAGTTCCTCCGCTCACTTTGCAGAACAGGGCGCGATAATCGCGCCCCTACTTAATTTGGTAAAAGTCAAGAATCAAAGGTCAAAAGTTGCAACAGACGATTAATCACATCTGTACTCAAAGATTAAAAGTTATTTCTTCCTATTACCCATTACTCATTACTCATTACTCATTACTCATTACTCATTACTCATTACTCATTCCCCATTCCCCATTACCCAATCCCTCACCTAGCACCACTATTAAGCCGATTCCAACCATTCACCACTAGCACCAAGTTTTGCGGTAATTTATTTTGTGAAATATCGCTATATCTCACTGTTCCTTCTCGGCTAGTCAAGGTAAAGGTAATATAATCAGCCGCACCTTGAGCCGCTGGATAACTCAAATTTTTAAATGTACTAAATTTTGCGCTTTCTAATAATCTGAGAAATTGTTGTACCTGTTGGGTAGAAACGCGGCGAACGCTACGTTCTGAATCATTCGCATCACCAATTCTGACTCGAATCAAGCTTCCATCTTGGAGTAGAACAGTTTCATAAGTTCTACCAGTAAACCCACCACTGGAAATTTGCCGAAATACAACATTTTGATCCAAAGGTGCAGGTAATTCATTCGCAGGAATTGGTACTGCGCCACCTGTATTGCTGTTAGAAATAGGACTATTCCGCAGCCGATTCCAAGCTTTGATTACAGTCCGTAAATTCTTTGGTATTTGGTCTTGCGAAATATTGTTGTACTTGACAGTTCCCTCTTGACTGCTGAGAGTATAAGTAATGTAATCAGCTGCACCACTAGGCGCTGGATAACTTAAATTTTTGAATTCACTAAACTTGGCAGTTGCTAGTAATTGTTGGAACTGTTGCAATCTGATAGGGGAAACCCGACGCACTTTCCTTTCCGAATCATTAGCATCGCCAACTCTTACTTGAATCAAGCTACCATCATTGAGTAAAACAGTTTCATAAGTTCTCCCAGCAATACCACCAGTAGAAATTTGCCGAAATACAACATTTTGATCTAAAGGTGGTGGTAACTCACTGTTAGGAATGGGAACTGGTTGAAATATACCACTACCATTTCCTCCAGCAATTTGGCTGGCGGTTTCATTAAACCTAACTATAGAACCTGTTTGATTAGTGTGATAAACCCATTTTCTTTGGTTGTTTGATATGACAACTCGCCAACCTGGAACTAAAGCTTGGGTACAGAGTTCATCTGGTTGAGGTAGTTCCAAGCAACCGTTACGCCAAGTACGTTGGTTCGATTCCACAACTTGCAGTTTTTGAGTTGAAACTACACCTCTACGAGATAAATCTTGTAGCACCGCATTCACTACTGAACGTGGTAAGCGGTTTTGTTTGGTATTACCTTTAATGATTTCGTTTTTTGTTTCTGCTGACAAATTAATAGCAGCGGCGCTACTACTTTTAATTAGTGTTAACCCACTCCCTACAGATAAAATTCCAGTTAAAACTAAGGCCGTGAAAATTCGTGCTTGATTGACGGTACGAGACGCACCCAAAATATTTTTCATACTAAATTAATAATTACTTATTAGTAGAATATTGTTTAGTGGTCAGCCTCATCAAAATTCATGAGACATATCACTAGTCTGCAACTATAGGATTCCTATTTGATTTTTGCAATCCCTATAGTCTGGCCATTGCCACTTTATCTAGATTTTTATGGGTATTATTTACCCTCAACCACTTAAGATTAAACAAGCGTCTATCTTCTGAAGCAGATGTGAAGATAGACGCTGGTATGTTTATTAATTGTTCCTGAATTTTTACAGCAAGATTTTTAGCAGGTCAACGCAACCCACATTTATTTAGTTCAGCTGAGGGGCCTTAGCCATATCTCACACCCAGCTTTCCTAGATATGACATTTAAAATTAAAAAGAGTATTAAGCACTGAATAGTTGCTGATTGTCCGGCGTATTAAATTGATAACTAACAGCTGCCCAGTCCTTCATATTATTTAATAGACTGAGAAGGGAATTGACATTGCTAGGAAAGAAAGTATTAAGCACTGAGAGCACGTTGTTCCAGAAGCTGATTGGGCATATCAAATCTAATAGTACTAGCTGCCCAGTCTTTTAAATCAGGCGCTAGCCAGACTAGTTTCCGGAGAATTTCATCATTTACCCATAAAACTAAAGGGCAATGAAACTGTTTGCGGAACTCATCTCGCATGAGATTTGTACTCACGATGAGTTCATTAATATCTACTACAGATTCTAAACCACGCACCATTAAAACATCAGGTTTGGCAACACCTAGTGTAGTTGAGATAGTGGTATATAGTGTCTCCGCCCCAGGTGGGAGGACGATCTCTTGAATCTGTACAGAGGAGAATTCTGTTAATAGGTTCAGCACTTGCTGTTGTCTATTAGCCGAATTACAAGATGCCAAGATTAATGAAAAAGCACCAGCAGAAACCATCATGGCTCTTGCAAGCCTTTTGGTGGCCGCAATGGTATTTCCCATACCATCTTGTGAATTACTGAAGCTGCTCATTATAAAACCCTGCCTTTGGTCTTTAAAAGTATTAAAAGTACCTTAGCCATTTCAGTTTAAATTGTTCCTCAACTTAAAATCCAAAGTATTATTGGGTAAAAATTGATAACAATTTGTTTGATGACCTATAGTAATCCTACGCATGATTTTTAGTCTGAGTATGCAGTGCCTGACCCCACATTTACGGAAAAAAAGGTTATTTGATGTAGTGTAAGTAACAACAATTAGTAGTGCTAAACCTAGATAAGCGTAGTATAGCAAGGCTGGAAACCTTTTAGGCAAAGGGATGAGAGAGATGAAGAGAATCAGGAAGATTAGTTAGATAAGGTACTAGGGAAGCACAAGGACATAAGTAATACAAAAGAACTAATAACCAATAAAAAAATAACAAATAATAAATAATAAATAACCAATGAGCAACATCTATCCAGCTATTCTAGTCATGGTTTATGTTATGAGTTGCCTGTAACAAATGTTCAAAAAACTGGGAAAGTGGGTAGTGAATATTGGTAAATGGAAGATTTGGCATCAGAAAAAACAGGCATTATTTGCCATGATAGTTACCCTCAGCATGGTAGCTGCAATGATGCTTTCGTTCCCTTTGAATGCTCAAATTCCGCCAGCGCGATCGCTCGCAACGGAATTAAGAGGTGTATGGTTAACAAATATTGATAGTGATGTGCTATTTGAGCGCGATCGCCTGAAAAAATCTTTACAACGGTTGAGCGAATTAAATTTCAATACCGTATACCCAACAGTTTGGAATTGGGGGTATACATTATATCCCAGTAAAGTCGCCGCTAAAGTAATTGGGCGATCGCTCGACCCCACACCAGGACTGCAAGGGCGAGATATGCTCAAAGAAGTTGTCGATGAGGGGCATAAACAAGGTTTAACAGTTATTCCCTGGTTTGAATTTGGCTTTATGGCTCCTGCTGATTCCCAATTAGCCAAACGTCATCCCCAATGGCTCACGAATCGCAGTAACGGTACGCGCATTGTCAAAGAAGGGACTCATGACCGAGTTTGGCTGAGTCCCTTTAGACCAGACGTACAGCAATTTATGCAAGATTTAATAGTTGAAATCGTTAAAAATTACAATATCGACGGGATTCAATTTGATGACCACTTTGGCTTGCCCTCAGAATTAGGCTACGATCCTTACACAGTGGCACTGTATAAAAAAGAGCATCGCGGACGTGCGCCTTCGAGCAACTTTAAAGATCCAGAGTGGCTAGCTTGGAGAGCAAACAAAATTACCGATTATATGAAACGGGTATTTAAAGCCATCAAAGCGGCTAAAAAAGATTGTATAGTCTCCGTCGCCCCCAATCCCCAGCGTTTTTCCTACGAATTCTTTTTAGCAGATTGGCAGAAATGGGAACGCCTGGGATTGGTAGAAGATTTGGTTTTACAAATTTACCGCGACGACCTGAGTGTTTTTATTAGCGAATTAGAATACCCAGAAGTCAAAGCCGCACGTAGCCATATCCCCGTGAGTATTGGCATTTTATCTGGGCTAAAAGGCAGATCTATACCCATGCAGCAAATTCAGACACAAGTACAAAAAGTACGTGATCGCAATTTTGCCGGAGTTTCATTCTTCTTTTATGAAACCCTCTGGAACATGAGTAAAGAAAAGCCTTTAGACCGCCAAACCAGCTTCGGGCAAATGTTCCCCACACGCACAGCCTACCCAAATTTGCTAGCGGGGTGGAAGCCGTAGGGACTGGGGACTGGGGATCGGGTAATGGGTAATTGGTGTTTGGGGTTTGTTATTTCCCCTCATCCCCCTGCTCCCTGCTCCCCTGCCTCCTCATCCCCCTCATCCCCTTCCTACCCGCCGATTCCTAAACGCCCAGCCAAAGCGGGGGTTAAGGGCAAGAGGGTGCTAATCATCAAAAAGAGTGCTAAAAGACCTAAACCGGCTCTTGCATCATCAGGTTCGCTAATTTCATTCAGGCTAGGACGTTCTAAATCCCGTTGTAAGAACAGAATTAAAATTGCCCAGTACATCGCTAAAGGATTAGCTAGGGATACTATACCCAGCAAAATTAAGGTTGCTAAGCTAGCTCTACCTGCGGTTTTGCGCCCATAAATCGCTTGGACAATCCTACCCCCATCTAATTGTCCGGCTGGCATTAAGTTTAAAGCGGTGACCACTAACCCCAGCCAGCCAATCACTACCAAAGGATGGACATTTACCAAAGGTGACTGTAAAGCTGAACCAAGAACAACTCGCGCCAAGCTACCTACTAAAATTGAGCCTTGGAAAAACTGATTTGGCACTTGAAATAAACTGCCTTGGTGAGACAGCAACAAACCAGCAATCAGCATTAACAAAGAAACAATTCCACCAGCCGCAGGCCCTGCTAAGGAAATATCAAATAGTACCGTGCGGTTGGGCAATAATGACTCAAACCGCGTAATGGCACCAAAAGAGCCAATTTGCACAGCCGGGAGGAAGAAGGGCCAGCTAAGCCGCACATTGTAACGTTGCGCCATTACCCAATGACCAATTTCATGGGCTACCAAAATTGTTAATAGACCGATACCAATAGGTAAGGTTTCTGGTAAGCGTTGTATTTGTCCAAATAAATCAAAACTCAGCAGTATTCCCGCCGCTTCTAAACTAGTAGCAATGGTTGCCAAGAACAGAATCGCTGCAAAAGCCTTTTGCGCCAAGTTCATGGGACGCGGATCATTGCGACTAGGCAGAACAATCACCACAGGTCTGCCATCGGTATTCTCCACTAAAAATAAACGATAGTGATCGCCTATTCTTTCTTGCAAACTTGTACTCAGGCGATTGTGAACTTCCTGCGCTTCTCCCCGCAAATTACCTTTAAAAATTGCTCCTTCCTGGTAGGCGATGGTTTCTGTGGCAAAAAATGTGTCAATCCCAAAAATGCCCTTAATGGCGTTTAAATCATCTTCGGGAATTGTGAGTAGTTCAACTTTCAGTTCCGCAACACCTGCGGGAGGCTGGGAATTTTCTGTGGTATTGACTTCCGATGAAGCCTCCGCCGCCAGCCTTTGATTTGCCTTTTGTTTGAGTAGAGCATCTTGTCCAGCTGCGCGCAACTGCTTCCCTAAATAGATATACAATCCAGCAGAAGCCACTACCAAGAACAATATACCCACTATGTTGATGTAGATTCCTGCTGCAAACAAGCCAAAAAACAACAGCCACGGAGCCATCAACACCACCGACTGTAACCAGGCAAAGATTCCCAGTTTACCAAAAGGTCTGGCACGATAAAAGCCCCAACCTAAAATGGCGAAAGCTACCAGCACAATTGTCGCAACGATAGAAGTTTCCGATAGAGTAAACATCTCCAAACCTTTGCTTTTGAGACCGAGCTGAGTAACAGTCCGGTATTGCAGATACATTATTTAATCTATAACGCCGCCTGTGGCCGGGGTAAGGGTTAATCAGAGTTTCTTTCCCTTTCTCCCTGTTCCCCTGCTTCTTCAAAAACCCCCTCATAATAAAAGCAGGTATTATCTTCACTGTGCTATGTACTTAACTTGGTTAGACAACAATAGTTGGCTGATTGAAATCGCAGGTAAAAAAATCCTACTTGACCCCTGGCTAGTTGGTTCCTTAACTTTCGGTAATGTAGATTGGTTCTTTAAAGGCTCTCTATCTCAAGAACGCCCAATACCAGAAAATATTGACCTGATTCTGCTGTCTCAGGGTTTGCCAGATCATGCTCACCCGCCTACACTCCAGCAGCTTGACCGCACAATTCCCGTTGTGGCTTCGCCTAATGCAGCCAAAGTAGTGCAGGGGTTGGGATACAATTTTGTGACAGTCTTAACTCACAGTGAAGCCTTTACATTAAATCATCAAGTAGAAATTAAAGCTATTCCCGGTTCTGTTGTGGGGCCAAATGCAGTTGAAAATGGTTATCTCCTCAAGGACTTGGAAAGTGGTTTTAGCCTGTATTATGAGCCACATGGTACTCATTCCCCCCAATTAAAGCAGGCTGCACCAGTAGATGTGATCATTACACCCATTGTTGACTTAACACTACCTTTAGTAGGGCCAATTATCAAAGGGACAAACGGTGCTTTAGAAGTAGCCAAGTGGTTACAACCGCAGGTAATGCTACCTACAGCCGCAGGCAAAAATGTCATCTTTGAAGGCTTGATACCTAAATTTCTTCAGGCTGTGGGGAGTGTGGCAGAATTTCGTTCGTTACTCGCAAAGAACAATCTCACCACACAAGTACTTGAAGTATTACCAGGCGATCGCATTCAATTGCAATTAAACAAACGCACCGTAGCTATTTAACTTTTTTGCCAAATCCACTGGGAAGTTTTGCGGCTTTCACAGTGGTTTTATTCGCCACATCCTTAATCATTTGAATATGTTTCGGGAGTAAATCAGCCAAATCGTAACGTTCCAGTACTGTTTTGCGGGCGTTCACTCGAATTTGCGCCATTTTGTCTGGATGATCTAATACTTCATCAATGCGGTCAGCTATCTTTTGCGGTGAGAAGAAATCCACCAGCAAACCGTTTTTCCCATCTTTAATAATTTCCGTCACAGGCCCGGTATCAGAACCTAAAACTAAGCATCCTGTGGACATCGCCTCAATCATTGACCAAGAAAGTACAAATGGTCTGGTTAAATAAACATGGACAGATGATGCTTGAATTACTTGTAAATACTGGGCATAAGGCAAAGCGCCTGTAAAATGAACCCGTGATAAATCTAGGGGTAATTTTTTCAACATCAGCTCTTTGTAAGTCATACCATCTGGTAAAGCTTTGCCATAGCAAACTCTGTCTGAGCCAACAATTACTACATGGCAATTCGCTCTTCTTTCCAGAACATAAGCAATAGTTTCCATAAACTGGGGAAAACCGCGATATGGTTCCATCCCCCGTCCCACATAGGTAACAATTTCATCGACACCTGAGAGGTCAAGATTAGGTAGTACCAATTTAGCGTTGGGATTAGGTTTAAAAAATTCTGTATCCACTCCATCGTGGAGAACAGAAATCTTGCTGTGAAATTCTGGGGGAAACTGGGATCTTTGCCAATAGGTTGGTGATAAACCGCGATCGCAAGTATATAAATCAATCAATATCGGTGAATTTTTTACCCGAATACGTGCTACATCATCTACACTGAGTGGATCTGTAGGATCAAAATCTGCATCTGAGCCATAAGCATGGTAAAACCACTCAAAATAACAAATCAGTGGTGTATTGGGGAATGCATCTTTCATAAATAAAGTTGGCCCCCAGCCAGAATGACCGCAAATTACATCCGGTACAAAGCCTTGTGCTTTAAGCTGTTCCGCCACCTTATAAACTGCTTGTCCATGCAAAACAGCATTCTCTAGAGATTGCACATAATGATGGGTTGTAGGATGAGCATTGCGGCTAGGTTCAAAAATAACCTTATAGATACCTGGCAGAGTCACATCTCGATTTTTCGTAGCAAAGACAACTTTATTATTCGGGTCTTGAGCGAGACTTAGAGCTATATGGCGGTACTGCGCCGGAAAGTTGTTATGAAGAAAGAGAAATTGCATAGGGGGAATGGGGAATGGGGAATGGGGAATGGGGAATGGGTAATGGAAGGGGAAAAATTCCCATTACCAAATACCTAAACCAAATGACCAATGACAAATGACAAATGACAAATGACCAATGACCAATGACAAATGACCAATGACCAATGACAAACTAACTAACAATTAGCCGTACAGGTTTGGTTTGGAGTTGGGGAGTAATCAATTTTACTCGTTCAACTACAGAAATCATGTATTGGTAATCTGGGATTTTGCCATTGGGTACATACCCAACTTCTTGCGCTAATACTGAGGGAAACTCGCTCATGGCTTTGCGGATGTACTCTTGGCGATTGCGTTCCACATTGGGGCCAATCAAAACTACGCCAGGTGGTACATAATGCGGGTCTGTGTGGAGTACCCGAAACTGAGTTTGTGATAACTGTGCTTTGTAGAGATTAAATTCTGCAATTGATACAGCGCCAGCCGTAGCTTTACCTATGGCTATCCATTCCATCACGGTTTTGGGTGTGGGTGCAGAAAGTACTTCAGCCAATATCAAACCATAAAGATTGAACAGGGGGAAATAATATCCTGTTGCTGAACCGGGTTGACCTAAAGCCACTGTTTGACCTTGTAACTGTTTCAATTCAGTGATGGGGCTATCTTTGCGAACGATAAAAATCGAGCGCAGATTACTTACACCTACTAAAGGAAATATTGGCAAATATTGATAACGCGCGATCGCAATTGCGGCTAACCCTGGTGGCGCAAATACTAAAGACCATGCACGCGATTCCAAGCGCTCAATAGCTTTGTTTTCATTAAAAGCAGGTTCTAGTTTAACGTGTGATTTAGTTTTTTCAGCTAAGTAGCGATTAAATTTCGCGTACTGGTTAATTATTTCTTCACCGCCACCGTAGCTAATACTACCAACTGTTAATGAGCCGGAAGGCTGCTGTTTTGATTGACATCCTTTTACTGCCAAAAACAGCATTTGTAACAGAAAAATTCGACGATATAATTTATTAGACATTAGGAATTTTGTTTATCAAGAAGTATTTAGATTTTTGGCTGAATTTCGCTAAATTCTAGCCATATAGTACTGTAAATTAATAATTGTTTACTTTTGAAGTATCTGCTATAAACCAGTTATAAGTAAAGCTAGAAGTAAGAATTAGTCGGTTTAACTTTAGGTTCTAATCTGTAAAATTTTGTATAGAAACAATAATTATGCTTGACAAACTAAAAAACTTAAAAATTGGTACTAAGTTTAATTTGCTTTTGATTATAGTTTTTATCATTAGCATTGTAGTCAGCGGCACCGTCTTATCAAGTGTACTCCAGCGGAGAGCGCAAAACGAAGTGACTGAAAAAGCACTGATTCTCATTAAAACCATGACTTCAGTAAGAAAATACACACAGGATCGTGTTAATCCCTTACTAGCGCCTCGTCTGGAAACAGAACCAGTGTTTATCTCGGAAACAATACCAGCTTTCTCCGCGACAGAAGTATTTGAAAATTTGCGTAAGAATGAAGAATATAAAAATTTTCTTTATAAAGAAGCAACTCTTAATCCTACTAACTTACGCGATAAAGCCGATCCTTTTGAAGCTCAAATTGTAGAGCGATTCCGTAACAATCCTAAGCTGCAAGAAATCTCAGATTTTCGGGATTTTCCTGAAGGTACTGTATTTTATATAGCGCGCCCTTTAGCAGTTACACAACAGAGTTGTTTGCGATGCCATTCTACTCCCGATCAAGCACCTAAGAGCCAGTTAGCTACTTATGGTTCGACTAATGGCTTTAACTGGAAACTAAATGAAATTGTGGCTGCTCAAATCATTTCTGTTCCTTCGGAAGAGGTTTTTAGTAATGCTCAACAAACTTGGATTTGGCTGATGGGGCTATTAATTATTGTCTTTGCTGTCGTCATTGTTCTGATTAACTTTTTAATCAAAAAAACTGTCATCGAACGTATTAGAAGAATAGAAAAAATTGCTCAAAAAGTGAGTACAGGAGACATGGAATCTAGTTTCAATGAAGATTATAAAGATGAGATTGGTGGATTGGCAGCAGCATTTAATCGCATGAAATATAGCTTGAAAATAGCTATGGATATGCTAAATCAGCAAGGTCAGTAATAAAGTAAATTACTTAACATCAACAAAATAAACGCTGCTGAAATTCCAGCGATTTTTGGCGATCGGGAATTTGCGACGATAAAATATTAACTAGTTCTAAAGGTGTAATATTAGGGGAGGCTTTTATAGCTTTTTGCACCAGAAAAGAACCCATTGGCCCAATTAAATTCACTAATTCTTGCTCGCATTTGCGGACAAAACTATCGCTAATGGTTGGGGTGCTTGACTGATATAAATTCTTAGACTGAGATTGAGATTGATTAGTTGTTTCCCGCAGAATTAATCTCGACTTCTCTTCAAACTCAGTTTTTTGCTGTCCAGCCAGATGCTGAGTTAAATTGTTAATTACCTCTTGGTAACTGTTAGCTGATACAGCTATTTTTCTTAATAAGGTTGGTGCTAGAGGCCCCACAAGTTCCAAAAGCATATCTTCTAAATGTTTGTACTGTTCAGCAGTCAGAACTGAAGCTGTTGGTTGCCCAAAAGTATTTTGTTGTGACGATATAATTTGCGGTAGCCCAATCGCAGATAACGGTGGTTGCGTCAGTAGATTTTCGATTTCTGTATTACTATTAATGTCAAGATTGCGTAATGCCTCGAGAACATCTGCGGCAGATTGATAGCGTTCTTTAAAATGGTATAGCACCATTTTAGATAGCACAGATGCTAAACCAGGGCTGACATTAGCCTGATTTTCCCAAAAAATTTCTCCTGTGTTGGGATCTTCTTGAAGTTGTCTAGGATGCAAGCCAGTTAATGCTTGAATAGCAATAATTCCCAAAGAATAAATATCGCTATTAGGACGGGGTTTACCTTGTCCCTGTTCTGTAGACATGTATCCCGGTGTACCAATAGCAATTGTAGTTTCTACATGTCCTGTAATTGCTGTGCGTAATTGAGTTTGAATTTGCTTAACTGCGCCAAAGTCAATTAATACTAATTTAGAATCTGTCTGCCGTCTGATAATATTGTCTGGCTTGATATCTCGATGGATAACTTGGTGACCATGAACAAAGTCTAAAACACCTAAGATTTGTTGCAGAAGTTGCACAACTTGCTCCTCTGTCCAACGTCTACCAGGTAGCAGTTCTGCTTTCAAAGAATATCCCACAATGAATTCTTGCACCAGGAAGAATTCATGATTTTCTTCAAAGTAAGCTAAAAGCCGAGGTATTTGGTCATGATAACCCAGTTTTTCTAAGGTTTCTGCTTCGCTAGTAAATAACCGTCTAGCAGTGGTGAGAAATTCAGGATTTTGGGTAAAAGGTTTAAGATGCTTGACAACGCACCTAGGGGAACCTGGTCGATGAGTATCTTGTGCAATATAGGTTTGACCGAATCCTCCTCCTCCTAGAACTTGGAGGACTTGATAACGTCCGTCTAGTAAATTTCCTAACATAGTATGACTTGTCTAAGTCCTCACCTTAATCTTGACATAAGTACCACCTTAGGCAGCTCCTATCGAGCAAGAAGCCCCAGACTCGTATCGCTACCAAGTCAGTCAAAAATCAAAATCCAAATTTTTTGAGCTTTTAACCTTTTAGTTAGTTTTGTGATTTGTGTGCAATGGTAATAGTTCCATAAGATAGAAACAATTATTAAATCACAAAACTCTTAACGCTGGCTGTACATAGCTTTTACCTGCTGTGTACTTGTACTAACCTTTTTTTGAGTTTTCCCATGACGCGCATCCATATCATGACCACAGACAAACACAAGCTGCCAGATGCTACGCCCATTTCAATCATGGTAACCTCAAAAATTTTAGAGTGCGATCGCGTATTTTTTGAAAATGCATCACTTTTAGTGCCGATCGTGTGCTGAATATATCTAAATACTCAGTTAATAAATATTATCCTATCTTATAAATTCAATCAATTATTCACTGATTAACTAAAATCAATATTAGTTTTAGCCTCTCAGGTATAAATAAAATTACCCATACCATTACATTTTTTATTCTATTCCCAGAAAAATATTGAATTGTTTTAGACGGCATTTTGAGATATTGCCTGGGAATTTAGATAAAAATTAATTAACTGATATCTTAATAAATACTTTATTTAGTAAAATGTTTGACAGATTTATCTGCAAAATAATTCATAAATCTTATCAAATGCTTTGGTATTCAATTTTCTTAGCTATTACTAAAGTAAGGTTACCATAACTAACAATTATCCTCAAATTAGTAATTTAGCTGAGCTTAGGAAAAGTCAATTTTGCTCTATCAACTCTCACAAAATTATATTTTCTATTTTCAACCTCTATCAATAAAGAGGTTTAGTTAGAATAAACATTGCTCCTCGGCAGTCAGGTGGTTACAATGGTAAAGAACAGTTACATAGGGATATCTGTAGGGAAAAGCCACTCAATATGATTGCAACTGCTGGGACGTTGAAGTAACGACAACACCGAGCACTATTCTTTGTCGCAACTTAAAAAGCTGGTTTACCAAATATTATTAAAGTCTAACCAATTATCTGAGAGAAAAGAGTATCTTATTGTACAAAAATCCATTACTAGTATAACTTAGCGTAAATAAAGATACCATTTTAAATATGCACAAGCCATGACGTACAGAAATTTTAAATGTTGCATTTTGACTTTATAGTTGTACTATTTTTATACAAATATAGTTCTGATATTTATAAACCAAAATGCTTCTATAATTAGCATTCTATAAATTAGCTTGCTATATTGTACTAAATAACTATTCTGGTAAGGTGGGGAAAGCTGTGCGGGATGATTTACAAGGGTTGGAGATTAGTCCGAGAGATCTGCAAAACCTGACTAATCTGCCTGTTAAAGACGAACTCATAAATATCATTAATCCTCTGGGACACTTTGCCAAGCAAGTTATAGAAAAAATTAAAGGAACTGAAGGCGCAACTGTAGTTTTTATTAGTTTTTCTATCTTGGTTGGTTGCTATCTAATATTCGATTTTGTTATTAGATTATTTGACCTATGGCTGACAGTGCCATCATGGTTAGTGTTTATTGTCTTAGGGTTATGGGCAGGCGGAGTTACACAAATATTTTTATATCTCGTTTGGAAGAGACGAGCGAAGTTCCTCAAAGCAAACATGACAAATTCTTTGCGGATTCTCCTCAATGATGTTGATAGATATAATGCCATTATAAAAGCTATAGATATTAATGACCAAATAGAAGATGCAGGTAATCCAGAAGTAACCATTCATCAAAGGCATAGAGTTATTGAAGCTTTAAAACTCACGCGGTCTGATTTAATACGTGCTCTAAAAACAGAAAAGATTTTGAGAGAAAATAAAAATTTTATTCTCAAGAACAGCGAACTTTTTGTGAATAATTTAGCCACTTTAACAGCAATGCAAGTAACTGAACAAGCTACTGAACACGGAAGATTACTCAATGAAGCGTTGCAAATTGCTTTAGATGTGCAGCACGAAATGAAAAGGTTACAAAATCAGTCAGAAGGTTAATAAGATTTGTCGTTTGTCATTTGGTAATTGGTGATTGGTAATTGGTAATTGGTAATGGTAATTTTCCCAGTGTTTCCCACCCTGTAGGAAACCGCTACGTGTTCACATCCCGCCAGTCCCCAATCCCTAGTCTCCGATCCCCAGCTTTTTTACCCAAACGCACCATCGCGGCGATTCCCGTTCTAACATAAAGATGTGTTAAGTAAGCGATCGCCTATCGGCATGGACTGGAAAGAAATTCAAGGTAACTGGGTACTCATCCCCCGCAATCCCATCGGTATCATCCATTTCCTCGGAGGTGCATTTGTCGCTACTGCACCTCATTTAACTTACCGCTGGGTACTAGAACAACTGGCAGCTAAAGGGTATGTTGTCGTTGCTACGCCTTTTGTTAATACCCTAGATCATATTGCGATCGCAAAATCTGTACTGCTCAACTTTGAGCGTACCCTAGAACGCCTGCGTGATTCTTTATCCTTACGCAAGCTGTATCTTCCTGTCTATGGAATTGGTCACAGTATGGGTTGCAAACTCCATTTATTAATTGGTAGCGTCTTGGGCGCAGAACGAGCAGGTAATATTCTTATATCCTTTAATAATTACGCTGCTAAAGATGCTATTCCTTTAGTGGAACAATTAAATTCTGCTTTAGCAATTGAGTTTACGCCCACTCCTTTAGAAACGAATAAGCTAGTGCAAGAACGTTACAACGTGCGTCGCAACTTACTGATAAAATTTAGTAATGACACCCTTGACCAATCAGCAGTATTAAGCAGAATATTACAAGAACGCTTTGCGGAGATGGTAACGGTACAAACCTTGCCAGGAACTCATACTACACCCCTAGGCCAAGATTTGAAATGGCAAACAGGAGCATCTTTCACGCCTTTAGATGCTCTGGGTCAATGGTTTAAGCAAGAAGCATACCGTGATTTGAATCAACTCAAAAATGCTATGCTTTTGTGGCTAAATCCTCTTTCGCCGCCATAATCTTTTATGACTGTATAAAAGAGAATGAAGCTGAAACAGGGGAACAGAGGTAATAGCTTTGCTCAAGTAAAGCTGCTAACTTCTGAACCCTAACTCCATGAATTACTGAGTGCTGTTAGGGGCTGCGTAGTCTTTAGTCAGTATTTAGTTATCAGTTAAAAGTAGTCAGAGTTCATCTCATTACAGCCTATTTCAAGTGCATGAGGTACAAATTGGCTGGTTTTGAGGCAGAAGGCAGGGGGCAGAAGGCAGGAGGTAGAACAAGAACGTTTATCTTTAATCCTTTATTTGTGTACCTCATTTAGTTGCAAACTGCTGTAATTTGAAAACTTTGGTGTTCAGCAATAAACTGCTGGCAATCAAAGAGTAAATTCCTAACTAAAAAATTATTCAGAAATTCCATACAACTCATATTTAATTTTTGTAATAAACTCAATGTACTTTTTCCTTATTACCTTTCTACGCAAGTTATTTCAGCAACCAAAACGAATTGCTATAGCAATTACTAACTAGTGTTTCTTGCGGTTTTTTATGTTTAAAATACTAGTAATTGACGATGACTATTCAATAGTAACGTTCCTCAAAAGAATGTTACAAAAGCAAGGGTATGAGGTAGTCACTGCTAGTAACGGTGAGGAAGGAATTACCAAATTACTAACTTTTCATCCGGCATTAATTATTTGTGATTGGATTATGCCAGGATTGAATGGTCTAGAAGTATGCCATCGAATTAAGACAGATCCGCAACTATCTACTATCTTTTTTATTCTATTAACTTCCTTAGATTCAGTTGCTGATCGCGTCAAGGGTTTGGATGCTGGAGCCGATGATTTTATTTCTAAACCTATTGAGCAGTATGAATTACTCGCAAGAGTAAGAGCCGGATTGCGTTTACATATATTAAGCCGCGATTTGCAAACCCAAAAGCATCTGCTAGAAGCAGAACTAGCAGAAGCCGCAGAATATGTGCGATCGCTTCTACCGCTACCGCTAACCGAACCTTTAAGTATTAATTCCCGCTTCATTCCCTCACGACAACTTGGCGGTGATTGTTTTGATTACTACTGGCTCGATTCTGATACCTTGGTAATTTACCTATTAGATACCGCCGGACATGGATTGAAAGCCACTCTTCCCTCAATTTCTGTACTAAATTTGCTGCGATCGCGCGCCCTCGGTAACCTTAATTACTATCAACCAAGCCATGTATTGAAAGCATTAAATGAGACTTTTCAAATAAATGAGCAAAATGATAAATACTTTACTATTTGGTATGGAGTATACAACAGAGTTAAGCGACAGTTAACTTATGCAACTGCTGGACATCCCCCAGCAATATTAGTATCTGGTAAATCTGCAAAGAATACTGAAGTTCAACTTTTGAGAACCCCTGGTATGCCAATTGGAATGTTTCCTGAGGCAAAATATATTGATGGGTTTTGCAATGTTGAAGCCTACAGTAATCTTTATATTTTTAGTGATGGTGCTTACGAAATTACTAAACCTGATGGTAAAATTTGGAGTTTAGATGCATTTATTCAGCTCATTATTAGCTTACGTAATAATGTTGATACTCCTCTCGAAGAATTATTAAATTACCTCATGGCTTTGCATTCCCAAGAATCTTTTGAAGATGATTTATCTATCATTGAACTTAACTTTGATTAATTTTTAGCAAGTACAGTTTGGTGAAATTCATTCTGGCTAGGAAAAATTTCAAACACTTGATCCATACTTGTCAATTCAAATAATATTCTTACTTGTTCATTAAGTGAACATATAGCTAACTTACTATCTGAGGCTCTCAAGGTTTTAAAAGCTAACACTAAAGCTCCTAAACCAGAACTATCCATAAATGTGACATCTTGAAAATCAACTAATATTGTTTTTGCACCTTTTTCTATTAATTCATTAAGGCTTTGACGTAAGTCTTGAGATGTCGCTGAATTAATGACTCCACTGAGTTTAATAACTTCTACGCCTTGTGTAAACATGTTATTTTATCCTTTATTTTTGTAAAAAAAAGATTTCGTAATTGTATATTATTATATAATGCTAATTCATTTCATAACCTTTAAGACTGAACTAATGCTGATAAATTATCAATGATGGCTATCAATCAAATCTGAATCTATAACTACAAATTATCAACTAATAAATAAGTACTCGTTATGATATGCGTACAACCTGCCCCAAATCCTAACGGCAGGGGTAAAGTGTATATTGCTCCTATATTTTATATTTCCCAATATTGGTAATTTATTTCAGAGGTTATCCAAAATTTTCGAGATAATATATCTGCTTGATTGATTTTCCCTGAAATCATCAAGTTTCATTCAGTTAAAGAAAAATCCACTAAATAAAACTTACGTTAACTTATTGTTAACCGTTTTACATCTAATACACAGAAAAACAAGATTTTCAGTATTTTCTTTGGCTATATAAAATTATACTGATTTCTTATTCTTCAATAGGGTTGACTTGAGCTCGATATAACAGTTTGTCACCTTGTCTGTAACCAATGTTACAAACTTTAACTAGTTTACCAGGTTGTGAACTTCCTTTTTTCAATTGATGCCACTGAGGATCGTAAGGTACTTCTTCATCTACAGATGCGATCGCTTCTATTCCCCAAACTTCTAACAATTTTTCTAATGGCTTTTTCACTAATGGTACAACTTTAATGGCTGCTAGCTGCTGATTGTCTTTCGCTCTCTGGGCTGCTGTCGGCCATTGCAATAATAAAGGTTCTAAGATTTGTATAATTGTCTGCTGAAACTCTTGCTGCAATAAGTCTCGCTGCTGTGCTAGCGCTAGTTGCGATCGCTCGTATTCTCTTTTTAAATTGTCAACTTCTTGTAATAAATTTGGCTCTACTTTTCTCCGTGCCGGGTTGTGAGTTGTGAGTGCTGAGTTACTTGTATTTTCGTCTTGCTCGCTTGAAACTGAAAAATTAGTAATTAGGTCACTTAATGTTATTTGTAATGTTTGCGACAATTTAAGCAGTATATCTACTCGCATCTGCTTTACTTTTCCCTGCCGCAATCGCAAAATTTGCCGCTCTGACACACTAGCAGTACGACTCAGCTCTTTAAAACTGGAAATACCCACTTGTTGCATTAAATCCTGCAACAAATGGGTCAAATTATTATTTGGCATTTGATGTTTGGGGTTTGTTATTTGTCAAGAGTCGCAAAGACGCGATTAATCGCGTCTGTACTCAAAAGTCAAAGGTAAAGCGTTGTTTGTCCCCCATTACCCATTACCCATTACCCATTACCCAATCCCTATTCTTCCAACAAACTTCTCAGCATCCAAGCTGTCTTTTCATGTACCTGCATCCGTTGCGTCAACAAATCGGCGGTGGGTTCGTCGTTGACTTCATCTACTACAGGAAAGACAGAACGTGCTGTTCTCACTACAGATTCTTGCCCTTCTACTAATAGGCGAATCATTTCTGTAGCTTTAGGAACTCCAGAAGTTTCAGGAATTGAACTAAGTTTGACATATTCGCTGTATGTTCCTGGTGCAGGATAGCCAAGGGCTCTGATTCGTTCGGCAATCAAATCAACTGCTAGGGCTAATTCTGTATACTGGGTCTCAAACATTAAGTGCAAGGTTTGGAACATTGGCCCAGTTACATTCCAATGGAAATTATGTGTTTTTAGATACAGGGTGTAGGTATCAGCCAACAGCCTAGACAACCCTTCAGCGATTTTAGCTCTACTAGCGTCATCAATACCAATATTTAGAGTTTCTGGTTTAGATGGCATAATTTTCTCCTAATCGGTTATTAAATTAGTTGTCTGTTGTCCGTTGTTGCTTTTTTTCATTACCCATTGACATTGAATCATGCTAAGTGCATCTTGAGAACGCTACGGGGAGCTTTACGGACTCTAGCTAAGATTGTTTCTTTACCTAGACGTTGGCAAGCTTCATACCGATGGCAACCTGAAAAGCCATAATACAGTCCTTCTACTTCAAGGACATCAATAGGTTCTTGTTGTCCGATCTCAGCAATCGATTCCATTAAGGCTTGTACTTTCTGCGGATCGTTTGTCCGGGGCAACGGCCGCTTAATCTGATTTAGTGGAATTTCTTGGATTTTAACCATAAGGGTTTGTCTAACTAATTCCCTTCTGTGACTATATATAAATCATAGTCGTTATGACTTCGTTTTGCAACCTTTGGGGCAAAACTGGTAATGGTATCATTGGAGCAATCATGCGACAAAACCAATACGTTACAAAGCAACGAGCAAATCCGCCCCAACGCCGCACAGCGAGGGATAATCAGCTGTATCATAAAATTCTGTACTGGCATGTTCCCCGGACTCTACTGATAGGATTTTGCCTATTAGGGCTAACTGCTGCATCTAGCTCTGAGAGTAAAACCAAGGATGTGGTATTAAAAATTGGGATTGTGCAAAGATTTGGCGACAAACCCACAGCCAAGCTGCAATTAGAACCAAGCAAAGGCGATCGCTTAAAGCTGAGATTTAAGACAGGGAATCGGGAGCAAACTCTAGTTACCCAAAACCCTGTCAAGCTAGAAATAGCAATGCAAGCTTTACCCCAACCAGTAGTTGATGAGGTAGTAGTTCTAGGGACGTACCGTACCTATGAAACTGCTGAAGATAGCGCCAAAAAGTGGCAGGAACAGGGGATAGAGGTAGACATTGCCCAGCCAGAACGCTGGCAAGTTTGGGCGAAACGAGACGTTTACAACACTCCTTTACTGCGAAGGTTACTATTGCAGAGTTTGCAAGCTTCAAACCAGAATAATATTGCCTACCTGGATACAAAAGTTTCGCAAAAAACTGCGTTAGTGAGTTGGGTAATCAATGGCAACCGCTATAGCCGGAATTATGTCAAAATTAGCAGCGATAAAAATTTAATTCGGGTCAATAAAACTGAAAATCCAGCGAAGGCTAGGCTTTATGCTGGTCAGATGAACTTCCAGCCGAATGCTTATGGTACGTATACTTTAGTTAATGAAGTACCAATAGAAACTTATTTGCGGGGTGTTGTACCTTATGAAATCGGCACCAATGCACCAATGGCATCTTTAGAAGCCCAGGCAATTCTAGCCCGTACTTATGTTTTAAGGAATTTACGTAGATTTGCTGTGGATGACTACGAATTATGTGCTGATACTCACTGTCAAGTTTATTATGGGCTAAGTGGCGTAGCTTCCAGTACAGATAAAGCGATCGCTACCACTAGAGGTATGGTATTAACTTATCAAAACCAGTTAGTAGACGCTCTCTATTCTTCTACTACAGGTGGCGTGACTGCTTCATTTAGCGATGTCTGGAACGGCGAAGATCGTCCTTATCTCAAGCCACTAGTTGATGCTTCTTGGAATATCTGGGATTTATCTAGACAGAATTTAGCTGATGAAAATAACTTTCAAAAATTTATTAGTCTCGAAAAAGGATTTAATGAAAGCGAGTGGGATGTGTTTCGGTGGCGCAAAGAAACAAGTATAGAAGATATTACTAAGGACTTGCAGAAATTTTTGCGGGTGAAAAAAAGCCCCTACAGTAAACTCAAAAGTGTTCAAGCCATTTCTGTAGTTAAGCGTTCTTCTAGCGGACGCATTCTCGATTTAGCGGTGAAATCAGACATTGGTGTCTTCACTTTACACAAAGACGAAGTACGTAGCGCCTTTGCAGCTCCCATTAGCACGCTATTTTATTTACAACCCCTCAACAAAGGAAAACCAAACCTGTGGGGATACGCCTTTGTGGGTGGAGGATTTGGACATGGAGTTGGTTTGAGTCAAACTGGCGCACAGAATCTAGCTAAGTTAGGTTGGTCAAGCCAGAAAATTCTGCAATTCTATTATCCTGGAACGCAAGTCAAACTTCTCAGTGATGAAATTAAACTGTAAAACTGTTGTTGAGTACAGACGCGATTAATCGCGTCTCTGCAACTTTTACCGCCCAGTATTCATCTAGAGGCTGCTCGTTTGATTGCAGCACTAGATGAATGTGGGTATTAAATCAATCTTTGAACAGATTTGTGATTCAGGAGGCTAATTCTTAGTACAGTTCTTCTTCTTTGTGAGTTTCGATGGTGCAATCAGAAGCAGGATAAGCAACACAGGTCAGAACATATCCACCTTCGATTTGGTCGTCATCTAAGAAAGACTGGTCAGATTGGTCAACTTTACCAGAGACAATTTTACCTGCACAGGTAGAGCAAGCACCAGCACGGCAAGAATAGGGCAAGTCAAGACCAGCTTCTTCAGCAGCATCTAGAATGTAAGTATCATCATCAACGTCAATAGTTTGGTTAATGCCTTCAGCTTCGCTGATTAATGTTACTTTGTAAGTCGCCATTTCAGTAATCCTCTCTTTTTGCAAACGGCAGTATAAGTTATCCTAAAGCAAAGGTAGGCAAAGCCCACGGCTGCTCTTATGGGATTAGCCGCATTTAAAATTTGCTTCAATTCTGATACTACGAGAAAAAGAAAAGGATGTAACTGGAAATTGTCCGCGATTAGTAATGAAATTTAGTTATTTAATCCTAATAAGTTTTACTTATATATTTGGGCGCTTATTAAGGCTATTATGAGAAAAAATTATAGTTACTTTCATAAAGGCTCAATGATTTGATAGCGGGGCATTGGGCATTGGGCATTGGGGAGATAGTGCCGTGGGCGGGTTCCCCTCGTTGTCGTAACTGCTGTCATGGGAAAGACAGATTTTTATGCTGGGTTGTGCCAAAAGCTGACCTGAATGGCTGAGATACTGGGTTTTCTCAGGATTTATACAAAACATTGCTTTACGTCCAACCAGCAGGATATGGTATCGTTATTTGCGCCGTCTAAAATCTCTGTATGTAATTAGCGTTTTAGGCGGAATAACTTTGAAGAGTGCTGAGTTACAATATCGCCCACCAGGGAGTAGACTTTTACCCTTCTCTATGAGAGACGCTGACGCGAATGGGTTTAGTAGTCCTCTATGATGGGAAACCCGTCTTTAGGGGTACTTGATTAATTACATGAGTTTGAGTACTTTTTCTGCACTCAGGACTCAGGACTCACTGCTCAGTACTGGCTTTACCCATACAGAAAAACTACAAACAGAACTAGTAACTGTCATGTACAATTCCGAGGCATCTTCAAAAACAGCAAAAGTTCGGGTAGGGCTGGTTGGTACGGGGTATGCGGCAAAGTTTCGCAGTGAGGCTTTGTTGCATGATGCGCGATCGCATTTAGTGGCGATCGCGGGCAATGAATTAGAAAATACCCAAGCCTTCGCGCAACAATACCAAGCTGAAGCTGTGAGTTCTTGGCAACAGCTAGTAGAACGAGACGATATTGATTTGGTGATGATTTCCACCATTAACCGAGATCATGGGGCGATCGCTCGTGCCGCTCTCACTCATGGCAAACACGTGATTGTAGAATATCCCTTAGCTTTGGATGTCGTAGAAGCTCAGGAAATCATCGATTTAGCCAAAGCTCAAAATAAAGTACTGCACGTTGAACACATTGAAATTTTAGGCGGACTGCATCAAGCTATCAGGCAACACATAGAAAAAGTTGGTCAGATCTTTTATGTTCGCTACAGTACGGTTACTCCCTTGCATCCAGCACCCCGCAAGTGGACTTATAACCATGAGTTCTTCGGTTTTCCGTTAATGGGTGCGCTTTCTAGGTTACATCGCCTTACAGACCTATTTGGTGAAGTATTCACCGTTAACTGTCATCAACGCTTTTGGCAATTAGAACCTGAGTATTTTCAAACCTGTTTTTGCATTGCACAACTGTGCTTTACTAGTGGATTATTAGCGCAAGTAGTTTATGGCAAAGGCGAAACCCTGTGGCAACAAGAACGCAAGTTTGAAATTCATGGGGAACAAGGCGGATTAATTTTTGAGGGTGAGAAAGGATTGTTTGTGCAAGCAGGGGAAACAACACGCATAGAAGTTGGTACCCGTCGGGGTTTATTTGCGAAAGACACTACTATGGTGTTAGATCATATTTTTGGTGGCACGCCTTTATATGTCACTCCAGAACAGAGTTTATACACCTTAAAAGTTGCTGAAGCTGCCAGACGAGCAGCAGAAACAGGCTTAACTATATTTATGAGAGATATTTAAGACATTAATTAAAGTCTATGAGAACCGAAACAATTGTTATTTTGTCCCAACGTGAAATCGAAAAGATGCGGAAGGCGGGGCGTTTAGCAGCCCAACTTTTACAGCATTTAGAACCAATGGTGAAGCCAGGGGTAAGTACTCAAGAACTCAATGATGAAGCCGAACGCTGGACGCAAGCACATGGAGCCAAAAGCGCACCTCTGGGTTACAAAGGCTTTCCGAAATCGATTTGTACCAGTGTCAATGAGGTGATTTGTCACGGCATTCCTAATGCTAAACAAATTCTGCGGGATGGTGACATTATTAACATTGATGTTACGCCAATTGTTGATGGCTACCACGGCGATACATCGAAGACATTCTTGGTAGGTAATCCTTCACCAAAAGCGAAAAAATTGGTAGAGGTAACAGAAGAATGTCTGCGGCGAGGAATTGCTGAAGTGAAACCAACTGCGCGCATTGGGGATATTGGTGCAGCCATTCAAGAGTATGCAGAAGCCCAGGGATTTTCTGTGGTGCGCGATTTTGTGGGACACGGTGTTAGTAATGTGTTTCACACTGCGCCAGATATTCCTCACTATGGTACAAGGGGCAAAGGTAAGCGTCTCAGACCAGGGATGGTATTTACTATTGAGCCAATGATTAATGAAGGTACTTGGGAAGTAGAAGTTCTCAGCGATAAGTGGACTGCGGTGACGCGCGATCGCAAACTTTCAGCACAGTTTGAACATACCATTGCTGTTACTGAAGATGGCGTAGAAATCTTGACTTTAGCTGAAGGTTAATTAAAAATGGCTCAAACTCTTGCTGCGGAAAACATCACACTTGAGCAATTGATATTGCTTTATGGATTGGAATTAGTTGATGCGGAAGAATTCTTCCCAGAGTGGCAAGAGAATTTACCTGAATTGACGGATACAGAAAAAGAATTATTGGATCAAATCAAAGCGGGTTATCTCAATTTAAGAAACTATCCGCCGTTATTAGAAAATACAGTTAATACAATTGTTTTATCGCCACTACTATTTATTGGTAAGTTTTATTTACCGCCTTTTCACATCAAAGTAGAAAAGTCTATCGAAATTGAAACACTAGATAAACAAACTATTATCAAAGGGCGAATAGATTTTTTATTGCTGAATCAAAAATTCTGGGTAACAGTGATTGAGTCAAAACAGGTTGCTTATTCTGTAGAAGCCGGACTTGACCAGATTTTGGCGTATATGCTCGCTGCTCCCCAATCACAAGATGTTGTATATGGGATGATTACTTCTGGTGGCAGTTTTATGTTCTTGAAACTGCTCAAAGGTAATCCTCCTCGCTATGCGACTTCTAATATTTTTGATGTTCGTAATCGTGGTAATGAGTTATATTCTGTACTCAGGATTTTGAAAGGTATTAGTCAATTGACAAGCCCATTGTAGTGATGTGTCCTATTAATTTTGCTGGGCTGCAAGATCCCCGACTTCTTCAAGAAGTCGGGGATCTGACTCCTCACAAATTCTCATAACTTTTGCGATTAACTACTAGTAGCAATAGCCTGATTATCTTCCCAATTTATTAGGAATACCTTCACAACCGCCAGGAATTGTACTGCGAGATTTTTCGCCGCACCAAGCACAGCAGTAATAACGTGCTGATTCAGTCATTCGCTGCACATCTGTGAAATCGGCATTTTCTATGACAGCACCAGTGTGTTCGCCAGTGTGATAATTTGGGGGTTCGGTGCGGCTGCGGGGTGATGCTTTTTCTACTGAACCATAAAAGAAACGTACTCCATTTAAATCAGCTTTGCGGAGATTGGCATCATATAAAATGGTGCGGGAAAGGTTGGCTTTGACTAAATCACAACCGCTGAGGTCGGCGCGGACAAGATTAGCTTCGCTGAGATCAGTCCAGCGCAAATCTGTACCAGCTAAGTCTGCGCCAGCTAGCATTACGCCTAAATCTATAACACGCACACCTTCTAAGCGGTCTTCAGCATATCCACCAATACCGTTAAGAATAGCTCTTCCCAAACGGCGATCGCGTTTTAGGGGTGTGAGTAATTTGGAACGAGAAAGAAAGCGGAGAATCTTCGCTTTTCCGCTACCATCAACACTACTAAAAATAGCGGCTGTGCGTCCTTCTGCAATTGACCTTTCTTGCGGCCAATCTTCTAATAGTCCTTCTTCATCTAAAACTAAATCGGAAATCCCTTGAAAATATGAGTCGATGGTTTGCTGCTGGGTAATGATATTTTGTTGCACCGTCAGCAGATTTTGCTGAATCGTCAAGTCTTTGGAAATCACATATTGTCGCCAAGCTACGTAAACAGCGATGATGGCGATGAGAATTTGTCCCAAAGCGCCGAACCACTCCGCCAAAGTCCCCGAAGCTTCCCAATTAATTTTACGTCCCGTAGCTAATAAGCGATCGCCTAACCCTGAATATCTCACCAAGCCAATGAGCGCTACAATTAGTCCGATAAACGCAATTAACAGCGTTCTGTCTTGGGGTGTAAACCATTCTTTAAGAAGATTTTGCACCCAAGGCCAAAGCATCGCCAGGGATAATATTAAGGTAAGCAGTGTTCCCGAAGCGCCAATTATCCAATTATTGAGGATGAGTCCCAAGATAGTGATGGCGATCGCTACTAAAGTAATTACTAATGCTCTGGATTTGACAGCAAATTGATTGCTCTTAGGTGACTGAGAAAAAGAACGAGCTTGTTTTAGTGCTGCGGTATTTTGTGGCGATTGCAAAGCAGAAATTGCAGCCAAAGCCTGTTGTGCAGCCAGTTCGTCTGTTGTCAGGTGATGATCACCTGTACCACTATCAAAATCATCTGGTTGGAAATCATCTTCTGAGAAAGGTTCTGGGGTTGTGATGTCGGAAGAGTTGGAATCATTCGTCATTCTTTCTATTTTGCCCCACCATACTCAGTTCAGCGTGATATGCGTCTAGACAAATATTTTCTCGTTAAGGCTGTCAAGGGTCAAGAGTCAAAGGTCAAAAACTACACCCGTGAGTTAATCAACGAATACTATAGAAGCGCAAATGAGGCTTTTTTCTTCATTAATGAGGTTCCGAGGTTCATTAACGAGGCTTTGAGGTTCATTAATGAGGTTCCGAGGTTCATTAACGAGGCTTTGAGGTTCATTAATGAGGCTTTGAGGTTCATTAATGAGGCTTTGAGGTTCATTAATGAGGTTCCGAGGTTCATTAATGAGGTTCCGAGGTTCATTAATGAGGCTTCGAGGTTCATTAATGAGGCTTCGAGGTTCATTAATGAGGTTCTGAGCTTTATTTTTAAGGTAGGGTGCGTTAGCCTACGGCGTAACGCACCGAAAATTCTCATGTTACTTGAAGCTAAAACAATCACACACCCAACAATTCCATTGTCTACCTAGATCCGAAAGTTTGCGATAATATGGCGCTAAAATCAGCAACTCAGATTTATGACGCAGGATTTTGCATTATTAAAGCGGATATACAATGCTTTTGACCCATTTCGCCCCTTACCCGCAGGAGATCCAGCTTATGTTGATTGTACAGAAGTGCGGGGAGATGGGGACATATTAGTAGAAGTCGGCAGAGAGATTTTATATTCAGATAGAATGACCTCGCAACTGTATGCAGGTCATCGCGGTGCGGGGAAATCTACAGAATTGCTGCGGTTACAGAAATATTTAAATGAGCAAGGTTGCTTTGTAGTTTATTTTCCCGCCGATGAACAAGATATCGATCCAGAAGATGCCCAATATACTGATATTCTTTTAGCTTGTACCCGCCACTTACTAGAAACATTAAAAGATAGCACTTCGCCAGCTAGTTTGTTGAACTGGTTAAAAGAACGTTGGCAAGATTTAAAAGATTTAGCATTAACTGAAGTCTCTTTAGAAAGCTTAAGTATAGAAGGGCAGATTTCCCAATTCGCAAAATTAACAGCGAATTTACGAACAGAACCCACTCAACGCCAAAAAATTCGTGAGCGTGTCAATCCGCATACAATTACTTTAATTGCAGCTTTAAATGAGTTTATTCAAGATGCCAAAAAGCACTTACCTTCAGGATATTCTCAACTTGTATTAATTGCTGATAACTTAGATCGGATTGTACCCATACCTCAAGAAGATGGACGCACCAATCACGACCAAATTTTTCTCGACCGTAGCGAACAACTCCAAGCTTTAGATTGTCATTTACTTTACACAATACCTATTTCTTTACTGTATTCTAATCGCGCCGTAGACCTAGCCAATATCTATGGTAATACTCAGGTATTGCCGATGATTATGGTGCAAACGCCAGATAATCAACCATACCAGCGGGGAATTAATAAAGTTACAGAAATCCTGCAAAAACGTCTGAGTTTAATCGACCCAAGTTTATCGATTGTCGATATGTTTGAGCAGCGAGAAGCTTTAGAAAGACTGTGCCTCATGAGTGGAGGTCATGTGCGAAATTTATTATTATTAATGAAGGAGGCGATTAAATACACTAACAGCTTACCCATTCCTACCAGAGCCTTACAGCGCTCGTTTAGCGAGTTACGAAATACTTATAGAAATACCGTTTTTGCTAATGAATGGGAAGCATTGGCAAATGTATATCATTCTAAGGAAATAGAAAACGATCCATTGTATCGAGGTTTATTATTTAATCGCTGTATTTTAGAATATCGTTATTTAAATGGAGATGGAGAAAGTCAAGTTTGGTATGATATTCATCCTCTTATCAAAGGAATTAAAGAATTTCAAGATACCTTTAATCGATTGTATCCGGCATAAAAATAAATACAGGTGAAATTAACAATACTTTCACCAAAATGCAACAACTTATTACTCACTACAAGATCCCCGACTTCTTGAAGAAGTCGGGGATCTGACCCCTCGTAACCCTATAAGGCATTACAAAGCTAAGATTATGGCATTAGAACTGACGGATTGGGATCGAGATTTACCATCAGAAGGAGAGGAAGAATATCAAGCCTTAGTCCGTACTCTTAATTTTACAGAAGGTTTTGGCTTATTATTTGTCCGTTGCTCTCTGGCTGAGGGTGAGCAGTTAATTATTAAAGTCAAAGAAGATATTACTAATAAAAATATTGAAGTTCTACAGCTTGATAAAGCCGTAAATAATTTATATGAAATAATTGATAATTTACATAATAAAGAGAAAATAAATATTTTATTTATTACAGGGCTAGAGCATTCATTTTATGAATATGAAGAATGCAAAAGCTTAATGGGTTGGAATAGTAAAGATATTTATTCATATAGTTGGAAGGGTGTACCACCTGTTTTAATTAACCTCAATCAACAGAGAGAACGGTTTAAGGAGAACTTTAATATCTGTTTTGTATTCTTGCTACCGATATTTGCAATTAAATATTTTATCCAACGTGCGCCTGATTTTTTTGACTGGCGTTCTGGGTTGTTTGAATTTCCTATAGATTCAGAAACTTTAGAACAAGAGTCATCACGCATAATGCAGGATGGAGATGAAGAAAAATATCTCAACTTAACCCCAGAAGAAAGAACTCAACAAATCATAGCAATTCAGGCATTAATAGCAGAAGACCATCAAACACCTGACCGTCAATATGATTTATTGATTAAATTGGGGAAATTACATTCTGCTGGACAGGATTACAAAGAAGCGATCTCATCCTACGATAAAGCTTTAGAAATTAAACCTGATTACCACTATGCTTGGTACAACCGAGGGAATGCGCTACGGAAATTAGGACGCAATGAAGAAGCGATCGCATCTTTTGACAAGGCAATAGAAATTAAACCTGATTACCAGCAAGCTTGGTACGACCTGGGAAATACGTTATGGAAGTTAGGAAGCTATGAAGAAGCGATTATATCCTTCGACAAAGCGCTGGAATTTCAACCTGATTTTCTCCATGCTTGGAATAATCGGGGAATTGCGCTGCTGAATTTAAGACGTTATAAAGAAGCGATCACATCCTTCGACAAAGCGCTATCAATTAAACCTGATTACCATGTAGCTTGGTTAAACAGGGGAATTGCGCCACTGAATTTAGGACGCTATGAAGAAGCGATCGCATCCTTCGACAAAGCACTAGACATTAAACCTGATGACCACCTAGCCTGGAACAATCGGGGAACTGCACTAGGGAATTTAGGACGTTACGAAGAAGCAGTTGCCGCCTACGACAAAGCACTGGAAATTAAACCTGATTACCACCAAGCTTGGAACAGCAGAGGAAATGTGCTAAATGATTTAGGAAGTTATGAAGAAGCGATCACATCCTTCGACAAAGCACTTGAATTTCAACCTGATTACCATATAGCTTGGAACAACCGGGGGATTGCATTAGGGAAATTAGGACATGATGAAGAAGCGATCACATCTTACGATAAGGCATTAGAATTTCAACCTGATGATCACACAACTTGGAAAAACAGGGGAATTGCACTCCAAAATTTAGAACTTTATGAACAAGCAGTTGCATCTTACAATAAAGTACTAGCAATTAAACCTGATGACTACCAAGCTTGGGGTAATAAGGGTATTGCACTAATGCGTTTAGGACGCTATGAAGAAGCAATCACATCATTCGACAAAGTATTGGAAATTCAACCTGATGACTACCGAGTTTATTACAATAAAGCTTGCTGTTATGCACTTCAAAGTAATATTGAGCAGGCATTAGAAAATCTGCGACAAGCAATTAACCTAAATCCTGATAAATATCGAGAAATGGCAAAAACTGACTCTGATTTTGATAGCATTCGGGATGATAAGCGCTTTCAAGCATTGATTCAAGGATAGCTACTGAGCAATTAAAAAATATGTCACACCTAATCAATATTGAACAGACTTTATCAAACTGCATAGAAGCTTACCAGAACATTTAGGTATTATTGTTTGTACAAATGATGCTGATAGATTGCGAATGGCAACTCGAATTAGTGAAGCCATTAATCAAGAAGAAACATTAACAGGTAAGTTGATTCGCGTTGTACGCCCTAGCAATTAAAGCTTATATCAAATTTGCTCTCTCACCAATTTCCTAAATGCTCTCAATGCTGGACTTCTCCCCATAGTTCGGCTTTGTTCAACAAAACGAAGAATTGTTTCCACAATAGGCAAATTAGGAAAATTAGGGCTAATTTCTGATTGAATATATTTACCATTCCTAAGAAGATTAATTTGTAACTTGCCATCTTCATATAACCAAAGTTCAGGGACTCTTAAGGCTTCATAAGCTTCCAGTTGAGTTTTAGAAGTCACATCAACTTCAATTACTAAATCGGGTGGTGGATCAACCGTTAAATCAATGCGCTCTTTACCAATCATTTGAGCATGATTTTGAATGTAAAATGAATCATCTGGCTCTACGCCACAAGCCATATCTTCACGTTTAAAGGTGGTTGAGCCAAAACTTTCGCAGTCAATCTCTAACTCCTCTAGCAAAATTTTGACTAAATCCCCAATAATAACTTTAGCTACCTCATGCTTTGGTAATGGCATTCTCATCTCCAAAGTTCCCTGGCTGTAAGCTAATCGCGCTGCTCGATGGTCGCCAAGTTCTTCTAAAATTGCTTCAAATTCTTGCCAATTAACATTGTGAAGTATCACTCTGTGTCCCGGTGGAACACTTAATTGTCGTAATTGAAGTGTTACCATTACCAATCACTAAATTGAAGTCGTAGGGTGTGTTATGCCGTAGGCTAACGCACCGTCCGAGATTTGCGGTGCGTTAAACTTCGTTATAACGCACCCTACTAAAATAAATCTATTCAACAAATCGCCCTGCCATTAATTGTGCAGGGCGATGATTTTCGATTAATTGTAAATCCCAACAAAATTATTTGCTGTTACCGTTACCGTTGCCATTAGCATGACCATTGGTATTGCTTTGCAGTACGCGTTCAGCGAGTTTTTCTGGTACTTCTTGCAAATGGTCATATTCCCAGTGGAAGGAACCAACGCCGAGAGTGAGCGATCGCAGTTCTACAATAAAGTCATGCATCTCTGCTTGGGGCAAGTATGCGGAGATATTATCCCAACCTTGCCAATCGTTTCTGCCTTCGTAACCTAAGATTTGCCCCCGTTTACCACTGAGTAGTTGCAAAGCTTTGGAGGTAAATTCGCTCGGTGTGGTTACTTGCACTTTCAAAATCGGTTCTAGGAGGGTGGGTTGGGCTTGGGGTACTCCTGTTTGCATTGCCAACCTAGCAGCTTGTTTAAAGGCTTGTTCGGAACTATCAACGTTATGGTAGGAACCATTAGTGAGAGTTACCGCCACATCCACGACAGGGAAGCCCAAAGGCCCATGTGCCAGAAATTCCCGCACGCCCATTTCTACGCCCGGAATATACTGTTTGGGAACGACACCACCCACAATGGTTTCCCGGAAGTTAAAGCCTTCACCACGGGGTAGGGGCTGAATATCAAGGAAAACATCACCAAATTGCCCATGTCCACCGCTTTGGTGCTTGTAGCGCCCATGTACGGCGGCTACAGGTTTGCGGATAGTTTCTTTGTAAGGCACTTGTGGCATATGGGTAGTCATTGGCAGGTTATATTTCCGCCGCAGTCTATCTAAGGCAACCTGCAAATGAATTTCGCCTTGTCCCCACAGAATTACTTCATGGGTATCGCCATGCTGTTCCCAATTGAGAGAAGGATCTTCTTCTAATAGTTTGGTGATGGCGCTGCTGAGTTTTACTTCATCGTTGCGCTTTTCGGGAGTAATCGCCAGGGCGTAAACGGGTTCTAACTGTTCAGCTTGGGGTAAATCTACTTTCAACTGGGCATCTGGAGACAGGATATCTCCGGTTTTGATACCTTCTAAACGGCTCACAGCTACAATATCGCCAGCTAAAACTTCATTAACTGACTGCTGTTGTTGTCCCATGAGGCGATAAAGTCCACCAGCACGCACGCCATTGAGAACAATACCATCAGTTAATTTGCCTTGCCAAACACGGACTAGGGAGAGTTTGCCACCTTGGGGAGTGTAGAAAGTCTTTAATACTTGGGCAATTGGGCTATTGCCTGCTTTACTTAAGCGGCGTTCTGCTGTAGTTTCTGGTTCTGGTGCTTCCCGTACCAAAGCTTCTAATAAAGGTCTGACACCATAATCTTGTTCTGCCACACCAAAGAAAACGGGGACTACCAAATCTGCCCCTAATTCCATTTTTAAATCCTTGAGGATTTCTTCTTGGGGTGGTTCAATATCTTCTAAAAGTTCTTCCAATAAGTGGTCATCAAAATTTGCTAAAGCTTCGAGCATTTCTGCCCGTGCAGTATGTTCTTCTTCTTTTAAGTTGTCGGGGAACGGAATTAAGTCAGCTGGTGCGCCTGGATGATATTGATATGCTTGTTCACTCACCATATCAATAAAGCCTGTGAGCTGTTCCCCTTGCATGATGGGATATTGATGCGCGACTAGGGGGCGGCTGGAAACAGCTTTGAGGGCGTGTAATGTTTCGAGAACATGAATGTTTGCCCTATCCATTTTATTAACAAAGACAATGTGGGGAATTTCCCAATCATCTAGGAATTTAAATAGAGGAGCAAGGGTGAGGACGCGATCGCGGATGGGTTCGCAAACTACAATTGCCGCATCGACTCCCATTAAGGCATTATAAGTTTCTTGGGCAAATTCAACACTTCCGGGACAGTCCAGAAAGTTAAAGCGCAAGTCGTTATATTCTGTGCTAGCAGCGCTGACTTCTACACTCATGTGGCGATCGCGCGATTCGTTCGCACTATCTCCAACTGTGTTACCATCCTTGACACTGCCTTTACGGGAAATAGCCCCTGTGACAAATAACAAACTTTCTAATAAAGTTGTTTTTCCACTTAAATAAGGGCCGACAATTGCAACATTCCGCGAACCCGATTTTACTTTTTCGTTCATAAAACCTCCCTTGCGGTAAGTTACCACTAACCGCATTATCCTGTGTATTCAGGCTGAGAAAATGTTTCTCTTTAAGGAGAATCATCTCCTCTTTAATCAGTTATTATCCTCCCTTTAATCAATGCAACGAAAAATTGTAGCCTGTTGTAAGATTTAGCTAAAGAAAAGTTAATTAAATCAAACTTTAATACCAAGATTTGAACTTTTGTAAAATCAATCACTATCACAAGAATCTTTGTGAAGAAAAATTAACTAAAGGCGGAATTATCAAGGGTCAAGGATGAAATATGAGATTAGCGTACACAGCAATTGTAGGCAGTGGCGTGAGCAAAATAAAGAAAAGTTAATATATAAAATGTTTTGCTATTTTCAATGGTCGCATAATTTGCGCCAAGCTATATTAGTAAGTTTAATTTTGCTATCGGGCAGCATTCTTTATCCTGCTGCTACTGTTTCCCTATCCCCACCGGATTTATTAGCACAAACTACTAGCCAAGCCGCAGTAGACTTATTAAATCAAGGCTTACAGGCAATTCAAGCTGGGAGAGTACAAGATGCGATCGCTTCATTTAGAAAAGCCACCCAGCTAGATCCCAAACTAGCCCCTGCTCACTACAATTTAGGGCTAGCATTGCGACAAACTGGACAATTACAACCTGCGGCGGATGCATTTTATCAAGCAACCCAAGCAGATCCAAAATTTGCCCCTGCTTTTGCCAATTTAGGTGGAGCATTATTAGAAGGGAATAATTTGCAGTTAGCAAATGATTACTTACAACGGGCAATAGAACTCGATTCTAAACTCGGTTTTGCTCACTATAACTTAGGATTACTGCGAGAACAGCAAAGAGATTGGGAAAGAGCGATCGCAGCTTTTAAAAAAGCAATGCAATATAGCCAAAATGCCCCAGAGCCAGCCTACCATTTAGGATTAATTTATCTGCAACAAGGCAAAGTTGATCAAGCCCGAGAAGCCTTTCGTCAAGCACTCAGAGTTAATCCTCAATTTGCGGAAGCACATTACAATTTAGGCTCAATTTGGTTTCAACAAAGTAAATGGCAAGAAGCCTTAGAAGCCTTCCGAAAAGCAGCCACAGCTAACTCAAATTATGCCAACGCTTATTATGGTGCAGGGTTAGCATTTATGCAATTAAGACAATATGCACAAGCAGCCCAAGTATTTCAATATGCCAGAGATTTATATAACGCTCAAGGCAATCCTCAATGGGGAAAAAATGCCCAGCAATTGTTACAACAGGCACAGAATTTTCATTACCAACCTCGCTAAGGTGCGAAGGATAGATAGTAAG
Source organism: Calothrix membranacea FACHB-236 (assembly GCF_014696315.1). Classification (GTDB taxonomy): domain Bacteria; phylum Cyanobacteriota; class Cyanobacteriia; order Cyanobacteriales; family Nostocaceae; genus Aulosira; species Aulosira membranacea. The sequence continues at coordinate 41,811 of NZ_JACJPX010000061.1, forward strand.
CAACAATAGAATTATCGGATGAACTAGAATACCGATTGCTTAATTAAAAATAAAGAATTCTGCGAGGATAGGCACTTTTAGGTATTACGTTTCCAGCCTAATGATAACTGGTGCCTACACTACAAGTTAGCGAATAATGAATCGATATTCTAGTTGGTAATTCTCAACCTTTCACCATTTTCATGGTATGCATATGCAAAAGCGCGTTAAAAGCCGATTTCTATTTTGCGATCGATGGTTTGATCGCCATGCCATTGTTCGTAACATGGAGGCTTTTCAAGACTTAATTGTTATAGTTTTATGTTTAGGTTTATTTGCTGTCATGTTACTGCAATTGTGGGGTATATTGATTGCCATTACACAGCAATTAGATTACAAAATAGTGACAGCAAAAATACTATTTATCCTGATTTTGGTAGAATTATTTCGGCTGCTCATGGTTTATTTACAAGAGCATAGTATTGCTGTTGGTGTAGCAGTCGAAGTCACAATTGTATCAGTCTTGCGAGAAGTAGTTGTTCACGGTGCCTTAGAAATTTCTTCAATTCAAACAGCAGCAATTTGTGGCTTATTACTCATTTTGGGTGCCTTATTAATAGTGTGTGCGAAAACACCACACATGGATTGCATGAGCGCTAACACAAAATTTTGCCCTATTGTCTATCAAGGAAGTAGGGAAAAGCAAAATCTAGAATTTCAATATACACGCAGCTGTGATGAGAATCAGCCTTTGGTATAGGAATTTGTCATTTGTCATTTGTCATTTGTCATTTGTCATTTGTCATTTGGTAATGGGTAATTGGTAATGGGTAATTGGTAATGGGTAATTGGTAATAAGAATTTCCCCCCTGCTTCCTTTTCCTCAGTCCCCAATCCCCAATCCCCAATCCCCAATCCCCAATCCCCAACTCCGACTGTTGAAGTAATTTTTTCTACGCTTCTGGGAAGATGAAGCCTCCTTTGACGGTAGGTAGAAATTAGTTAAGAACCTAAAGGAGGGTAAATTTTATGGCTACAGGTAACGGACAATCTCAACAACCGATTAGCAACCTGGAGTACGATTTTGTGACTGTGCTGCACAATAAAGCAGAAGCAGTTAAGGCTTACGATGTTTACATTAAAGACGCACAGGAAGCTAACTCTCAGCCCTGCGTAGAGTTATTCCAAAAATTGCGGCAGTCTGATGTTGAGCAAGCTCAAGAAATCCGCAATCATCTGCAACAAGTAATGCAGCACGGCAAAATGTAATTCATTTGGGGCATGGGGGATGGGGCATGGGGCATGGGAAAGAATAAAAATGCCCTGTCCCAAGTCGGCTTTCCCGCATTCTCTAATTAATAGGCAGTAAGCCGCAGGCTCTATCAACTAGGCTGATTCCCTGCGGCTTGTTGTACTTGTTCCACCGTCAAATCTAAAGCTTGGGCTACTTGTTCTACAGTCAATCCCAAAGCTAGGAACCTGGGTACAGCTTCTAACTTCGCTTCCTGTCTTCCTTCCTGCCTACCTTCTTGTCTACCTTCTTGTCTGCCTTCTTCCAAACCATCTTGCTTGATTGATTGATACATCCTTGTTTTTTTGAATTCTTCATCTATACCTAACATTGCTGCCAACTCCTCTCGGCTTAGTCTGGTAAATTTGTACAACAGGATAGTTTCTATTAATTCTACAATTTGCTTTTTAGTTGTTTCATCAGCCAGTTGATTTCTAGCTTGTAGAATTAGGTCTCTACCTCTGTCAATTGCGGTATCTTCACCTTCGATAATTAATTGCACAATGGCAACTTGAAGGGAATTTTCTGTTGCTGTTCCTAGTTCATCTAAATAAATTCGTTGCACTTGGAAACTATCAAGCAATAAGCGATATGGTATTTGATCGTCTGGATCTAAACTGCGTTGGGGATAGATGACAACAGCACGCCAAAAATTTACAGATGGGTTTTGACGTAGGTAAAGAAATATTTCAGCAAAGAAGCGTCTATAAAAATTTGCGTCTTGCTGAAACTGGACTTCCGCAAAGTATAAGGGTTGATTTGCGGTTTCATTATTAGGTATAAACACCCCATCAATACGAAAGGCTGTTTCTTTCAGTTCGATTGACACAAATTCATAAGCGTTGGCGTTGGTAGTCGTATCGCCAATAATCGCAAAAAATATGCTGGGGAAAGCTTGAAATAAGCTATAAAAGATTTTGTCAGTTTGCACGCCGATTTTAGCAGATTTACGTTTTTATTAAAGAGTATAATTTCGCGGTTCAAAGGTGAAGCACTCATCACCCAATACTTTACTTAAACCAAGGTAGTAAGCTGAATGTACCGCGTTCGTACATGATGAATACCCCTAAGCCAATCAATACAAAAGGAACGATGTGCTTACCGTAGCGGCTTAAAATATATGCAATGGCAGAATGACGGCTTAAAAAATAAGCGATCGCACACCAAATTACTACCATCACAAAAAAAACTATTAAAATTACCCCCAAGCTGCTAAGGCTCTGACCAGCAAATAAGGGAATATATATACTGATATTGTCGCCACCATTGGCAATTGTGACGGCTGCTACTTTATAGGTATAAGGATGCAGAATACTCCAAATGACAGCAAGTATGCGGTTATGGGGTGATGTTTGTGTAAAATCATCAGATACTGTTTGCACTTCTGTAGTATCTTCTTCTCTTTCTAGTAAGTGCTTAATACCAATGGCGATGGGTAGTATTCCCAGTAATCCAATCCATTCTCGCGGTACTACTAAACCACCAAAAAATCCTGGTAAGCTAGCCAGAATAATCGCCGCAAAACCAAGGTACTGACCAATAAAAATATGTCGCCGCCGAAAGTTAGTATCTATTTGGGAAAAAAATAACAGTAGGATAAGTATGTCATCGATATTGGTAGCTGCAAAAGCAATTATTCCTTCTGTGAAAGCTGTACCAAGCTGGCTCATGGCGGCTGATGAAAATATACAATTTACACCATACCAAATTAAGAACTGCTAAACGTCAAATAAAATACTCTCGTAGTTAGGATGTTGGGTATATCCCTAAATATATGAGTGAGTTAATCACAACAATTAGCACTGCAATTGCTGCATTTAGTGCCACAAACATTGATGATATTGTAATTTTGTTGCTATTTTTTGCCCAAATTAATCCTAACTTCCGTCCTCGTCATATAATTTTTGGGCAATATTTAGGCTTCACTATATTAATACTTCTCAGTCTTCCTGGGTTTTTTGGAGGCTTAATTTTACCACCAAATTGGATTGGCTTACTGGGCTTACTGCCTTTATCTATTGGTATTAGTAGCTTGGTAAATTGGCAAGAAAACTCGACGGAAGAATTAGTAACAGAAATTGCAGACTCTGGAGATTCTAATATTGCAATTGTGGCATCACTGACTGTTGCTAATGGCAGCGATAATATTAGTGTTTATGTAACTTTATTTGCTAACAATAATTTAGAAAATTTACTGATAATTATTGCTCTATTCTTTCTGCTTTTAGGAATATGGTGTTACGCTACATACCAACTAACCCATCAGAAAATGATAGCGAATTTCTTAATTCGCTATGGCAACAACATCGTGCCTTTTGTTCTGATGGGATTAGGTGCTTTTATTGTATTGAAGAGTCAAGCTTTAAGCCTAATCAAGCTAGGTGCTAGTTGTCTTTGTTTGTCGATTTTGTTAAAAAATCATGAAAATGCCCAGGAAGTTGAAAAAAATTAGGCATTAGACTTTACTTAACCATTCGCTTTCCTCTGGATCTCTAAACAATGAGGTGCTGAGGTAGCGTTCGCCGAAGCTAGGCTGCACCATCACAATCAAACGTCCCTCATTTTCTGGGCGCTGGGCGACTACAAGCGCTGCATACAAAGCTGCACCCGCAGAAATACCTGATAGTAATCCTTCTTCTTTGGCTAACCGACGGCTATAAGATATCGCCTGTTCATCCGTTACCTCAATCACTTCATCAACGAGATCTGGACGGTAAATTGCTGGCACAAATCCGGGGCCAATTCCTTGAATCTTATGGGGGCCTGGTTTACCACCTGCTAAGACAGGGCTGTTGCTAGGCTCAACGGCGATCGCTTTAAAACTGGGTTTACGTTGTTTAAGAACTTCAGAAACGCCTGTAATCGTCCCGCCTGTACCAACTCCGGCGATGAGGATATCTATCTGTCCATCTGTATCAGCCCAGATTTCTTCGGCGGTAGTTAAAGCATGAACTTTGGGATTGGCGGGGTTGCGGAACTGCTGCAACATATAAGCGTTGGGTGTTTTGGCAACGATTTCCTCAGCTCGAGCGATCGCTCCCCGCATCCCTTCAACCCCAGGAGTTAACTCTAATTGCGCGCCATAGGCTTTGAGCATAGCGCGGCGTTCCTGGCTCATCGTGTCAGGCATGGCTAGAATAAGATGGTAGCCTTTGGCGGCGGCTACCATTGCTAAGGCAATCCCTGTATTACCGGAGGTTGGTTCTACCAAAATGGTTTTTCCTGGCTCAATCCAACCGCTTTTTTCCGCCGCTTCCACCATGCTGACACCAATTCTGTCTTTTACAGAAGACGCTGGGTTCATGCTTTCTAGCTTCACCACAATCTGAGCAACTGCACCCGCAGCTTGGGGAATCTTATTTAATTGAACTAAAGGAGTCCGTCCGACTAACTGTGTAATATCTTTGGCTATCCGCATAAGGGGTACTCCTGCGTAACTAAATGTAATACATGGGACTCTGCTGTAAACGAGCCTCTCTTTGCTGGCATAAATCTTGGAGTGTGTAGCTATTTAAAACCTGAATTGAGGCTGTATTAGCTTGCTCCCAAACTTCCAGCACTAAACTCCTTTCTAGAGTGGGAGATGTGGAGCTGTCTTTGTCTTTGCGCTCACCTTCTACCACCGTGACAATCTCCAGTAAGGTAATTTGCCAAGGCTCACGAACTAAAACGAAACCGCCTTTCGAGCCACGTTGACTCTGCACCACACCAGCACGCCGCAGGTTGGTCAAAATTTGTTCTAGATAACGTTCTGGTATGGGCTGTTTGGCGGTGATTTCGCTCATCGTGAGAGGAACTTTTTTGCTGTGGTTGCTTGCTAACTCTAAAAGTGCCAGCAGAGCATATTCAACTTTGGAAGACAGATCCAGGAGAGCGTAGTTTTGGCTATTCAAGTCTGTACTCACTATACTACCGTTGGTCGATGGATTTACCGGGTTTTATGTGAAACTAAATATTACTGCTTAAACGCAACGTAATCTACCTCACAAATACACCTATTTTTATCGATTTACCGTAGATTATCTTATAAAATTCAGATAAATAGTCTGAATATTTCAGAAAAATTTCAGAACCTCCCACCAACAACCATCTCACCCACAACTGATGTATGTTGCTAACTGATTTGCGAACAATTTATGAGCGCGATCCAGCTGCTCGTAACTGGCTAGAGGTATTGTTTTGTTACCCTGGGCTGCAAGCCTTGCTATTTCATCGCCTAGCCCACAGGCTCTATAAAATTGGGATTCCTGTCATACCGAGATTGATTTCCCATATCAGTCGGTTTCTCACTGGGATTGAAATTCACCCAGGTGCAGTAATTGGTAAAGGTGTATTTATCGATCATGGAATGGGAGTAGTAATTGGCGAGACAGCAATTGTTGGCGATTATGCATTGATTTACCAAGGCGTAACCCTAGGCGGGACTGGAAAAGAAAGCGGTAAACGCCATCCCACATTAGGTAGCCATGTAGTTGTAGGCGCAGGTGCAAAAGTTTTGGGAAATATTCAATTAGGCGATCGCGTGCGTGTGGGAGCAGGTTCGGTAGTACTGCGAGACGTACCCAGCGATAGCACTATCGTCGGTATACCTGGAAGGATAACCCGCCAAAACAACCTCAGTGGCGATGTTCTGGCTCATGGTAAAGTCCGGGACGTAGAAGCCGAAGCCATCCGCGCCTTATTTGAAAGAGTGAAATCTTTAGAGAAACAGCTAGAACAGTTGCAAGGCGAGTCCAACTTTTCACCCATTCACGTACATATTCCCGAACCCCACCCCAGCACAACCGAGAGCGATCGCGTCATCGAAGATTTTCTAGATGGTGCGGGAATATAAATTTGTCATTTGTCATTTGGTAATGGGTAATTGGTAATTGGTGTTTGTTATTTTTCCCCCTGCTCCCTGCTCCCCTCCCTGCTTTTTCCCAGTCCCCAGTCCCCAGTCCCCAATCCCCAATCCCCAATCCCCAATCCCCATTTCTTCCTGCTGTTCTCCATTTCCCTGTGTCTTAGATATTGTGGGATAGAACAGGACTATAGGGATGTTGCTCAAAATTTCTCTGGAATCTCCGCTATTTTTTTTACTAATAACTATTAGTTTTCTCTTAGTAACTTTTACTGCTTGGCTATCACCACAACCATTGGTATTAAAATCTTTTGGTTTTGAAGATGTTGTACAGGTACTCACTTTACCGTTGTTCATTTCTCTTTTATTAGAGCGTTCTTTAGAAGTTTTTATTACTACATGGCGCGGGCCGACTAAAGAACAGTTGGAAATTAGTATTCAACAACAAAACGCCCTAATTACCGAACGGCGAAAGTTGATTACAGAACAGCAACTACAAAATCAAAATCAGATACAGCCTTTAGACCCTAATCCCATTATTGTTAATGAGTCAGGCGGAAGCACTTTAGAACAGCAACTGATTCAAGATTTTAGTCAAACTCCTGCAGAGGTACTGACAAAGTTACAACCCCATATTGATGATTTAACTGCACGAGTTAAGGATTTAAATGATAAAGAGCGAAAACGAATAGCTTATAAGTCAGATACTCGAATAATTGCTTTATGGACATCTTTATTATGCGGTTTATTAATCAGTGCGATTGGTATTCGCTCTATTGAACCGCTAATTATTATTGATACAACTAACACTATTCAAATCAGTATATTTCGTTGTTTAGATGCCTTATTAACTGGCGGTTTAATTGCTGGCGGAAGCGAAGGAATCCATAAGTTCATCCAAGTTTTTACTGATTTTCTAGAAGCTACTTCTAACCAAGTTAAAGATAAGAGATTATCCGGTTAAGAGGCTCTTTTTAAAGCAATACAGTTCAGTTAAGAAAATTAATTGATAACAAAAGCAAAAAACTAGTTATACCAATTCAAATAATGTTTGCGACAAATCAATATATTCTAGAGGGCAAGGCAATGCCCATTGGTGTCAACTTAACGCGAAACCCGCTTTGTAGCAAGGTTTTTGCCCTCACCCCCAACCCCTCTCCCACCGGGAGAGGGGAGCAAGAGATTTAA
>NZ_JACJPX010000062.1 GCF_014696315.1 Calothrix membranacea FACHB-236
GGGTTTCCTGTTCGCGCTCTTGCTTTTCTACTCATGATGTATCACTTAGAACATCAGAATTGATATTCTAAGATTACATCTTATGCTTCCTTTTAGCTTAAGTTGACACCAATGCGGCGTGCCGTGCCCCTACAATCTGTCGCATTCTCTTTTCAAATTGGTATAATTTACTTATTGCCAACATTATTTAAATTCGTCTCATACCAATTCTTTATTAGGCTGCATAGAATTAGATCCCCCCTAAACCCCCTTGAAAAAAAGGGGGAACCACATCTATCAAAGTCCCACTTTTGAAGGGGGACTTAGGGGGATCAAAATGTGTGCAACTTCACATTAAATTCGTTTTACCAATTACCAACTACCAATTACCAATTACCAATTACCTATGATGTTTTTGCAAAACCCAACGGCGAAACAGTTCTACAATAATTCGCCAACGTCCCTCATTCTCTGCAACCACATCATGACGCATTAAAACACCAAGCGCCGCTTGTAACTGTTCGCTACCCATACCTGTAGACTCAGCTAAAGCATCTAAACTTAACCCATCAGGATGCGGTGCAAGTACCTGTATTATCGCCTGCTGACCATCAGCACCCCGCACCGCCTGACCCCAAACCCCATCAAAATAGTAGCGTCCCCGCTTAAAAAACTCAGAATCGTTGATCACTGCTGCTACATCTTCCATTGTGAAAACCGGATTGCGGTTACGCCCTTGTTCAAACACAAAATCATTGTAGCGGCGCACTAGCTGGAATCCCAGCAATTGCACTAAATAAGGTTGACCAGATGTTAAAGCATAAATCTCATCTAAAGCCTCTGGGGTGTAGTCCAGAAGAAAGTCTTCACCTGGGTTAGCTAAAATTTGCCTAGTAGCTGCACGTGTCAAAAATCCTACAGGAATAGGAATGACGCTAGCAAAGAACGGCTGAAAATAATCCGCCGTCATTTCCTCCAAGGTGTGCAACCCAGCAAAAGCAAAGGCAACTTTAGAACTCATTTGCACCAACCCCCGCAGAAATCCCATAAAATCTTGGGGGATTTTTCCTGCTTCAATTAGTTCTTCAATTTTCTCAAACTCATCTAAAGCGATAATTAACCCACCTTCTAACTGTGCTTCTACCTGTTTCAAATAGCGTTCAAAAGTCCGGTAGGGAAGATTGAGCAAATCTGCATCAGCTGGCGGTGCAATATTAACAGCTTGGGAAATTTCATCAGTTATTGCCATTAGCACCTCGCCAACCCCTTGCGGAGTATCACCCAACCGCAGCAGGTTGACATAAACTAGCTGAAGCCCTGAACCTAGAGAATTAGCGGCATTAACTAGGATAGAAGTTTTACCCATACGCCTGTGACCGTAGAGAACTACAGACTGGAGTTGATGACCCATCATCCAAAGTTCTTCTAACTGTCTGATAATATCTTCTCGCCCAACAAAGAGATTACCTTGAACGGGGTCGCCTACTATATAAGGATTAACCACAGGCTTGGTGATGGTAACTTCCCCCACCTCACCAGCAATTTGCAACAGGCTTTCTTTCCAATTTTGTGCAATATCTACAATTAGCCCGCCTTCTGCTTGGGGCAAAGTATCGGCTTGATTGAGGATGTTAGTCAGTTCACCTAAAGCGCGATTGAGAGCCAAAGACCTGGCTGAACGAGATACGCTGCGATTCACAAACTGGACATCTTCAACAACTCGACGCAGGCTTGTAATTGTTTTCCAAATGATTGGACGTAAAAGGGGTTCCTGTGGAACTAATGGTATTTGGAAAGCGGCAATAGAGCTTAGTTCTTTAGCTTCGTGAAATGCTGCTAGAGTTGCGGCAAGGGTATATATTTCCTCACCATATAGAAGAGAACGCACTAGAGCAAAAGCCTCTGTTGCTTTCGTTGGTTGTTTGTTATGTAGATGCCAAAAACCAGCTGCCACAGTACGAGCAGAGACCAATGAAACATTCTGCGATTTCTTTAATTTAGTTACTTTATTCTCATAATTTGAGACTAAACGCACGAGATACCAATCAAAAGGAGCTTCTACCAACCGAACTATGCAACAAATGACTTTATCTGAAGGTATTTCTTCTAGTACTTGATTTACTGCATTGACAACGGGTGTGGACTGAAGAGTATAAGCCAATATTTGATTAACATTATGGAGACCGATTTCCCAATCTTGACGCAACCATTGTTTTACATGAGAAGACAAGAAGGGGAGGGCAAATGGAGTGATATGCGAAAACTCCCATTTTGCCTGATGAAATCGCAAAGCAAAAAGTAAACCTAAAAGCCAATTATCTATACGAAGCATCACCATAACCGATGCAATACCGAATATGATGCCCGGCTTGATGCCCAATTCTATACCTAAACCGATACTGAACATTACACCAAACTCTATCCACGATGACACACCCAAGACTATGCCTGATTCCAAACCCGATAATAACGGCCATAACAAGCAAAATGTAGCACCTGATGCCAAACCCAAAGCAGAGGAGAAAGAAGTAGGAAAAAATGATGTTTCTACGCCTACGCCTGATGCCAATACACCCATTCCTAAGCCCCAAAAACTAGAACTATATGGACGGTTTCGGTTAATTAATGGTAGAAATCGTGTTGCTGCTGCCCACAGTATGCCAAAAAATACCCCTGCTACTATGCCTAAAATGCTCAACCAATTACTTGAAACCTTGATCAATACAAGAAATAAAATTGCAATAAATACCAACGCTTGTATGAGTAAGTTTCTAATGATGATATTTTCAGACAACAGTTCTTTTTCCCTTCCAGGAATATCTCTACTCCCAAAAGTATCTATATACCACCGCAAAGCTTGGGGAAAATAAATTACCCAGTACAACAGCCGTAGATAATCCAAGGGGTTCCACAGCGAGAGTGGACGACACAACTTGGGGGCTAAATCTAAATGTGGTACAGGCTGGTGTTCTGTCATAACTCAGTTTTAATCCTCTCCATATACTGCGAGTAAGTTTGATGACACAAATACATAAGTCGCTGGGGATGTCCGCTGCTTTCTTGGATAAGTTGAATAATTTCCTCTTCCGTAAAACTCACCTGAGTATTCGCTAACCGACTGTCAATAAAACCACGCACAATATTTTCGTCCCAAGGCTGGATCAGTTCTTCAATGCAAACGCCTTGAAACGGTGAAGGATTATCTCGGCTATCAGGAAACAGAACATCTAAGTGTTCGATAGCTGCAATTACCAAGCGCAGAGGTGGGTTAGCTTGTCCGTCAGCTAAACCGCGCAGTTGTTGGCGTAATTCCCTAGTGAAACCATCCCAAGTCATTTGTTGTACTTCGTCTAATAACAACAATAATTGCTGTTTTTGTAACTCCCGAATTAATTGCCGACCTTTGCTAACAGCGATTCCCACCTGATAGCAAAGTTCATCATAAAAATCATCATCATTAAAAATCAGGCTTAAATTGAGATAAATTACCTTGCGTGGTTTTAGTAGCCGATGTTGCGCCTGTTGGTAAATAGCCTGAAGTAAAGAAGACTTGCCAATTTTTTTCTCACCAATCAGCGCTACGCTACTGCCACTATTTAAGGTTTCAAATACTCTTGTAATTTCTCTTTCCCGACCGAACAATTGATGCTGTTCGGTGATGATGTCATTAAGGGGAATAAATGGGTTATCTGCGAAATTATTAACAGAAGGAGCAATGTAAGAATTTTGGGTTCTCAACCATGCCAAATATTTAGGTTGAAGCCAAGCTAGCAATTTGGCATCTTTGTCTCGAGTTTTCAGACTGTAATCTGGGAATCCTTCACGGTCTTGCTGAGGAGCTAATCGCTTATTATATATTGTCCACATCTGCCTTCTTATAGTCTCATCTGAGATGGGTTCTGGCAGACTTTTCGATAATTGCTCCGCAACCTGATTATTATCATTTACAGTATTCTCATCAGGAAACTTCGCCAGAATAATTGCTTCTTCCTTCTGGCTCAAACCATATTTACGACATACCTGCATCACCAGAAAAGCTTCCCAAGAGTTCATAGTTCTGCCATATTCCTCGACACCATTACAAGCGAGGTTTAATTTAGCTGCATCTCAATATAGCGTTTTTCCGATTATCTGAAAATACGGAAAAATTTTTCCGCTATTTTGATAAATCACCGGAAATGACTTTCTGGGATTTTTTTTAAAGATAAATATATGATTTTTATATTCAAAAGTTCAGCCCAAAGTTGCAGAACTTGGGCGGCTAAGATGCCCACCGCAAAATAAATTTACAAAATTTGTGGTGCAAATTCAACGTGCAAATGCCGCTCAATATAGTGATATCAGAAAAAAGTTAATTGGTGGAGGTAAATAATATGAGATTATCAATGGAAAAAGTAATTATACCTGTAGTAGTAGCTTTAATAGGCTTTGCAGGTGTTGTAGCTACTGCCTTAATTAATCAAAATTCCCAGAGTGACTCAGAAGTAAAATCTGTTGTCATCTCTCACACCACCACTGCTTTAGAATGTAGTCCAAATGTTGCCTCTAAAGTATGTATTCCAAATCTCACTGTGCAGATTAATAGCGACGAACCTCTGCAAGTGAATAATCATCAACGGATTCCACTCAAAGCAGGAGACACTTTAAAAGTTTTGAATCTCAACTATTGCGTACCTAATGAAGTCAGCCTGAATAAATTAGAAGTGAAAGCTTTTCTTTTCAAAAATGGAGTTGAGAGTTATCAAAATTTTCTATCCACTCCTAGCCATTTCCCAATTAACGCAGGTGTTTGTCACAAAGTTGGCAATTTCGTCCAAAGCTGGAAAGTTGAACCAGGAATGCACCAAGCTATGATTCCTATTATTAAATATGATGGCAGCAATAAAGTTGTTGATAAGAGTTTCTACTTTACTTTAGATGTTGGGCAGTAATACAAATTCTTTATGAGGCTGCATAAAATTAGATCCCCCCTAACCCCCCTTGAAAAAAGGGGGGAACTAGAAAACATCTATCAAAGTCCCCCTTTTGAAGGGCGCTGATTTTCAATATGATTTGTCACGAAATAACTATCTTAGGGCCTAACGCACCGTCGCATGGATGGTGCGTTACGGCTAAATTTCATTGTTTCTGTGTCCCAAATCCTTTCATAGCCGTAACACACCCTACTAAAGATTTCTTTATAGCTTTCAATACTATTGAATTTGATTAGTTAAATATACTTGTTGCAAAATTAACTACGTCCTTAAGCGTTAGGAATTATACTTTTTATTTTCGTCAACTTCACTAATGTATCTCTAATTTAATACTCAGTAATTAAACTGAATTAGCACAAAATTCACGTAAAACCGAGAATTTTGGCTTTATTGCAAATTCAGTTTAAATAACAGTGTCACTAATGAAATATCATTGTTACAATCTTGAGATTAGATAGTTAATCCCTTAGCTTCCCAAGACTAGCTGCGGCTTTTTTGGATTTTTCTTATATCAGTGTTATCTACATCTTGTCGTTCTCTAGCCCTATTTGGAACTTTCAATTAACTTCAAAACGTAGTATTAGCAAAAATGAAAGATTCTCTTCTATAACAACTATTAATTAATCAAAAAGCATTTTTGTAGCTAGAAGACTAATATATATTCCTGGCAAATACTGTCAAAATTCACTTACAACCAAATCAAAATCATGGCAAACTCATTAATGGTGATTTATCCATATCGAATATCTCAAACATGGGTATTTGATGATGAATATATGGGATTAGCCCAAGAACCATTTATCAGTGGTACACCTGAAATGATTGATACTCTAGTTCAAGATGTAGCCCATGTTGATGAAGGTTTCAAACTCGTGTTTTCTGCTTATCCTTTCCCTGGCTATCAAGTAGAACTGTTTTGGCTAAGAGTAGAAAATAACGGTCACTGGTACTCTTGGAGTCAGAAAAAGATGCAAGGTTGGCTATGTCCAGCACTGTTAAATTACTTTAACCAACCTCCAAATAAAATATATTGCAAAGCTGAAAGTCTTTATTCGTAGCCCAAATCTGGCTCGATAATTCTGTGATGAATATTTCTGCTTCTAAAATGCTGAAGAATTAGGAGTTAGAAAATTTTCCTCTTCACTTCTAACTCCTAATTGTCTAAAAATCTAAAATTTCAAACCCCAAGCAGCGATCGCTAAAGTACCCCAACCAGCGATAAAAGCTGCGCCTCCGATAGGTGCGATCGCACCCAAAGATTTCACACCAGTCAAGCTCAAGGCGTACAAACTCCCTGAGAAAATAACAATACCAATAATAAACAGCCAACCACTTGCTACAAGAGTGGCTGGCGGTGACTCGGTACGACTAAGTAGCAGCGCTACTACCAACAGTGCTAGAGCGTGGTACATTTGGTAACGAGTGCCAGTGTCAAAAATTTCGAGCGATCGCTCACTGATTTTTTCCCTTAAAGCATGGGCACCAAAAGCTCCGCCGGCAACAGATAAACCGCCTAAAATGGCAGCTATACTTAAAAAAATCTGCGTCATTAGACCTAGCTGTAAATTAAGGTATGAGCTAGCGGTAAATCAAAATCAACCGCTAACAGAGATTTCAGTTAAATCTCAAAATGATATGATATACCGCCGTCTTCGGTTACCTTAAAATTAGCATTGAATTCTTTAGCTTTCTCATCTAAATACTGCCTAGCTGCGATCGCAGGTAAGTCCGATTTAATTGCAAAGCCCACAAGGGTCATTCTGCCCCTATTTTCTTGTAGCATTTGATAGAAAATGGATTGCAGGCGATCGTTCATTTGTTGATTTATGGCTTTCTTCTCTTGCCTGCTTTGACGATACAATCCTAAACTGAGCCATCCCCCCAAAATTAAAGTTGGAACTCCGAAAATTAGACCTTGCTTAGCAGTAGTATCAAGTAGATACAACGCCTCCCTATTAACAAAGTTTGGCCCATCATCATCCTCTATTGCTGATGGGATTGGCTTCAACATATTATGTTTCTCAATTCCTGCTGAGACTGATAGGGTTAAAAACATGAATCCGAGTGTGAGTAGCCAACCTGCGGCTAATTTTTCAGCAGTTTTCATAGTTCCATCTCAGAGTTGAACCTTGCTTGCGATTCTAACCTTACTTTGGCTGAGGTTCCAGTAATTGCACAAAGCCAGCAAGAATCTTGTAAAGAAAGTATAAAACTTTCTATGGCTCGCAATAATGAAGAAAACACCTAACAATCAAATATTCTGACTAAAAGTTGCTAACTGTTGACTGTTTACAGTTAACAGTCAACAGTCAACAATTAACAATGTAGTATTCTTGGAAGTGCCTTAAACACGTGTTGCTTCTAAGAGGCGTGAGAAGTAAAAGCGAGTCTTAGTCAAGGATTTTCTTTGTACAGCAAAGCCATTAGTTTCTAAAATTTTGATGACATCAGCTTCGCGGTGCAAATAGGCGCGAGTAGTCTTACTGGGGCCGGGAAAGAAACTACCAATTTTCTTAAGTAGAGTCAACGCGCAGGTTTTAGGTGCAAAGCTCAAAATAAGCCGTGATTGTGCTAATGAGCATAAATGAGAAATCATCTCATCGGCTTTATCTTGAGGATAATGAATGAGAACATCCAAACAAATCACAGTATGGTAACTACCGCTCAAAGATTCTAAATCTTGCACGGCGAAGGTGGGATTTTCAGAACTTCCCAAAGCTTCTAAGGCTCTCTCCTTGCCTTCTGTTACCATTTTTTCAGAAATATCACTGGCGTAGACTTTAGCACCTTCCACTGCCAAAGGAATGCTGAGACTACCTACACCACACCCAGCATCACAAATTGACAAGGTTGCTAAATTGTTATCAGCTTTTAACCAGCCGATTACTGTATCCACTGTTTGTTGATGTCCATTGCGGATGTCTAGCTGGACTTTGTTAACTTCGCCATCGCCATAAATCCGCTTCCATCGGTCAAACCCTGTGGAATTGAAATACTCACGAACAATCGTTTTATCGTCGGCTGCGTTCATAAACTTCGATTTCTAAGGTCTCCCAATGCTTAAAATTATCATTGATAGGAACCGCACAGAACGCTTCAGTTTAAAGATTTTTCTAGATTAATATTTTACGTGTATGGGAAAATACTTGTGAAGCTAGGCAACAGGTTGGTGGGAAAAGCCTTTGGGAATTGTATTACTTTTTTTCAAAAATTAAATAATGTTGCTATATAACAGCCTTGAATTATACCATTTTGGATTTTATATTTTAGATTAGAAATTACTGTCTATGTAAGAGTTATTTCAATCCATCTGTTGCATTCTTTTTTCAAATTGGTATTACTTACAACAATTTGCTTTTACACGAGATGCCAAATTTTTAATAATTTATAGATATAAATTATTAAAGATGATATAGAATTGTTAGATTATCTCTGTCTCAAGATATAATAAACACTATCTATAGATAGAATTACAAAAAGTATTATAAGCTTTAAGCTATAAAAGGCTAAATTCAAGCAACCTTAAGAATACAAATATTAATTGAGATGAGGTCAGCATCCTAAAATACAATTTAGGATGCTTAATTTTTCCCAACTACTTTTGTTGATAAACAATGAACATAGAGACATTAGCAGACACTCCTATTATTGCATTTACCATTCTTTTAGCAGTAATCTTTACTGTACCTCCGATATTTGAACGCCTGAAGTTACCGGGATTAGTCGGGTTACTGATTGCAGGTGTAGTTTTAGGGCAGAATGGCTTAAAGTTATTAGACTCTGAGTCTGATACTGTTAAACTGCTCTCGGATATTGGCAAAATTTATTTGATGTTCGTAGCGGGCTTAGAAATAGATTTAGAGCAGTTTCGCAAAACTAAAAATCGCTCAATAGGTTTTGGAGCTTTGACATTTTTAGTACCTCTAATTGCTGGTATTGCTGCCGGGCGTTTATTTAATTTTAGCTGGAATGCTTCTGTATTAATTGGTTCTTTGCTCGCTTCCCATACTCTTTTAGCTTACCCGATTGTCAGCCGTTTAGGAGTAGTCACAAATGAAGCGGTTACAGTTACAATCGGTGCCACTATTTTTACTGACACAGGTGCTTTATTGGTGCTAGCAATTTGTGTGGGAATTCATGGTGGGGAATTCTCAGCTATCAGTTTAGCAACTTTGTTAGGTGGTTTAGCAATTTACTCTGTAGTAGTTTTATTTGGCTTTGACTGGGCGGGAAAACAGTTTTTCCGACGTACTGGAGATGAACAAAGTAACCAATTTTTGTTTATCTTACTAGCATTATTTTTGGCTTCTGTAGGAGCGCAGGTAATCGGAGTTGAAAAAATTGTAGGTGCATTTTTAGCAGGTTTAGCAGTCAACGATGTTCTTGGACGTAGCCCAGTAAAAGAAAAAGTTGAGTTTATTGGTAGTGTTTTGTTTATCCCTTGTTTTTTTGTAGACATGGGATTATTAATTGATATTCCGGCTTTTATCAAAACGCTCAGTTCTATTTGGTTAACTTTAGTAATTGTAGTAGCTTTAGTTATCAGTAAATTTATAGCAGCATTTTTAGCTAAACTACTTTACCGTTACAACACAGCAGAAATGTTGACTATGTGGTCATTGTCACTACCACAGGTAGCCGCTACCCTCGCAGCAACATTAGTTGCTTATCAATCTGTCAATCCTGCTGGTGAACGGCTAATCAGTGAAGGTGTATTAAACAGTGTCATTGTACTGATGCTAGTTACTGCAATTCTTGGCCCAATCATTACAGCTAGGTTTGCGACTTCGTTACAACTTTCCGAATCAGATTTTGCTACAGATAAGCTGACAACTTGGTGGGATGATTCTCAAGAGCAGCTAACAGAAGATAAAACAGAACCATTCACTATAGTAGTCCCGATATACAACCCCCAAACCCAACGTTTTCTGATAGAAATGGCAGCGCTTATCAGTCGTCATGAATCTGGAAGGATTGTGCCATTAGCTATTACTAAAGCCCATATCCAAATGGACGATCCGCAATTAGTAACAGCACTAGAGCAAAGTAAGCAAAGATTAAATTTAACTAAAGAAATCAGTCAAGAATTTGATGTAGAAGTTTCACCAGCAATTCGCATTGATGATGATGCAGCTTTAGGAATTAGTCGCACTAGCCGAGAACAAAACGCTAGTTTGGTTGTCATGGGTTGGTCGCGCACAACAGGCTTGCGTGCCCGGTTATTTGGTAGTGTGATTGATAGTGTCTTCTGGTCTTCTCACTGTCCAGTGGCTGTGACACGCCTTTTAAGTAGCCCTACGACTATTCAAAGAATTCTTGTACCAGTAGGAGATTTGACACGCCAAACTATAGGCGCTATCAGATTTGCCCAAATTTTGGCTGATGTCAATCAAGCGGAAGTGGTATTGTTACACGTGAGCGATCGCAAAACTCCCCCCAATTTAGTAGACAGATTTGCTGCTCAATTATCTGATATTGCTGCTAAAAGTAAGTTACAGGTAAATACCAATATTCAAACCATTAAGGGTGATGATGTAGCTAGAGTCATCATTCACGAAGCTGAGAAATTTGATTTAGCAGTCTTGCGTTCCGTTCGTTATCGCACAGCCGGCGGATTATCTGTCAGCTACGTAACAACCCAGGTGCTTAGAGAATTGAAATGCTCAATTGTATTGCTGGGAGAACCTGGGTATTAGTTGGGTAATGGGTAATGGGTAATGGGTAATTGAGACAAGTAAAATAACCAATGCCCAATGCCCAATGCCCAATGCCCCATTCCCAATTACAATAAAAAACCCCAGCACTGTGAAGCTGAGGTAACTGGGAGAATCTAAAATGATGATGGGAGTTTTCAATACCGAAGTTAAAAATAGAAACTTCACTTAAAAGTCAGCAAAACTAACACAGTAATCTTTTATACATCTTATGCTGACCGTTCAAAAGCTAAATCGCGTATGAGTTGAGTTCTAGAGAATATGTAATCGCTTAACGAATTCATTTCTTCACGACTGAGTGATGTTTTGCTATCAACCTGTCCCAACAACTGCTTGGCTAAGTCTGTATCATTCAATCCCACCAGAGTGCTGGTTTGGGTTTGTTCAACTACAGACCAGAGTTGACGTAAAATTTTTGAGTTCACAAGGCATACATTCATTACAAACCCTTCGATTCTTGCCATGCCATAAAAGTGCTGCGAAGAATCTAAATAAAATATTAAATTATCAATTCTAAAGAAAACCTTAAATTTTACAAAAGTTAACTAATTAGATGTTAATCGAAATTTTACCTTACAGAAGTTTACGTGAACAATCGCTGCCAAGTCAGTTCTTGTGTAGCTTCTTGCCAATGCCAGCGCAGTAAATTGGCGGGTTGGTTGGGAGAAATGCCTGGGAGTGCGATCGCGCGTCTGGGTGCATCAGTAGCCAGTATAATGGCTGTCTCTGGGTCACAAATACTCCACTTCACTAAATTTTGCACACCAACTAATAAGGGTAAAGTTGTTCCAGATAACGTCCCATCTGCTAGTCGTGCTGTACCGTGCTTCACTTCTATTTGGCGGCTATCCCAAGGATACAAGCCATCGGGTAATCCCAGAGGTGCTAGGGCATCGCTGACGAGGAATAATCCACAAGCAGCACGAATGAGAATTTGCAGCATTGTTGGTGCAACGTGCTGTCCATCAGCAATAAAACCAGACATCACATGAGGATGGGTAATTGCGGCCCCTAATAATCCTGGTTCGCGGTGATGTAATGGTGGCATAGCGTTGAAAGCATGGGTAACCATTGTTGCCCCTAGTTCAAAGGCGCGTTGTGCTTGGTCTGCTGTCGCCTGAGAATGCCCTAAACTGACGGTGATGCCCAAAGAACGCAAATATGGAATGACTTCCCCAGTTGCATCTAACTCTGGTGCGAGGGTGATAACTTTCACAATATGGGCATAGTCACCTAAAACCCGCTTCACTTCATTCAGTGTCAAAGGTAAGAGATATTCAGCAGGATGCGCGCCGCGTTTTTGAGAGTTTAAAAATGGCCCTTCTAAATGTACACCCAGAATTCGAGAACCTGTTGTTTGCGTTTGCATAAAATCAGCGATAATCGCTAGCGATCGCTGAATATTTTCTACAGAAGTTGTTACCAATGTGGGTAAAAATCCATCAACTCCCACATCCCATAAAAATTGCGATATTTTTGGCAACAAATCAGCATTATTTGGTTTTAATTCAGGAAATGCTAAACCTAATGCCCCATTAATCTGTAAATCAACACCGCCTAAAGAAATCCAATCACCCGCAACATCTAAAACTTGCAAATCTGGCGAAGCAACTCGTTTAAAAACAGTACTCATTGGCAGAATTTGCTCTATAATTCCCGCTTCATTAATTAAGAGCATCTGCAAGTTTTTATACCCAGGAACTCTGGCATTAATAATATCTACATTTTTAGCGATCGCTGTTGGTGTTGCTTTAATCATCACATTGACGGGAAAATAACTAAACTTCAACCGATTTTAGATGTAATAGTCGGCAATAATCCAAAATCCAAAATCTAAAATTCTATGTCTCCCCTTGTCGGTATTATCATGGGCAGCGATTCTGACTTGCCCACTATGAAAGATGCGATCGCAATTTGTGAAGAGTTTGGTGTAGAAACTGAAGTGGCGATCGTTTCTGCTCATCGTACCCCAGAACGCATGGTGCAATATGCACAAACAGCACACCAACGCGGTATTAAAGTGATTATTGCTGGTGCTGGTGGTGCGGCTCATCTTCCAGGGATGGTTGCTTCTTTAACGCCTCTCCCAGTAATTGGTGTTCCTGTTGCTACTCGTAATTTACAAGGTATCGATTCTTTGTATTCAATTGTACAGATGCCTGGTGGTATTCCTGTGGCCACGGTAGCAATTGGTAATGCCAAGAACGCCGGACTTTTAGCAGTGCAAATTCTTGCTAGCCATCAACCAGCATTATTAGAAAAAGTCCAAAAATATCGGCAAAGTCTATCAGAATCAGTAATGGCAAAGCAAGCTAAACTAGAACAACTGGGCTATCAAGAATATCTCAAAACGGAATTGCCATAAATTTAAATTCATACATGAGGGTTAATTGTAATATTTGATGTTATTTTATTAACCCTTTACTTAGAAACAATACGGCTAACCATTGTATTTAATAATGCAATGTAAATATTAAAACATCTTTTACTTACAGTAAGTTTATTCATTTTTGTTATAAAAATTTAATATTCTTACAGATATTTTGATTGAGATGTCGGAAAATCCTGACAATATCGAATTTCAGTTTGTTGTGTTCTTACATTGAAATGCCAAAGAAAGCGGTCTTATAGATAATTCGTATCTCCTGATACAGAATTATCATTTTGGTAACATGGACAATCAATCAAATTTATTAATGCCTGCATAAAAGTTATCTACGGAAATCACTTGTATGATTCCTGTAAATTAATTTTAGATGGCATCCAAAATTTTATTATGGAGGTGAATTTTCACTCTCTAAAATGTTGTGTTGGTTTCTCATTAAAGATGAAGGAGTACATCATCTAAGCTTCATCATTAAAAATTAAAGATTTAGTGAATCAGGCTTGACTTTTTCACAATTGATAATTCCTGCTTGAGTCAACTTGAAATTTGGAAAAAATATTTACAAAAGCAGCAATCTTTCTTTACACTCCTATTAGGATATTCGAGTTTCTGATTTGCAATCCAAATTACTTGAACGGCTAAATATCAACAAATAGTTGATGAGATTCAAGTGCTACTTCGGTTGGCTTAACTATATTATTTCCTGTATTTCCTGGAAAAATTGTTGGGAGTAAAATGTTCAAACTTACGCAAAAACAGAAATTAAAAGCCAAAAGTAGGCAAAGAACAGCAAAAAGTCACTTTAAAAGTTCAAAATCTCAATCAAATATAGACAGATTAGCTAGCACAATTAAACGGCTCTCTCCCAATTGGCAAGCCAGCCTAGCTTTAGCTAGTTTAATTGTTTTGGGATGGGGCTATGCCGCAGTTGCTCAAGCACCAGCTGCAGGGCCAACCACAGCAGAACTAAAGATTGCTATTGACACTTTATGGGTAGCGATCGCAGCATTTTTGGTGTTCTTTATGAACGCTGGTTTTTGTATGTTAGAAACCGGCTTCTGTCGCCAAAAAAATGCTGTTAACGTTCTAGCTAAAAACTTGATTGTTTTTGCCCTCTCTACAGTAGCTTTTTGGGCAATCGGTTTTGGTTTAATGTTTGGCGATGGAAATGATTTTATCGGGCTGAGTGGGTTTTTCCTAGGAGGCACAGATAACAGTCCCGCAACTGGAGACGCTTACAAAGGTGTTTTTAGTGCCTTGAGTTGGACTGGTGTTCCTTTAGCTGCCAAATTTTTATTCCAATTGGTATTTGCTGGAACCGCTGCCACAATTGTTTCTGGTGCAGTTGCGGAACGGATTAAGTTTGTTGACTTCCTCATTTTCAGCGTCTTACTTGTAGGTATTGCCTACCCCATTACCGGACATTGGATTTGGGGTGCTGGTTGGTTGGCTGATATGGGCTTCTGGGACTTTGCTGGTTCTACAGTAGTTCACTCAGTTGGTGGTTGGGCTGCTTTAATGGGGGCTGCATTTTTGGGCCCGCGGATTGGTAAATACCAAGATAAACAAGTTGTGGCTCTCCCTGGCCATAACATGAGTATTGCTACCTTAGGCTGTTTAATTCTCTGGTTAGGCTGGTTTGGATTTAACCCCGGTTCAGTCATGGCTGCTGACCCCAACGCAATTACTCACATTGCTTTAACAACCAACATGGCGGGTGCCGTAGGTGGAATTGCTGCAACAATTACAGCCTGGTTGTACTTAGGCAAGCCAGACCTGTCAATGATTATCAATGGTATTTTGGCTGGCTTGGTTGGTGTCACAGCATCTTGTGCTTACATCAACATTGGCAGCTCTGTAATTATTGGTTTAGTTGCTGGTGTCATAGTCGTCTTTTCTGTTCCTTTCTTCGATCGCATCGGTATTGACGACCCAGTAGGCGCTACCTCAGTTCACCTAGTTTGTGGTGTTTGGGGAACTTTGGCAGTAGGTCTGTTTGCTGTCGGCCCTGGTGGCTATCCTTGGTTAGTTGACCTAGCTGGGAAACCAGTAGGCCCACATGGTCTGTTCTTTGGTGGTGGCTTTGGTACCCTAATTCCGCAAATAGTAGGCATTTTGGCTGTAGGTGGTATTACAGTCTTGCTCAGTAGCATATTTTGGATGGTATTAAAAGCTACTTTGGGTATCCGAGTAACTCGTAAAGAGGAATTGGAAGGTTTAGATATCGGTGAACACGGTATGGAAGCCTACAGTGGGTTTCTTACAGAAGCTAGTTCCGATGGATTTTCTGAAGGTTACAGTTCAGGAGACGTTCCACAAGGTCGTGATTTACCCAATACCTTGTAACATTTGATTTTTTTCTTGATTTTACTGATAACAACCCACCCCTGTAATTTTTATGCACATACAGGTGGTGGGATTTTTATTTCACATTTAAAAACTAATAAATTAATGATTAAGTCTCTGTTTTATTTTGTCTGGGCTGCTTTGTTTGAAATAGGAGGTGGTTACTTAATATGGTTATGGTTGCGTGAAAATAAGCCTATGTGTTGGGGGCTATTAGGTGGTATTTTTTTAGCTATGTATGGAGTAATAGCTACTCTACAACCTGCAAATTTTGGCAGAGTTTATGCTGCTTATGGCGGGATTTTTATTGCAATCGCAATGGTTTGGGGTTGGTTGGTAGATGGTGTCCATCCAGACCAATACGATTTAATCGGAGCTTGTTTAGCTTTGTTAAGTGTTTTTGTGATTGTGTACGCACCAAGAATATAGTTTAAAATTTTTTTACTGAATTGTACAAACACAGGTTACTTCAAATTGCTCATCAAATAGAAACTAGAATAATTAGGTAAATATGTAACTCCACAGAATGAATCTAGTATGAATTTTGCTCATACTTACTAACTAATTCTAGGTATTTATTTGTAAGAGTTATATTTCAACACATTTTGCTTTGAATATAGCTAACACATAATACATTACAAGAATATAAAAATGTAATTATTGCATCTTTATACAAATAATTCAAAATTTAGCATCTGCAATTAGTATGATGTTTTTATAAACCTTTCTAAACAACTAAATTGGAGTAACTTATTTAGACAAAATAAAGTATAAAAGAATACTATTTTTGTCAAAAGTGAAACAAGAATGTTGGTGTTCGGGGACAAAAACAAGTGTTGAAGAAAGTTGTAATTATTGGGGCTATGACCCTATTGCTGTTGGGAGGGCCATTAACGGGCAATGCTTTTGCCCAAGCAGCTGCGCCTGCTCCTCCGACTGCTGATACTGGAGATACAGCATTTATGCTGATTTGTTCAGCATTAGTGTTGTTGATGACACCAGGATTAGCATTCTTCTATGGTGGATTTGTGCGATCGCGGAATATCCTCAACACATTAATGATGAGTTTTGTGTTGATGGCGATCGTGGGTGTCACCTGGATTCTGTGGGGCTATAGCCTTTCCTTTGCACCCGGTTTACCGTTTATTGGGGGATTACAGTGGCTCGGTTTGAATGGTGTGGGCTTAGAAGTCACTGATTATCTTAAAGGTTCCAACCCACCAGAAGTGGTGTCCTATGCTGGAACAATTCCCCACCAGGCATTCATGATTTACCAAGCCATGTTTGCCATTATTACCCCAGCTTTGATTTCTGGTGCGATCGCAGAACGGATGAGCT
This sequence comes from Calothrix membranacea FACHB-236, assembly GCF_014696315.1. GTDB lineage: Bacteria > Cyanobacteriota > Cyanobacteriia > Cyanobacteriales > Nostocaceae > Aulosira > Aulosira membranacea. The sequence goes on from NZ_JACJPX010000062.1 coordinate 16,737, forward strand.
TCCGCGCCTATGCTCTATTTGTGTTGCTGTGGTCAACCTTTGTCTACACTCCTCTTGCCCACATGGTATGGGCGAAAGGTGGATTGTTGGGATTGTATGGTGGTTTAGGTGCTTTAGACTTTGCAGGTGGGACAGTAGTTCACATCAGTTCTGGTGTTTCAGCTCTCGTCGCCGCGATCGTCCTTGGCCCTCGTAAACAACATCCCGATCGCCTCAGCCCACCACATAACGTTCCGTTTATTTTGTTGGGTGCTGGCTTACTTTGGTTTGGCTGGTTCGGCTTCAATGCAGGAAGTGCTTTGTCTATTGCTGGTAGTACTTCAGGTAACTTAGTCACCAATATAGCCACAACAGCCTTTGTTGCTACTAACACAGCCGCAGCCGCAGGAGCCTTAATGTGGCTGGTTTTAGAAGCAGTTTTACGAGGTAAACCTACTGCAGTAGGAGCTGCTACAGGAGCCGTTGCTGGTTTAGTAGGCATTACCCCAGCGGCTGGATTTGTAACTCCCCTATCAGCAATTTTGATTGGCTTCATCACAGCTTTTGTCTGCTTCTATGCTGTAAGTTTCAAGCACAAAGTACAAATTGACGATGCCTTAGATACCTACCCTGTACATGGTGTTGGTGGTACAGTCGGTGCAATTTTAACCGCAATTTTTGCTACCACCCAAGTTAACAGTGGCGGTAAAGATGGCGTACTGCGGGGTAACTTTGCTGAACTAGGAGTGGAACTAGCAGCCATTGTGATTGCTTATGTGATCGCTGCTGTTGGTACTTGGGTTATTTTGAAGATTATTGATGCCACAATTGGTTTGCGCGTCAAGGAAGAAGCAGAATACCAAGGTCTAGATATTAACGAACACGGAGAAGAAGGTTACAACTCCGAGTTTAGCGATCGCATGAATGTTTCTCAATAATTAGAGAATTAGCTCTAAGCTTTGAATTGGAGATAATTACGCGTTGTAGCTGTCAAAAGTCCAAAGTTTGTTTGAACAATAGACATTTGGCTATTGAGCAACTAAACCACGAAAATTAAATACCTGTTAGCGAATTAACTTTACGCCCTTTGATGATTTTCCCTATATATCAGGCAAAATTCAGAGGGCGGTTGCTTTGGGATTAGGGATTGGGAAGAGGGAGACAAGGAGACAAGGGGAGAAATTCCAATTACCAATTACCAATTACCAATTACCCATTACCCAACACCAATTATTTTAAAACTATACGCACTTTGATTTGTCTGAGTTATGATACCAAGCACTACAGAGATATCACTAACCAAAACAAGGGTAAAAATATAACTTTAATCAATGGTGTCAGCCTCTGTAAGTATTATTACGTGAATATTAAAGCTCCTCATCTACTAAACAGTTGATGGGAGTAGTTCACTGTTTTATGCAAAATAATTGGTAAATTCCCTAACCGTGACCATTTCTGCAAAAAACTTTCCTCTTTGGGCTTTTTTCTCCCTAGCAACTAACGGACTATTAATGTTGGCAATAGTTCTGCTAATTTTACAACAGCAGAGATTGGCCAATATTCTTGGGACGACTACTGCGGCTACAGTCACCGAAACTACTGCTGTTAAATCAGATTTAGGCCCGCGTCACCAACTTAATTATCAGCAATGGTTAGACATCTTAAAAAAAGAAGCTCAAGTTGCTGCACAAAAACCTCCTCAGCATCTCACCATATTGGCTGGAGATTCTTTGAGTTTATGGTTTCCTGCAGAGTTATTACCTGAAGACCAAAGTTGGTTAAATCAGGCGATTTCTGGGGAAACTAGTGAAGGATTATTAAAAAGATTAAATTTATTTGATCGCACTCAGCCAAAAGAAATTTTCTTGATGATTGGCATAAATGACTTAATTAAGGGAGTTAGCGATGAGACAATTTTAGAAAATCAACGGCAAATTATTAATTACTTACGCCGAATGCATCCAAAAGCGCAAATTTTTGTTCAGTCAATTTTGCCACATGGAGGCGAAGAATCAACTTGGGAAAGACGAGAGAAACTTTTAGCTATTGCTAACGATCGCATTTACCACCTCAACCGCCAACTGCAAACCATAGCTAAAAAACAAGGCGTTAAATATATTGATTTATATTCTTTATTCAGCAACCAACAAGGTAATATGCGTCGCGAATTTACTACCGATGGTTTACACTTGAGTCCCCAAGGTTATATGGTTTGGCGAACTGCATTGCAGATTTATAGTCAATCGCCATCATAATTTTCTTCTCTCACCCAAGTTTTGGCAATGTTGTGAATTTGTAGGCGATCGCATCTTTAAATGCTACTCAGTTAAGTAGGCACGATGCAACTAAACTCAGTTTTGTAGGCAAAAGTAGAAAGATTAAATAGTAACGTTTTTTCTCTTTTACTTTTTGAATATATTTATGTTTATTGCTATCGGTCTACTTACTTGCGCTCGCATACACATCAATATCAGGATTGTAATCTAAAATCATGGCAATGGCTACGAGAAGTTACTTCCTTACGCTGTTAAAAATACTATGGGTAGCTTGTTTCACTATTGGGGTAAAAGTTGGCAAAGCCTTCCCAATTTTAGGAAAATTCACACATTGCAGTGATGTCAAAATCTAGAATCTAAAATTCAAAATTTTTATTAGGCTTTGTTTGCTAAATTAATTAACTGTTTGAAGTTGACTAAATCAATAACGTTATTTGTAGTGTCAATTTCAATCCAGCCTTTCTCATTCAGCTTTTCCATAATTTTGCTAGCTTCATCAACACTAATTTCTGTCACCTCAGCTAAATCTTTGATGGGAATATTAAAGATTTCTCTTCCCTGATCTGATTTTTGCCCATAGCTTTCACCCAAACTAACTAAAGTCTGAGCTAGTTTGACCGCTGGTGGAGAAGACCGCATTTGTAGGCGCAGGTTGATTTGTCGCACTCGCCTTACCATCAATTGCAGCATTCGGTGATGCAAATGTGGGTCTTTAAACAAAATTTGAATAAAGCGTTCTCGAGAAACACTCAGTAATTTTACAGGCGACAGCGCAATCACATCAGTTGACCTTGGAGATTCATCTAAAACTGCCATTTCTCCAAAAAAATCGCCTCTACCTAATATTGCTAGCGCCACAAAATCTTCTCCAGAAGTTCGTCGCACTTTAACCCAACCAGAAACCACAAAATAAACTGCATTACCCCAAGCATCTTCCATTAATACTGCTCGTTCGGCTGGGTACTCATGTTCTATTGCAACATTCAGCAGCCACTCCAAGGTCTGAGGATTGGCTGTACTCAGTAAGGGAAAAAGTTCACTAAAAACCTCAGTTTGCATGAAATATCTGTAAATAATTAATTCAAGAGTAAAAAATCAGATCAGCTATTATTAATTGTTAAAACCGTAATTATTGGCAGTAATACGGTAGCAAAATTTTGACAAATTTAATGGTGAATTTTCCGAGTTTTAGCTCTGGGATTCTAGTACAACATAACAATTATGGATGCGATCGCAATCAGCAGTTTTACTGACAGACTGATTACTTCATGTTTTTTGGTGGGTGGTTGTCACTATTAAGGATGGTAAGATGCTTATCTAAATTTTCTACAAGGTGACTCAAAGCCACAACAGCCTGTAATTGCTCAGATTGGAGGTTAGTATTTAAGAGCAGTCGTTGTTCTAGCTCACGCAACTTTAACTTTAATTGTTGAGTCATTACTAAAGTATCGTGGCTCAGATAATTCAACTGTTGTTGTTGATAGAACTTTAATGCGGCTCCTCTTAATACTTGTAGTGTTGCTTCTTCACCATAAAGTCCTGGCATGATTCGCAGGCGTAACAACAAACTATTCTGTTGATATACCAATTCCTTCTCTACCTGTTTGGGTTCTGCAAGTGTGGTCACAGGTAAATCAGCAAATAGCTTTAATTCATTAATCACTTCTTGGAAAATAGAGATCGGCAGATTTTCGATTACAGATTGCAATACTCCATTATCACTCCATAGTATTCTGCCTTGATCGTGCTGCCTTTCCAAATACAAGCGACCAATACCTCCCACCAAGACTCTTGCTAATAATTCTTCTAATAATTTCCTTGGTGTTAATGTTGCCAATACATCCAGAGGAGTTAATATATCTGGAATTTCCATTGACGCAGTATCTAAATTGCTTGGGAGCCTTACCTTAGGTGTATTCGTGACTTTACCCTGCAAAGTAGAGCTAACATTGGTATTTCCAGATGTGTTGTTTGGATTGATGATGGGTAACAAGTCTATTTGTGAATCAATAGGAAGTAAAACATCTGCTTGCTCCTCCACAAATGTTAATTCCTGATCAAATTCACCGAGGGTTGTTCCAGAAGATTGCTCATCATCCATGATTGTAACTACCTGATTTTCGGATTTAGATTCTACTTTTGGCTGAGGCTTTTGTAGGCTATTTGATGGGGATGTATTCTTTTCGCGGAGGTAAGCTGAAAGGATAGTACGGTGAATACTGCTGGCAATTGGCTTAGCCACCATTGTGCAATTAATATAAGCCAAAATCCGACTAACGTAATTTAAAGCCTCTTTGTCATGGGGATTCACAACACCTACTAAAAGTTTGTTGTCCTTTAACCCTAACGGCACAATTTGGTGGTGAAGGCAAGCTTCTAACGACAAAAAACGATCAATTAACGAGAAGATTTGCTCACGAGAGCTAGGCGGCTCCCTCGAAGCGTCCGATTCTGGCTCCTCTGCAAGTGGAATCACTACTGGCCTATGCAAATCAACTTCACCGTTATCAGTTAGTTTGCCTTCTGAAGACAACATATGTTTAGTTACTCATTTAATTACTTCGTATTTGCTCTTAGTATTCCACCAAAGCAACGGTGACACTCACCTAGAATCTTAATTTCTGGCTAAAAACTTACCATTAAGGCAGCAAAGGCGCACAAGCGTGGGTTTTCAAGTTTCTGCACATAAAGGAATCATATTTTCACTATGGAGGCATGATGAAACTACTTAGTACTTTGGAGAATGCCCAAGTGATTAATACAACCCTTTAAAGTGGAATTAGTGGATTACTAGTATTATTGTGCCTCTAAGTTAGTAGTAACTAACGATACTAAGTTAGTTTTACTAAAAGTTATGTTGAATAATAATATATTTAAAGAAATATCTGGGATTCTGGATTGGGGATAGATCCCAAATCCAATTATTTACAACTCAAAAGTACTGACTGTGAGAATACTAGATATTAGGGTGGATATTTTGTATAAAAAGCCACATATTTATCTGATAGTCAATCTTAGGACATAAGGGTATGTACCAGACTCATGTCTAAAATTGGTTACTCTTGAGTTCTTAAAGTTTGGGCTACAAGATAGACTTTACTCCATTCGCCCATTACTTGATGAGTTTTGAGTTTTAACTGTGTAGCTATTACCTCAATAGAGTTACCCGCTTTGCGTAAATCTAAAATTTGCCTCCCCAGTTCAGTTAATTGTTCATAGAGTTGTTGCCATTGGTTTTGCGTTAGACCTAAGTTATGCTCTTGCAAGGAAATTGCTAACCAATTATCCACTAATTCTGGTTTTCCTTTGAGAGCAAAAACCCTTACAGCGTGATAGCTAATTTTTTCTCGCAGTCGGTATACTTCCTTAATCTGCTTACCCAGTTTCTTGGCGATTTCTTCTTGAGGCTTACCTTGCAAATACAATCGCAGCCACTCTACAGCTTCTGCTCCCAGATTTTCTTGTAAATAGGCTTCAAATTCTTGCTGTACTGTTTGACGTAGAACTTGCTGTTCTTCTTGTTCTTGTGCCTCTTGATACTCTGCGATCGCCTGGCTATCAACCAAGTTCACCCGATTATCATTGTCATCGGTGAGAATTTCTTCAGAAACTAGCCTAATCAAGTCACTGCTGGGTACTTGAGTTAAACCACCACGTTGAGTTCTCCGTAAATAGTTGACGAAGCGGTAAACCAGAAGCGGTTGATTGCGTACTGGTCGCAAGCAATATTCTTCGATGCTGGCAAATAGTAATGTATCTCGCAGCCTGCGATCGCTAGTAATTTCTGCAATACTAGCCATTTGCTCTTGGATATAAGTATCACTTTGCAACAATTCCTGAAGTACTTCCTGTAGTACATCGATGACGCTACGTTGGCGATCGCGGCTTAAAGAAACCCATGTCTGAATCTTATTCCGCAGTGTCATTAAACTAGCCAACCGCGCTGTGAGGTTGCGATAAGCACGTTCTCTTCCTATTCCCAAGTAACGTTGTTGCAAAATGCGATAACGATATTCCATTGCTTGCTTGGCAATCTCCAATTCCCTTGGATTGAGCAGATCCAAGCGTTGGGAATCACGTCCTAAAAGCCACAGAACAATTCCTTCTCTAGTGGCTGCGCTTTGTTCTGGACAATCCGCCAATAGACGAGTTCGCCAATATTGCGCTAGTTTTTCGGCTTCCGTTACCATAACGAGATTGCGCTCCTCAAAACCCTGCTTAAAAGTTTGCATCACAACCCCCATTTGTCGCACTTAACTTAATTTATTGGCAGATGCCCCTAATTTCATCTTTAGTGATGAAAAATTTTAGTGATTCCATTGTTATTTACGTCTGAAAGGACTTAAGTTATGCAAAATTGTCTGGTGCTAGTCTAAGTTTTTAATCTCCAAGAACTAGAAACTCCACTATTTAAGGCATTCTTCTCAAATTGGGAAATTTTAAATTTTTGTAAAGCTATGTCTTGGCGACACAAAGAAAGCAAACTGTCCAGCTTAGGTCAAATTGAATACACTATTGCTGTGTACCATCTGAAAAAGGCTGACATTTTGTAACTGATCCTGATTAAGAGGAGCGAAGATATTCATCTCTATCCAGACGTAGTTTTATTGTTCTAAGTTTCGTTGCTCAGGAGTTGCTCTGTGGGAATATCAGCATTTTTCAATTCCCATCAACATTTCTGCCACCTAGTTTTGGCTAAAGGCAAGATATACGACATCATTTTGGAAATTCCACTAAAAATTTCATAGTACCCATCAGGGTACTATCTTGATCTATTATCTTCAAAGCTGGCATTAAATGGAAATTTTATCTAGGTTAAAGAAGAATAGCGCATAATCTAAGCAGAAATTACGTTTTGTGTCAAGAAAAACATCGAAATGTCTGTTTCCCAATTTTCAGCCTTATTGTTAATGGATCGCATCCACCATTAAGCGACAGTGGCGTAGCGGCTAGGAAATTCCTGCTTTTTAAGCTTGGTGATGAGCTTAACAACTGTTATCTATTTATAATTATTATGATCATTTAATAATTTATCTATCTTCAGATAGTTACTAAACTCAGTATGAATATGATGAACAGACTTGTGGATGATACTATGCCCAGAATCACCTAAAGAATTGAGTTTAAGTTCCTCGGCTAACGTTTAATGTGCTGGGTATGGTTGAGAAGAGATGTAACTTATCTCCTAAAAAACTACTGCTAGCTGCAAAATTTTAGTATTAACCATTTTTATCTTTGATTTTTAACCTAGCCATTTATAGGTATAGGTGTTCGCTTAGCTTTTCCCTAGGAATGCTTACCTTAACTCTAAAATATCTGATCGCTATCTAGGCAGAGGAAGCAGCAGAGGAGGAATCTGAATCATCATTTTTGCTTTCAAAATGGAAAATTGAATTTCTGGAACTTTCTTCAGCCAGCTACATAGAGCGAACATACCAGAAGCCATTATCCACAACTAAAGTATGAAAAACTCTCTTCTCTAGCCCCTAGTACACTGCGGCGTAAATAGCGCAAAGTTGAGCCAGTGTGTGTGACGGGTTCCCCGCCTTCAAGCAACTGGCGTTGGCGGTGTCGGTTTCCGTCTTGCCAAACTTTGTAAGAGAAACAGACCATTTGAAATGTTATAAAACCCCGGAATACAATCCTTTTGACTTTTGACTTCCGCACAGCGGTGTTAGCCCCTATTTTCAAGACAGCTATTCACGCCAGGTTTTGGCACAACCAAGTATGAAAATCTGTCTTTCCTATGTCCCATGCCCTATGCCCTATGCCCATTTTCAAGACAAAGTTTAGTTAAAAATGAATTTAAATCACAAAAACAATCATAAAGGCAATATTTTGGTGGTAGATGATACCCCAAATAACTTGCGGCTGTTATCAGCCATGTTAACTTCTCAAGGGTATGAAGTCCGCAAAGCTTTAAATGGCAAGATGGCACTGACAGCTTGTCGAGTTGTTTTGCCAGATGTAATTCTACTTGATATTAATATGCCTGAGATGGATGGATATCAAGTTTGTAAGGAACTGAAAAGCGATCGCGTGACTGCTGAAGTGCCGGTGATTTTTATTAGTGCCCTTGATGATGTCTTAGATAAAGTCAAAGCTTTTGATGTTGGAGGCGTTGATTATATTACGAAACCATTTCATGGCGCAGAAGTTATATCCAGGATTGAAAATCAAATTAATTTACGATTGTTTCAAATCCAGATTCAAGAAAAAAATAATTTACTGCAAAATGCTCTTGATAGTTTAAAAGCTGCTCAAGTCCAGCAAATTCAAAATGAAAAGATGGTAGCACTAGGGCAATTAGTAGCTGGCATTGCCCATGAAGTTAATAATCCTATTAGTTTTATCTATGGTAATCTTGAATATGCTGGAGAATATATACAAGATTTAGTAAATGTAATTTCAGTATATCAACAAGAATATCCCCAGCCCACATCAAAGATAGAGAAAGTAGTTAAAGAAGTAGATTTAAATTTTGTTACTCAGGATCTGCAAACTTTGATGGGCGCTATGTACAGAGGTGCAGATCGTATCCGAGAAATAGTGCTAGCTCTACAAAACTTCTCCAGGCATGATGAAGCGCTGATGAAGCAAGTCAATATTCATGAAGGCATCAATAGCACTTTAGTCATGCTACAACATCGGCTCCGGGAAACAACACATCGTCCGGCAATTGCTATACTAAAAGAGTACGGAAGCTTACCTTTAGTTACCTGCTATGCCAGCGAACTAAATCAAGTATTTATGCATTTGCTGAATAATGCCATTGATGCATTAGATCAGTCAGCGATTAATAATCAAACCAGAGAGAATCAAGCAAATGAGCATTGCCATAATACCTCTTTGCTAACTCAAACTCCCCAAATTCACATTCGTACAGAGTTAACAGAGACAAATACAGTCAAGATTGCGATCGCAGATAATGGTTTAGGAATAGAAGAGTCGTTGCAATCGAGCCTATTTAATCCATTTTTTACTACAAAACCCGTAGGCCAAGGTAGCGGACTAGGGTTATCAATTAGCTATCAGATTGTAGTGCAAAAGCATCGAGGTAAGATAGCTTGTTTCTCATCCCTAGGAGAAGGGGCAGAATTTGTGATTGAAATTCCTATAGAACAACCAGAATATTTGTAATCAGGGTTTAGTATTTGGTGTTTAGGATTGGTTATTGTTTCTTTAGTTCCTCTGCTTACCCATCGCCCTATCCCCAGCCCCCAATCCTCCCTCAGAAGTAAATATAAAGAAATCGCGACTTTTTACCTATAAGGGACTACATTTTTTAGTCCTATAAAAGCATAATAGAAATGTGACTGATCTGTTTGCCCCTTTACAATCTCTCAAAGAAGGTCGCTGGTTCAAGCTCATTTGTGGAGCCAGTTTCCAGCATCTACCTGCGGTCAGAAGTTTAACATTAGCCTACACTCTGGCGGGCGCTGACTGTATAGATGTGGCAGCTGATCCAGCGGTGATTGCCGCAGCGCAAGAAGCGTTGCAAGTAGCCAGGACTCTATCTGGCGATGCTCAGCAGCGAGGCTTTAAGTCCCAAGGAAACTTACCATTTTTGATGGTTAGCCTAAATGATGGCGAAGATCCCCATTTTCGTAAGGCAGAGTTTAATCCTACTGAGTGTCCCCAAGATTGCCCTAGACCCTGTGAAAGGATTTGTCCGGCGCAAGCAATTGTATTTAACAGTATAAAAGATAACTACTCAGGTGTGGTATCCCAAAAATGCTATGGCTGCGGTCGTTGCATACCTGTTTGTCCTTATGATATAATTTATACAAGCTCATATATGACAACGCCGGGAGCGATCGCACCACTAGTAATGTCCACAGGAGTAGATGCCGTAGAAATTCATACACAAGTAGGGCGGTTAGCCGAATTTCAACGACTATGGCAAGCAATTTCACCTTGGGTTGAGCAATTAAAGTTAGTAGCGATCAGCTGTCCCGACGGCGAAGGCATGATTGATTACCTTAAAGCGATATATGACCTAATGCACCCGCGACCCCATGCCTTAATTTGGCAAACTGATGGTCGGCCAATGAGTGGAGATATAGGAGATGGCACGACTTTAGCGGCGGTGAAATTAGGACAAAAAGTTTTGGCAGCTAAGTTACCAGGATATGTGCAGTTAGCAGGCGGCACAAATAGCTACACTGTTGCCAAGTTGAAGGCAATGGAACTGCTCTGGCAAGCAGGGGAGCAGGGAGCAGGGAGCAAGGGGGAAAAATCTTCTCCTCTGCCCCCCTCCCCCTCTGCCTCAATATCAGGGGTGGCCTATGGTAGTTACGCCCGTGTACTGCTGTCACCAATTTTGGAACAGTTAGAAAATAAGGAGGTGAGTCAAACTAGTGTTAAGGCGACTGTCCGCCTGGAAGAAGACGATGTATTACTCTGGCAGGCTGTAGAGCTTGCCCATTCTCTCGTTTCCCAGCTCAAGTCACAACAGGAGCGATAACCGCTCGTTCGTTATCTCTAAAAACGTCACCATAGTAAAGCATGACGATTACAGACGATCTCCAAAAGTTGTTAGACATTTTGCCCCAAGACCTGCGACAAGTACTAGAGAATCATCCTAAAAAAGACAGTTTAGTCGAAGTGGTCTTGGATCTGGGCCGTCGCCCAGAGGCTCGCTTTCCTAATCAAGCTGAGTATCTGAGCGAGAAGCCTGTCACTCAAGAACAAATAGATGATTGCATTCAGCGAGTTGGAACCTTTGGCGGAGATAATCGGGCAGGAATCGAGCAAACTTTGCACCGGATCAGCGCTATTCGCAATCGTACTGGCAAGATTATTGGCTTGACCTGTCGCGTGGGTCGAGCAGTATTCGGCACTATTGGCATGATTCGCGATTTGGTAGAAACTGGTAAATCGATTCTGATGCTGGGGCGACCAGGGGTCGGTAAAACCACTGCCTTACGGGAAATTGCCCGTGTTTTGGCAGATGAACTCAATAAACGAGTGGTAATTATCGACACCTCTAATGAAATTGCTGGGGATGGTGATGTTGCCCACCCCGCTATTGGTCGCGCCAGACGGATGCAAGTAGCTCATCCAGAGCTTCAGCATCAAGTCATGATTGAAGCAGTAGAAAACCATATGCCAGAAGTCATCGTTATTGATGAAATTGGCACAGAGTTGGAAGCTTTGGCAGCTCGTACCATTGCGGAACGAGGTGTACAACTTGTTGGTACTGCTCATGGCAACCAAATAGAAAACCTGATTAAAAACCCTACCCTTTCTGATTTAGTGGGGGGTATCCAAGCGGTGACATTAGGAGATGACGAAGCTAGAAGACGGGGCAGTCAAAAGACTGTTTTGGAACGCAAAGCCCCTCCTACCTTTGAGATTGCTGTGGAAATGTTAGAACGGCAACGCTGGGTAGTACACGAAAGTGTTGCTGATACAGTAGATACTCTTCTCAGGGGTCGCCAGCCTAGCCCACAAACTAGAACAGTTGACGAACAAGGCAAAGTAGCAATTACTCGTCAGCTGTCGGTAGTCAATGGTCGTGGTGGACAGCAAGCCAGTGCGGAAGACTCCTTTGCTAGCTCACGCACATCTAACGGCTGGCGTTCATCGGGACAGATGGTAGCCTTACCGCCCCTATCTGTAGAACGGGAGAGAGTTACAGGACGCAGTGAGTTTGAGCGCTTGCTGGATGAGTCTTTTAATTACTCCGAGGCTGTGGATTTGAGCGCCAGCAGGCAACCAGGGCCAAATGGCGAAGATTTGCCACTGCACGTTTACCCCTACGGTGTTAGTCGTCATCAACTAGAGCAGGTAATTAGCGTACTGACTTTGCCAGTGGTATTGACAAAAGATATCGATAGTGCTGATGCAATTTTGGCACTGCGATCGCACGTTAAAAACCACGCCAAATTAAGGCAAATGGCTAAAGCGCGTCATGTGCCCATCCACATGATTAAGTCCAGCACCATACCACAAATTACTCGTGCGTTACGGCGGTTGCTGAACATTGATGATCCCGAAATCGCTGATGATCGAGAATTGCAACTTTTATTGCACAGTGGTAGCGATGACGAAATGGATGCTTTGGAAGAAGCTAGACTCGCTGTTGAGCAAATAGTCATTCCTAAAGGACAACCAGTTGAGTTATTGCCTCGTTCTCCCCAAGTCCGCAAAATGCAGCATGAGTTGGTAGAACATTATCGACTCAAGTCTCATAGTTTTGGTGAAGAACCAAATCGCCGCTTAAGGATTTATCCGGCATAATTTCACCTCGATCCCCTCTTCTAAAACTAGAAGAGGGGATTTAATTTTGGATTTTATATTTTGAATTTACAATCTTCACCGTCTGACAGTTGCAAAATCTAAAAAAATACTATTTTTTATTGATTAAAACAATGTTTGTGACAAATACATTATCCATCTGTCACATTAGGCATAATTGAGATAATTTCTAATTTTTTTAATCCCTACTTCCGATAGAGTTAACCTCGCAAAATCTAAGTTGAATAGTAAGTGTTAGATATTGCAAACCAACGGGAATTTATAGAACTATCGTTAATTTTCTCAATTCAGTTGGCTGAGTGATATTGCATTAGCAGAGTAGACAGGACTTACACAATAAAAATTTGTCATTGCGACCGGAACGTAGTGTAGGGAAGCAATCCGATAATTTTATGCGATTACGTCGCTACGCTCGTAATGACGTAATCCCGTGACTTTTGCGTAAGTCCTATTAGATTCTGTGAATATTTTCAGGAATTAGAGGTAAAAGAGAATATGGAAAACATCAACGCGGCAAAAATGGCAGAGCGTTATTGCGCTTTATCAATTGGAATTATCTATTTGCTGTTAGGTTTAGCCGGATTTATACCTGCTTTAGTTTCAATACCAGGAACTCACATGTCTTATATCCCACTTGATGAGTCTCCTAACGCTTATGCTGCTGGATTTGGTTATATATTTGGACTATTTGCCACTAATTTCTTGCATAATATAGTGCGTTGTGGCGTAGGTTTATGGGGAATTTCCTCTTTCACCAGTGCTAGCAGTTCCCGCATTTTCATTCGTGGTTTTGCAATAGCTTATATTGTGCTAGCAATCATGGGATTATTACCATTTGCTAAAACCTCATTTGGTTTCATGCCGCTTTTTGGTAACAATGTTTTGGTCAATGCTCTAGCTGCGATCGCAGCTATTTACTATGGCATCATCATACCTGCGAAGGTTGAAGGTGTGAGTGTAGTACAAAGGTCTTAATCTCTAATGTGAATGTATTTGATTTTGGGTTTAGGAAGACTTTAGCTAGACTCAAATGTCACGGAAATAAGCTACGTTTATAACCCCAATTTTTTGAAAGAGTTGGGGTTTCTATCATATATTTCGGATAAAGGTAAAATTGAGCCTTTTAGTTCAGTAAAATATATAAAATGTTGTTATTTATACATTAAATATTTGTATTGCTTAAATGAATGTTGATTAGAACTGTTGTTGGAAGCACGTATCCAATATATAGGAATCCTACTTGAATCTTGCTAAGTATACTGAGAAAGAAGCCTTTGTATAGCAAGCTTCTAGTCAAATCATTTTTTCAAAAATCAAATAGGAATCCTATATCTACACGTAAATATTACGGCGAAGTGTGCTTAAAATTTAAATTTGTATTATTATTTACTTAATCTCCATTTAATCTTTAGTCTTAACAAATCAGGGTTTTTGGCTTAATTAGAGGCATCTACTTCTAAAGCACCTATGGCATAAATATTTAATTCGCTAGAGAATTTATCCTTGTAATACCAAAATCATTACAAGTAAAATTCTGCAAATTTTTAAATGATATGCATATTAGGAAGTAAAACAATTTTTTATCAATTTAGGAGCAGATTTTCTGTGAAACTACAGACAAATATACGTGATTTTAAATTGTTCAAAAGTCTACAATTTTTTATATTAAAAGTTGTGCTGCCGAGTATTATTTTTTTGATAGTGATTGGAGCTTTATTTAAAACTAAAGGTATTCCTTTTCGTCACTTAGTTATAGATCCCAATGCTTTTAAGGGCATACCTCCCTATATAGGTATGATTTCAACTCTTGGAATATTATTTTGGTGTGCATCTTCAGCAATTTCTCTATTTGTCGCGTATATTTTATTCAAAAATGATAAATTAAAAGCAGAAAAATGGGCAAAATTTTTATTTTTTTCTGGCTGGATAACAATGTTTCTTTTTCTTGATGATTTATTCCAAATTCACGAATATTATTATCGTCCCTTTATCAATTTCATACATATTGATAATTCAAGATTCATTGCCAATTTATTTGAATCATTATTTTTTCTGGGTTATGCCATTATAATAATAAGTTATATTTATAAGTTTAAAATGTTATTTAAAAAGACTAACTATGCTATTTTAGGTTTATCACTTATATCTTTTCTAGTATCAGTTTTAGTGGATATTGTAACGCCAGAATCAATGCCGTTACATTTCTTTTTAGAAGAAGGGAGTAAGTTCCTGGGTATTGTGATTTGGTGTTGCTATTTTTTGGATTGCTGTTACCAGCAAATTCAAAAAAATATTAGCAATAAAAACTATATTCTATCTGATTAATTAAAATTAATAATTTTAATATACAGAAGATTCACAACCAATTCTTTTCATTATCCATGAAAGCTAGCCGCAATTTCTGTTCATCATTGGCGGATGCGTAGATGCGAAGCAGCTTGTCGCCAGACATCGCATGAAATAAACTTTGCAAATTAGCCATTTTCTCTCAACAAAGTGTACTCGATCGAGGACTAGGCACAGCTAAGTAATCAATCTTACTCTAGCAGTGAATCCCAACACGAAAGTATAGAGAAATCAGAATTATGAGTAATGCCGCAGAGTACAACATTGGTCTAGTGATTTATCCTGGCATGACGCAATTAGATATCACTGGGCCGCAACAAGTCTTTAGTTTTTTACCAAATAGTAAAGTTTATTGTATATGGAAAAATCTAGAGCCAGTTACTAGTAGCGATAATCTGACGATTTTGCCAAATACTACTTTTGCTGACTCTCCACAGTTGGATGTTATATGTGTACCAGGCGGGCCTGGACAGGTGGAAATGATGAGAGATGCAGAAGTGTTGGAATTTCTGCAAAGTCAAGGCAAGACAGCAAAATATATCACATCAGTTTGTACTGGCTCCTTAATTTTGGCTGCGGCTGGATTGCTGCAAGGCTATCGTGCTACTTCGCATTGGGCGTTTCGCGATCAGTTAGCCCTTTTGGGGGTTGAGGTAGTCAATGAAAGAGTAGTAATTGACCGCAACCGGATTACTGGCGGTGGTGTAACCGCTGGGATTGATTTTGGATTGGTAATTGCTGCTCATCTGTGTGGTGAAGACACAGCTAAAATTATTCAGTTATTAGTTGAGTATAATCCTGCACCACCATTTAATGTTGGCTCACCAGAAAATGCTGGTGAGGCGTTAGTTAAGCAAGTTCATAAATTAGGCGAACAGCTAATTACAGCATCTCTAGAACAAACAAAAGAAACAGCTAAGTTACTTGGTTTAGTGTAATTACGAACTACGAATTAGAGACTATTGTTGAGTGCAGCTTCGCTACCATCTCACTACGCGCTGATACCCCAAGCTTACGGAACATCCTTTTTAAAGCTTGCTTGACAGAATTGTGAGTAATCCAAAGCCTAGCGGCGATTTCTGAATTGGTTAAGCCTTGAGCAACTAATTCGGCAATTTCTAACTCGCGTGGTGTGAGTGGATTAGGTACGGAGGATTTGATGGTTTTTGGTTTTGCCCGCAAGGTAGCGAGTTTGGCTGAGATGTGAATACATAAGGCACTTAAATCGGCTAAATCGTTACCGTCAAAAGCTGGGCTACCCTTAGCACGAGCCAAGTTGAGGGTTCCGACAAGAAGACCATCGCAGATAATTGGGCCAGTCATCACGTGTTCGTGATCATGGCGCGGGCAAATATCTTTCCAATCTTCTGGCGAGAGAATTAACTGTTCATGAGCAGGTGCATGACGCTCAACTACATAGCGTCCGATGGGATTACCTTGTAGGCAAACTGTGGGAATAGCAGGAACATCAATCTCTGTCTGTGACTGGTCATCAATAAGATTGATACCCCAATGTTGCACGCCAAAATGTTTGCCAATTTTATCCATGAGCGCGAGTTTTAGCTCTTGCTCATTACGGACATTGGCGATCGCAGCAAATGCAGCATGAAGAGAATTAGCCATAAGTGTACCCAGTTGGGGACTATGCGGGGCTTAACAATTAACTCTATGCTAATACCAAGCAAAGATAAAACGCTAATATCACTACTGTTTATAGGTGAACGCATGACTGTTACACAAATTTCTGCTCAGGAACTTTTCCGGGCTGCTTATGAAAATCGTTACACTTGGGATAAAAATTTTCCTGGGTACACTGCTGACATCACCTTTAAGCATGATGGGCAAGTTACTACAGCTAAAGTAATAGTCAACGCCAATCTGAAGGCAGAAGTATCAGATGTAGAAAATGAAGAAGCCAAGCAAGCGATTCACCATCAAGCTTGGGAAATCGCAATTCACCGCGTCCGTCGTTCCTTTGAAGATACCCACGGCGCAAATAGCTTTAGCTATGGCACTACAGAGGAAAATGGTGCAGTTGAGATTTTAGTTGGTGGTAAAGCTGAGGGCGATAAATACAAAGTCCGCAACAATGAGGTGAGCCATGTTCATCGTCTCATTCACGGTACTTTTGTGACTATTGACACCTTTAGCAGTCACCAAACTGGGGAAGGTTACTTGTCTCACACCTATGATTCTGTCTACCATGACCCTGCAACTGGGCAACAAAAAGGTGGTAGAAGTGAATTTACTGATGAATACGAAAAAGTAGGTAAATATTTTATCCTCAACCGTCGGGAGATCAAAACCGAGACAGCAGGAGAAATTTCCACTCAGGAATTTATCTTCTCTAACATCAAATTGTTAGAACCTGTTGCGGCTGAATAACTTTCACTCCTTGATTTAAAATTAGCGATCGCATTTTTACTGGGTGCGATCGCTTTTATTTTTGGCGTTTTGCTCACAATCAACCTCAATACTTGTCGGTTAAGGGCAAAAGGGGCAAGAAAAAACCTTTAACCCTTACCCTTTCCCCTTGTCCCCAAGCCACATTCCGAGTTGAAAATCCTTAACCGAGCAGTATTGGAATCAACCTGGATTCCTCTAAAGTTATGCCCAAATTGAGAAGCGATAGACTTTATACAAGCGTAATTTTTAGAAAAAGTTTTATCCAGGTAGGTATCAGGTAATGGTGCGTTTAAAACTGTGGCAATGGGTTGTACTAGCAGCGCCAATCGCGTTGATTGTGACTTTCTTACTAGTAGCCGCCGGTTCCCAAATCCATACATGGGGAATTAGTTGGATTTGGGCTGTGTTTACGCTGATATTTGTGGGGTGGCGTTGGTTGCTAGTCAAATGGACTCGTCCAGAGGTAGAACAATTAGAGGCGATATTAGCAGAAGTTAACGAGGAATTAGCCGCAACGGTTGATGCTAACCAGTTACCAGCCGGAAATGACGCTACTGCTCAAGCCCAAACAGTTTTAACGGAGATTTTACAAACCGCACAAAACGATCGCCCGATTTGGGAAGATTGGTCAACTTTCTGGACAAGATGCCAAAATCTAGTTGTGGCGATCGCTCAGATCTACCATCCTGAAGTTAAATATCCGCTATTAAATATTTACGTTACCCAAGCTTACGGCTTAATTCGGGGAACGGTTGATGATTTGGATCAATGGATACAAAAACTATCACCAGCCTTAAATCAGGTGACTGTTGGGCAAGCTTATCAAGCTTATGAAGTTTACCGTAAATTAGAACCATCTGCCCGCAAACTCTGGCAAGCTTGGAATTGGGCGCAATGGTTATTGAATCCGGCGGCGGCTTTTGCTAAAAAAGCTAGTCAGCGTTCTACCAGCCAAGCAAATCAGCAATTACTGGTAAATTTAGGCCAAATGTTGCGGGAAGCAGCTTTACGAAATTTGTGCCGACAAGCGATCGCTCTTTATAGTGGTAGTACTTTACCAACTGCGGAATTTTCTGCCTCAACTACAACCCCCGCATTACCCAAGGCGAAAACTCAAACTCTCCGGGAAATACTTACCCAAGCAGAACCCGCTGAAGTTGTTGCGGTAAAACCTGTAAATATTCTGCTGGTAGGGCGCACAGGTTCGGGAAAAAGCAGCTTGATTAACACCTTATTTCAATCCGAACTAGCTGCTGTTGATGTCTTACCTAGTACCGATCAAATTCAAAATTATCAATGGCAGACTGACTCTAAAGAAACCCTGACGCTTTGGGATACTCCAGGCTATGAACAAGCCAACCGTGGTGATTTTCGCGACTTAGTTTTAGACTATGCCACAAAGGCAGATTTACTATTATTAGTCACACCTGCGCTAGATCCAGCTTTGCAAATGGATGTAGACTTTCTCAAGGATATGCAGACGGAAGTTGCAGATTTGCCTGTAATTACTATAGTTACCCAAGTTGATCGTTTGCGTCCCATCCGTGAGTGGGAACCCCCCTATGATTGGGAATGGGGCGATCGCCCAAAGGAAATTTCGATTAGAGAAGCTACACAATATCGGGCGCAATTGCTGGGGGATTTCTCCAAGTTAGTTTTACCTGTGGTAACTAGCGATCGCAAAACCAATCGCGCAGCTTGGGGAATCGAAGCTTTATCTTTAGGATTAGTAGAAGCGATCGCACCTGCAAAACAACTGCGTCTAGCGCGCTTTTTACGTAATTTAGAAGCCCGTACCGTCGCTGCTGCCAAAATTATCGATAATTACACTTTCCAGATGGCGACAACTCAAGGACTGACATCGCTGCTCAAAAGTCCCGTCCTGCAGTTCATTTCTACCCTATCAACTGGATCGCCCACTCTGGCATACTTGCTAGCAGAAAAAATTCCCGTGGAACAGTTACCTGTTGTGATTGGTAAGCTGCAAATGGCTTATGATTTGTTTTCACTCTTGAATACAGAGAACTCCAGCAAACCCAGCTTTGATTTGCTAGCCCTTTGGCCCTTGCTTTTGGAAAACACAAATACCAGCGATGTCTGGGCTTTTGGTCATGCTTTAGTAGAGTATTGGACTCAAAATCTCACAATTGACCAACTGCGAGACAGGTTTAATTATTATCTCAATGTATCGGTTGTGAAATAGTGCGATCGCAAACCAACCTAACTTAAAGCGTATTTGAGGTAAAGAAGGTACGCAGGTAGGGGGCAAGGCACTGCCCATTGGTGTCAACTTAACGCGAAACCCGCTTTGTAGCAAGGTTTTTGCCCTCACCCCCAACCCCTCTCCCGGTGGGAGAGGGGAGCAAGAGATTTAATTCCCCTTCTCCTGGGGGAGAAGGGGTTAGGGGATGAGGGCGAGGGTTTTTGTACAACACTCGCCGTATATAGCTTTTAGCTTAAGTTGACACGTATGGGCACTGCCTTGCCCTCTAGAATACATTGATGTGTCGCCAACATTATTAGATTTGGTCTCATTTTTTAACCCTTACGACTCACAAACTAACTCTTGCAACTCGTAAACTAACTCTTGCAACTCACAAACTAACTTTTGCAACTTGCAAACTAACTTTTGCAACTTGAAAACTAACTCTTGCGACTAGCAAACTAACTTTTGCAACTTGAAAACTAACTTTTCGACTCGTTTATCAACGTCACAACTCTTAGAGCCGATTATTAAAGCAATAAATCAAGATTATAATTATTCTATCGTTAAATTTGCCTATTTTCGCAATTTAATATTAGATTTTTGCCCTTTTTCGTATTTCTAACTAAAACGGTTAACTCCTACAGGGAATTCAAAGTTAACAATTAAATAACCCCACGGATCAATCCGGGGGCTTTCTTCCCAGTCAACCGTCAACCGTCACCAGTCAACATTAGCCAGGTTGTACTCCCGGACGACCATTTTCAACTACAAATGAAGCGCGTTTGCTCAGAGTCCCAGATGGGGTTGTTACTTCTGACATCGATAAATAGTCCGCTTTCCAGAGGTTTTGAGTTAGTGTACAGCGAACATACCCACGCCGATTGTTATAGAACTTGATGTGTGGGTTATCACTACTATTTACGTAGGTGGGGATAGTGTCGTTTCCATCTCCACCAGAACTAATTGACGAACAGACAAATTCACTTCCCACGATCGCAGATTGTGGGTTATCAAAGTTAGCCTTGAGATCCATCGCCCAATGGTTATGCACATCCCCTGCTAAAGATACTGGATTAGAAGGCTTTTGCTGACCTAGAAAATCCATTAGGCGATCGCGATCGGCTAAATAAGCATCCCATTTATCCATGCTAAAGGTTTGACCTTCCCCTGCTCTTGTATCTCTTTGTGCAATGGGAACCTGTTGAGCAAGAATGTTCCATCTTCCTTCTGACTTACTTAAACCTTTGTATAACCAATCTTCTTGTGCTTGTCCGAGAATTGTTGCTTGTGGATCGAAGACTTCTGGACAACGTTCTTTAGTACCATCACCGCAGGGTTGATCTGTGCGATACTGGCGGGTATCTAAAACATGGAAGGTTGCTAAATTTCCAAAGGAAAGCCGACGGAAAAGTTGCATATCTGGGCCATTGGGTCGCGAGAACGGACGCAATGGCATATGTTCGTAATATACCTGATAAGCAATTGCTCGCCGTTGTAAAAAGATTGCCCTATCTTGATCTGGTTCTGTATCGATTTCTGAAATTTCGTCAGCGTAGTTATTTTCTACTTCGTGGTCATCCCAGGTAACAATCCAAGGAAACATTGCATGGGCTTCTTGGAGATTAGCATCTAATTTATAGAGAGCGTGACGGTTACGGTAATCGTCTAAGGTCAGAATTTCTGTACTGTTGTGTTGTCTGGGGCCAGTAGTACTAATTCCTCCTTCATAGATGTAATCACCAACATGGACTACCAAGTCGAGGTCATCCTGAGCCATGTATTTGTAAGCAGTATAGTATCCCTGCTGATAGTTCTGGCAAGAAGCCAGCGCAAAGTTAAATTTGCTTACATTGCTACCTGGTACAGGAGCAGTACGAGTCCTTCCAATGCGGCTAGCTTGGTTTCCTGCATAAAATCGATACCAATACCAAGTACTAGGCCGGAGTCCCTCAACGATCGCCCGCACTGAATGTCCGAGTTCTGGTGTAGCAAACTCTCTACCCTTAGCCACAATTCGCCGCATACTGGGATCAGTTGATACTTCCCAACGAACTGGCACATTTACAGGTGGCATTCCACCGCCATTTAAAGGTTCGGGTGCTAGACGAGTCCAAATCACTACGCTGTTTGCGTAAGGTTCGCCTGATGCTACACCAAGCTTAAAAGGATTATCAGAAAATCGAGTATTAGCGATCGCGCGTTGATGAGAAAATTGGCTTGCGATCGCCAAACCAGTAAATGCTCCCGCCCCAATAATAAGGTTGCGTCGTTTCATGGGATGGTACAGCAACCGCTCAAAATTCTCGTACTTGAACATCCTTGTTTTATCCCTAACTATATGGGCAAATCAAAGTAGAGAAACATATGACACTTTAAAAAGCGTAATCATCGGTAAATCCTTTCAAGGATTTCCTTGCTAAATCAGGTTTTCACAAACTGATTCTTGTGATTAAATGTGTCAGTTATTACTTTGATTTCCCAAAAATATGGGGAAGATATTAATTTTGTACCAAGGAAGAGTTAATATCAACTTAATTTTCGGATATTAAAAGATTATGCTGTCTTACAAATATTAGTACTGCAAAACCTGTTAACAGTTAACAGTTAACAGTCAACGAACCTTAATGCAATATTTCACAAATTATTGAGGATTGTTATAAGCTGTTACGCATTTAAATTCTATATTTCGCGCTCAGGTGGTCAAAAGTCAAGAGTCCAGGGTCAAAGGCTAGCTTGGACTTTTGACTCTTGACCCTTGACAGTCTTAACACCAGAATATTTGATCTAAACGCGTATCAGCTTATAGCTATTTAACTTGCTAAAGAATAAATTAAAAACTGCTCTTGCTGAAGGTGTAGTCAAGAGCAGTCTTAAATTATTAAGCCTAATTGTTAGTGAGACCCAAACTAAAAATTTAGGCATCTTCAAGTTCTAATTGCGCCACAGTAACGGCGTTGAAAGCAAAAGCTAATACCAATGGCATAGGACATTTCAAAAAAACAGTAGAAAAGACAGCTACAACTGTGCCAATGATTGCTGATATTGACCACAGCTTTTCTTCCATAGTCTGTCCCTTTTCGGCTTTAATCACTCTCAGCACGTGAGTGGGGATTGGTTCTGGCATTACACAGCCAGGAGGAAAAGCCCAAAAGTTATTACGGCGCTCAACAAATAAATCTGTCCAGCCATTTTCTAGGCACCATGCTTCAATCCATTCAATCGCGTAATGATTCATCATCGGGTTTGCTACTATGACTTGTGAAATTTGTGTAGTTTTGTGAATAGAAAGTCTTAGTTATAGTTGAGAGCAGCTATTTGATAGCTACAAACTTGAAGGTATTTCTCCACTAAAAATAAAGCTTTATCAAGCATTTGAGAACCATATTATGAATACACTCAAACAATGCTTAACTTGATTACAAGACTAACAGCCTAATGAGGTTGGTTAAATCAAAAGTCAATAAACTTAACTTATAAACTAACAAGTAAACTAATGTAAACAGCAATGTGAGCAGTTGCTCAAATCTAAAATAGTCATAAAACAAATATATATACTAAAGCTAAATTAAAACTAAATTTTAAAAATCAAGAATTGTAAACAATAAATATCAGCATTGAGTAACTTAGGGTCTCCTTATGGCAGGTTATATTTTTATATCTAAATTCGATCATGCCGCCTTTATTTATTGCTGCCATCCCCTCATAGTCTGAGTCCTAGGAACATTAAGAAAATACGACTAATGGATAACTGGCAGGTAGAAGGAAAATCTGTAATGGGAAGATAACAAATACAGCCGGTGGCAATTTCGTGAGTTTACAGATTAATATAAGGGCGCACATATGTGCGCCCTACGGTGTACTTCATTTAGTGGAACAAGGGTGTATGTAAATATTTTTCCCTAACGTTCTCATCTCATAGTGACAAATTCTTCCGCAGAGCTGGGGTGAATTCCCACTGTCGCATCGAAATCAGCTTTTTTCGCACCCATTTTCACAGCGATCGCCACTCCTTGGATAATCTCTGCTGCAGAATCGCCTACCATGTGTGCGCCTAAAACGCGATCGCTTTCTTTCTCGACAATCAGCTTCATCAAGGTTTTTTCTTCTTTACCCGCTAGGGTGTAGTACATAGGACGGAAACGACTGCGATAAACTTGAATGCGATCGCTACCATATTTTTCCACTGCTTCTGCTTCCGTTAACCCTACTGTCGCCGCTTCCGGATTCGTAAAAACCGCTGTGGGAATATTCTCATAACTCATTACCCGCGATTTTCCACCAAAGACAGTATCAGCGAAGGCTCGTCCTTCATTAATGGCTACAGGAGTTAATTGCAATTTATTAGTACAATCACCGACAGCATAAATATTCTCCTCGGCTGTGCGGCTGTAGCTATCAACTAAAATCATTCCTGTGTCATCTACTTTGACACCAGTATTTTCTAAACCAATATTATCAGTATTAGGTTTCCGCCCCAAAGCTGCCAAACTGATCGCGTCTGCTAAGATATTTTCTTCTTTGTCTGTTTTCAGTTTGATATTGACACCAGTATCAGTTTTTGTGATTTCTAAAATCTCGGCATTACTGATAATCTTAATGCCGTGGCGAATCATTCCCTCTTGAATTTCTGTCCGTAAATCTTCATCGAAGCCACGCAAAATTTTATCATGGCGAATCACCTGAATAACTTCTGCACCCAAACCATTCAATATACAAGCAAATTCAGAGCCAATATACCCACCACCAAGTAATACTACTCGTTGAGGTTGGGGATTCATCGTAAATAAATCATCAGAAATTAATGCGTGTTCAATCCCAGGAATATCAGGACGAATTGGCGTACCTCCAACAGCAATTAAGATTTTATCGGCAGTAACTTTAGTATCACCAATTTCCACAGTGTGATTATCAACAAATTTTGCCCTACCCTGATATACCTGCACTTTGGAATTATCTAACATTCTTTGGTAGATACCATTCAGTCGTGTGACTTCATTATTCACACGATTAATCATATCTTCCCAATTCAAGGAACTTTGTACATGACTCCAACCATACCCTTGTGATTCTTCAAAAAGACTAGGGAAGCGAGAAGCATAAACCATTAATTTTTTCGGTACGCAACCACGGGTAACACAAGTACCACCAAGTCTGTCAAACTCTGCAATACCTACTCTTGCACCATATTCCGCTGCACGCCGCGCAGTAGCAATCCCACCTGAACCTGCACCAATCACAAATAAATCAAAATTGTAAGTCATATCACTTCGCTCCTAATTCAAACTTAATTACCTGGAAAATTTCTCTGTATAATTTGATTAATATTGTTTCAATTTAAACAAGTATTATGTAAATTAAAATATATCCATCTGAAATGTTAAATTTTTATCAATTTCTTTATTGATGAGTATTTGTTCTGCCCTATTGAAGCAAATTAATTTCTTATTAGCTTATAACTTAATTTCAATTACGAATGAAACAGGCAAAGGAAGTAATTTTGATTTAACTTCCCTTGCCTAAAAACCAACAATTGCAGAATTAATAAATTATAAAAATTTGACTGATGACTGATGACTGAACTAATTGGGCAATTCGATTTTTGAATTGAACCCATAGTTCAATTCAAAATCCAAAATTCTACCTAGCCTACAAATGCCAACCGAGGTGCAACTTCTTTAACTCTTTCTACACCTTTGAGGTAAGCCAAAACTGTATCTGCATCAGATACTTCAAAAGGATCGGTGGCACAGTTGTCTTCAAAACCTGGCTCAATAAACATCTTCTCAATTTGTCCATTGTTGACAACCATTGCATACCGCCAAGACCGCATCCCAAAGCCGATGTTAGATTTATCTACTAACATTCCCATCTTGCGAGTAAATTCACCACTACCATCGGGTAACAAGAAGACATTTTTTGCTCCTTGTTGTTTACCCCATTGGAACATGACAAACGCATCATTTACGGAAAGACAAATAATTTGATCGACACCTAAAGCTGTGAATTGATCGTAAAGTTCTTCATAACGGGGTAGGTGGGTAGAAGAACAAGTAGGTGTGAACGCCCCAGGTAAAGCAAATAAGACTACTTTTTTCCCGCCAAAAATTTCTTCAGTTGTCCGGTCTTGCCAACGGTAAGGATTAGGGCCAGGTACGGACTCATCCCGAACACGAGTTTTGAATACAACATTGGGAACGCGAGTAATAGCAGTCATAAATACCTCTTTGTTAGATGGAATAATTAAACTTTTGTGTGAGCTTGAATATTTTGCTGTGGTCGCTTGCCACCTGTAAATCAGAATAATTCTGATATAAGAATTAGTAAATAGCTAGAAATACTTATTTTTTTAAAAGCTTTTCTTTCTTTATAAATTATAAGAGCGGAAAAGCTATAATATTGTTATAGGCGTATTTACTGTATTCAAGTACCTCCTATGCAGCAACAAGCTGATGAGATTATCAAGATACTGAAGAGTAAAGGATTGCGAGTCACGCCTCAGAGGTTCGCAGTCTATGCAAACCTGCTGAAAAGACGAGACCACCCCACCGTTGAGCAAATTTTGACGGATTTAAATAAAGACGTACCCACCTCATCACAAGCGACGGTGTATGCAGCGCTGCAAGCATTGCGTGAGGTAGGTTTAGTGCGAGAAGTGCTTTTAGAAGAGGGTGTTTCTCGCTACGATGCCAACGTTGCCCAGCATCATCATTTTCGCTGCACCAACTGTCGCACTATAGAAGATATCGAATGGGATACCTTCGGTAAAATCGATCTAAGCCATCTCCGCCCTGGGTTAAAAGCCGAAAAATTAGAGGTGATAGTTCAGGGAGTTTGCGATCGCTGTCAATGAAGATGAGGCAGAAAAACAATTCAAAATTCAAAATTATGCCCTATTCCCTTGCACAAACACCCAACCCCAATTACCCATTACCAAACCCCAAACCCTCAAATGCGATAAGCTAAAATACACCAACTAGATGAGCTAGTAGATATGTTTTGGCGGCAAGGGTTGGCATTTATTTTGGGGATAATGGTATTATTCATTGCTCCCCCTGCACTGGCAGACTGGACTCATCCGCTGTCATTTAGCAATGCACAGTTAACAAGACATGATTTTTCTGGAGAGAGTTTGCAAGCAGCAGAGTTTTCTAATGCCAATTTAGAATTGACTAACTTTACGGGTGCTGATTTACGCGGAGCAGTTTTGAGTGCTTCGGTGATGACAAAAGCAAACCTGCACGGGGCTGATTTAACAAATGCAATGGTTGATCAGGTAAACTTAACTGGATCTGATTTAAGCGATACAGTTCTCAAAGAAGCCCTATTATTACGTGCAATTTTTACTGATGTGAACATTAGTAATGCAGATTTCACGGATGCAGTTTTGGATAAGGCCCAAATTAAAGAACTTTGCGCCAAAGCCAGTGGTATTAATTCTAAAACAGGTGTGCAAACCCGAGATTCTCTAGGATGTCAATGAAGCGTGTTGGTATAATCGGTGGCGGGCAACTCGCCTGGATGATGGGAGATGCAGCAAAAAAGTTAGGTGTAGATTTGCTAGTGCAGACTCCAAGTAAAAATGATCCAGCTGTCAGTATTGCTCAGGAAGCAGTTTTTGCCCCAGTTGATGACGCTAATAGCACAGAGGTGTTAGCGCAAAAGTGCGATGTCATCACCTTTGAAAACGAGTTTGTTAACCTGGATGCTTTATCTACCCTAGAAACCCAAGGTGTTTGTTTTCGTCCCCGATTGGCGGCTTTAGCTCCGCTTTTGGATAAATATCACCAGCGCTGCTATTTACAAGAATTAGGCTTACCTGTTCCCAATTTTTTCGCTGTTGAAGAAAATTTAAATACTGTCCAGCTACAAAACATCCAATCTAAAATCGAACATTTGGGATTTCCTGTAGTTCTTAAATCTCGTCGTCATGGGTATGACGGTCAGGGCACTTTTATAATTAACGATTGGGCTAGTTTGCAGCAAAAGCTAACTATCAATCCATCACTATTTTTAATAGAAGAATTTGTACCCTTTGAGCGAGAGTTAGCAATCATCGCAGCTCGTTCTGTAGATGGCGAGGTAGTAACATACCCAGTTGTAGAAACCCAACAAGAACAGCAGGTTTGTCGCCGAGTGATTGCGCCAGCAGCGATTACGCCCAATCAAGCCGCAGAAATAAAAGCGATCGCACAAACTCTATTAAATAGCTTACAAGTAGTGGGAGTTTTTGGGATTGAGCTATTTCTCACCGCCGGAGGTAAAGTCTTAGTCAACGAAATTGCTCCTCGTACCCATAATTCTGGGCACTTTTCTCTAGATGCTTGTGAAACCTCCCAATTTGAACAACTCCTGAGAGCAGTTTGTGGTTTGACTTTGGGTAATCCCGCTATCAAAACCCCCAGTGCTTTGATGGTAAACCTGCTAGGTTACGAAACTTCTCAAAGCGACTACCAAAGCAAACGCCAGAAAATCGCAGAAATTCCCCAATCATACATTCATTGGTATGGTAAGACAGAATCCCGTCCTGGGCGTAAGCTAGGACACGTCACCGTTTTGCTAGATAGTCAAAACCGCGATGATGCGATCGCGATCGCCCACACCATAGAGTCTATCTGGTATCCCAGTGAATTTTTCTAGAAAATTTCTTTATTGAACACACAACAACTTTTTGAAAGCTATAATGAGTTAGTTGCACTACGACGTTGGTGACTGCCATCAAGTTTTTTGATCTATGTCTTTAAAGAAAAGGGAATCAAAGAGTTCTCGTGGCAGTAGACCGGGCAAGTACCCGGAAACTTTAAACGAGCGATTTAGATGCCCACCTGGTTTAACCAGGTCATAAACTTAGGTAAAACGGCGTCGCGGTGAACTCAAAATTTTTAGCTCCCAAGTTGGTCAAACTTTGGGAGCTTTAATTATATTTGTCATTTGGTAATGGGTAATTGGTAATTGGTGTTTGTTATTTTTCCACCCTGCTTTTACCAATGCCCCCTTCGGGTTCGCAGTCGCCTGCTGAGGGAAACCCTCCCGCAGCGCTGTCTCACCATGCCCAATGCCCAAATTTTATTTCAATTTAAACCAATTTTGTATAAATTGATTCGGAATTAAGTATGCTTGAGAGTTAATATGGCCTGATTGCGTTAAATTGTGGTTAAAGCTACAAAAAATTGTCACAACAACAATTGATCAATACCGTGTTCCCAGCCTCGGTTTTCCATCTAGACAATGGTTTAACGTTTATTCATCAAGAAATTCCGACTACCCCTGTAGTTGTAGCAGATGTGTGGGTGCGTGCTGGAGCAACCTTAGAACCAGAACCTTGGTTTGGGATGGCTCACTTTTTAGAGCACATGATTTTTAAAGGTACAGCGACTCTACCGCCTGGGGTATTTGATTATAACATCGAAAATAAAGGTGGAGTGAGTAATGCGGCTACAAGTTATGACTATGCTCATTATTCCTTGACAACAGCCGCCCCTTACTTGCAAGAAACTCTGCCCCATTTGAGTGAATTGTTGCTGAATGCGGCAATTCCAGATAATGAATTTATCCGCGAACGGGATGTTGTGTTAGAAGAGATTCGCTCTTATCATGATGACCCAGATTGGTTAGGATTTCAGACGCTACTTCAGAGTGTTTACCACCATCACCCTTACGGACGTTCGGTGCTTGGTACAGAAAAACAACTGATGCTGCAATCACCAGAAGCAATGCGTTGTTTTCACCGCGCCCACTACCAACCAGAAAATATGACGGTGGTAATTGTGGGGGGAATTAATCAACATTCAGCATTAGATTTAGTTAATTACTCTTTTGGTAATTTTGCTGAACGCTCTGATTGTCCTATCGTAGAAAAAGGCCGAGAACCAATCATTGAAGGTATTCACCGTAGAGAATTGCGTTTACCCAGGCTAGAACAGGCGCGGTTGATGATGGCGTGGCTAGCTCCAGGAGTTGAACAACTCCGCACGGCCTATGGTTTAGATTTGCTATCAGTGTTACTCGCAGAAGGAAGAACTTCAAGATTAGTCCGTGATTTGCGAGAAGAACTACAATTAGTACAAGGGATCTGTAGTAATTTTTCCCTGCAACGGGAATCCAGTTTATTTACAATTACTGCTTGGTTAGAACCAGAACATTTGGAGAAAGTTGAGTTTTTGATTCGCGCTCACTTGGAAGATTTGCAAAATCAGCCCATCAGCCAGCATGAGTTAGACCGCACACGCAGGCTGCTGTGTAATGAGTATGCATTTTCCACAGAAACGCCTAATCAACTTACTGGACTTTACGGATACTACAATACGATCGCCCAAGCTGAATTAGCAGTTACATATCCTCAACAAGTTTTGTCTTTTGATGCCCAAGAACTGCAACAATTAGCTAAACAATATATTTCACCGCACAATTACGCTGTTACAATCCTTAAACCCTGTTAGTCATTAGTCATTAGCTAAGGACTGTTGACTGTTGACGATGGCAATTTTGGATTTTAGATTCTAGATTTTAGATTAAAAATTATTTCCGTTCATACCCCACCCTAAATTTTGTACGAATGTGCGAAGGGGGCAAATCAAATCCAAAATCCGATATTTAAAATCCTAGAGCCACATTACCTTGTGGTTGGGGTTAATCCAAAATCAAAAATCAAAAATCCAAAATCGATTGACTGCTTCCTTTCCTGACTAATGACTCAAACTGTGAACCCATCCTTATCTCATTCCCCTATCCACCGTACTGTATTAAGCAATGGCATTGTCGTATTAGTAGCAGAAAATCCCGCTGCAGATATTATTGCAGCGCGGATTTTTGTCCGTGCTGGAAGTTGTGCTGAAGACCGCGAGCAAGCAGGTCTGGCCCATTTACTCTCAGCAGTGATGACTAAAGGATGCGATGGACTTTCTAGCTTGCAGATTGCGGAAAAAGTCGAATCAGTTGGTGCGAGTTTAAGTACAGATACCGCCACTGATTATTTTTTGTTGTCTCTGAAGACTGTGACATCAGATTTTAGGGAAATATTAGCATTGGCAGGACTGATTTTGCGATCGCCTACCTTTCCCGAAACGCAAGTGGAACTCGAACGGCGTTTAGCACTACAAGATATCCGTTCTCAAAAAGAGCAGCCGTTTACCATTGCCTTTGATCAACTACGTCAAACAATGTACCAAAATCATCCCTATGCCATGTCGGTATTAGGCGATGAAACAACAATGAGCCGCCTAACTCGCGATGATTTAGTTAATTACCACAAGACTTATTTTCGTCCAGATCGGGTAGTAATTAGTATTGCTGGTAGAATCACACTAGAGGATGCTGTCAACCTGGTAGAAGAAGTTTTTAGCGATTGGCAACCTCCAGCAGAAAATCAGCCAGTATTAGATTTACCCGAAATTCGGGTACAGCCCCAGCATCAACTTCACCCCCTCCAAACGCAGCAATCAATTGTCATGCTGGGTTACTTAGGGCCAGCAGTTAGTTCTGCTGACTACGCCGCCTTAAAGTTACTGTCTACCTATTTGGGAAATGGGCTTTCTAGCCGCTTGTTTGTCGAATTGCGCGAAAAGCAAGGTTTAGCTTACGAAGTCTCAGCATTTTATCCCACTAGGCTATTTCCTGCTTCCTTTGTGGTTTACATGGGTACAGCGCCAGAAAATACCACCATTGCCCTGCAAGGTCTACGGAAGGAAGTAGATTTACTTTGTACTACGGAAGTATCTGCTAACGCCCTCCAAGCTGCTAAGAACAAAATATTGGGACAGTACGCCCTTGGTAAACAAACCAATGGGCAAATTGCTCAGATATATGGCTGGTATGAAATTTTAGGTTTAGGAATTGAATTCGACCGTGAATTTCAGGAGTTAATTACATCTGTGAATGTCGCAGATAGCATAGCCGCAGCTTGTCGATATTTACAGGAACCTTACTTGTCTTTAGTTGGGCCAGAGGAAGCAATTTATAGTGCCTTTCGCTAGGCAAAAAGCAAAAATACGCTACTAGGTAGCGTATTTTCAAATGGTTTTCACTACAAAGATAAAATTATTCTCATGAGACTTCTGCATACAGCTCCTTGTCGCTAATTTGATGTAGCAAGTATCTGTACCTGAGGCAAAACCCGTATTGTTATTTTAAATTCGTATTATTCCCGTCGGCTTACTGACAAAGCATTCTTATACCATTTTGAAAAAAGAATGCGACAGATGCGTAGGGGCACGGCATCCACAATCTTTTGGCATATCAAATATCTTACTGGTGCCCATTGGTGTCAACTTAAGCTAAAAGGAAGCATAAGATGTAATCTTAGAATATCAATTCTGATGTTCTAAGTGATACATCATGAGTAGAAAAGCAAGAGCGCGAACAGGAAACCC
>NZ_JACJPX010000063.1 GCF_014696315.1 Calothrix membranacea FACHB-236
GGGTTTCCTGTTCGCGCTCTTGCTTTTCTACTCATGATGTATCACTTAGAACATCAGAATTGATATTCTAAGATTACATCTTATGCTTCCTTTTAGCTTAAGTTGACACCAATGGGCAGTACCTTGCCCCTACAATCTGTATCGTTCTTTTTTCAAATTGGTATAGCAATTTGTAATTCGTAATTAAGAAATCATTTGCATAGTAAATGGCAGTAACATTTAATGTTACTGCCGTGGTTGCTATTCCATCAAGTTATTCTTTTATCCCAATTACCGACACATCAAAAGCAATATCGCAACCTTAGTTGGCTTTAGCGGCGGTATTCTTCATCAGCAGGATCGCCATAGGGGTCTTCGCTAGCGGGACGGACATCTCCGAAAACGTTCTGGTCTGCGGGGTCGCCGTAGGGGTCTTGGCTAGCAGGGATGGCGTTTCCGTAAACATCAGCGGGGTCACCATAAGGGTCTTGGCTGGCTGGGATGGCGTTACTGTAAACGTCCTGATCTGCGGGATCGCCATAGGGATCTTCGCTGGCTGGACGAACATCGCGATCGCGGTAATCTTCTTCAGCTTGATTGTTGTTCCCTAAGAAAAAATCCTTCGCTTTGCGGAAAAAATCATCTACCATGATCTATCTCCTGATTAATTCGTGGTTTCCACGTGCGCGACAGGCGTTATCCTTCGGGAAACCGCTGTTAATTGCACACACGTTTCATTTATCTAAAATGCTGGGGCTTCAGTTGCACCACCGATACCTGTTAAATCTCGACCTGTGGAGCGCCCGTTATAGCCTTGAAAGTCGCGGTATCTTTGTGCATCGGATTCAGGAACTCGAATTCCTTCAGATGGTGGAGTTACCCAGTGAGCGCGGTGTTCAGCATCGCGGTAGTAGACACGCCCATTCTTGGAAAGATAATACTTACCCTGCGCTCCTTCTTGTGAAGCATTTTTATGTTGGTTGTAGAGGTAGTAAAGTGCTGCTGCTCCTGCCAAAATTGCTACTTTCTGTCCTGTACCTAGCCCCTTCTTAGCTTCGGTTTGGTTTGTGATGTTGCGATCGCTCACTGTTCTACCAGCCGTATCATCAACTGGTGGGGGAACTGAAGCGTTGCGAGAACCGCCACAGCTAGTCAGCACGGGTACTATTAGTAATGCTGACAGACAGATCGCCAGCAGACGCGAAACCCATTTACGCTCTTTGTAAGTTGTGTTCATCGTTTTTTATGACCTGCATTTGCTCAAGCCGTGCTGTTGCAAAATACAGAATTAGAATTCCAAGTATTTTTTCTGAAAATTGAAAAAATATTGGTAGCTCATTCACAACAGCACAAGTAAAGCGTTTCACTGTTATGGTGATGCAGATTTACAAGTATTCCATCCCGCCTTTGAAATAAACCGCATTCATCCCTAGGTAATATGTTGGCAATTAACCAACTAGCTTTGCGTTGGGAGAAGCGATCGCTATTTTTAGCGCACAGACTTTATACCACTCACTGCCTATAAGCTGTAAAAATCTACAAATCTAATTTGTGTTTGTTTGTTTACTTACTAAGCATTATTACTTAATAAAAATTTTAGTATCTATTTTAATTTGACGAATGCAGGAATTATGCAAAACTTTTCAGCAATTTTTCCGTGCTTTCTAAGTAGGCAATGTAAAAAACTTAAAATTATCATGGTGTAAGAAAGTTAAATAGGCTACACAAAATGGGTACAACTAAGAATAATTTCCAGGCTGCGAATCAAACTAAAACTCGTCTGCTGTTAGCGTTATGGGATTTGGGAGGAACGCAGCAAGAAGTAACAAAAGGTTTACTAGCCAAGAGAATTGTACCCAAGGGTAAGAAGGTAGCAGATTATCAAATCATATTTGAGGAATTGCAGCAACAAGGAGCGATCGCAATTTCCAAAAAGGGTTACTCGTTAGCATCTCAAAAGAAAGAGTGATTGTATTTAGCTCTGAGCTTTTAGTATTAATACAAAGTTTGATCATCTCTAATCTATATGTATATTTCCAAATTTCAAATTTCCAACTACAAATCTTATCTAGATTCTGGCTTATTAGAATTCAACCCAGATATGAATATTATTGTTGGGCAGAATAATGCAGGTAAAACAGCTTTGTTGGAAGCCCTGACATTGAATTTTAATGATATACCGCATCGCAGCATTAAAACTCTTGTAAATCCCACTTTATCACTTAAAAATTCAAAGTCAGTAATTAAAGTTTTTGTAAAAATTGAGAAGGCAGAATTAGATTTACTTATAAATACTTTACTGACTCCAGTTGTAATTTTTGGTTCTGAAATTCACAAGCCAGAAATAGTAGTTAATATATTTACAGAATGGTTAGCAACATCAGGATATTTAGAATTTTATGTATCTCAGTTTAGTAATAATATAATTAATATTAATGATACAGATTTATCTTTAGGATTATATCCTCCCAAAGTGCAATCAAATAGCTATATTAAGGGTGAGGTAGCCTACCAAGTTATTAATATAAAGCCAACTCCTGATGATATATTACGGTTACATAGTCAAACAAGTACAATAATTAAAGATACTCTTGCTATTAAGCTATTTAATTTACTCAAAAGTCGTATTTATAGATTCTATGCTGAACGTTTAAATATTGGTAGCTGTACTTTTGGTAATCAAGACATTTTAAAGCCAGATGCATCTAATCTCGCAGAAGTTATTAATGGAATGCAAGGACGCAATATTGAGCGTTTCCATAAATTCAATAAATTGGTAACATTAATTTTCCCACATATTAAATGGGTCACGATAGAGCCTGAAATTAATAACGCTTTAACAATCAAAGTTTGGAATATAGATACACAAACTGAAAGAGAAGATTTAGCTGTACCACTATCATCATGTGGAACTGGAATTAGCCAAGTATTGGCTATTTTATATGTGGTACTTAATTCAAAAGAACCACAAACTATCATGATTGATGAGCCGCAATCATTTTTGCACCCAGGAGCAGCAAAAAAGCTTATTGAGATTTTTAAAGATTTCCCTCAACATCAATATATTATTGCTACTCATTCACCTACAATAATTTCTGCGGCTAATCCTTCTAAAATTATTATGCTTCAGTATGAAGACTGTGAAACAAAGGCATCTATAATTAATGCCAGAGAAGCAACGGAACAGCGCTCCCTTATAGCTGAGATAGGTGTTAGTTTAGCTGAGGTATTTGGTGCTGATAATATTCTTTGGGTAGAAGGGCCAACAGAGGAACGATGTTTTCCACTTATATTAAAAAAGCCATTAAGAGGCACAACAATTTTATCTGTTAAAAATACTGGTGATTTAGATGGAAAAAGAGCTGAACTTATATTTGAGATTTATGACAAGCTAAGTGGTGGAGCTAGCTTATTTCCACCTGCTGTTGGATTTCTATTTGACCGTGAAGGTAAATCAGAGACAAAGATTCAAGATTTAAAGAGGAGAAGCAAAAATCCAGTTGAATTTCTACCTAGACGTATGTATGAAAATTATTTACTTAACGCAGAAGCAATAGTAGCAGTCATTAATGAGGATGATAAAACTCGTGAAGCACCCCTTACTGTTGAAGAGGTTGAGCAATGGCTGATGAACAAGAAGAATGAAGGTGCGTATCTCCCGAAGGGTTTTAAGATTGAGGAAGTTTTAGATAATGATTGGCTTTGCCAAGTTGATGGAGCTAACCTTCTCAAAGGATTATTTGAAAATTTTTGCGAAACTCGATTAGCTTTCTCAAAAACAAAACATTCTTTTGAGCTTACTCAATGGTTAGTTGAAAATCAACCAAATCAACTTTCTGAGTTAGCTAAACTACTAGAAAATATTTTGTACCGGGAATAGATCCCTTAAAAATTCAAAAACCTAAATTTAATTTTAGATTAATAAAATACCTGGATTTTTATCAAAAGTGCTTACACTGTAAACACAAAAATACCTCCATATTCTGGAGGTATTTCTTTATTTAGGGAAACTCCCCTAAACCTAGTTCAGCAGGTGCAAATCAAGAAATCATGTCAATTACCTAAAAGTCTTGATATACAATTTTTTTGACTTTTGAGTACAGACGCTATTAATCGCGTCTCCGACTTTTGACTTCCACACAGCGGTGCTAACTTTTCGCTAACTTCAATACTTTCGCTGTCACTCCTAAGCTGTCTTCAAAAAGTGACTCATGTCCCCAACGCTGTACCTGCTGACTCAGCAATGCTTCTGCCTTTTGTTCTGACAGTGAACTGACTTGTTGGAACAAACCAGCCGACTGCGCCCCACCGTGGGTTTCCATCCGCATACAACCGCCAGTTTCAGAACAAATCACTGTACCGCAGTCAGCTTGAGGATTAGTAGAACTCAAGCGTAGGGCAATTAAATCGCCAGCTACTTCACCCACATCCGCAACTGGAACCCCTGCTAATTCAGCTTCCACCTGCTTTTGGTCGTTGGTAACAAAGCGAATTTTACCTATCTCATAATCTCCGCTTTCTTTTTGATAGGAAACCGGTAGCCATTGTAATCGACTAGCTAGCCAACCCAAAAACAGCAATGCTTGTGTGGGGTTACCTTTTTCGTAGTCAATGTTAACTCGGTCAATTTCCTTCAACGCCGAGCAACGATTAGGTGAGTCATAAGCTTGCGCTGTTAATTCTTGCCATGCTGACAAACGCCGCCAGTTCAAATCTGCTAAAGGTACGCCTGTGTCCACCAATTCTTGCAGACTCAGCAAATCACTTTCTGGCTCGTTAAAATTACAAGAATCAACGATGACATTATTACAGATTGCCGCCAATTTCTTGAATAAAGAATTGTTGGGATCTGGTGTTGCTTTCCACCAAAGAAACTTAGGCAAACCACCAATCAACAAAGCTGGAATCATCCCGCCTATCCGTTCCAAGGCGCTAGCAGTTCCAGACAAAGTGATATATTCGCAACAAATGAGTGTACTTGAAGATTGCTTTTGAATGGGGCAATAAGCAGAAACTTGCGCTTTCACCCCTTCATCCTCTCCTGCAATGGGAAACAGGGCAATAATTCGGCACGGGTTCCGAATCGCAATTTCATCAGCAATTCTAGGGCTAGCTGTGTCTGCATAAGAAACTGCACCATCTCCAGCAGATCCGCGCTGACCTTTGGCGAATTGTTCGCGCAATATTGCCAGGGTTTCAGGGGTAGCGGTTCCGGTTTCTGGTAGTTCAAATTTGCGCTGTACATCCCGCAGTGCTGCTTGGGTCTGAGGCCCTAAAATGCCATCAATCGGCCCATTGTAAAACCCTAAAGTTGCCAAAAGATACTGGGTTTCTTCTGGCTCGTACACAACTAAAGTAAAAGTCGTGGCGCGAGTTGCTGCAGGTAAGGCACCATCATCACCAGCGATCCCGTAACTTTGCCAAATTTGATTTAATTCCGCTTCAATTTCTGTGAGCGAAATATCCTTTGGTGCTTGCAGTGAAAAAATCGTAGGAGCTTGAGAAGTCATAGTCAATTTTGGGGTTTGTCATTTGTTCTTGGTCATTTGTCCTTGGTCATTTGTCATTGAGGTTTTACTAATGACGAATGACGAATGACGAATGACTAATTTTTAGAGTCTGCGCCAGCGACGACCATCTTGATTAATCAAGAATTCCGCTTCTGCTGGTTCCCAAGTACCGGCTTCGTACTGAGGAATGGTATTTGGATCTGCGGGTGCATCCCAAACGGAAAGGGCTGGTGTCACTACCTGCCAAGCAGCTTCTACTTCATCTGCTCTGGTGAACAATGTTTGGTCGCCCATCATACAATCCAGGAAGAGGCGATCGTAAGCATCAGAAGTCGCTTGAATACCAAAGGAACCATAGCTAAAGTCCATATCAACGGAACGGGTGCGGAATTCTGCCCCAGGCATTTTGACATCAAAACGCAGGGAAATTCCTTCGTTCGGTTGAATCCGCATTGCTAAAACATTGGCATTTCTTTGTTGTGCGGCAGATTGGAACATCCGAGAAGGCACATCCCGGAAGTGAATCGCAATCTCACTGACTTTTTTCGGCATCCGTTTGCCGGTACGCAGGTAGAAGGGTACGCCTTGCCAGCGCCAGTTATCGACTAAAAACTTCATTGCCACATAGGTGGGTGTTGTGGAGTTGGGATCTACCCCTGGTTCTTCTCTATACCCAGGCACAGGTTGACCTTTCATCCACCCAGCACTGTATTGTCCTCTAACTGCGGCACGAGACAAGTTATTTACTTCTGCCAAACGCGTAGCTTGTAACACCTTAACTTTTTCTGTACGGATACTGTCAGCATCCATTGCGTTTGGTGCTTCCATCGCAGTTAAGCAATACAGTTGCATCAAGTGGTTTTGCAACATATCCCGCAACGCCCCAGCTTTTTCATAGTAGCCAGCGCGGTCTTCAACTCCTACGGTTTCTGCCACGGTAATTTGCACGTGGTCAACAAACTGACGATTCCACAAAGGTTCAAAAATCGCATTGGCAAAGCGAAATACCAACAAATTTTGAACAGTTTCTTTCCCTAAATAGTGGTCAATCCGATAAACTTGGTTTTCTTTGCAGAATTTCTGCACCACTTTATTAAGGCTTTTAGCAGAAGCTAAGTCTCTACCAAAGGGTTTTTCAATGACTAGACGGTGTTTGTAGGGATCGTCTAGCATTCCTGCTCCCCCTAGTTGCTTAATCGCTTCCGGAAAGAAGTTAGGAGCGACAGAAAGGTAGAACATCCGGTTTCCCCTTGTTCCCCGTTTCTCGTCTAATTCGCTCAATAAATTTTTCAGTTTTTGGTAACTTTCTGGGTTATCTATATCTCCAGGGCAATAGAACAGACCTTGAGAGAAATCTTGCCAGAGTTCTCCTAGTTCGACATCACTATGAGCCTCTTCCATCCCCTTCTGCATTTGTTCGCGGAAGTATTCATGGCTCCACTCACGACGCGCCACACCCACAATGGTGATTTCTGGGGGAATACGCCGTTCCCGCCGCAATTTAAAAAGTGCGGGTACGAGTTTGCGCCAGGTAAGGTCACCGGAAGCGCCAAAAATAACTATAATCTGGGGTTCGGGCATCCCTTGCTGTTGCAGACCAACGCGCAGGGGATTTTCTAAGAGACTGACCATAGGAATTTGCAATTTGAGGTTTGAGATTTGGGATGTTAGGAAGGGGAAAAGGGGAAGGGTGAAGGGGAAAAGGGGGATTGGTTAATTTTCCCTAGTCCCCAGTCCCTAACCCCTAGTCCCTAGTCCCTATACTGGTGACAATAGCTTGACTTTGTCTTCTAAAGAGTTCATTAAGGACTGGAAAGGCTGAACAAATTTGTCAATTCCTTCAACCAAAAGTTCGTCCATCACAGTATCGATATTGATATTGATGTCCGGATCTTTGAGGTTGGCTATCAGGTTGTAAGCTTCTTCTATACCTGTTTCAATGCGATTAGCAACATCGCAGTGATCTGCACAAGCAGCAATTGTGGCTGGTGGTACGGTATTAACAGTGTCAGGCCCAATCAACTCATCGACATACATCACATCGCTGTAGTTAGGGTCTTTAGTGCTGGTGCTGGCCCAAAGTAAGCGTTGTACTTTAGCTCCTTTTGCGGCTAAAGCTTGCCAGCGATCGCTCTCAATAATCTTGGTGTATTCTTGATAAGCAATCTTAGCATTTGCGATCGCCACTTTTCCTTTCACAGCTTTCAGTTTTGCCTCGATGGCAAGATCATCAACGCCTTTTTTCAACTTAGCATCAATCTTAGCGTCAATGTTGCTGTCAATGCGGCTGAGGAAGAAACTAGCGACGGAAGCTATGCGACTAATGTCTTCACCTGCTGCGGCCCGTTTTTCTAAGCCTCGAATATACGCCCAAGCTGTATTGATATAGCTATCTACTGAGAATAGCAATGTGATATTGACATTCATCCCCTCAGATATCACCTGTTCCACTGCTGGTAACCCAGCTTCTGTCCCAGGGATCTTAATCATCAAATTTTCCCGCCCAACTTCTTGGAAATAGCGACGGGCTTCTGTGATGGTGGCTTCAGTATCATGGGCAATGGTTGGCGGTACTTCTATACTCACATAACCATCTAGCCCATTGGATGCTTCATATACAGGGCGCAAAATATCACAAGCATTGCGGATATCTGCAAAAGCTAGAGATTCATAAATTTTGTATGTTGGTAAGCCAGCACGAACTCCTGCTTCTATATCGGCATCATAAATCACATTACCGGCGATCGCTTTTTCAAAAATCGCAGGGTTGGAGGTAATCCCACAAATCCCTTGATTTTCTACTAAGTTCTTGAGTTCGCCGGATTGGATAATGTCACGGCTCAAATTATCCATCCAGATACTTTGACCGTATTGTTTAATTTCCAATAAATGATTGGTTGCCATAGCTCTAGTTTGTTTCACTCCTGTAAAGATGTTTCTAAGTGAATTTGGCAAAACCCATCAATGTTTGATGGTGACTTTTGAATTCTGGCGTTGCCAATCACTTATTGCATCGGCCACGTGAGATAATGTTTAATTCACTTGCCAAAAGTGCTATTCTGCATTCCCAATCGCCATAGTTA
Organism: Calothrix membranacea FACHB-236; assembly: GCF_014696315.1. Lineage (GTDB taxonomy): Bacteria > Cyanobacteriota > Cyanobacteriia > Cyanobacteriales > Nostocaceae > Aulosira > Aulosira membranacea. The sequence goes on from NZ_JACJPX010000063.1 coordinate 8,573, forward strand.
ACTTTTATTTACTTTGGGGTGATGTTCGTAGTGTCTTTGTATAAGCTTTTAATTCCTCATGCAATAAAGTTAAAATCTCTAAAAAGCTGATAGTGTCAGCTTTTTAACGTTTGACCTTTGAGTATTAGTGACCGTTTTGAATAAAAGACTCCACTTTCGCTACATCCTCTCTGCTACCAATAATTAGAGGTGTGCGCTGATGCAGTTTTTTCGGTACTACGTCCAAGATATCTACCAATCCTGTCGTCGCCCGGCCACCTGCTTGTTCAATCACATAAGCGAGGGGAGCAGTTTCATACAGCAAGCGCAACTTACCTTCTGGTTTTTGAATTGTCCCTGGATAGAGGAATACTCCACCTTGAATCAGAACTCGATGAATATCACTGACCATCGCCCCACTGTAGCGAGCTGTGTAGCCTTCTGTACGATGGACATAGCGGATATATTCTCGGTAAGATTCTTCCCACTGCCAAAAATTCCCTTCATTCACGCTATACACCGCGCCGTGATTAGGAATGCGGATATTTTCTTCTGTGAGGATAAACTCACCTAAGCTGGGATCGAGGGTAAATGAGTGAACGCCCTTACCTATAGTATAGACAAGCATAGTGCTGGGGCCATAAAGGATGTATCCAGCAGCTATTTGGTTACGTCCATTGCTGAGTAGGTCTAATGCTTTGCCATCAGTATCATCGCCTTCCTGCCGCCTAATAGAAAAAATTGAACCTAGACTGAGATTAATATCAGTATTCGATGAACCATCAATTGGGTCATAGAGCAAGGTATAGCGACCAATAGGGCAGTTTTCTGGGATATAGTAGGGCTTATCCATTTCCTCAGAAGCCAGGCGACAGACTAAGCCACTTTGCTTAAAAACTGCAATAAATACATCATTGGCATAGACATCCATCTTTTTGACGGATTCACCTTGGACATTGACATCCCCAGTAAATCCCAAAACACCTTCCATTAAGCCTGCATGACTCATGTGACGAGCAATTAGTTTGCCTGCTAGAGCGATGCGATTCATCAGCGCACTCAAATCCTGCGCCTCTGCTGCAAAACTTTGACATTGCTGTAAAACGTGACGGGATAACGTTGTACAATCACGATCTAAAGCCCTATCTCCACCGAATTTCTTAGACAAATCTAAAGATTCAGGTGCTTGAGTCATTGTGTTGTTCTCCCTAGGATGTTGTGTTTGTTCGGCCGATGCCGTTGGTGGTAACTTATCTAGTCTCTGCCTCTATCTTAGAAAGGTAATTTGATAACCCATATCTGTTTTTAGATAAACTAAAGAAATGAATATTTATTGGCTGTTACGCCTTAAGTAATAGATTTAAGCAAATATACTTAATTTTTTTGGCAATTTTATCCTGTAGCTACATCCCATCTCAAATTTATGTAGCCTGCACAGCCTAGTATTGTGGTAACTCTGGCTAGATGAAATTTTTTACAGTCTAATGGTGTATTGATTTTGCTGAAAATGCGAAAAACCGACCAGAGATCGGAATCTGTTTAGCGATCGCAACTAGTCGGGTCTAATTTTTAGATAGTTACTATGATGGAAAATTGCTTCTAGTAGATTTTACCTATTGAGGTATTGCGTAACTAGAAACCTATTTGCTATTATCGTATCTCATAGATTTTATATCTCTTGTTTTTTAGCCCAGCTATCTCGCCGGTTATCTTCTCGTGGTTTAGCTTTATTGACTCTGAGTTGACGGCCCATCCATTCTGCACCATCTAATTCAGTAATAGCAGCATCCTCCTGGGCATCTTCAGTCATATCAACAAATGCAAAACCCCGAAGTCTACCAGTTTCGCGGTCTGTAGGTAGAACTACCCTTTTGACCTCGCCATAATCTGTAAATACTGCTCTTAAATCCGCTTCAGTAGCGCGGTAGGAGAGATTTCCAACGTAAATAGTCATGTGGGATAAGGTAAGTTTCAACAAGGAGCGATGAGTTCAGCTAAAAAACAGATCTATATAACTTGCAACTCTTGCATAGTTTCCTCTGATTCACAGATGGCGAATGTTGTAGCGCTGCAACCCTAATTGTGGGGTGATGTACAACTAGATGGGCCATGTGGCTGAACTTACTCATACGCTCATATAATAACTGATCATGATATTTTTCAAAGTATGAGATTTTACAAACCCTCATAACATAAAATTAATAGTTATTATAAATTTTTTTGATTTTATCATATAATAGTTAGTTTTTATACTTATTAAGTATAAAAATTACTTAATAGCTAGGATTATAAATTTGTATAGTAGAATGCGGCGCAAATAATCAAGTAAACCTTTCAACTAGCTAAAAGCGCTGATATAAAAAATTTTCACTTTTAAACTTTGTACATAAGTACTAGTACCGCAAGGCGGAATTCAAAATTCGTCTTGAAAAGTTTGCTCAACGGGGGGAACCCCCGTACGCAACTTTTCGCAAAATTCAAAATTCAAAATTAAGACAGAGTAAGTGTTTTGTTGATTTTGAATAGTCTGTTTAGAGATAATTTATAAAGTAAACCTTAAATTGTAGTGGCGTGGCAAGGCTAAAATGTTGCAATAAAAATGTTTGTAGTTGCGCTGTCTTTAGCTTTCCAAATATAAGTCTAATGCACAACTTTAGTCTTGCCACGCCAGTAGGATGCGTTAGCGATAGCGTAACGCATCGATAAAGATGGTGCGTTACGGCTAAATTTCATTGTCTCTAAGTCCGAAATCCTTGCACAGCCGTAACACACCCTACTTAATATTTACTTTATAAATAGCCTCTTATTTACGCCGTGCTGTACTAGTAATCCACCACTTTGATATATGAATCAAAGTGGTGGACTACTATTTGCTAATATTTAGCCTTGCTGTTCAAGCTGGATTTGCATGATGCGGACATTCAATCAATCATAATCTGTTGAGGCCCACCTGCTTTACCATTATGAGCCTCAGTTCCAGTTGGTGTGTAAGTGGTTACGCCAGTTTGTTTATCTAGCCAGCTTTTCACAGGATCATCAGCAAGGTTAAGCCGAAACATACCTGAAAAGAATCCACCCAAAAATGAGACTGGGTGTTGGGTAAGTTCTTTGAAAATAGGTGACAATTCATCAATGAACATTAAGAGTCTCCTGGTAATAGCCTTATAAAATTATTACTTCTTTATTGATCGTAACGTGGAAATCAAAATTAGATTATTAGTAGCGTAGTATACAAAAGTTCTGAATACGCAGATACCCGACTTAATTTAATAAGTCGGGTATCTAGATTGTCACTTCATCCTCATTTGCTGTTTATTGTGCCTTATCAGGTTGGCTGCTGTTCAGGGAACATACATTTATCAGAGTCGCAACCAGAGGGGCCTGCTTCAGACAATTCACCTAAATCATAGCGACTTAGCACTGCACAGAAATCATCTGTGATTCGGCGTGCTTTCACTTCTTGACTCAATTGCTCGTAGGTGGCTTTATCTATTGGTTCAAAAGGTAAACGAGGGAAAGATTGTAAATCATCAAACCGAGCTAAAAGTGCTGCGGAAATATATCCTTCATCATTCTGAATAGCTTCGTAAATCCGCTGTCCCAAAGGCTCTACTTCATCAGAACGTAGCTCTAAAGTTGCAGAGGTATTATGAGTGACATAATGCTTCTGAACTTGCATCACAAAATCTAATTGAGCTAAAGCAGAGAACTTAGAAACATCAATTTGATCGGCTCCTGGTAAATCCGCCCAAGGTACAGCAACAGGGATTTCTACTAACCATTCGCTGACACGAGGATCGAAGGGATCATTCAGCAAATTACCATGTTCATCTTTGTCAGATTGAGAAGGAATAACATTGTAACCATAGTCAATACAAGCTAAGGCTACAGGGTCATTTTTGCGGAAAGTAATCCGACGAATAAATCTTTGCGCTTTAGGAGGATGCCAGCCAGAACTAGCACCTGTTAATAGTGCTTTAGTACCACTAGGTTGAACAGTTGTACAGCGATTGGGACGTTTGAGATTATGGCGATCGCAATAATCCCAAACTACCCGATGTACAATATCTCTCCAGTAACTCAGATATTTCTCTTCTTGACGCTTAAATGCCAATCCTTGAGCAGTAGCGGGTCTTCCTCCTTCCCACCACCGCAACCAATCAACACCAAAAGCATGGACAAAGAAATCAAATAAACCTGTAAAAGAAACCCCAACAATTGGGTCTAATTCCCGGCTTTTTTGATAGCGAGGTTCGAGGAATTTATGGTTTAAAAGTGAAGCTACAGAAAGCGCCCCAGCAGTAAAAGCTTCCTCTTGTTCTTTGTAATTTTTTGGGTCAAGTTGATTTAGGTGAATTTCTGACAAATTACAGTGAAAGTTACTACCAATAATTTCCATTTTTGTTAACCTAGAGGCTCTTTATCCTCTAGTTCTACGAGTTCTTTATTCCCCGTAGATCCGACTATATTTTCTACTAAATATCAGCAAGCCATATTTAGTAGCTGGAGACTCGTGGAGCCGTTCCCAAGAACGGGGGTAAAACCCAGATTATATTCTTATGACAATTTAAAATTTATCGTTAATTTTGAATTGTCATTAGTTTCACTCTCTAGTCTGTACGGTGTCAAAGGTGGTTTAAATCCTCTGATTACCTCGGTATTCCCAATCTCAGGGTTCACCGAATTTCCCCAGTGTTTAACGTGAGGCAAAATTACTTACCACACGGGTTTAAGCCAAACCTAGCTAAACGATGCTCTAATTCCTCAGCATCCATTTCTGGATAACGTTTTTGCAACCAATCTTTTGCTGTTCCTTGTTCGTAAGCCTTCAAGAAATCAACTTTCAATGTTGATGTTGGTAGTAAATCAATGTTAGATCTAGCTACTGCTTCACCAGCCCATTGAATTGCACCTTCACCACTGTAATATTGTTTACGAACAGCATCAATAGATTCTTCTAATTTTGGCTTGCGATGAAACACTCTGGTATGGTTTGCCATCCGGAGAGCATCACGCTCTGGATCTATTCTCCAGTTACCTTCTGCATCTTGCTGCCATAAATTATCTTTGGCTGTAGCACCTAGTTCATCGTCAGACCTGAACTGCCTCATGCCCGCGCTTCTTCGTATATTACCTGCAACAATTGTTACAGCAGCCTGATCGATTAATAGACAGCACTCAACAGAATTTAATTGCCTTCCTAAAGCTTTATTGAGAATAGATGCACAATTTTGATAAAGGATGGGCAATTTAACTGGATTAGCTACCCCTCCAAAGCCATTTAAGGTTTCTCCAGCTTGGCGAACATCACTAATATCAACAAATACTTGAACTTCCCCGTTAAATCTTTCATCTGTAGAAAGTTCTAATAAAGTTTGATAAGATTCCACCCAACCTTCACGGCTATCGCCAACGTGGATAGTAACTTGATTACCCTCTATGGAAATTTCCGTATACTCACGACGCTGTTCTTTAGGAGTAGCACCAATTTCACCCTGCACTGTTACATGGAGGCGATTGCTGATTGGGGGCAGTTGATTAATATATCTTGGTTCTATGATGGCTCCAGTACCACAGCCCATCATGGCTAAATCCATCATCAACCCAAAGGCTTTCCAGTCTTGGAGGTTGGTAGAAGTGCAATTGTAAGCCCCAGAAAAGTTTTTTGGCTTGGCTATCCAATCGGTGCCACCAACCCATAACCAGCGCCCACTAGGTAGGGCTTTCATATTACGCTGCATCTTGTCTAAAATGGCAGCTTCTTCACGGCTGAGTTTCCCCAGTTCCACTAAGCCCATTAGGGTGCGATCGCATACTTCATCCCAAGTTTCTCTCAAACCTGCCGGGCTGCGGCGGCTATAGGTTCTGAAAAATACAGGATTAGCTGCAGGGGCGGTTTCCGGAAACCTTGTACTCTGGCGTTTTCTTTCAAGCTCTCGAACCATAAATCCAGTCTTGTTGCGTGCTGACAGATTAAGACTATAGACTAAGTAGATTTAGGATGAAAGATTGCCAAAAGGGACAACTTGCGCTTGCTTTACAACTGTACAAAGTGCAACATCCATCGATAATGTATAATATTATCTCCATTTTTAAGCGTAATGTCTCTTGCTCCTTGGCGAAGTGTTAATCCAAGGTCGTCATTAGAAAAATAGCGGTTTTCGAGGGATCTCATTACACCGCTATATTGCTTGATTAAAGACAGACAAGATTAAATTTAGCGATTTTTAAGCCCTGGACGTAGTTCCTTGAGATTACGTCTCAAATGCTCCAGTTTTTGGCTGGATTCTTTTGTAATTTGAGTACAAAATTTTGTTGAAATTAACCCTATTGCAGTTGTGACGCTTCCCTCGCTTGCTTTACCAGAAATTAGGAGAAATGCGCCAATTAAACTCATACCTACGGAAGCATAAATTGCTACTAAACTGAGGTTAAAAGTTTGTCGTGCTTGGCGTAGATGTTCTTTTGAGACATCCAATACTATTTTCAAGTATGGATCGTCATTGACTGCAGGGGCAGTTTCGGGAAACCTTGTACTCTGGCGTTTTCTTTCAAGCTCTCGAACCATAAATCCAGTCTTGTTGCGTGCTGACAGATTAAGACTATAGACTAAGTAGATTTATGATGAAAGGTTGCCAAAAGGGACAACTTGCACTTGCTTAACAACAGTACAAAATGCAACATCCAGCGATAATGTATAATATCCTTTCTGTTTTTCAGCGTAATGTCTCTTGCTCCTTGGCGAAGTGCGATCGCTCTTGCCCTCAATGAAAATAGCAATCTCGCTTATGCCCGTTATTTACAACTGGCAACAGTGCGGGTAAATGGTCTTCCAGCCAATCGAACTTTGGTATTTCGAGGCTTTTTAGAAAATACTAATCAGTTCAAATTTATTACTGATTCCCGTACTGAAAAAATCGAGCAGATACAGCAACAACCTTGGGCAGAAGCCTGCTGGTATTTCCCCAATACACGAGAGCAATTTCGTATTACTGGCACCTTAAACTTGGTAAGTGATAATGAGCAACACGATTTAGCATCAGCACGCATTACCACCTGGCAAGAATTAAGTGATGCAGCACGGTTACAATTTGCTTGGCCTAGTTCTGGTCAACCGAGAAATAAAGATGAACAAGCAGCTTTTTCGCCACCACAACCAGATTCCAGCCAGCCATTGCCAAATTTTTGCTTATTGCTACTAGAACCTGTTCAGGTAGATCATCTAGTGTTACGTGGAGAACCACAAAATCGCTGGATATACTACCACGATGAACAGAATGGGTGGACGAGTCAAGAAATTAATCCTTGATAGGGATTAGGGATTGGGTAATAGGTAATTGGTAATGGGGAAATAACCAAACACCAAACACTGGTTAGATTCCTGCACCATCTAAGAACTGCTGGATGGCTTTATCTCTGAGATTACACCAAGCGGTTTCTTTGAGGTGTTCAGCTTCATTAACAGCTAAATGACCTGCCAAAACAGGGGTTTTCTCAGCAGACTGGTTACGCTGAAGAACTTGTATTTGTTCTTCCAATGCTTCAATTCGGTCTACTAAAGCACGAATTACTTCAGCTTCTGAGTCTGGTAAGTTGTTGTGTTCTAGAGGCGCAACCCGAACTCCAGAACGATAGATAATGCGGCCAGGTATGCCAACAACAGTGCAATCAGAAGGTACATCACGTAGTACTACTGAACCTGCACCAATGCGGACATTATTACCAACTTGAATATTTCCTAGTACTTTTGCACCTGCGCCGACTACAACGTTTTCACCCAAAGTTGGGTGGCGTTTACCGCTTTCTTTACCAGTACCACCAAGGGTGACACCTTGATAAATTAGCGCATAGTCTCCCACGATCGCAGTTTCGCCAATTACTACACCCATACCGTGGTCAATAAACACGCCATGTCCAATGGTTGCGCCTGGGTGAATTTCAACCCCCGTCAAAAACCGAGCCAAGTGAGATATCAGCCGGGGGATAAAGGGAATACCTATAATATGCAGCCAGTGAGCCAGTCGATAAAATAGCAAAGCTTGCAAACCGGGGTAACAGAATAAAACTTCCAACCAGTTGCGAGCAGCAGGGTCACGTTCAAAGATGATGCTAAAGTCGGCACGCATTGTAGATAGCACGAGATAGTACCCTCGGAAAGCAAAACGAGCTACTTTCCCATATTATCCTTCTCGGTGTAACTCGTAACAAATTGGGTGGGAGTCAAGAGTCAAAGGTCAAACGGTCAAGGGTTATTTCTTCCTTGCCTTCCCAGTCACCAGTCACCAATCCCCAATCCTTCTACGGCTGCTGCACTGTGAGAGTGTAGTTATGCTTGTCTCCAGAGTTAAAGGTACCTATCCAAATGCGATAGGTTCCGCTTTTGAAGTCGCGATCGTCGATGCTGGCATCTTTACTTTTACCAGTATCATCGCCACAGCGAATTGTTGAATCGTCTGGGCCTTGGATGAGCATAGTGGTGTCGTAACCGCCACTATTTACTAGGAATTTCAGGCTAGCAAAGTCTTTCTCTAAGGTAATGATGTGATCTGGCTGGGGATCTGCAAAACCAATACAGGCTTTTTTATCGCGATCGCGGTTACTAATGGCAGACAGTGAGTACGATCCACCTGTGTATCCTTCAGCGACTCCTTGCGCTGGGTTAAAACCTGCTGATAGCTTCAGTGTGCCAAAGTTTGCTGTCTGTGCTATTACGGGTTGCGCCATGATAGCTGTACCTAGAGCCAAAAGCCAGCCTAATTGTGATTTAATCCGGAGGCGAAAATATTTCATAGTAGTCCTCCACCAAGCAATTTTATAAGTAACTATATATACTTATTGTAATCATTTTTTGGGAATATTTCCTGAATTGTGACACATTGAAATCTGCCACAATTCATGGCTAAAAAAACAAAAAAAGTGTGTTTTTAAGATAAATTTTATTGCGATTTTTAATAAAATTTTAAAATTACTTTTTTCTTATATTTAAATTTTCAATATAGTCACAGTTACTAAATGTTTTATTTTAGTTAAGACAAGATTATATAAACTTTTTGTGTGGTTTCTGAAAAGTTTATACAACTGTTAATATGCGGCTAATTATGGGGCAATACGGTTGAGATAAGACTTTTTCTCTCTCTGTATTTCTGCTCCCTCTGGCTACCTTAGCGTATAAATTTCTTTAAAATTAACACTATGGAATTGAGGGGTCAGAACCCTCATTAAACCAGCACTATTTTTGTAGAAGTTGAAGATATAAATTAAGAGAATGCATGAGACTAAGCTCATGCATCCTACAAACAAAAAATTGGGATAATTTGTAACTTTCGTCTCTAGTCTTAGCCTTTTAAACAGGTTCCGCTAACAGGGGATCAAGTTGACCTTTTGTATCCAAATCATAAATGTCATCACAACCACCAATATGCTGATTGTTAATAAAAATTTGTGGTACTGTGCGGCGACTATTAGCACGTTCTGCCATTTTAGTTCTGGCAGCTTCGTCACCATCGATTTTGTATTCTTGGAATTGCACACCTTTCCACCACAGCAGCATTTTAGCGCGGATGCAATAAGGACAAGTTTGCCAAGTATAAATTTCGACATTGGCTTTAACTCGTTCTGGGTGTCGATTTAAAAGGGGATTAAGAAAGTCCAGCATATTTTAAGAGATGGTAATTTAATCTGAATTTTCTCTAGCTTAAATCATGGTAATTATTCATTCGTAATTTGTAATTTACAAGGAGATTAAGTCACAAAATTACGAATTTGGAATACTGGTGCCAATTATCGCATTGGTATAGGAACCCATTTTTGGAAACTTTCTAAATGATTCCAGTAAGACATATAACCGATAAATGCCCAAATTAAGGCTGCTGCGATCAGCACTGCTGCACCAATTAAGCGCCAGGTTCGGTTTGTTTTTAAGTAGAGGGTAGGTGCAGCAAAAACACCTCCTAAGCCTGTAAGGATAAAACCTATTCCTGCAATTAACGGTTGTCTCGTCAGTCCTAGATTAATGATGCGGAAACCGACAACAATGGAAACCAACCCAGCAAAGAAAGCGTAAATTGCGAGTGTGAGTAAATCCCATCCCAAAGAAAGCGCGATCGCGGCACCAATAAATAAAATTCCTAATAAAATTGTAGTTTCACCAAAAGCGATGTTAAAACTACCGCCAATGGGCCAAGTAAAGCTCATGTGTAACCCCGTAGTTAGGGCGATCGCTCCTGTTACGCCAAAGCCAGGAATCCAATGTTTCTGATTATCGCTAACTATCCCCCGATATACATAATCTGCCAGTAGAAATAATCCAGCTACCATATTGATTAACATCAGAGTGATGTAGTCAATAAACATGATTTATCTCCAGAGAGTTTATTAGAAAATACCTCTGAGTTGTTATTTTGTATATTGCTCCACAGATACAATTTTTTGTATTGATAAAATTTATCAATTATTTAGCAGTATAAATAATTATATCAATGTCATTTTTACTACCTATAGTTTTTATTGGCATTAAAACTTAACATAGAGCCTCATCAAGACTATTTTCCACGTGTATCCGCCCTTTGGTAGACTTGAAGACTGGAATAGCTAGATAAAACGACGCGAAGTCAAGCAGTTGAGAGGGCGACTCTGTGGAAAATACACTTGGATTAGAGATTATTGAGGTAGTAGAGCAAGCCGCGATCGCATCCGCCAAGTGGATGGGTAAAGGCGAAAAGAACACTGCTGACCAAGTTGCAGTGGAAGCTATGCGGGAGAGGATGAACAAAATCTATATGCGTGGTCGCATTGTCATTGGCGAAGGCGAACGTGATGATGCTCCCATGTTATATATTGGGGAAGAGGTGGGTATCTGCGCCCGTCCAGATGCTAAGGACTTCTGTAACCCAGATGAATTGATTGAAATTGACATTGCCGTTGACCCATGTGAAGGTACGAACTTGGTAGCATACGGCCAACCTGGCTCAATGGCTGTATTGGCAATTTCTGAAAAGGGTGGCTTATTTGCTGCTCCTGACTTCTACATGAAGAAGTTAGCAGCACCACCAGCAGCTAAAGGCAAGGTGGACATTAACAAGTCAGCAACGGAAAACCTCAAAATTCTCTCCGAGTGTCTAGATCGCTCTATTGAAGAACTTGTGGTAGTTGTTATGAAGCGCGAACGCCACAACGATTTAATTAAAGAAATCCGCGATGCTGGGGCGAGAGTACAACTAATTTCCGATGGTGATGTTGGTGCTGCCATTTCTTGTGGTTTTGCAGGGACTAATATCCACGCGCTGATGGGTATTGGCGCTGCACCAGAAGGGGTAATTTCCGCCGCTGCTATGCGTGCTTTAGGTGGGCATTTCCAAGGTCAGTTGATTTATGACCCAGCAATCGTCAAAACAGGTTTAATTGGCGAAAGCAAAGAAGCTAACCTTGATCGTTTGAAGTCTATGAATATCAACGACCCTGATAAGGTCTATGATGCTCATGAACTCGCATCTGGTGAAACTGTACTTTTTGCTGCTAGTGGTATTACCTCTGGAAATCTGATGCAAGGTGTACGCTTCTTCAAAGGTGGAGCCAGAACTCAAAGCCTAGTTATTTCCAACCAGTCAAACACCGCTCGATTTGTGGATACCATTCACATGTTTGATCATCCTAAGACCATACAAGTACGGTAAACAATCGTAGTGCGGAGTCACCCCAGTTCACAGTGGCGGCTTCCGCCACTGTGACTGAATCGCTGAGGTACTGAGTATCCAGTAATACTCCAAAACTGATTATTCCTCAGCACTTTTTCAGTTAGGAGTTATGAATTGTATGAACTCCTAACTGACCATTCACCACTTACCAATTACCATTTAGCAATTACTAATTAGCAGATGAATATAGCAGTGGTGGGGTTAAGCCATAAAACAGCCCCAGTAGAAATCCGGGAAAAGCTGAGTATTCCAGAACCTCAAATAGAAAGCGCGATCGCTCAACTTACTAGCTTTCCCCATATTGACGAAGTTGCTATTCTCAGCACTTGTAACCGCCTAGAAATCTACATCGTGACTAGTGAAACCGAACACGGGATTCGGGAAGTAACTCAGTTTCTGGGCGAATACAGCAAATTGCCTGTCACATCTTTACGCCAACACTTGTTTATGTTGCTGCATGAAGATGCTGTGATGCATATCATGCGTGTGGCTGCTGGGTTAGACAGTCTGGTACTGGGAGAAGGCCAAATTCTGGCTCAGGTGAAAAATACCCACAAACTGGGACAACAATATAACGGTATAAAAACAATTCTCAATCGATTATTTAAACAAGCTTTAACAGCAGGTAAGCGAGTTCGCACTGAAACTAGCATTGGTACTGGCGCAGTTTCCATCAGTTCTGCAGCTGTGGAATTGGCGCACATGAAGGTAGAGAATTTAGCAGCTTGTCGAGTTGCTATTCTTGGTGCTGGTAAAATGTCTCGCTTGCTGGTACAACACCTCGTTTCTAAAGGCGCTGGACAAATTAGTATTTTAAATCGCTCAAATCAACGAGCCGTAGAATTGGCTAAACTGTTCCCAGATCAGCCAATTGAAATTCATCCGCTATCAGAAATGATGGCAGTCATTGCCAACAGTCATTTAGTATTTACCAGTACTTCTGCTACAGACCCCATTTTGGATCGTGCCAAATTAGAAATGGTTTTAGAGCCTAACCAGTCTCTAATGCTATTTGATATTTCCGTACCCCGCAACGTCCATTCTGATGTGAATGGGCTAGAAAACGTCCAGGCGTTCAACGTGGATGATTTGAAGGCTGTAGTGGCACAAAACTATGAAAGCCGTCGCAAGATGGCTCAAGAAGCTGAGAAAATCCTCGATGAAGAAGTAGAAGCTTTTGATATTTGGTGGCGCAGTTTAGAAACTGTTTCCACAATTAGCTGTCTGCGAAATAAAGTAGAAACCATCCGCGAGCAGGAATTGGAAAAAGCTTTGTCGCGCTTGGGTTCGGAATTCGCAGAAAAGCATCAAGAAGTAATCGAAGCTTTAACAAGAGGAATCGTTAACAAAATTTTACACGATCCGATGGTGCAATTGCGAGCGCAACAAGATGTGGAAGCTAGACGGCGATGTATGCAGACTCTGCAAATGTTATTTAACCTAGATGCAGAGGAACAGTTTAGCTAAGTCTACGGACATCATTGGTGCGTTAGGATTTGCTCCCACGCACCAGCAATGACTCAAGATTAAAACCTTTTGCTAGTAGCTAAAGGTTTGAGACTTTGTAACTGTTGGGTTTGCTCCTCTAATCTTTCCGCGAGGCGATCGCATACTAACTCACATAGTCGCAAACATATAGGATCAGCGATTTCATAAATGACGCTGACACCTTCTGGTGTTCTTTTAACAATACCCGCCTGAGTCAAGACTTTCAGGTGCTTCGACACATTTGCCTGTCCGAGTCCTGTTAAGGCGATAATTTCCGTAACATTTTTCGCACCCGATTTCAAACAACATAAAACTTGTAACCGACTAACTTCAGACAAGACTTTAAAATAGTCAGCAACTGGGCTTAATGCCCCAGGAAAAACTTCTGACATAAAAAAGTAATAATACTTTATGGGCTTATATTTACTATTATACTATATGGTAATATAATCTTTGTACTCATGCCATAGTTTTAATTAAGACAGAGCAAGAATAATTGGTATGTATAGTGTAACTATCAAGAAAAGAAATTATTACAATTAAATAAGTCTTAAGTTAAAGATTTTGGACTCGTAATTTAGTTTAGAAGGGTAAGGGTCAAAAGCTTTTATTTACCCTTTAACTATCCAACAAAAAAATATTGAGTACGATAGGAATAGACGCAAAGTAACATTTGCAAGTTAGCACTTGCATCAAAATAATTTAGTATAGTCAAACAATTATAGATGCTATCTTTATGCAGTTAGAAACACAAAAGCGCTATTACACACCTGAAGAATATTTAGGACTTGAAGAAAAAGCAGAATATAAAAGCGAGTACCGGGATGGAGAAATTGTAGCGATGACTGGTGGAACTACCAATCATAATAAAATTGCAGGCAACTTTTATGCTTATTTGAAGTTTGCTTTACGAGGCAATAATTATGATGTTTATATTGGTGATGTACGTTTGTGGATACCCCGTTATCGGCAACATACATATCCAGATGTAATGGTAATCGAAGGACAACCGATTTACACAGGAACTAGCACAACAACAGTCATGAATCCGCTGCTAATTGCGGAAGTTTTATCTAAATCTACTAAAAACTATGACCAAGGCGATAAATTTCTTTATTATCGCTCTATTCCAGAATTCAAGGAATATATTTTAATTGACCAATATCAGTATCATGTAATGCAATATATCAAAACTGCCACAAACCAATGGTCATTTACAGAAATTGAAGGTGAATCTGCATCTTTATCACTGCAAACTGTTGATTTTCAAATTGAATTACGAGACCTTTATGAAAAAGTTAATTTCGCAGAAGATGACGAAGATTAAAAAAATTTGTAATTAATAATTGTTAGTGCAACCTAAATTATTATAAATAAAGGCACAAACAATGTTGTGCCGTGATAGTGGCTGATTAAATTGAAAATTATTAGAATAAAAAGTACTCACTACCAAACTTAAAATCCTTGTTAGGGTTACATGGATTTTTGGTAGCTATGATTGCCACTGTTTGAAATTGTTAATATTTGCGCTCAGAATAGCTTATAAGATAGGACGAGTTCTAACTTTATAGTCCATTAAAGCGCCTTGACTAATTACAGTGCGTCCATTTCTTCTGCTGGTAGGAATTTGCCCTTTTTGCAGAGCCATATACAGAGTACTTTGATCTACACCTAAAAACCTAGCAGCCTGTACAAATGAAGTACCCTGTCTGGGTATACTTCTGTTCCTTCTCTTTCGATTTGTGAATGGTCTGAACATAGCGAAATGTGAAGAACTACTTAAGAAATCTCAACTTCCGGCCGAACAAATCGCAGAATTAACAATAATTCACAATCACAACAAAACAACCTCTGCCTGTTCAGAGGCTAACATCATGGCTTATTCGACTTCTTTCTAATTAGATTGAAATCGAATTTGATTATAACAAATTATGAGGAAAGAACAGTTTCAAACCCTACTGCAATTTTTCAAAGTGTTGGCAGACGAGAGTCGATTAAAAATTGTAGGTATATTAGCAAACCAAGAGTGTAGTGTTGAAGAACTAGCAGTGCTATTGCAACTTAAAGAACCGACAGTGTCACATCATCTGTCAAAACTCAAGGAACTAAACTTAGTAACTATGCGCCCAGAAGGTAACAGTCGCTTTTATCAGTTAGATAGCGACGTTTTGCAAAGTCTGAGCCAGGAAATTTTCACCCCAGAGAAAATGGCATCTTTAATTGAGGATGTTGATATTGCAGCTTGGGAAAGCAAAGTTTTGAAAAACTATTTAGAGAATGACAGCAAAAATCTAGACGAAATACAGCGCCTGAAGGAAATTCCTGCTAGCCGCAAAAAGCGCTTAGTCATTCTTAAGTGGCTGGCTAGCAAATTTGAAGAGGGGGTTCAGTATCCAGAACGAACAGTAAATGAAACTCTCCAGCTTTACCATCCTGACTACGCTACCTTAAGGCGGGAGTTAGTTGGTTATCAGTTAATGCAGCGAGAGAATGGGGTTTATTGGCGCTATAACAACGATGGGAGACGCAGTCTCTAATCTCATCCTTGCTGTGAAGGCAGAATTGCCGATGATTAGGCATACTTCTAATTAGAAGTATGCCTAATGAGTAGTTGCCACTTTTGCTGCAATTTTTTATAGAGTGTGGGTTTTGAAGTTTGAATCTGTTGACCTGCTCTACGGAACTTATATTGATCATAGATGGGTGTCTTGCTTGTCATGTCTTATCCGGAAAAATAAAAGCTCCTGGTGGAGCTATTTACGAAGATAATTATTGGATTGTCGAACATTCTTTATCGCCTGTGCTGTTATCGGGATATCTGATTATCAAACTTAAAAGACATTGCGAAAATTTGGCAGATTTGACACTAGAAGAAGCCAATGCTTTAGGCCCCATTATTCAAAAAACATGTTTAGCATTATCGCGGTTAATGAAACCAGCAAAAATTCATGTTTGTTCTTGGGGCGAAGAAGTTAAGCATATACATTTTCACGTTATTCCCCGTAACGAAGATATGCCAGTAGGTAATCTAAAATTGCTAATTTATTTGCGGGTTAAAAAATTATTTAATCAACTTGGTTTTAGTAAGTGGGTAAGCACTGAAGCAGCCGCAGAGATGGCGGCAAAAGTGCGCGATGAAATTGCAAAATTATGCTAGTAAGGTAGTAAGGGGAGATTAGGAAGCACGGAAGCAATTCCTTAAGTCTAATCCCCATTACCGATTACCCAATGCCCCATGCCCGATGTATTATTTTCCTAAATACGCTTCTAAAACTTTGGGATTAGTTTGAATTTCTGCGGGTGTACCGTCGGCTAAATTTTGTCCTTCAGCAAGTACCCAAACACGATCGCACAAGGACATAATTACGTCCATGTTGTGTTCGATAATCAGAAATGTTAGACCATCCTGGCGGTTCCAGTTGAGAATGCGATCGCAAATATCATCAATTAATCTGGGATTTACGCCGGCTGCTGGTTCATCTAACAAAATCAGCTTGGGATTTGTCATCAAGGCGCGTCCCATTTCTAGCAGCTTACGTTGTCCACCAGATAAACCACCCGCGTAGTCATGGGCTTTTTTGGCTAACCCGACTGACTCTAACAAAAACATGGCTTGTTCTTGCAGTTGCTTTTCTTCTTTCGCTACCACATGAGGTTGTAATTGCACCTGCCAAAAATTTTCCCCGGTTTGTTTTTGTGCCGCTAGCAGCATATTTTCTAACACCGACAACCGTGAAAGAGTCCGGGCTACCTGAAAAGTGCGGACTACTCCTTGCTGGGCGATTTGGTATGGTTGCAGGTGATGAATTGGTTCACCATCAAAAATGACTCGTCCTTTATCTGGGCGAATGAAATTAGATAGTAAGTTAAAAAAGGTGGTTTTACCAGCACCATTCGGGCCAATTAAGCCTGTAATACTGCCTTTAGCTACTTCAATGCTGGCATTATTAACGGCTTTAATTCCACCAAAGCTTTTACAAAGTCTAGTAGCCGCTAGTAGGGGAAGTGGGGGTGATGGGTTATTTACCAAGGGTAAGTTCCTCCTTTTTCCCTAAGATACCTTGTGGTCGCCAAATCATCAGTACCATCAAAATTAAACCAATCACCATGATGCGGAATGCGCCTAAACGGGCTTCGTCTAGGGGAATAATTTTTGGTAAAAGTTCACGGGTAATGGCATCGTAAGCAAAGTAAATCACCGTACCTAAAATTGTGCCGATATTATTTCCAGAACCGCCTAAAATTACCATAATCCAAGCATCAAAGGTAAGCTGTGGTTGGAAATTATCGGGGTAAACAGCACTGAGTTGCCAAGCAAAAAAACCACCAGCAATCCCCGCGATCGCACCGCCTAACATTAGTGATTGTAGTTTATACCAAAAGACATTTTTTCCCAGTGCCTTAGGAATTTCCTCATCTTCGCGGATGGCTTTTAGTACTCTACCCCAAGGCGATCGCACTAACATTTCCAACCGCCAAAAGACAAAAGCTAAGACTAACAGTGCCACCAGCATTAAACCTGCTTTGGGAACGTAGTTATATAAACTGATCATGCCAGAAACATAAACAGCTATTGCCAGCAGCCCCAAAATTATCCCCACAACCAAACGCGATACAAATTCCTGTTTATTGGTTTTGCGCGTTAATTTCTCAGTAGCACCAGTTATACGGGTATTGTTAATCCATCGCCATAAGGAAAACACTGTTACCGCTAACAGCAGCGTCAGCAATCCCATCATCACAAATCTCAAAAACAAATTCGGTGTTGTGGATAAAGGTATGGGGTAACTTTGTACACCGAAAGCACCAGATATCCACGTATCACCCACTGGTAAATCTTGGTTATTTACCACCAACCGAATCAGTTCTCCCACCCCAATAGTGACAATTCCTAAATAATCTTCTCGCAAGCGCAGAGTCGCAAACCCAATTACCAACCCCAGCAACGCTGCAACAATCGCCCCAACAATAGCCGAAACAAGTATAGGAACACCTTTGAGGCTTAATAATACTGTTGTATAAGCTCCCAGGGTCATAAAAGCGATATGACCAAAATTAATTAACCCTGTAAAACCCCACTGCAAATTCAGTCCCAAACTAAACAATGCAAATGTGGCTGTAGAAATCGCTAAAAATATTAAATATTCAAACATAGGTATTTAGTCATTTGTCATTTGTCATTTGTCATTTGTCATTTGTCATTTGTTATTTGGTAATTGGTGTTTGGTGTTTGTGTCTCTTACCCATTACCTATTACCTATTACCCCCCCAGTCAACAGTCAACAGTCAACCATCAACAATCCCCATAGTTTACCTCCTGCGATTAACCATTGCTGAACAAATGGGCATACTATTGTGTGGTGAGGGCTAAGAGGAGAAACATGAACTTGCTGCGAACGAGAATTCATCACTTAGTCGATCAGTTAGCAGATGAGGATCTGCCAAGTACTTGGGCGGCTGTCTACAATTTGCATTGTGATTGTTATATGCTCAAAGCCATAGAACAAGCCAAGCGATCGCAACAGCCGTGGGATATATTAACCCAAGAAGAAGCGATCAGACAGTTAATGTATTTTGGAAGTGAAACTTAAGTGATTCTGGAAGTACGCTATACCAGGTCATTTCTCGTAGACCTGAAAAGTTTAGAAACATCTGCTTATGAGCGGGTGTATAATTTTGTCTTTTTTGAGTTTGCTCACCATTGGCAGATGCGATCGCTCCCAGAACTCCGCCAGCTTGATGATGAGGCCATATTTCACCGCTTTACCATAGATGAATATTTAGTTGGCATAGAAGTGAGGGGTGAAATTGTCAAATTTTTGCGTGTCATCCCTATGCCAGATGTCTAAAGGCAGAGCTTAGGTCAACACTTAAAACTGTATAAGGCAAAGCAGGGATCGCTATAGCCTTACATTAAACTGGTTTGTGAAAAACACGTTAAGTTGAGACTTCCCTTATGGATGCTAAAGCACTTTGGCAACGATACCAGGATTGGTTATATTTCCACGAGGGATTAGGGCTGTATCTTGATGTTAGTCGGATGCGGTTTGATGATGCCTTTGTGGAGTCGTTGCGGCCGAAGTTTGATCAGGCGTTTGCGGATATGGCGGAACTGGAGAAAGGTGCGATCGCCAATCCGGATGAAAATCGCATGGTTGGACATTACTGGCTACGAAATCCAGATTTAGCACCAACGCCAGAACTCACCCAAGAGATTGTCCAAACCTTAGAACAAATCGAAGCCTTTGCAGAAAAAATCCAAACAGGTGCTATTCATCCTCCTAGAGCTAATCGTTTTACCGATGTGATCTCCATAGGTATTGGTGGTTCTGCCCTTGGCCCCCAATTTGTCGCCGAAGCCCTGTCCTCTGATTTCCCACCCCTGAAAATTCACTTTATTGACAATACAGATCCCGCAGGTATCGATCGCATTCTGACTCAGTTGCGAAATAGCCTCTCCAGTACTTTAGTTTTGGTGATTTCCAAATCTGGGGGAACACCAGAACCACGCAACGGCATGATTGAAGTCAAAAAAGCCTATGCTGGACAAAATTTGGACTTTTCCCAATATGCAGTAGCTATCACTAGCACTGATAGTAACCTGGATAAAATCGCAAAATCTGAAGGCTGGCTGGCAACTTTCCCCATGTATGATTGGGTGGGCGGACGCACCTCAGAAATGTCTGCTGTGGGTTTAGTACCAGCTGCATTGCAAGGTATTGATGTTCGCGCCATGCTAGAAGGTGCGAAAGAAATGGATGATGCTACCCGTGTAGCTGATTTGAAAAATAACCCAGCAGCTTTACTGGCTTTGTCTTGGTACTATGCCGGTAATGGTAAGGGTGAAAAAGACATGGTGGTGCTGCCTTACAAAGATAGCTTGCTGTTGTTCAGCCGTTATTTGCAACAGTTAGTCATGGAATCCTTAGGTAAAGAAAAAGACCTAGATGGTAACACCGTCTACCAAGGGATCGCCGTTTATGGTAACAAAGGCTCAACCGATCAACACGCCTATGTTCAACAGTTGCGCGAAGGTGTACCCAATTTCTTTGCTACCTTAATTGAAGTTTTAGAAGATCGTAAAAATCCATCTCCCGAAATCGATCCTGGGGTGACATCAGGCGATTACCTTTCTGGTTTTTTGTTAGGAACCAGACAAGCGCTGTATGAAAATCAGCGTGATTCCATCACAGTCACTATTCCCCAAGTCAATGCGCGTACTGTCGGGGCGTTAATTGCTTTATATGAACGTGCTGTTGGCTTGTATGCAAGCTTAGTCAACATCAACGCTTACCATCAACCAGGGGTTGAAGCTGGTAAAAAAGCCGCCGCCGCGATTCTTGACTTGCAAAAACGTGTCCTAGAAGTACTGCAATCAGCAAAATCTGCCCTTACTCTCGATGAAATTGCCGAGAAAGCAGGTGCATCTCAAGAAATTGAAGCCATTTACAAAATTCTGCGTCATCTACACGCCAATCAACGAGGCGTAGTCTTTCAAGGTAATCTCGCACAACCCAGCAGTTTAAAAGTTTCTGTCAGCTAACGGAATATAGCTTACAAATCAATCAAACTACCTTTCGATATTGTTGGATTGACAACAATTTTTTATCGTTAAGCATCCTGGTGATTGAAGCATAAACTTCTCCTTCCAGGGTGCTTAACTGTATTTAAGTAGAGCGCTGCAATTAAAGATAGCTGGTTTATCATCTTTGGAATTAATTATATAAATAAGCAATTCAGACAATTTATATTGCTAATTGAGTATGAGCTTAAATCAAATACAGTTCAGTTAATAAAATTAATTGATAACAAAACCAAAAAACTAGTTACGCAACAAAAAACAGAACAATAATTTTGGAGGGGGTTTGGGGGACGCAACCGTCACCCAATCGGGGGTTTGGGGGAGAATCCCCCAATTGAAAGAGCTTCTTTATATAAGTGACAAATCAATCGCTAATGAGCTTAACTGAACCGCATTGACCTTAAATCGGCATTTCTTCCTGTTGTAAAGGAATTTCAATCCAGAATTCTGTTCCTTTACCCAGGACTGACTCACACCTCAAAATTCCTGCATGCTTTTCTACAACAATCTGGTAACTAATTGATAATCCTAAACCTGTACCTTTGCCTACTGGTTTAGTAGTAAAAAATGGGTCAAATAGCTTCGATTGTAACTCTTGCGGGATGCCTGGGCCATTATCTGCAATCCTCACTATGACTCGACGATTATTAATAAGTTCGGTACGGATTCTAATCTGGCTGCGATTTGTTTGAGTATCTAATTGAGAATGCTGGTTACGGTGATTATCTAGAGCATCAATGGCATTATTAATAATATTCATAAATACCTGATTCATTTGCCCAGGATAGCACTCTACTAAAGGTAATTTCTCATATTCTTTGATGATTTCAATACCGATGGGATTCTCTGACTTGGCTTTCAGACGATTCTGCAAAATTAGCAGGGTACTATCAAGACCTTCATGAATATTAACTGCTTTCATTTCTGCTTCATCTAAGCGAGAAAAGTTGCGTAAACTCAGTACAATTTCTCGAATGCGATTAGTACCAAGTCTCATAGAAGAAAGTAGTTTTAACAAGTCATTAGCAATAAATTCTAAGTCAACTTTTTCACAAAAATCTTGAATTTCTGGAGCAGGATGAGGATAGTGTTTCTCATAAAGTTTGAGTAGCTCAAGTAAATCTTGGACATATTCATCAGCAGGAGATAGATTACCATGAATAAAGTTAACCGGATTATTAATTTCATGAGCAATTCCGGCAACTAATTGACCTAAACTAGACATTTTTTCTTGCTGAATTAGTTGCGCTTGAGTTTGTTGCAACTTATGCAAAGTTTCACTGAGTTTTTCTGCTTGAGCTTGCGCTGCTAAGGTAGCAGTACGACTTTGAGTATAAAGTTGTGCATGGTCAATGGCAATTCCTAATTGATCAGTGACAGCTTGTAGCAAGCTAATTTCACTATTATCCCAAACACGTTCGCCACTACAATGGCTACACACAATTGCTCCCAATTCTCCCGTATTACTATTAACTGGTAGCAATAATAAAGAGGTAATACCAAACTCAGTTAAGAATTTTTGGATATGCTTCTCAATTTGGCGATCGCTCTCAATATTATGAATACAAATTAACTCTTGATGCAGCAGTTTTTTTGCTAAAAATGGATAGCTTTTTAATGAAATCATGCCTAAAGTGCTAGGCAATTCTGTAAGTCTGGATTCATGAGTAATAGACAGGCTTGTTTGAGAAAAATGAGGTAGATAACGGATAAAATAGCAACGGTCTATTTGTAATAAGCTACGAATTTCTGTAACAGCAGTTTCTAAAATAGTATCGAGATCCAAAGAAATACGGATTTGACTAGCTAAACCCAGCAGTAAGGCTTCCCTACGGCTGAGGAGCTGTTCTTTAGCCCAAACTCTATCAATAGCTACAGCAATATTATTAGCGATCCAATTGAGCAAATTATGGGTGGCTTGGCTTAAAGGTTCACAACTAAATAAAGCCATGAGCCCGACTAATTCTTGTTCCACTATTAATGGATATGCAGAAAAAAATAAATTTGAAGATATATGTTCAAAATTGTAATTATGAAATTCCGTACCTAACTCTTGATTTAATATTGCCTGATTATTTTGATTAATGATATCAATAACACTGTTAGCAACTAAATTTTGATGAGCGAAATCTTGAATATTGGTTAAGCAGTTAAAATTATTATCTGTACAACTAACTCCTGCTTGGAATTTTAGCTCTGTTGTCTGTGGTTCCCCAGTCCAAATGCCGACAAAAGCAACATCCAAATATTGTGATATTACTTGTGTACTATGTTGAATAATCTCCGTTAGCGTACCGCTTTGAGCTAAGATTAAACTCACTTCTGCACTTAAGAGTGAAAGGTGCGATCGCTCTTGAATCGCTAACTCGGAAAGTTTACGCTGTGTAATATCCGTACGAATCGCTACATATTTCTCGGGTTTACCTTCCGCAGATAACCTCGGTACTATTGTTGTATCTACCCAGTAGAAACTACCATCCTTGGCTTGATTTTTAATTTCTCCCTGCCAGATTTTCCCTTGAGAAATAGTTTCCCACAATTGCGCGAAAAATTCTTGGCTATGATAACCAGAATTAATAATGCTGTGTTTTTTTCCTATAAGTTCTTCTCTTGAATATTGAGAAATTCGGCAAAATTTATCATTGACATAAGTTATGATGCCATCTGTATCTGTAATTGCCACTAAACAATGGGCATTTAAAGCATATTTTAAGCTTTCTGATTCTTTTAGAGAATTTCTTAAAGCAATTTCATTTTCTTTATTTGCCGTAATGTCACGAGCTACGGCATAAATTAAGTTCTCATCACTGAAAGTAGTAGAATTCCATGACAACCATTTATAAGAGCCATCAGCACAAAGATAGCGATTTTCAAAGCAAATTGCATCTTGACCTGTGGTCAACTTCTGGGCTGCTAAAATCGTAGATTCGCGGTCTTCTGGATGAACAAACTCAAGAAATGGTTTATTAAATAAATCTTGATTTGACCAGCCTAATGTTCTGCTCCAAGCTGGATTGATATGCTTAAAATAACCATCAAAACCAGCAATACAAAGTAAGTCTAGAGAAAGAGAGAAAAATCGCGAATCTTTTGCTGCCGATTCTACATTTTCTAATTGAAATGGTTGTTGCATATACTCAGGGCTTGTAAATTTTGAAAGTCTTAATATGTGTAGATTGAGTACAGTTTCACAATTTCCCAAGTCATGCCAATTACCTACTAGTATTCAGCTATATTTTAGCTTTTACATAGTAATACCAATTTAATGTGAAGTTGCAAATATCCTGATCCCCCTAAATCCCCCTTTTTAAGGGGGACTTTGATTCTTTTCCCCCTTTTTTAAGGGGGGTTAGGGGGGATCGAATTCTATGCAGCTTCATAAAGAATTGGTATAAGCACTTTAGTGCCTTTGAACAAGGCTGATCTCCTTCCCAATTAAGCTTTAAGCAAAATTTCTACTTACCCAGTCTTCTGTTAGATTTAGATTTCCCGAAAAGACTATAAAGTAAACGTGAATTTTACAAAATTTAAATAAGAAATGTTAAGTATAAAAAATTTGAAAATTATACCATTATGAGAATATTACTCTTGATTGAGCGTAGCTGCCATTCTTTGTAGCTTTCTCCCTACCTCTTCCATAATGTAAAAGAAGGTAAAAAACCGTAATAGCTCATCAATGGGATAATCTGAATGCTGGGTTGGTTTCAGTTGATTAAATTCCTCTGTGGCATTGGTGAGTATAGCTTCCATCTCTGATATAGATAATTGTGACTGATGCGATTTAACCGCTGTTGCTAGAGAGAGCATTGCATTTTGAGTTTCTTGCGCCAAGGGAGTAAGTTGAGGTGAGAGCATTTGCCAAAATGTATCTTGTTGTCTGGCGAGTACAGTATGTTCCATTGTCAGAGTATGCTCCCAAATTCGCCGGATGAGAAATTCCCAAGCTGGATTAACTCGCATTTCTGGCGGTTCATTGCTTAATCCTTGCCTAACTTCCTTCCAGAGTTCCCGTCCTTTGCCAAAGGAATGAATAATACTAATTTTTAAAGCATCTGCATGAGAGCGATCGTAGTTTCCTGTAAAGGCGCAATTGACGACTAATCGGTAAAAATGTTCTAAATCTATCAGGGTTTGGGATAAACATTCTCGCAGCTGTAAGCCAGCAGCAGCCGGAAAAATAAAACTATTTACCAACAGTGCCACACCAATACCTAACAAGGTTTCTAGTAATCTATCCCAGGCGTACAACCAGGGCGAATGATTGTAACTTAAAATGACGATCGCCGATACATACCCCGCCAACTTTGCGGCTTCGTTAAATTTACAGACAGAAGTGGCAAAAATGGTTACAAATACACATACTCCCAGCGACCAGGGATTACTACCTAGTGTGACAGCAAAAACTGCTCCAGCCAAAGCACCAATAATTGTCCCAATTAAACGCTGTATCCCTAATGCTAAAGTGCTGCCATGAGTTGAAGACATAACAATAATGGCAGCAATCACAGCATAGAAAGGATATTCCCATCGCAACCCTTGAGCAATCACTAAAGAAATTGCCGCTGCGATCGCCATTTTTCCTGCCATCTTCGCTAACTGAAGCCATGAAATCGCCTGGGGAGAAACCATCCAGTTTTTGATATAAGCGATCGCGCCTACAAAAAGCGATCGCTTAGCTCGTTTATTTGAGCGTGACAAGCGACGAGAAAATTTGGCCATGCTTGAAATAATTCGTAATTAAGGCTATTTAAGCTACTTCAACAAATTTAATTACACATCCTTTTCTCTATGAGGCTTCCAGACATTAAATTATCCAAATTTCCGAGAGAAAATATTTTTTTATCCCCCCTGCTCCCTGCTCCCTGCTCCCTTGCCAAAAAAGCGATAGTATATTTTTTTAGTTGGGAGTCCCTGTTCCCTGTTCCCTTTCCTCAAAACTAGCTACACTTTTTAGCAGCAGCAGGACTCACAAAATCATGTAAGTCTGCATCCCAAATACTGATGTAAATAAAATCACATTCTTGCCGCACAATCTGACCCTTGACTCCACCTTGGGTAAATTGGAAATTATCAGACTGACGGCTTTGTATTTGTTGCAATCCCTGTTTAATTTCTGCTGTAGCTTGACCGCTTAACATTCCATTCAAAGTATTCTGCATGACTTGAGGATCTACAGATTGGGCAAAAGCTGCCTCTGTTTGGCGCAGCGCTCCTGTATTACGATCAAATAAGTAGCCTACGTCAATTTTGTTTGGTACTACTTTATAGGTGACAGCGCGAGTATTACGCCACAGGCCTCTTAAATCTTTCTTGGGTCTACCAAGAGTAGCTTCCACACTGCTTCTGGAAGTACCTGTAGGAAATGCAGGAACGCTTTGACTAATGTTACTACTAGCGGATTTAGGAGGCTGGTCGTTGTTCTGTGGTGTCGCGCTTACCTTTGGTGTAGAAACTTCAGGAGGCTGATTTTCTGTGTTTGCCTGTGGTGTGTTTGTGGCAATTGGTGCAGTATCAGAATTTACAGTTTCCTGCTCAGGGATTGAGGTTGTAGTTTCTGGGGAATTAGATTCGACTCTGGGGTTAAGAGTAGAAATAGGTGCAGGAATTTCTTGCAAAGGCGATGGTGATGCACTGGGTGAAGTTGGTGTAGGTGTGGGGGTGTCGGTTGGTGGGGTAATAGTAGCTGAGGGTTCTGGTAAAGGAGTGGAATTTTGCACAATGGGTGTTTCCACTTCTGGTTGACGAGTAATATTAGAAATTACTAATCCACCAATCAACCCACCCACAACTAAACTGCCAACAATTGCAGCAGGTTTTTGCCAATTGCTGGGAGCAATAGTTTGTGGTTGTGGAGCATATAATGGCTGAGTTTTCCCAATTGATGCGTTAGCTGTAGTAGGCCGCCTGGTGACTGTGGCTGGTGTAATATAGCTAGCAGACTGCAAAGCATAAAGCATTTTACTAGCAGTGGTGTAGCGATCGCTAGCATTGGGTTTAGTTGCTTGATCCAATACTTGAGCTAAACTAGGCGAAACATTAGGGGCATAATCTCGCCAGAGTATTTCCCCTGTTTGTTGGTTGGTTTCTAGTTCTTGGGGTTGTTTACCAGTTAGTAAATAAATAGCTGTTAAGCCCAAACCATAAATGTCAGTGGCATAAACTGGTCGTCCTAAAGCTTGTTCGCTGGACATATACCCTGGTGTACCAATCACCATTGAATGTGCAGGAGAACCTGGGGAAGTCACTACAGAACGGATAGTTTCCTTAACTGCACCAAAATCAATCAAAACTGGCTTGCTATCAGGAGAACGAACAATAATGTTATCCGGCTTGATATCTCGGTGAATGATACCTTTGCTATGGATGTATTCTAATACTGGCAAAAGACTAAATAGAATTTCCCTAACAGCTGTTTCGCTGACTTGATTATTAGCTGTAACAATATCTCTCAAGGTTTGACCATGAATCCATTCCTGAACGAGATAAAATTGCCCTTTTTCAGAAAAATAAGCATAAAGCTCCGGAATTTGGTCACTACTTTTACCTAAAATCTCTAAAGTGGCGGCTTCTCTCTCAAACCGCTGTTGAATTATTTGGTAAGTTTGCGGATCGTTACTGATAGGCTTTAGCTGTTTAATTACACAGCGACGGCGAGAAGGCATATGAGTATCTTCTGCCAGGAAGGTTTCGCCGAAACCACCTGCACCGAGTACCTGAATAACTTGATACCGATTGTTGAGAAGGGTTATTGTCATGCTCTTTGAAAGCGTGGACGACTAGATAGTCTGTCAAGTTTATTTTGATCGGTTAATTAGTTAGTAGTCGGGATTTTAGCCCTTGAATATTTAAGCACTAAAGTGCCAACTATGAACTTATCAAAATTAATCTTGACATCCTGTTAATGGCTTGTCGTTAGACATCACCCTTTCCAATGTATATCAGGGAATGGGGATTGGGGGATGAGGGAGATGAGGGAGATGAGGGAGATGAGGGAGACGAGGGAGATGAGGGAGATGAGGAGAAATGACAAATGACCAATGACAAATGACCAATGACCAATGACCAATGACCCAAATTATCTAGCATCACTAACAACCCATCTGCTGTTTTGGGCATCCCATAATAGAGAAAAACGCACAGAAGCGGAGGATACTTTGCCGTTTTTTAAGTAATATCGCAAACTTGCATCAACGGTTGCTGTTTCGGCGTTTGCTTGCACTAAACTCACTTGTGTAGCATCTACACTTTGCACTCTACCTCCCCACCAATCTATATAGGAAAGATAACCATTAGGGTGGAGTTTGCGATTATTTTGTAAGCTGGGAGTTAGCAGGTTCCAAGAAGTTTGAAACTGTCCTTGATTAATATTGGCGTAATAATTTTGGATCGCGGCTTCTGGTGATGGGCGATCGCTTGTTGTTTCGCTTGTTGTTGGTGTTGTGGGAGAAAATTGCAGAGATGGGGTTTGACTGGGGGTTGGTGTTGCAGTTTCCTCGGGTTGATTGCGGATTGTGTTAGATTCCGTGGTTGCAGGTGTGGCTTCGGCTACGATTTGGGGTTGTTTGTTGTTATTAAGGGCAAAAGCAATAATTATTGCACCGCCAATCAAACCACCTGCGATTAAACTGGCAATAAAGACACCTCTTTGTCCATTGCTGGGATTGCTGGGATTTCCAGGTTGATAAGATGGTGCTGGACTCACAGGAATTGTATTTGGTTGATGAGATGCCCCAGGACTGAGGGGGATTGTATATTGAGTAGGTGCTACTGGTGTGTTGGCTACTGGTGGTTGAGCATAAGGGTGAGTTGCTGCTGGTGTGTTGGCTACTGTTGGTGGGACATAAGGAACAGTCGGCGGAAAGGTATTTGCCCCAATTTGCAAGGCTTGGAGCATTTCTCTAGCTGTAGCGAAGCGATCGCGGGGATGATAGGCGATCGCTTTATCGATCACTCCTGCAAATGTGGGACTGACATTTAAAGCATGATGAGACCAAATAATTTCCCCTGTGCGCGGATCTGTTTCTAATTCTTGCGGTTGTTTCCCAGTCAGCAAGTAAATTGCTGTCATGCCTAAACTGTATAAATCGCTGGAAAACACTGGCCTACCCATTGCTTGTTCGCTAGGCATATATCCTGGTGTGCCAATCACAATCGAGCTGGTAGGATTCCCTTGGGAATTTAATACTGTTCCCATTGTTTCCCGCACAGCACCAAAATCAATGAGTACGGGTTTGTTGTCGCGATAACGCAAGATAATGTTATCCGGCTTGATATCGCGGTGAATGATCCGCTTTGAGTGAATATACTCTAATACTGGTAATAAATTTACTAATATTTCTCTGACTGAACTTTCGCTTAATAATCCCTGCTGTTGCAATTTGGCTGTGAGAGTCTGTCCTTCAATCAACTCTTGCACTACATAAAATTGCCCTTCTGACTGAAAATAAGCATATAAGGAGGGAATTTGGTCAGTAGCACCACCCAAATCTTCTAAAATTGCAGCTTCTCTTTGGAAACGTTCTCTTACCAATTGATAAATCTGGGGGTTATTTTGAATTGGTTTGAGTTGTTTAATCACACAGCGACGCTTGGATGGCATTTGGGTATCTTCTGCTAAGAAAGTTTCACCAAATCCACCGCTTCCTAAAGTTTGAATCACTTGATAGCGATTGTTAAGCAGGGTTTGCATAAATTGGCGTTAGCCAGTCAGAACAAGGGTGTTTGTTGTATACTTTACCTCGTTTCTGGTAATTGGTCATGGTGTGAGTATCAGTTAAGAAAATTAATTGATAACCAAACCAAAAAACTAGTTACTCAGCAAAAAAAACAGAACAATAATTTTGGAGGGGGTTTGGGGGACGCAACCGTCACCCAATCGGGGGTTTGGGGGAGAATCCCCCAATTGAAAGAGCTTCTTAAATAAGTGACAAATCAATCGCTAATGAGCTTAACCCAAGTGTATTGATATATATGCATAATTATCTATATTTCTGTACATTTTTTTAAAATTTATCGCTGACTTCTAGCATTAGCAAATACGGCAGTTGCGTTGGCAGAACCTACATATCGCCAGTGCCAAGGTTCAAAACTTACGCCTTGAGAATTGTTGCGAGGAAAGGACAATTCAAAGCCAAATTCTTTAGCATGGCTAGTCAACCAACGATAAGCATCAGTTTTTTCAAATTCTAAAGTAATATCTTGTTTGGGAAATTTCCCATCTGTTAAATCTAAAGCAAATCCTGTATGGTGTTCGCTGTATCCCGGTGGCGCACTAATTTTTGCAGCTTCTTTCTCCGAACCCCGGCGTTTAATTTGTTGTAGAAATAGTTTTTGTTGTTGTTCGATAGTGCGAAATCCAGAAACAGGAATAATCCAAACACCCACTTCTCTGGCTGCATAAGTCATTTTCATAAATGCTTGTACAGCTTCACTATTTAAAGATTCAAAGCGCTGATCTGCACCAGTAGCATAACTACCAACAAGATTCATTTGATTGGGATCAGCTTGTGTGTAGGGAAAATGCCCATAAGCTAGCTGATTAGAATTAATTTTTTGATTAACTGAATTAGTTCTAGCTACTGTTAGAGGAGTAGAGTTAGTTGGTAAAGCTTCTATTGGTAGTGCAGGTAAATTTGATGTTGGTTCTGATGTAGATTCAGTAGTGACTACACTCGGTGTAGTGGGCGCAGTTGTCGCCTGAACTGCTGGATTTGATGCTGAAAAACGCATCATTAATGTTCCACAAATTACTATAGTAAAAGCAACAATTGTGGCAATAATTAAGATACGGGCAAGGTAAGATAACTTAGAAAAAAATCTCATGATTATTTGGTAATGATTTCTGTAGCAGCTATTTTCCAGCGCTGATTTACCAGTTGTAATTCATAGCGCACTGTTCTAGTTTTAAAGTCAGTTTCTTTAGGTAGAATATTGCCTTTTCTATCAAAAAGTGTGCGGTCTTCAGTAACTTTTACTTGAATAATCGCTTCGTTTCCTTCAACGAAGAAATCATCTACACCATCAATTTGTTGTAAGCCATATTTGTAATAATGACCATCAGTTTTGAGAGAATTAATTGAGCCATCATATCCGGCAACTTGTTGATATTGTTTGCCCGTAGTTAATTCCTCTGCTGGCTGAGGATTGTAGGGAGGTGCAAACATTACTTTTTTTGCTTGTAGCCAATTGTTAATTAAATTTTTGGCTTCGGATTCTGTCAATACTTCTGTCGTATCTGCAGGGTTTTCTGTTGTTTGCGGAATAGGAATAGGAGTGTTTGTCTGAACAGGAATTACTGCTTTAGTGGTAGGTTTAACAACTGGTGTATCTGTATTAGTTTTAGTTGCAGAATTACCCGCTTGTGTATCTGTCTGTGTGATTTGTGGGGAAATAGAAGGTGAACTGGAAGGAGATACACTGACTACTGGCTGCGGTTGATTAGATAATTTTCCTTGCACTAACCATAAGCCACCAACAACAACTATGCCAATTACACCACCAATAATTACACCTTGTTGCCATGTTCCTAAGCCTTGGCTAGGTGCTGGTGGATGGGAATAAGGTACAGGGGGAGGAGTTGGTGGTTGATATTGTGGTGCTGGCGATGCGGCGACTGTTGGTATTTCTGCATAGCCAGGGGAAACTGGTGCAGTAGGTGTGGTGATGATGGTGGGAGCAATAATCGGTACAGTGGGTGCAGCCGGAGTCTGCAATGCAGCTAGCATATCTCTGGCGCTGAGATAGCGATCGCGTGGTGATTGTTGTATTGCTTTATTCAACACTGCCACAAAATCTGCACTGGTATTAGGGACAGCATTTCGCCACAGAATGTCCCCTGTACTATGATCTGTGGGAAATTCTGATGGTAATTTGCCTGTAAGTAAATAAATTGCTGTTAGTGCTAAACTATACAAATCACTTGAGAAAACTGGTCTGCCTACTGATTGTTCCATTGGCATGAACCCTGGGGTACCAATGACAATTGACTGGCTGGAATTACCAGAAGCAGTCATAATTGTTCCCATTGATACTTTTACGGCACCGAAGTCAATTAAAATTGGTTTGCTATCTGCAAAACGCAAAATGATGTTATCTGGTTTAATATCTCGATGTACAATGCGCTTGCTATGAACAAACTCTAGCACTGGTAAGATATTAATTAAAATATCCTTGACTGCACTTTCACTCAATAATCCTTGCTGTTTAATGATTTGAGTTAAGGTGTTACCTTCAATATATTCCTGTACTAAATAAAATTGCCCATTTTCGACAAAATAAGCATACAACTTAGGAATTTGATTACTGCGATCGCCTAACTCTTCTAAGATGGCTGCTTCCTGTTGAAATCGTTGCTGAATTAATTGGTAAACCTGGGGATTATTAGCTACAGGTTTAAGCTGCTTAATTACACAACGGCGGCTAGAGGGCATTTGAGTATCTTCAGCCAAGAAAGTTTCCCCAAAGCCTCCACTGCCAAGCACACGTAGTACTTGATAACGATTATTCAATAATGTTAACGTCATAATATTTGGGCTGGTCAGCGTTTATGTATAATTTGTAATTAGCTTTTCAATATCATAAACTTTTGGTATATTAATTTAATATATTCTCTTCAAATAAAATTAATTTTTGATAAGTAAATAAGTATTAGATTCAATCAGTTTAAGATTCATAGTAATTACAGAGCATCAACTACATCGAACTTTTTGATGATGTTATTTGATGTTTAATGTTGGTGTTTGGTATTTGGTATTTGGTGTTTGCCATTTGCTTTCTCCCCTGCTCCCTGCTCCCTGCTCCCCTGCCTTTTCCCAGCCCCCAGTCCTCAGTCCCAAACGATTATGGTACAGCTACCTTCACAAAGTCAGACTGTTCTAAGCACAAATCCTTATTTAGAATTAAATAATCAAGGTCAGGTTTTATACTTTGAACTAAAAAAGCCACAGCATATTTTAGGACGCGATCCCAATGTAGCTGATTTAGTTGTTCCCCAGCACTGGAATGTTGTGTCTCGGTTTCAAGCAGTATTACGACAAAATGGCGTTGACTACCGCATCTATGATGGTGATGGACAACAACCCAGTAGTAATAAGCTATATGTCAATCATTCTCTGATTACTCCCACAGAAGGCTATTACTTAAACCACGGTGTGGAACTGCAAATTGCCCAAAACCCAAATCAATTAATTCAGGTAAGATATTTCAATCCAAGCAACGCACATTCAGTTACTACACCAACAACTTATACAGTTCCGCTAAAACAGCGTTCGGTTTTATTAGGACGCGATCCCCACGCTAACTTGCAGTTAGATACACCGACTGTTTCCCGTCGCCACGCCACGATAGATACAGATAATCAAGGACGCTACATTCTGCGGGATTACAGTACTAACGGAGTTTTCGTCAACGGTAAACAAGTCGCCGGTTCTGCGGTATTGACAAATGGTGCAAAAATCCGCATTGGCCCTTATACCTTGGTAGTACGGGATGATAATTTAGAAATTCTCGACCAAGGCGATCGCATTCGTCTAGAAGCACATGACTTAATTCTAGAAACTAAAGGTAAGCGGCGACTTGATGATTTAACTTTTGCAATTGAACCAGGACAGTTTGTCGCTTTAGTTGGCGGTAGTGGTGCGGGGAAGTCAACTTTGATGCGGACATTGTTGGGAATTGAGAAAACTACTCAAGGTGCTGTGCATATTAACGGCGTAGATTTGCAGAAAAACTTTAATTTGTACCGCACTCAAATTGGTTATGTTCCCCAAGATGATATTATTCACCGAGAATTGACCGTTGCGGAAGTGCTAACCTATGCAGCCAAGCTGCGTTTACCACCAGATATTAACCTGGAATCTGTGGTAGAACAGGCTTTAGCCGCAATTAAAATGACTCATCGCCGTCATGCTTTAATCAGCGATTTGAGTGGCGGACAACGCAAACGAGTTAGCATCGGTGTAGAATTGCTAGCCGATCCGAAATTATTCTTTCTCGATGAACCCACTTCCGGACTCGATCCCG
This sequence comes from Calothrix membranacea FACHB-236, assembly GCF_014696315.1. Lineage (GTDB taxonomy): Bacteria > Cyanobacteriota > Cyanobacteriia > Cyanobacteriales > Nostocaceae > Aulosira > Aulosira membranacea. Next base: position 42,335 of record NZ_JACJPX010000063.1, read on the forward strand.
GCTTAGATAAACAGATGATGCAGCTATTAAAAGACTTAGCGCATCAAGGCGGGAGAACAATTATTTTAGTGACTCATGCGACAGCCAACATTACCGAATGCGATCGCATAGTATTTCTTGGTTTAGGTGGGAGACTCTGCTATTTTGGTACACCCCAAGATGCATTACAGTTTTTTGGTGTTAACGACTTTGCAGATATTTATATCAAACTCGAACAAGAGTTAGAAGTGATTAAATATGCGCTGCAATTCCAACAATCTAGCTATTATCAAAAATACATAGCTAGTCAAATCAGCTTTGGTAATCTCCAGTCAACCAAATCTTTTGCACCCACTCCCAAGCAAATATCATTTTGGCAGCAGTGGCTGTTATTAACCCAACGTTACTGGCAATTAATTGTACGCGATCGCGTGAATTTGGGATTAGCACTTTTCACCGCACCCATCGGCATTAGCCTCATAATTTTAGCACTGCGAGATAAAACCCCCTTTGTGGAAGGAAACGAAGCCGATCCTACCCTCGCATCATTAGCCTTGCAAGTATTATTTGTCTTTACTTGTGCAGCTTTGTGGGTAGGACTTGCCAGTTCTCTGCAAGAAATAGTGAAAGAGTCAGCAATTTACTTAAGAGAACGCTTAGTTAATTTAGGATTATTAGCTTATCTTGCTTCCAAAGTCACAATTTTATCAGCTTTGGCAATTGTCCAAACCTTATTAATGATGGCAGTAATCCTTTTAGGCTTTAAATCTCCCAACCCCGAAATAATTTCTTGGTCATTAGGGTTAGGAATTACCACATTTCTCACCTTATTAGCGAGTTTTAGTTTAGGCTTACTTGTCTCGACAACCGTGAGAAACAGTAGTCAAGCAAATAGCGCTTTACCATTACTACTGCTACCACAAATTATCTTTTCTGGAGTTTTATTTAAAACTGAAGGTGTTATCAATAAATTTTTGTCATGGCTGATGGTCAGTCGTTGGTCAGTGGGAGCTTATGGTGCTTTAGTTAATGTTAATAGCCTTGTACCAGCACCAACCCAATTACCTGATGGTAGTACAATTCCCCAACCCTTTAAACCCTCAGCAGTTTACAATGCCACTTGGGAAAATTTAACTGAAAATTGGGGATTTTTATTATTACATACAGCCGTTTATTTACTACTGACCTTGTTATTGCAAAAGCGGAAGGATATTTTTTAGGTTTGGGGTTTGGGTGTTTGGTTATGGGAATTTACCCCCTTGTCTTTCTCATCTCCTTCATGACCCTGGTTCCCTGGCTACACAGCGATTGGTAATTATTTAAATTGGAAGTCTCATGAGCAACTGCTTGATATTGTCTCAGGAAAATCTGATTGACAAAATACCGAACTGAGATAATAAAATTTTCTTATGCACATTAATCTGTCACCGACTGTGACTTTACCCATAAGCTTGCCGTTGCGGCAAAGTTATGGTTTAAATCACACGACGACAATTAGTCACTGTACAAAAATGGACGTAACTGGATTCGAACCAGTGACCTCTACGATGTCAACGTAGCGCTCTAACCAACTGAGCTATACGTCCTTAATCCACAATTACTGAATATAGCATATTTATTTACTAGGTGCAAGCAAATTTTGCGATCGCCTGCAAATTTACTTATGCAAACTCATCCACTTATTGCCTCATTTGTCAATAGTGAAGACTCAATTTAGTTATATTAACCTACGATGATGTGTAACAGAAGCATATGCGGAAATATAGCGAGAGTTAAATATTAAACATTCTCAAAAATAAGTATCGCCAGATACTTCGCCATTTAAATATCTTGTGATAAATATTTCTTGTATAAATGTGTTGAAGTTGAACTAGGAATATTAAGTAATTGACGTGCTTTTTACTAGATTATCGTAGTTTACAGATGGTTTATTTTTACTTAAATTTAACAGTTTTGCTAGCAGATAAATCAGGTAATTTTACGGTAAAGCTAGTAAAAAAATACTGTAATGGATCAATTACTGCAAGCAACTTTTATTACATTTTGTTACATTAATAGAGCCAACTTAACCCAACTTCTTGTTGAGAACGATTGGGTTGTTCATCAATTAGGAAATTAGTAGTAAAACATGGGCAATTATCCAGTAACTTTTTGAGACAGCAAGTTATTTTAAGTATGCTTCTGCAAGCAACATTACCGTGGGAAAATCAAAGAATATTCAGAAGTAGAGATTAGAGAGGAAAACCCTATAATATGCATCTGAGCGAAATCACCCATCCTAACCAGTTGCACGGTTTATCGATTCGGCAGCTGCAACAGATTGCCCGTCAAATCCGAGATAAGCACTTACAAACTGTAGCAGCAAGTGGGGGACACCTGGGGCCAGGTTTGGGTGTTGTAGAATTAACTTTAGGGCTTTACCAGACACTGGACTTAGATCGGGATAAAGTTATTTGGGATGTAGGGCACCAAGCTTATCCCCATAAACTAATTACAGGTCGCTACAGCAACTTCCACACTTTGAGACAAAAAGAGGGAATTGCTGGTTATCTCAAACGGTGTGAAAGCAAGTTCGATCACTTCGGTGCGGGACATGCTTCTACTAGTATCTCAGCAGCTTTGGGTATGGCTTTAGCCCGTGATTTAAAAGGAGAAAAATTTAAAGCCGTAGCTGTGATTGGGGATGGTGCTTTAACTGGTGGGATGGCGTTAGAAGCCATCAACCATGCAGGACATATGCCGAAAACTAACCTACTAGTTGTTCTCAATGACAACGAGATGTCCATCTCGCCTAATGTAGGTGCTATTCCTCGCTACCTGAATAAAATGCGCCTCAGCCCACCAGTGCAGTTTATTAAGGATAATTTTGAGGAACAATTCAAGCATATTCCCTTTGTTGGCGAATCCTTGTCTCCAGAACTGGGACGCATCAAAGAAGGGATGAAGCGTTTGGCTGTTCCCAAAGTTGGGGCTGTTTTTGAAGAACTCGGCTTTACTTACATTGGCCCAGTAGATGGGCATAATTTAGAAGAATTAATTGCTACCTTCCAACAGGCACATCAGATCCCAGGGCCAGTTTTAGTGCATGTGGCGACTATTAAAGGCAAAGGTTATGAACTTGCCGAACAAGACCAAGTTGGCTACCATGCTCAAAATCCTTTCAATCTCACAACTGGTAAAGCGATTCCTTCTAGCAAGCCTAAACCACCTGCTTATGCTAAAGTCTTTGCCCACACTTTAGTTAAACTCGCTGAACAAAACCCCAAAATTATTGGGATTACGGCGGCGATGGCTACAGGAACAGGTTTAGATAAACTCCAAGCTAAATTACCCAATCAATATATTGATGTTGGGATTGCTGAACAGCACGCCGTTACCTTAGCGGCTGGACTTGCTAGTGAAGGGATGCGTCCCGTAGCTGCTATCTACTCTACTTTCTTGCAACGCGCTTACGACCAGATTATTCACGATGTCTGCATTCAAAACCTGCCCGTATTTTTCTGCTTAGACAGGGCGGGAATTGTGGGTGCTGATGGCCCCACCCATCAAGGTATGTATGACATTGCTTATCTGCGTTGTATTCCGAATATAGTCTTGATGGCACCTAAAGACGAAGCCGAACTACAACGGATGATTGTCACAGGTATTAACTATACCAAAGGTGCGATCGCTATGCGCTTCCCCCGTGGTAATGGCCATGGCGTACCCTTAATGGAAGAAGGCTGGGAACCTTTAGAAATCGGCAAAGCTGAAATTCTCCGCACAGGCGATGATGTGTTAATTCTCGGGTACGGCACAATGGTTTACCCCAGTATGCAAGCTGCCGAAATTCTCAGCGAACATGGTATTGAAGCTACTGTAGTTAATGCTCGTTTCGCTAAACCATTAGATACTGAGTTAATTTTGCCATTAGCTAAGAAAATTGGTCGCGTCGTTACTTTAGAAGAAGGCTGCGTCATGGGTGGCTTTGGTTCTGCGGTAGCTGAAGCTTTACTCGATGCCGATGTTGTCGTTCCCGTTAAGCGCATTGGTGTACCAGATATCTTAGTAGATCATGCGACACCAGATGAATCTAAGGCTGAATTAGGTTTAACTAGTCATCAAATAGCAGAAAGAGTTTTGCAAGCTTTCTTTGAGCGACAACTATCTACTGTTAGCTAGTTAATGGTTACCGAGAATTACTGAAATTAATCAAGGATGATAGCTATAAAATACACTCTACAGTTAAGCTGTGGGGTGTATTTTTTGCGGGAATAGTTAAGATAGAAATTAGAGTATCTCTGCCACAATTGATTAATTTGAATTGAGTGCGATCGCACAGCATCTTTCTTGAAAACAGAAGCGAATTTCACGATTTTTTATGATTTATTATTGCAGATGTTCAGGCAGAAATAGTGATATATGTAATGCCATAAGATAGTGCATCGATAAATCTCTTAAGGTAATCATCAATGCCTGAGATCCAAAATTTTTTGCAAAAATTTTTCATACCTTCCCTTTTTGTTCTTGTCAGCACACCAGCTAAGGCACAAATCACTCCTGACAATTCGGGAGCATCCACTTTTGGCAGAAACACTCAAATAGCAAGTAAACCATTCAGATAAGCACAACGAACAGAAAGAATTTGGTTGACACTCTCAACATTCCACT
>NZ_JACJPX010000064.1 GCF_014696315.1 Calothrix membranacea FACHB-236
CTCCCCCATCCCCAATCCCCAATCCCCAATCCCCAATCCCCAGTCCCCACCCATGCCTACCATTAAAACCCTACAACCAGGTGATGAAGTGTTGCTAGAGAATTTTCTGTTGCAACATACGGATACTTCGATGTTTTTGCGTTCTAATTGGCGAGAGGCGGGGTTGGTGGATTGGGGTGAAATGTTTCAGGGGACTTATATTGCGGCTTTCTTAGATAACAATATAGTTGCAGTCGCCGCCCATTATTGGAATGGAATGGTGGTTGTACAAGCGCCAGTGTATTTGCCAGAGGTGGTGCAAACAGCAGTAGCCCAGTCTCATCGCGCTATTTCTGGAATTGCTGGCCCAGCTGCACAAGTGGAAGTTACCAAGCAAGTTTTAGGGCTTGCTAATCACCCCACTAATATAGATGAGCGTGAATTATTATTTTCCTTAGCGCTATCAGATTTACAAATTCCTCCTGCCTTAGCATCCGGTGAAGTAAAGTGTCGATTGCCACACCCAGAAGAATTAGATTTACTCACTGAGTGGCATGTTGCCTATGATTTAGAAACTCTGAAAAAATCTGAAACACCTGATTTATATATAACTTCCCGCCAGGAAATAGCAGCGCATCAAGCTAATGCTACCCATTGGGTTTTAGTAGTAGAAGATACACCAGTCGCATATACTACCTTTAACGCCCGCTTACCTGATATTGTCCAAATCGGCGGAGTGTGGACACCGCCAGCTTTACGGGGTAAAGGCTATGCCAGAAGCGTGGTTGCTGGTTCATTATTAGAAGCGCGATCGCATGGTGTAGAACGCGCTATTTTATTTACACAGCAAACTAACTTAGCAGCACAAGCCGCTTATCGCAGTATTGGTTTTCGGACGACAGGTGAGGAATTTGGTTTAGTTTTATTTGACATGAAATAAATTTGGAACAATACGGTTCGGATAACACAAATCAATTGACGTTTAAATCCTGTGGAGACGCGATTTATCGCGTCTCCACAACCCCAAAATCATGACAAAAAATTCTTAAGCGAACTGTATTGAATTCTGGAATCAATTTTGTATTATGTGTAGTATAACAAGGTGAATTGATAGCCAGATTTTATTTATGAGCTGCGATCGCTTCCAAAAATCCTTCTCTGCCGATCCTACCTTAAGCAGTAAACTGTTTGACTTAGCAGAAGCCACCTTTCCCGGACTTATCAGCCTAGCCGAACGCGCGCGAGAACTAGGTGCATCGTGGGAAGACGCTTCAACTCCCTTTATCCTGTTTCATGATGATGTAGCCATTACCCATATCGGAGTTTTAGAAATTCCGATGTACATCATGGGAGAAAAGGTAATTGTTGGCGGAGTTCATGGCGTATGTACCCGCGAGGGATTTCGCAGAAGAGGCTATTACCGCCAAGTCATGAATGAAGTAATGGAATATTGCGACCAACGTTATGAAACTCTAGTGTTGACGACATTAGAACCAGAATATTATTTACCTTTTGGCTTTCGCGTCGTTCCAGAACACAGCTTCAAACTCAAGTGTCATTCCACAGGTAGCATCAACGGCTTGAGAACCCTGGATTTTGCAGATGTCAAAGATATCGCGTTATTGCACAGACTTTTAGAAACCCGTGTACCTGTCTCCAATATAGTTGGGGTAGTCGAGGAAAAAGCTGTATTCTGCGTTGATGAAGGTAGCCGTCCTTTACATTATTTCCCAGATTTAGATGCGATCGCCTGCATGGAGATAGAAAATACCACACTTCATCTTTATGATTTAGTCACAACTCAAATGTATCCCTTGCCAAAAATCTTGGATAGGATACCTCAACTGATTGAAGAAGTTGTGATTTACTTTAGCCCCGACTTGCTGAATGTTGAAGATGTCGAAGCATTTATCTATGAAATTGAAGCAACTAAATTGATGGTGCGTGGTAAATTTGCCGCAGAAAAGGAAAAATTTACCCTTCCCCGTTCTGCACGTTGTTGAAATTTGGATATTGGGCATAGGGCATAGGGCATAGGGGATTTATTCTTTTTAGTCCCCCATTACCAATTACCAATTACCAATTACCAATTACCCATCCCCCTAATCCCTAAAGCATAATCAACCCCAGCCTGATACCAACGCTGACAGCCTCGGTGCGAGTAGAGACACCCAGCTTTTGAAAAATCGATGAAATATGAAACTTTACAGTATGCTCAGAAATGTGCAACTGTTTAGCGATCGCTCGATTCCCTAACCCAGAACCAAGCATTCCTAATACCTCAATTTCTCTGGGTGTCAGGGTTTGTATGGAGGGAGTAACTACTTTTTCCCGCAGGGGTAGTAACTCTAAAAAATCCGGATGTAGCACTACTAAATTATCTGCGATCGCAATTGTCGCCGCGATAATTTCTGATTCTGTACTGGTACTGGGTAATAAACCCCTAACGCTAGCATGGATGGCGGCTTCTAAATCAATGCTTTCTAGTTCCTCTACAATTACCAAAAATCCGACGGGGTATTGTTGCTGTTGAATTAAAAGCAATTTTTCCCAAATGGCTGGTTGTAGATTCGCACCTAAATCTAGTAGTACTACATCAGGTTCTAATTGTCCTACTTCCCTAGTTAACACATCCAAATCGGATGCACTCCCCACCACAGTTAACTGGGAATTGCTAGTTACAACCGCCGCTAAACCCGCCCGCACCACAGGAGAAGTTGCAACTACCATCACTCGAATCATCTCGACTCCACCGCAGTTTTCCCACTCTGCAATACTACATAAACTACAAATTGCTGACCTCCACGCCAAATTTGTAGGGGTAAGGCTTCGCCATCTTTGCTTTGTTGCAGATATTTACTTAAATCATCATATCTAGTGAGCGATCGCCCCGACAGTCCAATCAGTACATCGCCAACTTGCACGCCAGCGGTGGCGGCTGCACTTTCAGGAAGCACAGACAAGACTAATAACCCCAGGTTGCGGTTACCTATCAGCACAGGTTGTAAAGTCACTCCCAGTTGCGGACGGCGGGCACCCAGTAAAAAGCGGTTGACTGCTAAACTGGGGACGGCGACAGCTAAACCGTTGACAACCATTGTATTAATTCCGACAACGCGACCGAGACAATCAGCTAAAGGCCCGCCAGAATTCCCAGGATACAATTGAATATCTGCCATCACTGCTTGTTGATGCTGTCCGTGAATAATTCCTGTAGTCACAGCGCCACTATCAGCAAAGGGATTACCCACTGCTACAACTAATTCCCCGACTCGTAGTGCATCAGAATCACCAATAGTTGCAGTCTGTAAGTTAGTGGCGTTAATTTTCAGTGCAGCTAAATCTTGTTGTGGGTCAAACTTGGTACGTACAGCTTCAAATATCTGCCCATCAGCTAATTCTACCGTAGCTTTGCGGCTAGTAGCGACATGGGCATTGGTGATAATTAAGCCATCGGCTTGCCAAATCACACCAGAACCAACTCCTTGAGAACCACTTTTGACTTTAACAGTGCTGTGGCGTAATTTAGCAGCTAAAGTTGCCAATTCATCAGCTATGTTGGGAAAGCTTGTGTTAGTCATAGTTTTGCGAATATGAATTGTGAATTTTGAATTACTCAGCCGGACGTTCGCCAATTGCGATCGCTAACTCGACTAACACCCCACCGCGGACAACTTGCAATGGCACAGTTTTACCCACGCGATCGCTACTATTAAGTAGCGCCATCACATCACCGGTATCACTCACGGTTGTACCATCCAATTTCACCAACACATCCCCCAGCAGTACCCCGGCTTTTTCTGCAGGCCCAGCTGGCTCAACATTGACAACAATTACACCAGTAGCGGTAGGTAAATTTAAGGCTGTTGTGAGGTTATTGGGTAAGCGTACAGGTTGCATCCCCACACCTAAATAACCTCGTGCAATGTGTCCTTTAGCTAACAATTGCTCAACTACACGATTAACTGTAGCCACAGGGATAGTTAAGGCTGTACCACGCCTTCCCGATGTATTCATGCCTACTACATTACCAGCAGCATCAACTAGTGGCCCGCCAGCAAAGCCTGGATACAGGGTAATATCTGGGCGGATATATTGGTCGATATTCCCACCGTTCATACTGCGCCACGCACCACTTACTACACTCACCGCACCTAAAGCCGCGCGCAATTCACCTTCGTTACTTCTGGCTATTCCTAATACCAAATGGCCTACTTTAAGTGTTGTAGCATCGCCAATGTTCGCCACAGGTATGGCTAAATCGGAAATTTTAAACACAGCTATATCGGTACTAGAATCATGCCCTAAATGCGTAGCAGCAACAGTACGTCCATCTGCCAGGGTAACAGTAGTTTCGTCATAACGCTGCAGCGATTCATCGGAAGTGACAACAATACCATTACGCCAGTGAATTCCACTTGAAGCCACACGTCTACCAGCGTTCACTGCAACTACAGAACTCCCGGCTTGTTCTACGGTATCAGCTAAACTGTTGGACAAAGCTAGTAATGAAGACATCTAATTTCTCCACAAACCTTTTGATATATTCAATATCCTGTACTGTTTTGCCTTTGGGTGACATCAGAAAATTGGGGAGAATTCATCCTAGAAAAATGGCTAGTGTTGTTAGCCGTACTTTAGGCAGCAAAAAGCTTATAGGATTTTGATATTAAATTTTTAATTAGGGAATATATAGGCTTGTAGTTGCTATTTAGCTTTGCTAAGTACCACTCAAAGTTACGTTTTTCTATTCCCAGTTCTCTGTAAGATGTTACTTTTGAGGCAACGAATAGGTTTATGCATTAAATAGCAACCAGATAACTCATATCTGCTTTGGGAAATAACTTGCTAGATATTGATTCATTCTTCCCTATTCCCTGTCCCCAGTTCCCTTTCTCTCTCTGCAAATGATTTCTGCAATCAAACCAGATGGCTATATAAAAATTTAATATTTGATTCCCATCTACCCAGTAAAAATTTATATTCTGGAATTGAATGGTAAAGCTAAGACACACAAACTTAAGGAAACGTTTTTGTAGCAAACAATACCTATTAGATTGGCTTGACAGAAATACTGAGAGAATTGTAAAGTTAAAATTCGACAAAGATATTATTTTTATAAAGTCACTTAAATAACTACAAAATGACCCTCAATACATGGCATAATTAGATACTTACAAGGTTGAAGCTAAAACAATATCAATTTCATCAAAATTTGCTTTGCTTCACAGCAATTATGGTAAACGTCGATTTCACCATATATCAGCCTGATATTAACACTATCATAGTTAAAAGATTTCATGGTACTATTGCCATTCTTTGTTATCAGCATAGGTTTTTATTTAGGGAAATTTCTTTACATAAAAATTCCTAGGTGCATTACTGAGGCAGAGAAACTTCATGTAGCTATTGTACTGAAATCTACAAGGTTGACAAATTATGAGTTAGTAAATTTTTTACAGTATATTCATGATTTGGCAACCCGTACCAATTGTTTAAGCTTTTACCTGTTCCCTATTAATTACTGTGTGTGTACTGATATCAAGCTACTTGCTGGGAAATCAGTAACACAAATGAAAGTTAGCTCTAGGAGTATCCATCACCCAGTATCCCGAAAATTGCAATTATGAGATATTGACACTCAAAATTAAAATCCGGGAATCGCAGATGGAAAACCTAAGGTAGTTACGAAGAGATGGGTGATAAATATAAGAAAAAATATTTTATTATCCCAATGGTGTCAGGGGGTTTTCACCTATCTACCGCTCAATATCAGGGGTTATATCGTATCTACTTTTACAGCTATCTTTGCAAGAAGATAAATGAAAATTTATTAATTTCCAGTCACTAGTTTAAAACCTAGCTTGAAGTTCAGTATTAAATATGAAGTATTAATCTGACTGGAGTATTAATACTTGTTTATTTTAGGGTATTTTCATTGACTGACAGGTGAAGATTTTTTATGAATAATAGGCTTCATGGCAACAATACTTTGACATCAGAGTATCAGCCATCATCTTTAAACCCACCCGTAAACCTTGAGAAGCAGAGTAATTATTCCTTAGAATTAGGAGCACCAATTCCCCAGAATCACCAGACACAGCAGGGATTAATCAAGTCTTTATTTCAGCGTTTTTATAATCTTTCTATTGGACGTAAACAACTGATTGCTTTAATCGCATCAGAATTAGTATCGATTGTTGGCATTAGTTTAGTAGGAAGATACTTAATTACGAGTAATTTACAGACTCTTTCACTTGAGCAAGCCAAGTCAGAGTTAGCTGTTACAGATATTAATTACAATATCAAAATTAATCAGATGGGCTTTGGTTTTCGGGGTCAATCTGATAATGCAGCCATTATTGAAGCGGCAGTTTTGCATAGTTCAGGTAAACTATTGCAGCCGAAATTAAAAACTGAAGTCAAACAAATTCTAGAAAACGAAATCAAGGCTAGAAAAATTGAATATGCTACCTTGGTAGGCAAAGATTTAAGGATTATTGCTAATGGCAATGCTAATCGTGAAGGTGAGACTTTTAATCCCGAAAATTTGGTGAGTGAAGTATTAAATAACCCTCAACAAATTAAAGCCACAAGAACTATCAGTTGGGCAGAGATTAGCAAAGAATCGCCTATCTTACCTGAAGGATTCAGAAACCAAAATGCCTTGATTCGTTACACCGTAACACCTGTAAAAGACTCCAAAACTCAAGAAGTTGTTGGTGCTTTAATTTCTGGAGATATTGTCAATGGTAAAGACCCCATCGTCAGGGGAACATTACAAGCTACTGGCGGTGGATATAGTGCTGTTTACCTACGTCAACCAACGGGTGAATTTTCTTTAGCAACAGCTTTGGATCAAGGTTCATCTAAAGATATTAATCAAGCACAAGCAAATGTGCAATTACCGGAAACCGGGAAAAATTTATTGGCAGCAGCAATATCAGCCAACGGTAGTGCAGTTACCGGCAGAATAAAAGTAGGTAACCAAACTTACACGATGGCAGCCAAGGCAGTACCTAATAAAACCATTGAAACCAATGATGGTTCAACTACTGTAATAGATGAAAACTCAGTAGCGGTTTTAGTGCGAGGAACTCCAGAAACTGCCCTCAATCAATTGCTAGAAAATAGCTTTTGGGTAGAAGTTCTGACCATAGTTTTAGCATTATTAATCATATCGTTTTGGGCACTCGTATTTAGACGAGGAATTGTCAAACCAATTCAGCATCTAGAGCAAACAGCCCAAAAATTTGCCACAGGCGACCGCACCGCTCGGGCTGAGATTTTTGCCACTGATGAAGTAGGGCAATTAGCTAATACTTTTAATCAAATGGCAGATAAGCTGACAGAACAAGCGATTCGCCAAGAAAATGAAGCAAACCTATCACAAATAGTCAATGAAATTACTGCTCGCTTCCGGGGTACGCTCAACGCTAAAAAAATCCTCAATGTAGCAGTCAGCAGTACCAGAGAAGCTATCAAAGCTGATCGCGTCATTGTCTATCGCTTTAACGAAAATTGGGAAGGCACAATTATTGCTGAATCCGTGAGTGCTGATTGGCCATCCTGTCTCGGAGAACAAATTACTGACCCTTGTTTTGCCAAGGATTATGTTCAAAAATATCAAAGAGGCCGAGTACAAGCACTAGAAAATATTTATGCAGCTGGCTTGGGTGAGTGTCACCTTGCCCAACTAGAAAGATTTGCCATCAAAGCTAATTTAGTAGCACCAATTTTAATTGACAACAAACTCTATGGTTTGTTGATTGCTCACCAATGTTCTGGTTTCCGGGAGTGGGAAGATTTAGAAATTAATTTGTTAAAACAGGTAGCAATTCCTGTTGGCTATGCCCTAGAGCAATCATCGTTGCTAGAACAAATCGACACATCTCGTTCCCGCGCCGAATTAACTGCACTAGAACAGCGTCAACAAAACGAAGCTTTACAACAGCAAATCCTCACACTTTTGAGCGATATCGAAGGCGCATTTCAAGGTGACTTGACAGTGCGATCGGAAGTGACTTATGGAGAACTAGGAACTGTTGCCGACTTTTTCAACTCCATTGTGGAAAGTCTGCGAGTGATTGTGACGAAAGTCAAAGCATCTGCTATCCAAGTGAATACAGCCCTGGGTAACAACGAAGTAGCTATCCGTCAACTTGCTGATAAAGCTCTCAAACAAGCAGATGATATCAGCCTCGGCTTAAATAGCATTCACCAAATGAAAGTTTCTATTGAAGCTGTAGCCGAAAATGCCCGACAAGCTGCCCTAGTGGCTCACAGAGCATCTTCCACTGCTCAAGAAAATGGCGAGGCGATGGATCAAGCCGTACAAAATACAATGAAATTACGTTCCACAATTGGTGATACGGCTAAAAAAGTCAAGCGTTTAGGAGAATCTTCGCAGCAAATTTCTCATGTAGTCGCCTTGATTAACCAAATCGCCATGCAAACCAACTTTTTAGCCATCAATGCTGGACTAGAAGCCACAAGATCCGGTGTAGAGGGTGAAGGTTTTGCAATTATTGCCGAGGAAGTTGCCTCATTAGCAGCTCGTTGTGCTGATGCTACTCAAGAAATTGAGCAGATTGTCAAGAAAATTCAACGGGAAACCAGTGAAGTTGTTAAAGCGATGGAACAAGGAACTCAGCAAGTAGTAGAAGGCACTAACATTGTGGAAAATGCCAAAACTTCCCTGAGCCAAATCGTCAATGTATCTGCACAAATTGATGAGTTAGTCCAGTCAATTTCTGTAGCCACAGCATCTCAGGTACAAACATCGCAAGCAGTCAGCAAGTTGATGCAAGACATTTCCAAAGTCTCAGTACTGAATAGCGACGACTCACGCAAAGTTTGCCAATCTCTACAACAAACTGTGGAAATTTCGCAAGAATTGCAAGCAACTGTAGAGATGTTCAAAGTCAATTAACCGAATTCACTATTGCTGGCTAGTAAAAGGTTATCCCTTGGTAGGGATAACCTTTTACCATTTTGGGATAAAAAATTCTCCAAAATAAAGCTACACATAGACCAATAAGCTTGGGTTAAGCTCATGAGTGATTTGTTTGTCACTGATTAAAAAAGCTCTCTCAATTGGGGGATTCTCCCCCAAACCCCCGATTGGGTGACGGTTGCGTCCCCCAAACCCCCTCCAAAATTATTGATCTGTTTTTTTCTAGAACGGCAAAACTAACTGGAGAGGTGAGACTAAAGGCTTAATTACGTATGCGTCTTAGAAAATATCAAACGAGTTTACTATGCTTCCAACCTACCTCTAGCAAGTTTTATCGCTCTAGTTTTTTTGTTGAGTAGCTAGTTTTTTGCTTTTGTTATCAATTAATTTTCTTAACGGAACTGTATTTACACATAAACAGCAGGGGGTAGGGGGAGAATCTGTAGCTAGAATTTAGAGCAATTGTATTACCCAATGCAAACATTTCCCTACATCAAGCAGTAAACACTGAGATAGCAGTGCTATCCTCATGAAATTACAGTGCAGAGACAGTAGCAGATTATAAAGAATTAGTATTAGCTAATCATGGATATATAGTCATAATTGCTACACAATGGTAAAATAACCCTACAATATCAAGTAATCAAATAAAAAGTTATTCTATTTCCCTATTTTCATGGCTTAGCTTAAATATCCGCTCTTTTTTATGAAGCCCCTTGGTAAAGTTTTACAACAGGCTGAACTCATCTCATCAGAACACATAGAGATCGCTCTTCAAGAGCAGAAGCAGTATGCTGGCGTGAGGCTGGGTGAAATTCTCGTCTCGCATGGATGGCTCAAACAAGAAACAGCTGATTTTTTCTCTGAGCAATGGCCTGCTGTGGTGCAACAGCAATCAAAACAGCCATTGGGAATGTATTTAAAAGATGCTGGGTTGTTAGATGAGCAGCAAATCGTAACTATTCTTGCAGAACAAGCATATAAAGGATTGCGCTTTGGCGAATTAGCTATAGTTAAGGGTTGGCTGAAACCAAATACAATCAAATTTTTTCTGGAGCATCTGGTTTTGGAAGCACAACATCAGGGAGAAGAATCCACTAATGGCTCTCTAGAGCAAATAGAGCGATCGCAGCCCAACAGGGAACCGCAAAATCACCTGAACGCCTCGAGTCAGGTTTCTCAATCAGGTGTTGATCCGCATTCGGTAGAATCGGAATCTACTAATTTAAGACTATTTAATCGCAGCACAATTAAATTATTTAAATTAGAAACAAAAGCTAGTTCGCCGGAAACTGTACTGACAGAAGTGCTTTATTGGACTGATGGACAGCCAATTCTCACCCAGAAGCTTTGTCGATTAATTTCCGAGTCAGCGGATTTTATTGCTAAAGGTACAGAAGCCGAAAAAGTGCAGCAGCTAGTAGAAAACCACTTGATTAACAATTGGGAAACACAAATAGCAGCTGAACATTTACATACAATTAGCAACAGTATCCTGAAAAATCAGCAATGCAAACCTTTATCGTTGTTGCAACTGTATCAACAAATCTGGCAGCAGGGAGAAGTAGAAGCTAATGGCTCTCCAGAACAAACCGAGCTTTTACACTTGCGATTATTAGCCAAGCAAAATAACAAGCTGAAAGTGGCGAATCGCATTTATCAACTGGTTTTTGATGATAATTGGATCAAGCAGGAATTAGCCAAATTAAAACTATTTAGCCGCAGCACCATCAAATTATTCAAATTAGAAGAAAGAGCGAGTTGCCCAGATATTGTCTTGGCAGAAGTACTATCTTGGACGGAGGGACAGCCGTTATTAACACAAAAAGTTTGCCAATTGCTGTCTGATTCCAAAGCTTTTATTCCCCAAGGTGCAGAAGCAGAAAAAGTACAACAGCTAGTACAAACACGCTTAATTAATAATTGGGAAACACAAGTAGCTGCTGAACATTTACAGAAAATTCGTGATAGCATCATCAAAAACCAGCAATCCAACCCTTTAGGGCTGCTGGAATTTTACTTACAAATTTGGCAGCAGGAAGAAGTCGTAACCAATAATAGCCCAGAACAAATAGAACTGTTAAATTTGGGATTGATAGTGAAACAGCATGGCAAGCTGAAAGTTGCCAACCGCATTTATAAATCAGTGTTTGATACCTATTGGATCAAGCAAGAATCAGCTAAATTAAGATTGTTTAGCCTCAATACCATCAAATTATTTAATTTAGATTCTAAGGCCAGTTCACCTACAGATTTACTCTCAGAAGTACTTTATTGGACAGATGCTCAACCGATTTTGACTGAAAAGCTTTGTCGATTACTATCCGAAATAGACACTTTTATTCCCGCAGGTGCAGAAGCGGCAAAAGTACAACAATTAGTCCAAACCCACTTGATTAACAATTGGGAAAATCAGATAGCATCTGAGCATTTACAAACAATTCGGGACGGTATTATCTCCAATCAAGAATCCGATGCCTTATCTTTACTAGAGCTATACCAACAAATTTGGCAGCAAGGAGAAATTGTTGCTAATCAAAGTCCAGAACAAGCAGAACTCCTCGATTTGGGGTTGATAGTGCAACAGCAGGATAAATTGAGAGTGGCGAATCGGATTTACCAATTAGTGTTCGATCGCCAGTGGATAGAAAGAGAATTAGAAGCCATTCTCCATCCAGCAATGGCAAAAACAGCAATAAATAATTCCACTTCCTCAGTTACGGCTTTTAGTGGTGCTAAGACTGCTATTGCTTATCCGGAAAATCGGGGCGAGAAAAAATTGTGGGCTTTACTAGGAATAGCAGCCTTGATGGTATGTGGTTCTGGCTTAATGCTCATTGGGTTAAATATCTTTAAGTGGCTAGAAGTCGAAACGATTTTTAAACGCGGTAATGATTTATTGCACCAAGGAGAGTATCAACAAGCGATCACTAAATACAACAAGCTGTTAAAAATTGATAGCAACTACTATCAATCTTGGACTAATCGTGGCTATGCCTTAGCAGGAATGAAGGATTACAAGCAAATGCTAGAATCCTGCACTACAGCCACGATTATTCAACCAAGCGCTGTTTATGCTTGGAATTGTCGTGGTGAAGCGCTATACAATCTCCAGCAATATGAACAAGCGATCGCAGCTTTTGATAAAGCCATTGCCCTTAACCCCAATGATCCTGTTTTCTGGGTGAATAAAACCGACTCCCTCCTAGCGCTCAAGCAGCCAGACGCAGCAATTGCCGCAATTAGTCAAGCAATTGAAATGTTGAAAAAGCTGCAAGAAGCTGAGGGACAAGAGGCCCATGCGAAAGAGTTATCAGTGGCCTTTAGTTATCAAGCCAAGGCATTTTCCCAAAAACAAGACCACCAAGCAGCGCTTAATGCTTATGACCAAGCATTAAAGTATAATCCCCAATACTTTACAGCTTTGCGGGGTAAAGGAATCGCACTGCAAGGATTAAAACGAGACGATCAAGCGATCGGGCAATTTTATTTGATGCTAGAACGTCCGCAGCTGAGCAATTCCCAAAAAGCCGAAACTTGGTATTACTTAGGCTTGAGCCTTTGTGAATTCAAACAACCAACAAAAGCGATCGCAGCTTTTAATGAAGCGTTAAAGCTGCAGCCAAATTATGAGGCCGCAGAGCAAGGAAAGAAAAATTGCCGATAGCCTAGAGGTTTGACAAGCGGGGGGAACAAGTTTTTTACTCCCCTCCTTCAAGAGCCTATGTAATTGCAGGCTTGTATCACTCATGGCAGAGGCAAGGTTCTTGATTTTAACCTTCTGCCTCCTGCCCACTGCCCTCTGCCTTTCTTTAATGAATTAGTTCAATCTGTAGTGATGGTTGTGCAAACATGTAAAAACAAGAGCTAGTATTATTTATTACTTCACGTCCTTCAAGCCAAACAGAGATTATCATCTAAATGGCCACCAAGAAGGTTTGGTATCCGTATAAATCCGGCTAATAGTCCGCACATCAGGAGCTTGTGCTTGCTTAAAATCACTACCCAAAATGGCGTATAGAGCTTGAGAGGGGTTATCTGTCGGCTGGAAAGTAAATAAAAGCTGGGCAGTGTAATGATCGCAACCAACACCTCTACGCGCTACAGCACAGACAGCAGATTGACCGTTCAGCTTGTCAGTGGTCAAATACTGAGAAGTACCTTTGTCATAAACAGCCTGTAAATTTGTAGCTGCGTTCTGACAGGTTTTTAGAGCATCTTCGTCAGAGAAATATTGGGGCAGAAATTTAAAGAGTGTGTGTTCTTTAGTAGTGTTTTCTTGAAGTAAAGTAACAACTACCGTAGGAGTACTAGCATCATTCCGACAGCTAACTTCTACTGTGCTAGTAGCTGTACTAGGCATAGAGAGCGCCGCTACTGCACCTAAAGCCCAAAGCGGAACTGTTCCCATTGTCAACCAAGAGTGGTTTTTACTCATTTTTACTGGTTTCCTTTCTTGACCGAAAATTACAGTTGCATATAGACTCAATATTATTATTTTTTTAGTTGAATTTACTGAAATTCATACTAAAAAAAGCTTTAAGTAAATTTTAAGTAAATTTTACGTGGGGTTTATTTTTCCCTGTAGAAAATGAAACAAGTCCCTCGCCAAATTCTGATTACCTGTAGTATTTATCTCTGCTGTTTATTTGCTGGTTACTCTGCCTCTGCACAAATTTCTTCAGATAGCAGCGTTGGTACTCAGGTTAATATTTCTGGTTCCTCTAGCAACATCTATGAAATTACTGGGGGTTCGCAAGTAGGTAGCAACCTTTTCCATAGCTTTCGAGAATTTTCTGTACCCACTGGCGGCGAGGCTTTTTTCAATAACAACACAAATTTAAATAACATTACTAATATCATCAACCGCGTAACAGGCGGTTCAATTTCTAATATTGATGGTTTAATCAGAGAAAATTATGGCGCAAATTTCATCCTGATTAACCCCAGTGGGATTAATTTTGGTGCCAATGCCCGACTTAATATTGGTGGTTCTTTTTTGGCTAGTACAGCGGAGAGCATCAAATTTGCTGATGGTGCAGAATTTAGTGCCACTAATACTGCAACTGCGCCACTACTAACAGTTAGTGTGCCAGTAGGTTTGCAATTTGGGCAAAATCCGGCAGAAATTCGGATTCAAGGTCAGGGACATAATATTACGCTGCAAAGTCCCATCTTCTCGCCCTTTACTAGAGGCACTAGTAATGGCTTAAAAGTGCAACCTGGTAATACATTGGCTTTGGTAGGCGGTGGAATTATTTCTGAAGGTGGCACACTTACAGCCGAGGGCGGACGCATTGATTTAGGTAGCGTTGCAGGTGGTTTAGTTAGTCTCAATCCTAATGCTCAAGGCTGGAGTTTAAGTTATCAAGGTGTGAACAATTTTGGAGATATTTCTTTATCTCAAAAAGCATTAGCTGATACTAGTGGCCCTGGTAGCGGCTCAATTCAGTTGCAGGGGCGAAACATTGGTATCCGCGATGGTTCGGTAGTATTAATTCAAACGCAAGGAACGGAATCCGCTGATAGCATCAATGTGAAAGCTACTGATTCCTTAACATTAGTGGGTACTACCACCGATGGGCAAATTTCTAGCAACTTATTTACAGAAACTCTAGGTGCTGGTAAAAGCGGCGATATTAATGTTTTCACACCCCGCTTAGTCCTCCAAGATGGAGCTGCCATATCTGCTGCTACTTACACTGCGGCTCCAGGCGGGAATATTAATGTCAATGCTGATCAATCTGTGCAGGTAATAGGCTTTTCATCTGTTAACCCCAGTCGCTTTAGTAATATTACTGCTGCAACTTTTGGTGCTGGGGATGCAGGCGCGATCGCATTATCAACCGCCAAGTTGAGCGCGTTTTCTGGGGGCAATATTGCATCGGTAACAGCTGGTACTGGCTCCGGTGGGAATGTGAATGTCAATGCTACTAACTTAGTCGAACTAATTGGTGTAACGCCGATTGTGTTTACTCCCAGTCAAATTACAGCTGGGACTGGTGGCCCAGGAAAAGCTGGTAGCGTAGCTATTAATACTCAGCGTGTAGTTATCAAAGATGGCGGTAGGATTGATGCTTCTACCTTAGCGAGTGGCCCGGCTGGCAGCATTACTATTAATGCCACAGAATCAGTAGATGTGAGTGGTAAAGTACCTGGCTCTGTTAATCCCAGTTTGATTATTTCCTCTGCCAATATTGTCGATCCCACCTTACAACAGTTATTAAGGCTACCGCCTGTACCCAGTGGCGCATCGGGAGACGTAATAATTAACACAGGAAGATTCACAGTTACAAATGGGGCGCAAGCGACTGTGAGGAATGATGGTTCAGGGGATGCAGGGACGCTCCGGGTAAATGCTGACTCGCTTGTGTTGAATAATCAAGGTGGCATTACCGCAGTGACTACCGGGGGTAAAGGCGGCACCATTGATTTAAAAGTTAAAGATACATTAGAGATGTCTGGTAGCAGCCAAATATCTAGCGATAATTTGGGCGGAGGAGCCGCGGGAAACTTAACAATTGATACAGGTAAATTAAAAATGAGCGATCGCTCGTTTTTATCTGCACTTACCTATGGTGAAGGTAAAGGCGGAGACCTCAACATCCGTGCAGCTGACTCCATCGACATAGTAGGGACTGGATTTGCCGAGTTCCAAGGAATCTTTCAGGTGGGAGCTATATTAGGAACGCTGAAACCCACTGATAGAGGCACTGGAATGTTTATTGGCTCTGTTGGTGCAGGTACTTCTGGTAACCTCAATCTTGAGACTCGTTCCCTCAAGATGCAGAATGGCGGCATTATCTTCAGTCCCACATTTACCTCAGGGGTAGGAGGAACTGTCAATATCCGCGCCAGCGATTTTATAGATGTGAATGGTTCTGCCATTCAAACTGGAAATGTCCGCGGCAGTACTGGTACAGCTAGTGACATCAGCATTGAGACCAGGCAGTTGAGATTGCAAGATGGCGGTACAATTATCAGTCCTACTTTAGGCAATGGTGCAGGTGGGGATGTATTGATTAAAGCCAGTGATTCTGTGCAAATAGAGAGAACGCCACCCGGTGCTGCATTGTTAACAGGTATCTACACTAACACTACCTTTGGTACAGGACAGGGCGGTGACTTACGCATCGATACAGGCAAACTATTTGTCCAAGATGGGGTAATTGGCAGTAATACAGGCAGTTCCCTACCATTTGGTGTGATTCCCTTTGGTGGCACTGGGGGTAATGTTATAGTTAATGCCACTGAGTCTGTAGAAATTGCTGGTATTCTCCCTGATGCGAGATTTCCTAGCGGTTTGGGTACTACAGGGTTTAGCCCATCTCGCTCCGGTGACTTAACGATTTCTACCAAGAAACTGATTCTGCGTGATGGGGCAGATGCATCAACCGCTACCTTGGGCGCAGGGAAAGGGGGAACCTTAACTGTCAATGCCTCAGAGTCAATTGAACTTAGCGGTACTAAAGTCGGCGATTTGGTTCTTGGGGGTATATCAGCGGCAGCTGGACGGGCTAACTTGCCCGAACTGCCAGCGACAGGTGCGTCTGGTGATGTCAGCATATCTACTGGCAAACTAATTGTCAGAGATGGTGCCAAAATTGACGTACAAAGTTTAGGCCCGGGAAATGCAGGTAATATGCAAGTTGTCGCTAACTCCATCTTTTTAGATAATCAAGGCACTATCTCTGCAACCACTACATCTGGTGAAGGTGGCAACATCAACCTGCAAACCAGAACTTTGCTCATGCGCCATAACAGCCAGATCTCTGCTACTGCAGGTGGGAGTGGTAACGGCGGTAACATCACCATTACTGGCTTTAGTCCAGCTAACTTTGTGGCACTACTAGAAGGCAGTAAAATTACCGCCGATGCTTTCCAAGGTAGGGGAGGAAACATCAGCATTAACACTAGAGGGTTATTTGCCTGTCCAGAATGCCAGATTAGTGCCAGTTCTCAATTAGGGGTAGCTGGTGAAATCGAAATTATTACACCGGAGGCAGAAAGTAACTTTGAAATTGTTGATATCCCCCAAGAAGTAGCGCAACCAGAACAGGTGGTAGCACAAGCTTGTCGAGCCACAGCCAGACAAGCGCGGAGTGAATTTACCATCACCGGACGTGGTGGATTACCACCCCGTCCCAGCGAAGCGCTCAGTAGTCCAACTTTAGCCAGTTTTGAGCCAGCTGTTCCTAGCGCCGCTACAGAGGTCAATCGTACCGCCAAGCTGCCAGAGCCAGCACGAGGTTGGTATGTAAATAGTCAAGGTGTATTAGTTCTTGCTAGTCAAGCACCATCTGCCAGTCCCTATAGTTCTGGATTACCTTCATCTAACTGTCATGCAAATTAAAGAGAATTGGGGAGCAATAGGGGGAAAAGGGAAGGGGATTGAATTACCGATGTTGTTTCGATTTATCTCAGGTGGTGCGCCATCTGTTAACCGCTGTCAAAAAGTTCCGCTATTGAGTGCGAGTGTGAGGAGACCGAAATTTTCTTTATCTCCGTATCTTTCATTGATGGTTGTAGTGACTCTACTGCATCAGACAAACTCTGTTCGGGGACAAACAATTAACCCCGTAACGCCACAACCGCCAGAACTACCGCCACCTCAGCCTCTACCACCAACAACTGCGCCGATTCAGATACCGCCAACAGCGCCGCCATCACCAGATGAGGTGCGCGATATTCCTGGGAATATCACGGTGAAACAGTTTGAGTTTGTAGGCAATACGGCATTTAGCCAAGCTGAATTAAATCAGGCGATCGCAGATTTTACCAATAAACCGATCGCATTTTCTCAACTCCTACAAGCGGCGAATCAAATCACCCAATTCTATGTTCAAAAGGGTTACATTACCTCTGGTGCTTACATACCTAGTCAAGAATTCCGTTCTGGAATCATCAAAATTCAAGTAGTTGAGGGCAGTTTAGAAGATATTCAAGTTAACATCACCAAAGGACGATTGAACCCAGATTATATTCGCAGTCGGATTGCTTTAGGAGCAAAAAAACCACTCAATATCAATCAGTTACAGGAAGCTTTGCAAATATTGCAACTCAACCCTTTAATTGAGAGTTTAGATGCTGAGTTAACTGCAGGTACTAGGCCGGGTGTAAATTCTTTGGCGGTAAATGTCAAGGGTGCCAGAACATTTAATGCCCAACTCAACCTCAATAATAATCGCAACCCCAGCGTCGGTAGTTTTGAGCGGGGTATTACTTTATCAGAAGCTAACCTGCTAGGAATAGGAGATAAGTTAAGTGTTTCTTATAGTAATACAGATGGTAGCAATCAATACGAAGGTGGCTATACCATACCTGTAAATGCTCGGAATGGCACGATTGGCTTTAACTATCGCATTACCGACAACCGCATTGTTGAACCACCTTTTAATGATTTGGATATTGAGGTGAATTCGCGGGAATTTGAACTAGCTTTTCGTCAGCCCATCATCCAAAGGGCGACACCAGAATTTAGCCAAGAATTGAGCGTTAGTTTCTCCGCCGCCAGACGAGAAAGTAGTTCTTCCATTCAAGGCGTGAATTTTCCTCTATTTCCTGGTGCTGACGATCAAGGAAAAACGCGGATAACTGAATTGAGTTTTGCTCAAGAATGGTTACAAAGGAGCCGTAAAGAGGTATTAGCAGCTCGTTCTGAGTTTAACGTGGGCATTGGAGCCTTTGATGCCACCATTAATGACAACGAACCAGATAGTAAATATTTTCTCTGGCGAGGACAACTGATATATTTACGCCTCCTCGGTACACCCAAAGCCCAAGGTGCGATCGCACCCACATTGTTGTTGCGTTCTAATGTGCAATTAGCAAGTGAATCTCTGCTTTCTATTGAACAATTTAGTTTAGGTGGACAAGGAACAGTGCGCGGTTATCGCCAAGATACCTTACTCAGCGATAACGGCATTTTCGCATCCGCCGAATTGCGTTTACCCGTCGCCCGTTTCCCAGAAGTGCAAGGAACTTTGCAGGTAGCGCCATTTATTGATGTTGGTACTGTATGGAATACAGGCAGAGAAAACCCCAGCCCCAACACACTCGCAGGCTTAGGATTAGGTTTGCTATGGCAAATGGGCGATAACTTCACAGCCCGCCTAGATTGGGGCATTCCATTAGTGAGTATTGATACCGAAAAGCGCACATGGCAAGACAATGGGTTGTATTTTCAATTGGAGTATAAAGCGTTTTGAGGGGATTGGGGACTGGGGATTGGGGACTGGGGATTAGGGACTGGGGATTGGGGATAAGGAGACAAAGGAAAATAACAAACACCAATTAACAAATACCAAACACCAATTAACAAATTATGTTTTATAAGAAATACCGTCGTTTATTAGTTTTTATACTTTCGGCTTTATTGGGACTTTTATCTAGTTTGAGTATTCCTGCTTGGTCAAATTCTGGTAGTCAACAAGTTAGGAACTCACAAGAACCAGAAAAATTATCGACCCCCCAATCCCAATTACCAATTACCAATTACCCATTACCCATTACCCAATCCCCAGTCCCCAGTCCCCAGTCCCCCAATTCCTCCGCCCTCAATCTCGCTCGAGAAGGTCAACAACGCTACAATGCGGGACAATTAGAAGCAGCGGTGAAGTTATGGCAAAGGGCGGCGGAGGCTTATCAAAAAGCAGGCGATCGCGAGGGGATGAGTAAGAGTCTGATTAATAAGTCTCAGGCTTTGCAAGATTTGGGGCTTTATCCCACTGCTTGTAAGACTGTATTGCAAGCTTTAGCTATTAAAAACCCAGATTGTAGTCCCAGTCAAATTGACCAAGTTCAAAAAAGCTTTGCTCAACAACAAGGTTCTTTGTCTCTCACCCAAGGAATTGGCTTACATAGCCTGGGTGATATTCTCCGCAAGCAGGGATTATTACAACAGTCGCAAGAAATTTTGCAGTTGAGTCTGTCTGCA
This sequence comes from Calothrix membranacea FACHB-236, assembly GCF_014696315.1. Taxonomy (GTDB): domain Bacteria; phylum Cyanobacteriota; class Cyanobacteriia; order Cyanobacteriales; family Nostocaceae; genus Aulosira; species Aulosira membranacea. Next base: position 19,872 of record NZ_JACJPX010000064.1, read on the forward strand.
ATGGAAGAATCACCTGCAAAAAGTGGGGTGTTACTGAGTTTAGGAAATACTCAACGCCTGTTAGGAAACCAAAGCCGCGATCGCTGGGATTATGATGCAGTTACGGAAATTGTCGATCGCAAATCTCTGGCGGATGCACTAGCACCCTACCAGCAAGCTTTTAACTACTATAGCCAAGGGGCAAAATTAGCATCAGCACCAGCAATTACCAAAATTCAGGCTCAACTTAATCACTTTCAACTATTACTAGATATCCAAAAATGGTGGAGTGAACAAACGCAACGCCGGATCGGTTCTTGGACGAGATTTAATGAAGCTGATTTGATTCAACGGGCGCAAGATTTCTTCTCGCAGTTGCAGTTACAGTTAAACCAAGATGCACTAGCTTTGCAAGGTGAAATTACATCAAATTTGGCTAATCTTCCCCCCAGCCGCGCTGCAATTTATGCCCAAATAAACTTTGCGGAATCTTTGATACAAAGTGAGCAAATAGATAAAGTTGAACCTGTGTTAACTACTGCACTGCAACAGGCACGTAATATACAGGATCAACAAGCTGAAAGTTACGCTTTAGGCTACTTGGGTAAACTTTATCAAAAGCAAGGTCAATTAAGCCAAGCAACAAAACTTACCCAGCAAGCGCTAATGTTAGCCCAAGAACAAAATATTAACGGCGATGCGAGGGAAGTTACCTATCTTTGGCAATCTCAGTTAGGCAGATTACTACGAAATCAAGGAGATCCCAAAGGTGCGATCGCAGCTTACACCGCCGCTTTTAATACTTTGCAATCTCTGCGTAGCGATTTAAATGCTAACAACCAAGATGTGCAGTTTGACTTTATTCAAGAAGTCAAACCTGTCTATGTAGAATTAGTAGATTTGCTTTTGCAATCTAATCTCAGCGCTGAAGAATTAAATTCCCTCATCGTCTCAAATGCGGGTATTAAAGAGCAAAAATCGCCAACTAAGAAACCTCAAGAGCGTTTAGAATTAGCTCGCAGGGTGATAGAGTCTTTGCAACTAGCAGAACTAGATAACTTCTTTCAAGACCCTTGTTCGGAAACTGCAAATGTTGCGGTACAAATTGATAATATTGACCCTCACGCCGCCGTTATTTATCCCATAGTTTTACCAGACCGCTTAGAAGTTATCCTTTCCATGTCTGGCAAAGCTTTGCAGTCAGTAAAAATTCCCATTAGCGAACAAAAAGTCAATGAAACGCTTGACAGACTTTACGATAATTTAGATAACGCTACTATTAATAATTCTGCGCGAAATATTGTCTTTACTTCTAACCCTAACCCCAAGGAATTAAAAGATAATTTGCAGACATTATTACCAATATTTAGCGAAGTTTATAACTGGTTAATTAAACCTTTTGAAGCCGAATTAGACAGTAACAAAATCCAAACTTTATTATTTGTCTTAAATGGCAGATTGCAGCGAGTGCCAATAGCTGCACTTTACAACGGACAAAATTATTTAATTGAGAAATACAGTGTAGCCTTGGTTCCTAGTTTGCAATTAATTAATCCGAAACAATTGCAAAGGAGACCGCTGAAAGTATTAGCAGCGGGAGTGAGCGAGCAACTAAAAGTCCAAGGAGAATATTTTGCTGCATTGGTGAACGTTCCCAAGGAATTAGACCAAATTAAACAAACATTTCCTAGTTCTAAAAAACTGCTAAATCAAGAATTTACCGCCAAAACTATTCAAAAGCAATTGCAATCAAATTTCCCTGTAGTCCATCTCGCAACTCATGGTTTGTTTAGTTCTAATCCCCAACGGAATTTTATTATTACAGGAGATGCGAAAAGTATCAGTATTAATGAATTAAGTACTTTATTGCGAGGACAAGATAGAGCTGTAGAATTACTCGTGCTGAGTGCTTGTGAAACTGCAACTGGCGATGAACGAGCAGTTTTAGGCTTAGCGGGAATGGCTGTGCGTTCTGGGGCCCGTAGTACACTAGCAACTCTATGGCCTGTAGGCGATGCTTCCACTACCAGACTCATGGGTCAATTTTACCAAGACCTCAAACAACCAGGAGTCAAACAAGCAGATGCACTCAGAAACGCCCAGCGATCGCTGTTAGAATCTTTGAGGCAGAATCCACCTTTACCTGAGTTAAAGAATTTACCACCGCATCCTTATTATTGGGCACCTTACGTTTTGGTGGGGAATTGGCAATAGGGACTGGGGAAGAGGCAAGGGGGCAGGGGGCAGGGTGCAGGGGAGAAATAATTAATGACAAACACCAAACACCAAACACCAAACACCCAACACCCAACACCCAACACCCAATTACCAATTACCAATTACCAATTACCTAATGACAAATGACAAAAAATTGCCTTTATATGGCAAAAGAATACTGGTAACAGCGCCAAGAAGTTATGCTTCTAGGTTGTCGGAAGCAATTATCAAAAAAGGTGGATTACCTTTTTTGATGCCAACTATCGAAACTACTTTACTCACAGATTACGCTGAGTTAGATGCTGTTTTAAGGCGGATAGATGAATTTGATTGGATTGCATTTACTAGTAGAAATGGAATTAATGCATTTTTCCAACGCTTGAATGTTTTAGATATATCTATATCAGCGTTGCAAAATTGCAAGCTTTGCGCGATTGGCAAAGATGCAGAATTATTATTATCTCTTTGTCGCAGAGTTGATTTAATTCCGGCAGAATCTAGCCCATTGGGGATTGTTAATGAATTAGCGAAAATTGCTGATATTCATCAGGAAAAAATTCTAGCACCAGTTCCAGAAGTAGTGGGAATGCCAGAACCGGATATTGTGCCTAATTTTATTGCAGGGTTGCAAAAATTAGGTATGCAAGTAACTCGCGTACCGAGTTATCGGACTGCTTGTTTGGATAAAAATATTTATGCGGTGGAATTAAATTTATTGCGTCAAGGAATGATCGATGTAATTGCTTTTAGCAGTACGGTAGAAATAGAAAGCTTTTTAACAATGGTCAACTCAAAATCTGATTATCAGCATTCTGTAGTTGCTTGTTTTGGCCCTTATACTGCTGCTAATGCGGAAAAATTAGGTTTAGAAGTTGCCATATTGTCACAAGACTATAGCTCATTTGCGGGTTTTGCAGATGCGATCGCACAATTTTTTCACCAGCCCTAATCCTCTCGTGGATGCGTTACGCTAGCGTGGATACGTTAGCGCGGATGCGTTACGCTACCGCTAACGCATCCTACGTGAACTATTCCCCATTACCCATTACCCTTAATCATAACCATTGAGAAATTTGATAATTTGCACAGATGAAGTTTTGAGGAAAAGTGGATGAGCTAGTTGTAGTAAGTCCTGAAGCATTAAACCAAATACCTCAAACTATGACATCTACGGTGCAAATTACCTCAGAACTTTGCCAGACAGTTATTTACGAGAAAATTAATGATGCTAGTTATGATGCATCCCAATTAATCAAAGTTCAGCAGTATGAGCAAGCGCTGAACATATACAATCAAATACTCAGTAAGATTCCTCTCCTTACTAGCCGCGAACAACGGGAGTATGTAATTGTCAGTCTGATTGCAGATGAACAGACTGTTTTTAAACCCTTAACTCAACTCCTGCGTGCAGAACAAGATAAGTGGGTTGAGTGGCTGGGGAAAGTGCAGGAATATGTGGTGAGTTTAGGTGAAGCTGGTAGTTTCGCCATTTCTCAACAGTTATACCAATTGGCGGAAGCTTATTACACTCTAGGGAGAAACGAACAGGTGGCGATCGCAATGCAACAAGCCACCACAGCAGCGCTGCAAATCTCCGATCTCGGCTTTCGCGCTAATGAATTTATTCAAATAGCCAGATTTTGTCTGCAATTCCAACAACAAGCTGAAGCTCAACAAGCATTATCCCAAGCTTTGGCAACTGTGGAACAAATGCCGAGTGATAATCCTTATGCTCAAGGGGATCATTTATACTCGATTGCTACACTGTATATTCAATTGGGTGAAGCAAGACGCGCTTTGCTATTAGCTGACAAAATTATTAATGAATTTTATCCTAATTACATTCGCCAAGAAGTTGTACGCGATGCTATTAAACGAGGCGATTTACATTTAGCTCAAGCTGTTACACCGAAAATTCAAGGAGCTGAAAGCCAAGCACTCGCCTTAGTAGATATGGCAGTTTATTGGGCAACTAACAATCAACCTCGATTAGGTAATCGCCTGTTTGCCCAAGCTTTAAAACGAGTAGCTAAAGAAGAATACGCACAAAATATCCAATCAAGACTGATTCAAATTTACAGCGCATCAGGTCAATTAACTATCAGCTTGAATGCGGCGCAAAGACTGACTCACGATGAATCGAAGGTGCTGGCTTTGGGTGCAATTGCTGTTGCTTATGCGAAAGCTAAACAACCGCAGCAAGTACAAAAAATTCTTGCCCAACTCACCGATTTAATTCAATCGGAAGCCGCAGTTAATAATGTTGGTTACATCAACAATATATTGCAATCTGCTGTAGATGCAAGACAGTATAATTTGGCGATCGCAATTTTAAATGCGGTGAAGAATAACGCCAACTTTGACTCAAAACCTTATTGGTATCGGCAAGTTGTCTCCGCACCACTAGCATTGCAAGATATAGATAAAGCACTACAATTAGCAAAGCAAATTCCTGGTAAGTTTTGGCCAGAAGAACGCAATTCTAGTCTTCAAGAAATTGCGATCGCTTATGCCAATGCTCAACAATGGAATCGGGCTATTGATGTGCTGACACAAATTGAAAATTCCGCTTTTACTCCCTATCAGGTATTAACAGGGGCAGAATTAGCAGCGACAGCACCGACACCGCAACAATTCATCAGCTTGATTCAAAAAGCAATTGCACACACACAAGCCTTAAAACAGGTTGAACTCAAAGCCTGGGCGCTGGCTGCGATCACTCAAGCTTATCTACGTGCAGGGTATGCAGAACAGACAGAATCTTTCCTAGAACAAGCTATTCAAACAGCGCAGCAGGTAGAAGATAATGAAATGCGCGGTCGTTTGTTCGACCAAATGATCAATTATTTAATTCAACAAAGACAATACACTGCTGCTTTGACCATAGCGCAAGCTCATCCTGTTTCTTATGGGCAAGGGTTAGCTTACCATAATATTTTCCAGCAGGCGCTTCCGTCATACGCTTTTGATGTGGCATTGCAAATAGTAGAATTAGAAACAGTACCCGAGATACAAGCTACAAAATTATTAGCGATCGCTAAAATCTATCAGCAAATCGGGCGCAATGAAGATGCAATTACATTACTCGATCGCGCTTTTGCAGTAGCTCAAAAAATTGCCGATCCAGAAAGTCGCGTCATTCAGATTAATGAATATATAGAAGTAAATGATGAAAGCGATCGCCGCAGCCAATACACCCGCTTGGTAAGGCAATATGTTGCTCTCGGACAAGCAGATAAAGCTCAACAAGTAGTAGCAAAAGTTCAAGAAGCATCTTTGCGAGATTACCTGCAAGCTTGGATTGATTGTTAAGTGCTGAGTGTCAGTCCAGTAGGATGCGTTAGCGATAGCGTAACGCATCATCACCAAAGCTGAATTTTTTTCAATAATCAAATCTGATTTCTATATCATGATTAATTTTGAATTTGGAGCGAAGCAACATGACATCTACTATTCAAATTTCCCCAGAAGTTTACCAAACAGTTCTTGCTGATAAAATTAATGAAGCTATCCTGCAAGCAACTTATTTATTTAACACCAAAATTTATGACCAAGCACTAAAAACATATCATCAAATTCTTAATTATATTGCACTCCTCAACAACGGCGAACAACGCTCATATTGGATTTCTTATCTGTTGGGATATGCAGACATTGTCTATATACTTCAACCTTTAGCTAAACTAACGCCCCAAGAGCAAGATAAGTGGATTGAGTGGCTAAAGAAAGTTCAGCAATCTGTGCTGAATTTTCATGAAGATTCTAGAGTAATTACCCAAGATTTAAAACAACTGGCGAAAGTTTATCAAAATTTGGGACGAAGCGAGCTAATGGCGATCGCCATGCAAAAAGCCACTACAGCAGCGCTACAAATTCCCGATCCCACAACTCGCACCGAACAATTAATTCAATTAGTATCCGTTTGGCTAGAATACCAACAAAAAGCCAAAGTCCACGAATTACTCACTCAAGCTTTGACCTCTGTGGAACAAATTTCGGCTGAAGAACCCTTTAGCCGCAGTAATTCCCTGAGTTCAATTGCAATGCTGTATCTTCAAATGGGTGAACCAAAACGCGCTATAGCATTAGCCGAAAAAGTTGCCAAGGAATATTCTCCTGAGTCAATTCTTATAGAAGTTGTACGCGATGCAATTAAAAGAGAAGATTTGCATTTAGCCCAAGCTATCATCCCTAAAATTCAAACAGTAGAATTTCAAGCTTTTTGCTTAGCAGAAATAGCAGTTTATTGGGCAACTCATAATCAACCCCGGCTGGGTAATCGCCTGTTTGCTAAAGCACTGAAGCAGGTAGCTAAACAAGAGGCTGCTGAAAGCCATCAAGCAAACGTGATTCAAATTTACAGCACATCAGGTCAGTTAACGATTCTGCTGAATGCAATTCAAAGACTAACTCATGAAGGACTAAAGACTTCAGTATTGGCTGCACTTGCTATTGTTTACGCCAAAGCCAAACAACCCCAGCAGCTACAACAGGTTTTAGCAGAAATTCAGCGTTTAAATGATGGGGAAGCCATACTATTAAGTACTGCTATAAATTCACAAGAATATAATTTAGCGATCGCGCTATTCAAGAAGCTGAAGAACCCCAGCAACTTTGTCTATCAATCTGGTTTGTATCAACAACTAATTCAAGCACTGCTGCAATTGCAAAATCTTGATCAAGCGCTGGAAGTAGCTAAACAAGCCAATCGTGATTTGTGGCCAGAAGAACGCAATCTGATGTTGAAAGAAATTGCGATCGCCTACGCGGATAATCAACAATGGAGTCAAGCTATTGCAGTAGCTAAACAAGTTAAAAATACCTTACTCAAACCATATCAAGTATTAACGTCAGCAGAACTCGCAGCAAAAGCACCCACAATCGCAGAATTCACCAGCTTAATTCAGCCTGCAATTGCACAAGCAAAAACCCTAACAGAGATTGAGCATCAAGCCTTATCATTAGCTGTCATCGCACAAGCATATGTGCATACAGGAGAAACGGAACAGACACAATCTTTCTTGCAACAAGCAATCAAAATTCTCCAGCAAGTACAAGATGATGAAAATCGCTCTCGTCTATTCGCTCAAGTTGTAGAGTATTTAATTAATCAAAAACAATATATAGCAGCTCTCAAAATAGCTGAGGCTTATTCAACTTCCCCGCTATTAGAATATGTCTACAATGCTATCTACTATGAAATCAATATTCACAACAACATTGATGTCGCGTTGCAAGTAGTAGAAGTTGAATCGCTACCAGATAGACAAGCCACAACACTGCTTGCGATCGCCAGAATCTATGCTTTACAGCAACGTCGTCAAGATGCTCTTGCATACCTCGATCGCGCTTTTGTAGTAGCGCAGCAAATTGCAGATCCAGAAAGCCGCACCATTAATCGTTACGAGAATTCACCAGAACCAGATTATAACGATCGCCGTAGTCAATACACCCGCTTGGTGAAGCAATATGTTGCTTTAGAACAACCAGATAAAGCTCAACAAGTAGTAGCAAAAGTTCAGGAAACATCGCTGCGCGATTACCTGCAAGCTTGGATTGATTAGACTTCTTGTCGAAGTTGGGGAAAGGGGAAGGGGGAAATGGGAAATGGAGAAAGGTTTGGTATTTTCCCTTTCCCCTTTAACCTTTCCCCTGTCCCCACCCTTTGCAATTGATATGTATAAGGGCGATCGCATTTTGCGGAAGGATGCGATCGCCCTTATTAATTAACTTGTAGCTACTGGCTTTCTCCGACTGGGACGCTTACGATCTGATTTTTTCTTCAATCCCACCGCTTGCGCTTGATCGCTATCCGAGCCATATTGCCCACGTACAACTTCTTTCATCGCTAAGATTGTATTGTGGAATTCCCATTCTGCTAATCTTGCAGCATCAGCAGCAGCACGGTATAAAGTTAGCTTTTCGTTTTCTGCTTGTTGCTGTGCCAACATAGCTTGATAAGCTTGCTGAATATTTGCAATAGAAGCATCAGCACGGGATGTATCGTAAGTGCCAATGGTTTGCAAACCATGTAAGGAAGTAACATCTTGACTAATGACTTGAGGCGTTAAACGGCGTGTTGTGTTTTGAATAGTCATAGAAAACACGTAGTAATGGTATGTATTTAATATGCCCATTCACGCCACAAAAGATGACAATAAGATGATGTTTTTATACCAGCCAAGGCTAAATTAATGGTTATACCAATTTGAAAACAGAACCCGACAGATGGTAGGTAGGGGCAAGGCACTGCCTTGCCCTCTAGAATATATTGATGTGTCGCAAACATTATTTGATTTGGTATTAACTACTTTTGTTAGCCTATGCATTGGCAATGTAGGGCGATGCATTAACAATGTCAGCCGATACATTGGCAATGTAGGGCAATACATTAACAATGTAAACCGATGCATTGGCAATGTAAGGCGATACATTAACAATGTAAACCGATGCATTAGCAATGTAGGGCGATACATTAACAATGTCAGCCCATGCACTCAATCTCTATTGGTGACATTGTGCAACAGGCGGTATAAAGTGCGATCGCTAATTTTGTAGAATGCTTTAGCTCTGCACTTTTTTCTGCCTTGTCCCGACTATCACTAAAATAAGAACATCGTATGATAAATAATATATTATGAATATCTCTTTGACTCCAGAGCTAGAGCGATTTATTCAAAGTCAAGTTACAAGCGGCAAGTATGCTTCAACAGAGGAAGTGATTATTGCAGGGATTAAACTGTTAGAAGCAAGAGAATCTATTTACCAAGGTAGATTTGAGGAATTGCAACGAGAAATCATGATTGGGGTAGAAGCTTCAGAACGTGGGGAAGTGATTGACGCAGAAACGGTTTTTCACCAACTAGAACAAAAACTACAACAGCGTCGTCAGCAGACCGATCAATGAACAATATATGTAGATTTACTGCTCCTGCAAGTCGGGATATTGAGAGCATTATTGATTATGTTGCTGAAAACAGTAGTTTTGATGCTGCCGAGCGTTTACTCAAAAAAATTAACGAAAAATGTAGCAATTTAGCAAACTTTCCTAACATGGGACGCAAACGCCATGAACTGTTGCCTTTATTACGTAGCTTTCCTGTAGATGATTATGTAATTTTCTATCGTCCAATTGAAGGCGGTATTGAAATTTTACGGGTAGTTAGTGGTTACCGAGATTTAAATGCACTGTTTGATGAGCAGTAAAAACACGCTTCACAATTTAAGCATAGAAGACGAAGGCGATCGCTCTTTGTGACATTGTGCAACATAGGAGAAAGAGCGATCGCTAATTTCGTAGACTGCATTAGCTTTGGTGTAATACCAATTCAAATAATATTTGCGACAGATAAATTCTTCGTAGGGGCACGGCACCAGTAAGATAATGGGATATACCAAAAGATTGTCGATGCCGTGCCCTTACCCATCGGTTGAAAATTAGAGTTTATACTGATTATTCATAGAGCTTAAGCAACAATTTTAGCCCTTGCTCGGTCAACTTCCTGCATGAACGCTGATTTTCAACATTACCTAGAATCAGTCTGCCACACTTACCAACATTGGTGGGAAAAGTACACCATTACAGATGTAGAAGGGCGTAGACAAAACTCACCGTTTGAGGGCTTGATGGTAGCAACGGTGTCGCCGAAGCAAGACAAACTAGGTGACGCGCAGGAAAATACAGAACGCTTACCAGTGCAGGAAGGGTTACGTAAATATGCAGAGAATCATGTATTACTTGTAGGCAAACCAGGTTCAGGCAAATCAACAGCCTTAGCGCGGCTGTTGTTGGAAGAAGCCGAGAAAGCAAAATCTCTAGGCGATGCGGGGTGCATACCCGTGCTGGTGGAGTTGCGGCAATACACAACTTCAGTGCTGGATTTGATACAAAATTTTTTGCAACGGCATGGATTATATATAGATGTAGAAATCAAAACCTTGTTGCGTAACCGGCAATTTTTGCTGCTTGTAGATGGAGTAAACGAGTTACCTAATGAAGAAGCAAGGCGAGAATTAAAAACTTTTCGGGAAAATCACCCCAAAACGCCAATGATTTTCACTACGCGAGATTTGGGGATAGGTGGCGATTTGGGGATTGAGCAAAAGCTGGAAATGCAACCCCTAACCGAAGAACAGATGCAGCAGTTTATCTGCGCCTATTTGCCCGAAACAGGTGAGGAAATGCTACAGCGCTTAGGTGAAAGATTGCGCTCCTTTGGGGAAACGCCTTTGCTGCTGTGGATGCTGTGTGATTTATTTCAACAAACAAACGATATACCGCCAAATTTAGGTTTGGTGTTTCGCCAGTTTACGCAATTTTATGCCGACAAAATCAAAGATGATGTTCCAGTAGTTGAGGAGTTGCGCGGCTGGTGGAAGCAGTCATTGGAAGCATTGGCTTTCACCATGATGCACGGAGAAACGCCAACAGAATTGCGAGTCATCATTGATAGGCTTGAGGCGGAAGAAATTTTGACGAAGTTTCTGGAAGGAAAAGTTGATTATCCGCCTACTCGCGCCAAAGAATTGCTGAAAGATTTACTCAAGCATCATTTAATCCAAATTAGTAGCAATGAAAAAATAGAGTTTCGCCACCAGTTGATTCAGGAATACTACGCTGCTGAATGCCTACTTCAGAAGCTTCCCCATATTAGTAATGAACAGTTGCAACGGGATTATCTGAATTATTTAAAGTGGACAGAACCCTTAGCGTTGTTGTTAGCTTTAGTGGAGAAAGAAGCGCCAGCAGTAGAGGTAGTGAAGTTAGCTCTAGAGGTAGATTTGGAGTTAGGGGCAAGGTTAGCAGGAGAGGTAAAGCCGGAGTTTCAAAAGAAAACTGTTGATTTAATTCTAGAGTTAGAAGTTTCTGAATCGCTCAAGATAGAGTTTTTAGCAAGTACGCGCTCTGGGCATGGGGTTGCATTTTTAACCAATGGACTACAACATAAAGATTCTGATGTGCGTAAGATTGCCGCAGATGCATTAGAAGAAATCAAAGATAGCCAAGCGGTAGCAGCATTGATTCATGCTTTGAATGATCAAGATTCTGAAGTGCGTAGAACTGCCGCAGATGCATTAGGAAAAGTCAAAGATAGCCAGGCGGTAGCAGCATTAATTCATGCTTTGAATGATCAAGATTATTGGGTGCGTAGATTTGCCGCAAAAGCATTAGGAGAAATCAAAAATAGCCAGGCGGTAGCAGCATTAATTCATGCTTTGAATGATCAAGATTATTGGGTGCGTAGATTTGCCGCAAAAGCATTAGGAGAAATCAAAGATAGCCAGGCGGTAGCAGCATTGATTCATGCTTTGAATGATCAAGATTATTCGGTGCGTAGTTATGCCGCAAGAGCATTAGGAGAAATCAAAGATAGCCAGGCGGTAGCAGTATTGATTCATGCTTTGAATGATCAAGATTATTGGGTGCGTAGATTTGCCGCAGATGCATTAGGAGAAATGTGTAACTCTGAAATACTTCCTGAAATGTGGAATTTACGATTAACTGGCATAGACGATGCAAAGAATATCATTTCAAAGATTCAAGAGCGTTACAAGTTTTATAACTATGAAATTTTTCATTCACCCTCAATTGAAGAAACTATATTGGAAAATATGAATTTATCCGGTCAACAACTGAAAAAATTAGCAGAGGCTTTATTAGATGCTTTTCCTGATAAGGCTTCACTAGAGCAAATGTTATTATTTGAATTAGATAAAAGTCTAGATATGATTGTAGGAGGTAGTAACTTAAAAGAGATTGTTTTTAATTTAATCAAAACATCAAAAGCTGAAAATTGGATTGAAGATTTAATTAACGCTGCACTTGACTCAAACCCTAGAAACCAACTCTTAAAAGATGTAGCTAATGTAGCTAATCAAGAATTACCAAATGAAAGTCGGATAATGCAATACCAAGATTTTCAAATATTAGTTGATAAAAATAACCAAATTCGCGCCTCTTCAGAACAAGGTGATGTTTCGGCTGAATTCCGCTTAGACATGAACGCAATTGAACTAACCTTAGAACTAATCAAGTTGAACCAAACAAATGATAAATTACTCAAAAGTTTAGGAAACCAACTTTACCAAGCGCTGTTTCCCAACCAAATTAACGCTCGCTTCCATGCCACAATGGCAGGGGCAGAAGCAAATCAAGAAAGCGTTCGTTTGCGCTTAATATTTCAATCTCCCCAATTAGCCGCACTCCCCTGGGAATTCCTTTATGACGCAGAAACCAATACCTTTTTAGGAAACAACATCCAAACAGTGCTGTCTCGCTATATTGATGTTCCCCTGCAAAAACGCGATATCAGAGCCGCCAAATTACCCCTAAAAGTGCTACTCGTCATTTCATCTCCTACTGACTTAGATCCATTAGACGCAACTGGCGAAGCAACGCTAATTAACTCAGCCCTGGAAACACACATCAAAGTAGGTCAAATAGAATTAGATATTATCAAAGAAGCTACCACCCGCAACATTAATCAAAAGCTACGCGAAAAACCCTATAATATATTCCACTTCATCGGGCATGGTGTTTTTCAAGACAACAAAGGCTACATTGCCCTGGAAGATAACAATAAGCAAGCTAAATTGATGGATGAAGAAAGTTTCGCCAACTTCTTCTTAGGCTACCGTAGCTTGGGGTTAGCTGTACTCAATTCCTGTAAAGGCGCAGAGGTGTCAGAACAGCAAATCTTTACCGGAATTGCACCCAATCTCGTACAACGGGGAATACCTGCGGTAGTGGCGATGCAATATTCTATCCGTGACACCACCGCCAAGATTTTTGCTGATGAATTTTACCGCACCCTGGCTCTCGGCTATCCCGTAGACACTGCTATCCAAACAACCCGCAACGCCATCTCTCAGGAAGTCGGATTAAATCAACGCGACTTTGCTACACCAGTACTTTATATGCGTGCCAAGGATGGCATCATCTTAGATTTTCACGGATAATATCTCATCGGTAACGCACGTTACTGGACTGACAAGACTAAAATAGCGCATGAAAAAAACTCTTGTGGGATGGGCATCTTGCCATTGGTGTCAACTAAGCTAAAAGCTATATAGGGCGGGCGGGCGTTGTACAAATACCTCGCGCCCTCATCCCCTAACCCCTTCTCCCGCAGGAGAAGGGGAATTAAATCTCTTGCTCCCCTCTCCTGGTGGGAGAGGGGCTGGGGGTGAGGGCAAAACCTTGCAACCAAGCGGGTTTTACGTTAATTTGACACAGGTGAGCCTTGCCACACTACTACATATACTGTTGTTAGCCGATACATTAACAATGTAAGGCGATGCATTAACAATGTAAGCCGATACATTAACAATGTAGGGCGATACATTGCCAATGTAGAGCGATGCATTAACAATGTAAGTCGATACATTGCCAATGCAGGGCGATACATTAACAATGTCAGCCTATGCATTCAATCGCTGTTGGTGACATTGTGCAAAAGGCGGTATAAAGTGCGATCTAATGGCGTAACTTATACTTTGGTGTAATCTATAAAGTAATGCGATCGCTCAACTGGGAACATCCTCTTTTCATGATTGATAAAAGTTCCCAAGTCCCATAATTATGGTTTGTAAATTCACCGAGCAATTGGCTTGCAAAATGCACTTTGCTATATATCAGTAATCAGCTGTTATACCAAAGCTACTGAACCTGTATATTCTTTGAGAATTCCCAAACAAGAGCTACCTGAACTAATCAATGTGTCATTTCCCACGCAGGAGAGAGTCACATCTAACCCACTGATAGATAATTTATCATTGCGATCAAAGTCATAGATTGTAGCAAAGCCATTACTACCCAAAATCACTGTATTACGACCGCTTTCAAGGTAAACAGTATCGTTTCCACCTCCTTGAACCGGAGGTGCAGGTATCTGCTTATTGTAGTAAAATCCAAGATCAAATACAGGATTAGGAATTGAGATAGAAGCACCTCTAAGATTAATCACATTTCGTCCACTGCCGGCATAAATGGTATCATCTCCAGATCCAGCAATAATCAAGTCATCCCCTGCTCCTGTGTTAATTAAGCTTTTTGTGTCAATCGTGATTACAGTGTCATTGCCACTGCCAGTAAGAATATCTACGACATCAGGATTGACTACTTCAAGCCCAAATGATGTACTCAAAGATAATGCTAAAACAAAATCTTGCCCTGAGCCTGTGCGAATATTTGTTTGCCCAAAGACAGACAGTTCAATCTGGTTGTCACCATTCCCAGCATCAATCACCTGTTTGTAAGGTTGTGGTGTACTACCATCTTCTGGAAAAATATAAGTAAAAAGCTGACTTGTGTTTTCAAAACTATTTCTGGTGATGATATCGTTACCTGCACCAGCCGATACACAAGAATTCCCTGCTCCTAAATAAACCCAATTATTTCCTCCACCAGCATCAACTTGGTAATTGCCAATGTTTCCTGCATCAATGATGTCATTACCATTTCCTGCCGATAAGCGAATATTACTGCCACCAGATGCCTCGAAGATATTGTTGCCATTTCCTAAATCAATCACATAATTCCCTCCGCCGACAACAACATAATCATCACCTGCACCAGCAGCGATGATGGTATTGTCATTTACTCCAGGGGTTTTCCATACGATGGCTTGTCCAGCGTATGGTGGGTAATTATTAGTAATGCCCAGAAATTCAAGTCCTGCCACAATAACATCATTTCCTTTACCAGTACTGATGAAATTGTTGTCACCTGGAGCCTCTAGCCAATCATTTCCTCTTGTACCTTGTATATTTTGACCATCACCTATTACCTTTTCAACAGTATAGGTAATTCCGCGTAAAATTCGTGTTGTCATAACATTTTCCTAATATCAATACCTTCACTCATCACAAGATTAAGTTGAGGTGATTTTTTATAAGTTAAGCGCTTATATATGCAGAATTCTGCCATTTTGCCAAAATCTTTTTAAGTTTTGATTTCAAGGCAATAGTGTAAATTTATATACTGCTTTTGAGCATACATTTTAGTAAAAAATACTATGTTAATGAGGCAGTCTAAATAGCAAACTTTTATCCCATAAGTTGCCAAATTAATTTGGACTTGATATCTATTAAAGGGGTTTACCCAATGGTGGCTCATCGCCGTTAATGAGAGCGATCGCATCTTCTGCTTCTTTACCTACAGACCACCATAAAGGCACAATAGCATCATCGGTCTGTGCTAATACTTGCAGTTTAGGTAATGCATCCTTTGCACGAATAGCGCCTACAGCAAAACAAGCCCAAAACCTCACTTCAGCTTCAGCATCGTCTAAGCATTGAATCATCACAGTCACAGCACGTTGATATAAATCCTGTGGTAATTCTTCAGAAAGCTTATTCCCCAGTCCTTCTAATGCTTGCGCTCTCACAGAGGGATTTTCGCTATTGTTAGCAGCTACTTGAGTCAGTATATCAATTACTTGTGAATTTACTTGGCATTTTGTCAGGAAAGAAAGCGCGTATGCTGCACTTTCTTTCTGATTTGCGTGGGGACTGCTACTTAGAATCGATAATAAAGAAGTCAAATGTCTTTCAGTAGCAATGAGACTCAGCGCAGTTGCAGCATACATCCATAATTCACTGCGTTGACTGGACAGAATACTAACCATTGCATCAGCATCATCATCATTACCGACTTTTCCCATTAACCAGCAAGCTGTTTGTGCTGTCTCTTCGTCAAGCGCTAATAACCAGCTGAGAGTACGCTGATGAAATCCTAGTGTTTCGAGTCTTTCAATCTCAAGGGCTGTTTCTGGAAATTGATTCTTTACAAACTCAAGTATCATAAAATATCGAAAATCATAAATAAAGATACCAGCTTGAGCGTTTCCGACTGTTTCCCTATTATTCCCTTAATGATCAATGCCGTCATTGCGGTTACCTTACCAGCTAATGCATCCACAGATGGAGAGCAAAATTTTACACTCAATGAACAATCAACGGCTGAAATCACTCAAGTATCTGAGTTATCGGATGTGCAACCAACGGATTGGGCTTTTGTGGCGCTGCAATCTTTAATGCAACGGTATGGCTGCATTACAGGATATTCTCATCAAATTTACGCAGGCGATCGCATTTTAACTCGCCATGAATTTGCATCTGGGTTAAATGCTTGTCTCAATACCATTAAGCAACCAATGGCGCAAGCCGATATCTCAACTATGCAACGTTTGCAAACAGAATTTGCGGCGGAGTTAGCTACATTACAAAATCGTGTTGCAGGTTTGGAAAAGAAAATTACGGATTTGCAATCTCAACAATTTTCCACCACGACTAAATTAAGCGTTTCACTTGTCGCTGTTGTTAGTGATTTAACTGGAGATACAGCCGATGGTAATCCAGATACTCAAATTGACTCCAATATTGCAGCAAATTACCGCACAAGACTGAATTTAATTACTAGCTTTACAGGTAAAGATAGATTATTAGTTCGTCTCCAAGCTTCTGATCGAGTCCCCAATTTTAATGGTGCTTCTAATACTAATATGACGCGCCTTTCTTTTGAAGTCGGCAATACTAACAATAATCTCGATGTCAATTTGTTAGAATACCGTTTCCCTGTAGGCGACAATCTCAACTTTTATCTCTTTGCTAACGCTACATCCCATCACTACTACGCCACAGTCTTAAATCCATATTTTGCCAGCTTTGGTGGTGCTAAAGGTTCTCCTTCTCGCTTTTTAGAACGCAATCCCATTTATCGCATTGGATTTATCAGTCCGGCTGGTGTCGCAGCAGTTTATAAATTAAACTCAGCTATTCGTCTTGATATGGGATATTTAGCTGAAAATACCAATGATATTAATCAAGGACTATTTGGCGGAACCTATAGCGCTTTAGCACAAATTTCTGTTGCACCTACAAAAAATTTAGAATTAGCTTTAACTTATCTCCGCAATTATTCCCCTGATGGCAATTTACTCCATCGTACAGGTAGCACTTCTGCTAATATTCCCTTTGGTGCAAATGTACCGTTAATATCCAATGCTTATGGTGTAGAAGCTTTATGGAGAGTTACACCAAAGTTTGCTGTAAGTAGCTGGTTTGGATATATTAACGCTGAACGAGTTGATGGTATTGCTGGCAATGCTGATATTATTAACTATGCAGTAAATTTTGCTTTTCCTGATTTATTTAAAGCTAACGCTGTAGGTGGTTTAGGCTTAGGAATGCCACCAAAAGTAATTAACAATACGATTGCTAGCCGTGAAGATTTAGGCACTGGTTTACATATAGAAGCTTTCTATCAATACCCTTTGACTGAGAATATTACCCTCATTCCTGGGGTTATGTATCTCACAAACCCTAATCATAACCAAGATAATAAAGATATTTTTGTGGGTACGATTAGAACCGTATTTAATTTTTAAGCTTCTTTACTAATTCCGAGGTTATTTATAACGTAAAAAAATTATTGTAAGGTGTGTTAGGTGCTTATTTCTGATATGATTTGTTATTAAATTACTATCCTAACGCCTAATAACCCATCCACGCAGCGGTGCTTTACGGCTAAATTTCATTGTCTCTACGTCCCATATCCTTTCATAGCCGTAACACAATACCACTTGCTACAATCCGGGAAACCCGCGCAACGCAGTGGCTCCCCTACTTAAGATTTACGAATTAATATTTTGGTAATAATGTAATGATGTATGCGGAAACATCTTTACCAAATTTGTATAAAACAAGATTTATTCCTTTTGATATAAAAATAATAAATTAAGCAAAACTATTGATAGATATATGAATACTCCTTTTTTGGTAATAGTAGTTTTATTTACTTATACTATTTTGAAAAAAGAACGCGACAGATGGTTAGGTAAGGGCACGGCATCCACAATCTTTTGGCATATCCAATATCTTACTAGTGCCGTGCCCCTACAAATAATTTATCTATCACAAACATTATTTCAATTGGCATGACAATTATTGAATAATGAAAAATAAAATTTAAGTAAGTTAAGCACAATAATTTTTATTCGTTTATGAAAAGCTTGCGTCTATTTCAAAAAGCTATTGCTACTCTTGTGATTTTCGTAATGATAATAATAGGATGGCTTGTAGCTACTGAAATGCAGTTACAAGCTCAATTAATACCAACAGCTATTATCACAATCGATGGAAACAAATTATTTGAAGTTACAGAATCAGGACAGTTTAGTGCAGAAAATCGTGCGGCTGATGCTAATTTAATTTTAAAAGAAGCAGTTAGCTCTCCAAATCCTGTTAAAGTAGAGATTGTAGAAATTAATCAATTACCTGTAATTTTAGTTAATAGCCGCCATTTACTGACAGTAACGCAACAAGATATTCCAACTGGCAGAACAAAAGAGGAACAAGCTACAATTTGGGCGCAACGAATTACAGAAGCAGTTCAGCAAGGACAAGAAGAACGCAGATTAAGTTATTTTTGGCGAGCAATATTATTAGTAATTCTTTCTTTATTAAGTGCGATCGCACTCCATATAATTTTAGGTAGGGTTGGGCGCTATTGGTTACGCAGACTGGTTCCCACAGAAGCGAATCACCCAGAAACAGGGGCGCAACCGAGAAGTATAGAATTGTTTCTCAAATTGACGCTTTTTGCAGTGCGATCGCTCCTCTGGATAGGTACATTGATTTATATTACTGACTTATTCCCCTTGACGCGAGAATGGAGCCGACGCATTGCTAATATTCTGTGGATGAGTTTAACATCACCAGTAATCAATCTGGGGAAAAGTTCTTATTCAGTAATCAATATAATTGTTTTTATTAGCTTATTTTTTGGTGTGTTAGCAATTGCGAGTACTATAACTAATCTACTGCGATCGCGTGTACTCAGCATCACTAATGTCAGCCGTGGCGTTCAAGAATCAATTGCAGTTGCAATTAATTACAGTCTGATTTTTATCGGTACAGTTGTGCTGCTACAAATTTGGGGATTAGACATTAGTTCTCTAGCTATAGTAGCCAGTGTTTTAGGTGTGGCGATTGGGTTTGGTTTGCAAGGAGTTGCTAAAGAGTTAGTTAGTGGTTTTGTCATTACTTTTGAGCGTGCTATTGAAGTTGGAGATTTTGTAGAAATTGGCGAATTTATGGGAACAGTCGAGAGGTTAAATGCTCGCAGTACTCACATTCGCACTTTAGATGACACAGTAGTAATTGTGCCAAATTCTCGCTTATTAGATACAGAAGTAGTTAATTGGAACTATCAAAGAGCAACATCGCGTTTAGTAGTACCTGTGCGTGTG
This sequence comes from Calothrix membranacea FACHB-236, assembly GCF_014696315.1. Classification (GTDB taxonomy): domain Bacteria; phylum Cyanobacteriota; class Cyanobacteriia; order Cyanobacteriales; family Nostocaceae; genus Aulosira; species Aulosira membranacea. The sequence goes on from NZ_JACJPX010000064.1 coordinate 39,320, forward strand.
GCTTACGGTACAAGTATCAATAATATACGCGCTGCATTATTAGAAGCAGCACGTGAAAATCATGATGTTTTAAAAAAACCAGCACCTCTTGTTTGGTTTAAAGGATATGGTGAAGATCATTTAAATTTTCAGTTGTTGGTTTGGATTATCAAACCCAGAAAGCAGTTTCAAATTAAGAGCGACTTATATTTTCGCATTGATGAGATTCTCCAAGATAAAAATATTCATGTTCCTTTTCCCCAACGCTCTTTGCATTTGCGTTCTGGAAGTTTACCATTAGAGATTTCACCAAAGTTAGAAGATAATTTATCGCAAATTTCTGAAGCTTTGATAACTTGGTTAAAACACCAATCACAAATCAATAAAGCCAATGATGCTAAAAATTCTCCATCTAACAACCACAAGCAAGATTAATTCCACATCAATCATGTGAATTGTTGTGTGGCAAAATTCCCTATCAATAATTCAAACCCATATTCCGCAAAATTATATTTATATAATTGTATTTACTAAACACGTTACTTAATTCCCTATATGCTTGAATTATATTTCTTTCTCATCAAAGATTAGTGACCACCAAATACCTTTTTTAGTCTCTAGAGCTTGGTAATCACGGCAATCAATTGCCGCTTTTGTTAAAACATCCGAAGGATTTACCGCACATTGAAGATACTTACTGCGTGAGAAGAATCGACAATTATGACAGGGATATTCATGTGATACATTGATTTTGTGAAATTCCCGCTCAATCTTGAGCTTATGATAAAAAACTATCCCTGCCATTGCTAAAAATGCAATAGGCCCTACAATTAAACTTGCTTCAATATTAGTAGAGCTATCAATATTTTCTATAGGAAAAGTCTCTACATCAGTTTGTTCTAAAATCAGCCTAGTTCTAAGTGAATTCATTCTCAGGGAATTTGGAAGATGAGGGTTTATCTGTTGTAAAAGTTCATTGGTTGACATAGGATTTACCTCTCGCTTAATTTATTAGTGAAATTTGAGCGATCGCTACCAAGGTGCTAATATCAAAATTCAAGTAATGAGTAATAAGTAGTGAGTAATAAGTAAATTTCCTACTCATTACTCATTACTTTTTTTATTAACTTCTATCTGAAGTCAATCTGCTGGTGTAGCCCGTACATTGCCTTGATAGCGATTACTTTTGAGCATGACAAGCAAATGTGACTGGAAAGTGACGAAGTATTCAAAATCATGGCAATTTATTTGCCACAATTAGCCTGACCCAGGTATTTTTGATTGTGGAGATAAAAAATGCAGATAGTTAAACGCAATGTTGAGTTGAGAGTCGATGACAGTTTAATGCGCGTTTATCTCGCATCTCCCAAACCCAGCGGCACCTACCCAGGTATTGTATTTTATAGCGACATTTATCAGTTAGGTGGTGCGATGATTCGTTTGGTTAACTACCTGGCGGGTTTTGGCTATGTAGTTGCAGCACCAGAAATTTTTCACCGCACTGAAGCAATTGGTCACGTGATTGAGCCGGATGATTTAGGGAGAATGCGGGGTAATGACAATGCCCGCCGAACTGCGATCGCAGCTTATGATGCAGATACTCGTGCTGTGATTGATTTTCTGAAAGCTGACAGTGCAGTTGCTACCGGAAAAATCGGCACTCTCGGCTTTTGTATTGGCGGTCATTTAGCCTTTCGCGCCGCCTTCCAAACTGAAATGAAAGCAATAGCTTGTTGTTACCCTACAGGCATTCCCAGCGGTAAGTTAGGTCAGGGAGTCGCTGATACAATTACACGGGTGGGAGAAATCACAGGCGAAATGCTCATGGTTTTTGGCACCCTTGACCCCCATATTCCAGAAAGCGATCGCCACACTTTAATCACAGCAATGGAAAACGCTGGTATCCCGCATCAAGTTCTCTTGTACGAAGCAGAGCATACTTTCATGCGTGATGATGGTTATCGCTATGATTCCGTTGCTGCTACCTCCGCTTGGTCAGCAATCACAGCTTTCTTTGAACACATATTTACAACTGTAAATTAACCTTCTTTCCCCTTTTTCCCTGCCCCCTGCCCCTTTCCCCTCATCCCCTTAGGACTGCTTGACTGCTAGGATTATTTGCACTTAAGGTAGTGTTTCGACAGCGATCGCTGTAATTAACCTTACATCTACCCAGAGAGTAAAAACTACCAAAAAAATCAGGGGCAAGACATTGAAACAAGAGCAAATCATCCTGGGAAGCATCACCGCCACCGTATCTGCAATAGGGCTGGGATATTTAGGCGCACAATATTTGAATCAAACTACTATGTATACTGTTGCTGGTGCCATGCTGGGACTTGGCGCAACAGCACAAATTAGGCAACTCAAGCCTAAATCTAAACGCCAAACACCAAGGCTACTACTATTACCTGCTGCTTCATCAATTCCTGTACATGAAGAACCACAGCCGCAGTTAATAATGCAACCACTTTTTCAGTCCATTGAACAAAGTCTTGAGCATCATAGTGAGATTATTGAACTGGATGCGAGTACAGAAGTTATAGAAGTTAGATCGGAAGTCGATCCAGTAATTGAACGCTTTATTCAACTGGGTTTGGAAGAATTTTAATATTTGAGGGACTGGGGATTGGTGACTAGGGATTGGGGAAAAATGACAAACACGCTTGTTCGTGTTGAGTAATTTTTAGTTGGCGATCGCACTCAACACGGAACAAGCTACACCTTCAATAGGTAAAATCCCACTTTTGCATCTAGGGGAAGCGTATCTATTTACATTTCGCTGCCAATCACTTCTAAAGGAATCTCTTCGGGATTGCCAATCAGATGCCAAAACAGCGTAATATCTCCGGCGGCGCTGGCAATAAACTGTAATTTTTCAGTTGTCGCACCATTATCCATTGCAGCTAAAAAATTCTTAGCTGCAAGTATGGTACTCTCTTCTCTCAAGGTTTTCCACTCGGCTTTTCTCACCATTTTTACCCCAAAAGATTAAAAAGATTAAATTTAAATTTATTTTTATAATGCTCAAAATACTCTTGAGTTCGCATCAACCTTGAGTATCATGTCTAATGGAATAAGCCTTATTAAATACTTCTTGGCCTTACATATCACCTCTGAGAATATGCGAAAACAATACAGCGCGCAGGTACGCGATCGCTGTTCGTTTATTAAATAAGTCTTAGAATTGACTGATATACAACTTACCAGAAAAGGGTTCAAGAGTACAACAACAAAATACCCTTCATATGACACGACTTTTGAACAGCACTTACTTAAGCAAAAGCTGCTGCACATCTCCCTGACTTTATTGAAAAAGTCAGGGAGCTAAATCTTGCTAAAAATAAGTGCATTCCACCTACTGCTGAATTTTTACCCACAACAAAATTCATCCCATTGGGTTGCTACTCAATTTTGAGGTTAAAGGGTAAACGTGCGTACACTCCTTGGGGATCGTTCATCTTTTGCAAAACAGATAATTCCTCTTGGAGTTTCGCAAATTCTGCGGTGAGGGGATTAGATTGTTTAACTTGCGCCTTGGGAATCCCTAAAATACTGCGCGCTTCTTGTGTAGATAAGCCAAAAAAGCGTTCTTCAAAGCTGCTATTTTGAGGATATTCTTTGACTTGCCAATCTTTACCGAGTTTTGCTTGTTTGGCTGCATATTCTATAGCTGCACTCAAACCGCCAATTTCATCGACTAAACCAATTTCTTTGGCGGCTGTACCAGACCAAACTCTACCTTGAGCAATCTCTGCAACCTTTGTTCCTGGGAGTTTGCGACCTTGGGATACTTTATTGAGGAACATATTGTAAATGCGGTTAACACTGCGCTGATAAAGTGCTAACTCTTCGGGCGATTTAGGGCGAGAAACGGTTTGACTATCTGCATAGCGTCCAGTTTTCACGGAATCCCAAGTGACACCGTTATCATTGGCTAATTTTTGTCCGTTGAACAGTAAGCCAAATACGCCAATAGAACCTGTAATTGTATTGGGTTCCGCAAAAATCCGGTTGGAATCGCTAGCTATCCAGTAACCACCAGAGGCGGCGACATCTCCCATTGAGACTACTACTGGTTTGACTTGGCGAGTTAATCGTACTTCTCGTTGCATGACTTCAGCAGCTGTGGCGCTACCACCAGGACTATTAACCCGCAAAATCACAGCTTTGACATCATCATCTTGGCGGAGTTTATTGAATATTTTCGCATAGCGATCGCCTCCAACTTCACCATCGCCGCCTTTACCATCAACTATCTCGCCTTCTGCATAGACTACAGCAATTTTATTCTTCGATTTGCGTTCTACACCTAATGATTTACCAGGAACTTGGGCGTACTCACTCAGGCTAATTTGGCGAAAGGTTTTATCATCTTTATCGCTATCGGTTAGCTTTTTCAAATCGCTAACCACTTCATCAACATAAGCTACCCGATCTACTAAACCATTAGATTTCGCTTGTGGTGCTTCTAATACTGCTTGATTATCTGCGATCGCCTGTAATTTTTCTCCGCCCATTTTCCGACTTGCACCGACAGCACTGCGCCATTCTCGCCAAACATCATCTAACAATTTCTGCGTTTGTTGGCGGTTTTCTGGACTCAATTGTTTCAATATAAACGGTTCAACTGCGCCTTTAAATTTACCGACGCGGACAACCTGCACGCCAATCCCATATTTCTCTAATGCACCAGCTAGAAACATTGGCTGAGAACTTAAACCGTTAACTTCCATCATCCCCAAGGGATTCAGGACAACGGTATCTGCTACGGAACTGAGATAATAATCCTTTTCCTCCCAGTCCTTACCATAAGCTATTACCTTTTTCCCCGCCGCACGAAACTGCTGCAATTCTTGGCGAATTTCCTTTAAGGATGCATAACCTGCACCATTACTTCCAGTCTGGCTTGCATCTAGGTAAATACCGACAATTCTTGGATCGCGTCGCGCTTTTTCTAAAGTATCCAAAACGCTGCGAAGTCCCATTCTGTTTTCTTCTACACCTGAGACTACCTTTTGAATAAAGCCATCAGAACTCGGTTCGCCATCAGTGATGTTCATTGATAAGTCAAAAACAATCATAGATTTATCTTTGACTTCCGGCCCCGTATCTTTAGAACTAGCAGCTGCAAATAGCAATAAAAATAGTCCAGTAGTGCCAATACCACTGAAAATAATAAGTCCTAATAAGCTGCCAACCAAGCTAGCAAAGGTTTGTTGAAAAAAAGTACGCATAGAAGGATAAAGGCTGAAGTATGAAGTATGAAATATGAATGATGAACTATAAATAACGCAAAACTTGTTAAGCTAGCCCCACATGGAATCAACCAAGGGAAGAAAATCCTTTTCCCAATCCCCAGTCCCTAGTCCCTAGTCCCTAGTCACCAGTCACCAGTCCCCAATCCCTTACAATTCACCCTGAAAATTTCCATCTGTGTGTTTACATACACAATCACTATTGTATCCGTTGTAAACTTCCAGAAAGCTTTAATTGTTCTAAAGTTGCGTTACCAGTACAGAATAAAACTGTTGTGATTTCGGCAATTAATACCTCAACTAAATCCTTCACTGCGGCTTCGGATACGGCGGCTGCTTGCAAGAATGGCATCGCTAAACCGGCGATATCTGCTCCCAGTGCGATCGCTTTTGCCACATCCAATCCATGACGCAACCCACCTGAAGCGATTAATGGTATATCCGGTGCGATCGCTCGAATTGCTGTTATACAATCTGCCGTGGGTAAACCCCAATCAGCAAAAGTCTTGCCTAAACGCCGTTGCAAAGCATTATCCGCCCGTTCGCTTTCCACCTTAGCCCAAGATGTACCCCCTGCACCCGCCACATCAATCGCCTTAACTCCAGCCGCTAGCAGTTTTTCTGCCATAACTGCGGAAATCCCATTACCTACTTCCTTGACAATCACTGGTACTGGTAGTTCATTGCATAATATACAAATTTTGTCAAGTAAGCCTCGGAAATTAGTATCGCCTTTGGGTTGAATGCATTCTTGTAGGGGATTCAGGTGCAAAATCAAAGCATCTGCTTCCAGAATCTCGATAACGCGCAGACATTCAGCTATGCCATATTTATAGTTAAGTTGCACAGCCCCCAAATTCGCCAGTAACAACACATCAGGCGCATACTTGCGAACCGCAAAAGTTTCAGCCACCTGGGGTTTCTCCACCGCTACACGCTGGGAACCCACACCCATTGCAATTTTGTACTCTTGAGCCACTTCTGCCAAGCGACGGTTAATAATTCCCGCTTCTTCAGTTCCCCCTGTCATGGAAGATATGAGCAGAGGCGCGCCTAGGTGTTTTCCTAAGAAATTAGTACTGATATCAATATCATTGCGGTCTAATTCTGGTAAACAACAATGGCTGAAACGATAGCGTTCCAATCCACTAGTTATTTCATGACATTGAACATCTTCTTCTAAACAGATACGAATATGTTCCGCTTTCCGAGACTGAGTTTGTGCCGAGATGCTAGTAGGAACGTTCACTGGTAGATCATAATCCAAGCTGTTGCCATCACTATTGTTACAGTCTCAGGGATTATAGGGAATGGGGGGACTGGGGACTGGGGATTGGGGACTGGGGATTGGGGACTAGGGATTGGGTGTTAGGAAGAATGTCTCATAAAATTGAGAAACTTTAGATTGGGATGATATGGGAGATAGGGGTTTTGAAACTTTAGGCTTCTATCAAGATAGCCTCAAGCTACTAAAAGCAGCTTATCGACTGGCTGATAGTTTACCCGATTTTGAACGTTACAATTTGAGCGATCAATTACGCAGAGCATCAGCTAGTATTTTACTCAACATAGCTGAGGGTTACGGGCGCTATCACTATTTAGATAGATTGCGTTTTATGTATATTTCTCGTGGCTCTTTAGCAGAGACGAAAAGCGCTTTCATTATTGCTGAAAGCTTGGGCTACTGCAATACAGAACAATTACACTGGGTCAGTCAGCTTAAAGACCAGATTGAAAAAGGTCTTAATAGACATCTCCGATAACTATCAAAGCCTTGCTGTGACTAGCTTTTAGGCTGCAAATGCAAGCATTGCCAATCAGCTAGTCTATACGAAAAAATAAGGGCTTG